>CANJBQ010000001.1 GCA_947472645.1 Burkholderiaceae bacterium
GCACTTCATCAGCGAGCTCCATTGTTTGATGGATGTTCCACGCAGGAAGTACGCCTGCGTGAACAAATAAACTAGCGCCGTTAAATAAGGCGACTGGTCGTTTGCGAAGCCAATCAATTAGCTCGCGACGATCAGGTGCTTGCAAAATATCATCAAGAGTATCAAGAGATTTTGTACCACGGATATTGGCATCACGCGCCAAGAGATGTAGGTCATGATTACCTAAAATACACTCGCAATCGCCACTTTCTTGCCAGGATTTGAGTCTTCGCAGTGTTCCAAGGGAGTCGGGACCGCGATTGACGAGGTCGCCTACACAAATAATTTTCGATCCTTTGGGCAGTTCTTTAACGAGAGTATCCAGTTGAGCTGAACAACCTTGTATATCACCAATTGCGTAAATATGATCCATGACTTATCTTAAACGTAAAACGACTTCCAGGTTCTGAAGAGATTGTCAGACGATTCGGAAGATGCTAATTCTGCCACTCCAATTTTATCAAGCTTATTTGTCAGAAGAGGATTTCACAACACTGTAACGCAGTAAAGTAGCCAATCTAGCCTGCGCATGATCGATAACTGGCAATGGATAGTGAGTTCCAAGGCGAATATTGGCCGCTTCAAGTTCAATAGCACCAGCTAACCATGGAGCATGAATCGATTTATTCGATAGAGCGGATAACTCTGGACAATAGCGCCGGATAAATTTACCTTCCGCATCAAATTTTTGCGATTGTGTGATGGGGTTAAAAATCCTAAAATACGGTTGAGCATCACAACCGCTTGATGCCGCCCATTGCCAGCCACCATTATTTGCTGAAAAATCAAAATCATTGAGTTGGTCTGCAAAGTAAGCTTCACCCTTACGCCAGTCAATGCCTAAATCTTTAATGAGAAAACACGCTGCGACCATCCGCAGGCGATTATGCATATAGCCCGTCGTGTTGAGTTGGCGCATTGCTGCATCGACGAGTGGGTAGCCTGTTTTGCCTTGGCACCATGCTAAGAATTTCTTATGGGCTGATGCGTCATCATCCCACTGGATTTTGTCGTAGTCAGGTTTAAAGGAGGCGCCTTTGGCAAGACGCGGGTGATTGGCAAGAATCATGAAATAAAATTCTCGCCAAATTAGCTCAGACAACCAGATACTTGCCCCCATGCTTCCTGCGAGCATCTGATGGTGTACATCTCTGACTAAAGCTCGAATCGAGATGGTCCCAAAGCGTAGATGGGTAGAAAGATAACTAGGCCCTTTAATAGAGGGGAAGTCTCGACTCACATGATATTGATGCATACGTTCTACGAAGTTCTCAAATGATGCAGAGGCTCCTGACATGCCTGGTTGAATAAAAGACTCTATCCCAGAAGGACTAAAGCCCATTTTTTCTAGAGAAATTTCTGCTGAGTAAGGAGCAGGAACGGCTGCTAATTGCTTAAATTCTTTTTCATTTAATAAACAGGGGAAAGGAGCAAGATCCGCTTCGCTGAGCTTTTTGAGCCAAGCATTTTTATAAGGAGTGAAAACTGAGTAAACATTGCCTTCTTTGGAGAGCACTTCATGTTTTTCAAAGATGACTTGATCTTTGAATGATGAAAACGCAATGCCTAATTTTTGTAAAACGGCTGCGACAGTATGGTCTCTTACCTGAGCATCTGGCTCATAGTCGTGATTTGTATATACCGTACTCACTTGTAAGAACTTTGCCAGTTCTGGGATGAGTATTTGAGGGTCGCCATTTAAACGAATCATACCTGCCCGGGGATTCATCTTCAAAAGCTCAGTATGCAGTTCCTGAACAGATTGCCAAATAAAATCGACACGACGATCTTTGGTAAAACCTTTATCGAGTAAAGGGCTCAGAATAGTTGTGTCGAAGACGAAACACAGAAATACCTGATCACACTCTTGTAGTGCTTTATAGATCGCCAGAGAATCAAACAGACGTAAATCACGACGTAGCCAAACCAAACCAAGTTTCATAGGGATTCCCGAAAAAAATAGACCTTATATTGTGCTACGAAAAATAACCCTAAAGTTATAGAGTATCAAATAAGGCGCTAAAAAACTTATTCATAGTGTGTCCACATTCTTAAAACGCGCACGGTTTTTTCTTTTCGAAAGATTTCATAGACAAGGCGGTGTTGAATATTAATTCTGCTCGAGTAAGCCCCCTTTAAGTCACCTACTAGTTTTTCAAATGGAGGCAGATTTTGAAGTGGGTCTATTGTTAAGATATCTAATAATGCTTGAGCTTTGTCTCTTAAGCCGGCAGCAGAAAGTTTTTTTGCATCTTTAGCGGCATATTTTGAATAAACCAATTCCCAACCTACCACTTCAGTGCTTTCTTGCTATTCGCTAATGGCTCTGCCATTGCATTTTTGATGGATTCACGCATTCCAGGAATGGCCAAGAGATACAGTGTTTCCTGAATCGCACTCCAATCCTCTTCAGAAATTAAAACTGCGTTGGAGCGCTTCCCAGAGATAATAATTGGCTGATGTGTTTCTGCCGCTTGATCAATTAGACGATAAAGTCCAGCTCTAGCCTGACTTGCTGTTAATGTTGCCATGATTTAACTCCTTTGCAATAGCGTACGTGAAAACGTACGTTTTGTCAAATCTATTCGATGGAAATAGTGGTTAGTTATATTCGAAATTATGACAAATTTAAAAAACCATATTTCAGAAATGGTGGTTTTAGAGATAGAATCAACAAATGGACTTTTTTACAGAAGATGTATCTCACTTAGCGAATCAATTATTGATTGCCATGCCGGGCATGTTGGATGACCAATTTGCCGGAACGGTTGTTTATATTTGTGAGCACAATAGCCAAGGCGCCATGGGATTAGTGGTGAATCGTCCAACGAATTTAGGTTTAAAAGATTTATTTGACCGTATTGAACTCAAGCTTGAAATCGCTCCTTTAGAAACGCAACCCGTTTATCTTGGTGGACCTGTTCAAACTGAGCGAGGATTTGTGTTACATCCCCAAGCTGACGATATTCGCTATAGTTCTTCCTTAACGGTGCCAGGGGGCTTAGCAATGACCACCTCGAAAGATGTGCTGGAGGCAGTTTCTTCCGGGCATGGGCCCGATCAATTTCTCATGACTTTAGGTTATGCAGGATGGAGTGCTGGGCAGCTCGAGGATGAGATTTCTAGAAACGGTTGGTTAAACGTATCCACCCATATCGATAAAATCAAAAATATTGTGTTTGATACACCTTATGCAGACAGGTATCAAAAAGTCATGCATTTGATGGGCATTGACCCTAGTCATTTAAGTGGTGATGTAGGTCACGCTTGAACTTACCTCGCCTTACCTTACTTTTTTATCAATGCAGATACAAACCATCTTAGCTTTTGACTTTGGAACGAAACTTATTGGAGTTGCCGTAGGCAACTCAGTGATTCGCCAAGCGCAGTCGTTAAAGACCATCCAGAACAAGAGTCTTGATGAGACTTTTAAGGGTATACAACAACTCGTCAAAGAGTGGGAAGTCACCCACTTGGTTGTAGGACTACCAACCCATCCTGATGGCGCTGAACATGATATGACGAACCGAGCAAAACGATTTGGTAATCAATTGCATGGGCGCCTCAGTCTTCCTGTCATATGGGTTGATGAAAGATATACATCTGCAACGGTAGAGAATAAAGAGGGTGACATTGATAGTCAGTCTGCAGTGATGATTTTGGAGCAGTATTTTTCAGAAAGTCCTTAAGGCATCAATGATGATTATGACTTCAATATCGTGGTACGTAGTACTAAAAGTTTACATTAGAAAAAATCCTATTTAAATAGGATAAAACTCTTTGATAGATGTTCACTGATATATATCCTAAAATAATAGGATTTATAAGAAAAATCCCTTGATAAGTTAATTTAGTCCTAATATAATAGGATTTATGATTATAAAACATCGCCTTATCGATCAAGAAATACAACAATTATCCAAAGAAATAGGTGAAAAAATACGCCAAGAGCGAAAGCTTGCAGGTTTAACCTTAGTTGATACTGCTCAGGCATTGGGTATTGCGAAACAAACTTTGTCCGATCTTGAGACGGCTAGAAAACCTGTTGGATTGATGATCGTCCTGATGGTTTGTCGTCAGCTTGGCATCACACTATTACCAATCCCAACAGGGCAAGTGAAACAAGTTCAAAAGTATCTTGTGCATCTCCATTTAATCAGTGAGGACGTAGATGCTTAGTTTTACTATTTATTTAGATCTGGAACCAATAGGCTTGCTTTCACACGACTCCGGCAATAATTTATTTGCGTTTGAATATCATCAAGAGTGGACACATCAAGAAGGGGCATATCCCATATGTCCTCTCATCCCCCTTTTAGCCCCAGAGCATGAATCTAGAGAAAAACATAGTGCCATTGTGAGGCAATTTTTCGAAAATTTATTACCAGAGGGGAGTGCACTCGATCAAGTATCTATATTTCATCAGATATCTAAATCGAATTTGATGGGCTTAATGTTAGTTTTAGGTGCTGAGACGTCTGGAGCTCTTCGAATTGGTACTGACCCTATACAAGTGCCAGCTTCAGAGCTTCAGTTACGTCTAATTACACCCGCAGAACTTGAGAATAGAATTGTACAAAGACAAGAGATACCTTTTACAGTCTGGGATGGAAAAGTACGATTATCGATTGCTGGATTTCAGGATAAGATTGCCATCTATAAAAAGAATGACCAATGGTATTTGGTCGATGGCCCAGAACTTGCATCAACATGGATTGTCAAACCAACACCTGAGCGTAAAACCCTAAAGAGCCTACCGGAGAACGAGTTTATTTGCATGAGTTTAGCCAAACTCATAGATATTCCTGTTGCAACAGTGGAGTTAGTTCGGATACCCAGTCCTGTACTCCTTGTCAAAAGATTTGATCGCAAAGAATTAACAACAAGAGTCAAAAGATTACATATCATCGATGCTTGTCAAGCCTTAGGACGTTCGTCTAGCATGAAATATGAGAGACCTTATGGCCATTCGAGGGATGTAAAGGATATTCGTGATGGGGTGAATTATTGTGATTTATTTGATTTAATGAAGAACGCAATACAGCCGATAAAAGATCGTTTGCAATTGTTACGTTGGGCAATTTATCAAATCTACATTGGTAATAGTGATGCCCATGGCAAGAATATTTCTTTTTTCATGAATGAAAAAGGTATCAGTATGGCTCCAGCTTATGACCTAGTATGTATCCCAGCCTTAGGTGATTCAACCCTCAGTCATACATTTTCTATGGCGATAGGAGATGCATTTAGGGTTGAGGATATTACTATCGAGGATATTAGGGAGTTTGCAATACAGAGCGGTTTAGCTCAAAAAGTTGTCTTTCAGGAATTCTCTAAGATGGGTAAAAAATTACTTGAAAAGTTTTCTGGTTTAGAGGAGCTTGCAAATCATGAGCAAATAGATCTAAAAATCGTTCACTCGATTCAAATAGAGATTCAAAAAAACATTTACATCATCACCAAGCTTTTAGAAATAAATCATAGATTGAATATTTACCTTGTAAATTAGTATCACAAATACTAATTTACAAGGTAGTCATTTAGGGCGGGAAGGATGTCAAATGTAGATGACTTTTTCATCTTGATAGATAATATAAAGATGACCGCCAATCTTCCAGATGAAATTCCTTCTTCACTCCCTGATGCTGAGAAGTTGTACCTGAACCTTCTAGAGCAGGTCAAGGCAGCTAAAGTGCGCAAGCCGAGTCTTCAGGTCGTTGGTTTAGCGAGTGGGGGCGCTTGGATTGCCAAACGTATTGCTAAAGATCTTCAATTAGAGACTTATGGAGTGATTAATGTCAGCTTTCACAGAGATGATTACGCTGAAAAAGGTACTAAAGCATTAAAAACAGAAGAGGGTTTATCTACAAGCCTACCCTTTGATGTGGATGGGGCACATATTATTCTGATTGATGATGTGTTGGATACCGGTAGAACGGTACGTGCTGCACTCAACGAAATTTTTGACTATGGTCGTCCAGCTAAGGTGGAGTTAGCTGTTTTAGCCGATCGTTATCGACGTGAGTTACCGGTTGAGGCCTCTTTTAGAGGAGCTAAGGTTGAGCTCGCGCCAAATCAGATTTTGGTATTAGAACAGCTCCCCGATGGTCGGTTTGATTTCAATACAGAAAACAAGAAGCCATAAAAGTCGAACAAATCATTACAAATACGAAGCTTTTCGCGGAATACATCGTAAAATATGGATACAAAATTGAGATAACAAATATATTAACCAAAGGTCATCCTGTTCAATGCCATCATCTGCCGGTAATCTGCAACTCAACTCCCAGCAACAATTACGGCATTTACTCACTTTAGAAGGTTTACCTCAAGATACTTTGCTCCAGATTTTGGACACCGCACAACAGTTTGTTAGTGTCACTAACCCCGACCGTGAAGTCAAAAAAGTACCTCTGCTAAGAGGTAAAAGCGTTTTTAACCTCTTTTTCGAAAATTCGACCAGAACCAGAACTACGTTTGAAATTGCCGCCAAGCGACTTTCTGCTGATGTGATTAACCTCGATATACAAACCTCATCAACATCAAAGGGTGAAAGCTTACTCGATACGATTGATAACTTAGTGGCCATGCAAGCCGATATCTTTGTGGTGAGGCACAAAACCACTGGTGCGCCCATTGAAATTGCAAAGCACTTACCGACACATGTTCACGTCATTAATGCCGGAGATGGGACCAATCAGCACCCCACTCAGGGGCTCTTAGATCTGTTTACGATGCGGCACTTTAAGCAGGATTTTTCCAAACTCAAAGTCGCCATTATTGGTGATGTGATCCATAGCCGGGTGGCCAAATCGAATATCTATGGCCTATGTACCTTGGGTTGTAAAGACATTCGCGTTATTGGTCCTGAGAGTCTGTTGCCCAGTAATCTCGATTTACAGGGCGTAAGAGTATTTCATAACATCGTCAAAGGCATTGAGGGGGCTGACGTTGTTATGACTCTCAGGATCCAAAAAGAGCGGATGGAAGAAGGTCAAATTCCAGAAGGAGAAGCATTTTATAGAGAGTGGGGACTCACACCTGAAAGATTAGCCTTCGCTGATAAGAAGGCCATTGTCATGCACCCTGGACCCATGAACCGTGGCATTGAAATTGCTAGCGAAGTGGCCGATGGGCCGCAATCCGTGATCCTCAAACAAGTCACATTTGGTATTGCTGTCCGGATGGCCGTCATGTCGATTGTGGCCGGAAATTAAGGCGCATCTGTTGGCGAATTCGATATTTTAAACAATCTGTATAGGAAAACCGCCATTCTTTTTATAGATGGCCAAAGTCTTATCGGATGTTAAAAGAGTTAATTTTTCGCAATAAGCTTGGGCAACAAGCATTCGATCAAAGGGGTCTTTGTGAATATTGGGAAGATTGTTAGCAACGATGGCATGCTCTCCTGAGATTGTGAGCAAACGATATTCATGGTCTAACAAAACACCCTGCAATAACTCGAGATCAATTTGAAAATCCTTCTTTCCTAAGTGGTTTTTAATACCGATTTCCCATAAATTGGCAGGACTGTAATAAAAATGATTTGACCAGTCATTCAGTAGGAGCGTCGTTTTTTTAGGGATTTGTTTGGAGTCAAATGCAATCCAAAGTAATAAGTGAGTATCAAGAAGATAAGAGTTCTCTGACATCGATTATTTCAACCCAAATAATGATGCAATTTCAGAGGCGCCCAAGACATCAAAATCATCCGGAACAATAGATTGCCCCTCAAGTAGACCTATTCGATTTTTATGAAGAGATGCGTCTTGAGAGATGCGACTCACTTTAACGAGGGGTTTGCCAGCTTTAGCAATAATAAAATCTTCACCGAGCATAGCTAGCTCGATGAGTCGAGATAAGTGCGTCTTTGCTTCATGGATATTAAAAGTCTTCATGATCACTCCAAAAAAACTACATAAATTAAACTAGATTGATTAAACTAAGTTTATTATAATACTTAAAGTTTATCGATGCAAATATAAACGTATCCTTATGATGAATGAGTCGTAGGTATCAAAAGATTGAATTTGTATTAAAGAATGTTTTATAAGGCTTATTCTATTAAGGAGTCCTTGAATAGAGCCAAAAGTAACCACTGCGGTAATAACCGTAGTAACAAATGAAGTTTTAACATGACAAACTTTTGACAAATTTTCTTGGAGGACAAGGCATACTTGGACTTGAAGTATAGGTCATCAAGTACATACCAATTTGATATCTTCGTTAAAGGATATTAGTGCAAAAGTTCTTTACTGATGGCGTTTAATTTTTTAGCCCACTTCTTAGCACCACTTTTACTTGCTCCCAAAGCGACAGATTTGGCTTCAAACTGGCTAGCAGCAGATAAGGCATTTTCAATGGCATCAAGAGCAACAATCGGAGATAAATGAATACTCTGAGCAAATTTCAATAAATGATCTCGGGTGATATTTTGCCCTTCACCAGAAATGGTCATTGTGTGCCAGCCATTAGGACCATCGCACGGGCATAAATCAAAGGCAGGGGATAATTTCCAAGAACCTTGTTGATCCATACAAAATGCAAAGTTTTTACTATGGTCATCTCTGATCGACAGAGCTACATTAAAACAAGCTTGGCGAAAAATCATTTCGCTCTGAGGTTCACCAGATAATCTTCCGGAAAGTCGAACAAGGTCGATATAGTCGAGATGAGGTATTCGGAAGTTATCATTGAGTAATGCCGCCACACTTTGTGTATGGACTCGCTCTCCGGACGCTGTGCGATCGAATCGTTTGACAGCAAGAGCGGTTGCCTGATCTTGTAATAAAAGGGATGCGCTTGCTGCATGAATACCATGCACTTGTGCTAGAGATAAGCAAGCGGCCTCATAAAAGGGTTCATTTTGATCGCCATAGGCAGGGGCGAACTTCAGTAAAGACGGAATAAAACCACTAGGATTTTTAAAGGTGTCGCCTAAGATGATATTTTTACCATCTTCTGTTAATGAGGCCCAAAATTTGGGGCGTGCTCCAAGAGCGGAACCACCAGCCTTGATTGCCGATGGTGGAATAACTTGAATGATTTCTGCTTCGGTCAATTTGGCGAATTCAGCAATCTCAGGCAGTTGGTTTAAAGCGCGATGATCCGTGCTATCGATGATCGGCTTATAACTGAGTGCTCCAACGCCATGTTGTCCAACCCAAGCCAAACGATGTAAAGGATTGATCTCAGCTAAAGATAGTCCTGCGCGGCTGAGCCCTTGATTCATCAGTCGTAAACCAAACCCATCGGGTATTGAGTCAGCAAACAAACCATGTAACCCATCAAAAGGCGTATGAGGTGCTTTAATGACTGAAAGTTGAAAAGGAAGGTGAATGGGGGATAAGTTGAGGGTGGAACTGACAAAGTCTTTATCCCAAGCAAAAGCAACAAGCCGCTCACTAGCCACCCAAAAACATTCTCCAATCAAGGTGGGCAGAGTATTACCCCCAAAATCTAACCATACTTGGAGCCTCGAACTCATGAACGTATCCTTACTCTAGAGTGTTGTGTCCGGGCAGCTTCTATGCGCTCAATCTCGTCGAGAGTTTGAGCTTGTGGTTGACAGGCGTCCCAAATAGAGGAGCCAAGCCCTAAAGCTTTGGCAACCCTAATAAAGGTAATGAATTCAACATTTCCACCATTCTCTAAGTTTTTAATAGCTTGTAGGCTTGCGCCACTTAATCGGGAAAGATCTTCTTGACGAATACCCAGCCCTACACGGATCAGGCGTAAATTTTTGCCAATTTCCAGCATGATTTCTGAAGGAGTGAGCAAGTTATAAATCATAGATTTTATAAGATCTCTTATTAAGAAATTATATTATAACAGATCTCGTAAGATCTTTTAATAGGTGATTTAAAAGGAATAAAGGATGCATACTATAAACATGTAGGAGCGAATTAAATAACCAGTTGGTTTAATCGTTCAATGCATTCTCTTAGTGGCATTACCTCAATATCTTGGGCGATACGGTATACATCATTGCCAGGGTAAATCACATATTTTTTATGGGGAAGAATATCATCGCAAGCAGAATAAAAGCCTCGTTCAAGTTTTGGTTGGCTGCTTCGTTTGATTTCGATAGCCCAAATTTCTACGCCTGGCAAATATAAAATCAGATCAATTTCAGCGCCGCCACTTGATCGGTAGAAGTAGGGAATGATATCTGGTGGTGAGCTAGATAATATATTCTCAATGACAAAGCATTCCCAACTTTGACCCAACACAGGATGGGAGAGGAGAGCCTCCTTATCCTGAATATTTAATAGAGCATGAACAATGCCACTATCACGAACGTATACCTTAGGTGACTTTGCAAGTCGTTTTCCATGGTTGGATTGCCATGGCTGTAGCTTTCGGACAAGCATCAAATCTACCAATAAGTTGAGATAATGGGAAGTTGTTCTCGACTCAATACCTAAACTTTGGCTTAATTGAGAAATATTAATTGGACACCCTTGGTGGTGGCAAAGCATGCCCCAGAAACGTCGTAAAGTTTCTGCTGAGATCCGAAACCCAAAATCCGGAATATCTCTTTCTAAATAAGTACGAATAAAATTTCTTCTCCAAAAAAGACTGAGTTCGTCATTTGAGGCTAAGAGACTATCTGGAAATCCACCCCTGATCCAAAGTGAGTCATCTGATAAAAGAAGTGGAGTTTTTGATACTCTCGATTAGTTCGATGATTTGGCTTGTTTTCGTGTTGGGAGAGATAGTAATTTCAGAGTTTTGTGGCACTTCGTAGACTGAATCAATTCCCGTAAAGTTCTTAATTAATCCTTGTCTTGCCTTCTTATAAAGTCCTTTAGGATCTCTTTTTTCGCACTCCTCTAGGGGGGTGTCCACAAAGATTTGCATAAATTCTCCAACTTGGAACTTGCTTCTAGCCATTTCCCGATCCTTTTGGAATGGGGAGATGAAGGTCACCAGTACGATTAAACCAGCATCCACCATGAGCTTAGCCACTTCGGCTACTCGGCGAATATTCTCAATGCGAGCAGTCTCAGTAAAGCCAAGATCATGGTTTAGGCCATGGCGAACATTATCGCCATCCAAAATGTAGGTGCGTTTACCAATTTTGTAGAGTTCTTTTTCCAGGGCATTAGCAATTGTTGACTTGCCAGAGCCCGATAGCCCTGTAAACCAAAGGCACATGGGTTTTTGTTGGTTGAGAGCAGCTCTAGCCTCTTTATTGATCTCAAAGAACTGGTTTTGGATATTGCTCGAGCGCCTTAAGGCAAAGCGTATCATGCCAGCTCCCACGGTATTGTTCGTGAGGCGATCAATAAGAATAAAGCCACCTAGGGCAGGGTTATCGTGATAAGCATCAAAGACCAGAGGTTTAGCCGTGGCAATATTGCACACGGCCACTGCATTAAGATCCAATTTATCAGCTGCGAGCTTTTCTAGGTTATTGATGTTGACCTGATGCTTAATTTTGCTAATGGTGGCATTCACTGTTTGGGTGGCCAATTTGATAAAATAGCTTCTGCCTGAATATAAAGGCTCTTCACTCATCCAAACGATTTGTGCATCAAATTGATCTGCAACCGTAGCGGTTTGCTGAGGTTTACTGAGAACATCTCCCCGTGAGATATCGACTTCTTCATTAAGCGTTAAGGTGATTGCTTGCCCAGCAATGGCCCGTTCAAGAAAGCCGTCTTTGGTCACAATCGATTTAATGGTAGTTTCTTTGCCGGAGGGTTGAATGCGTATGGCATCGCCCAGGCTAATTTCTCCAGAGATAACCGTGCCAGCAAACCCTCTAAATTCATGATTAGGACGATTAACCCATTGCACAGGCATCCTAAATGCTCGCTTGAGGGCTTGATCTTGTTCTAATGGTATGGACTCCAAAAGCCCTATCAGGGTTGGCCCGTGATACCAACTCATCAGATTGCTATGAATGGTGATGTTATCTCCCGATAAAGCAGACATCGGGATGAAGGTGATTTTTAATTGCTCAACTCGCGCGTGATGATTTTTTTTTAACTCTTTTACAAACTCTTGATAGCTATTAACAATTGCTTCATATGTAGATTTATCGTAATTGACTAAATCCATTTTATTTACAGCTAACACGATATGTTTAATACCCATGAGGGATACGAGATAGGTATGACGTTTAGTTTGAGTCAAGACTCCTTGTCGAGCGTCGACTAGAACAATCGCTAAATCAGCTGTCGAGGCACCTGTGACCATATTGCGGGTGTACTGTTCATGTCCTGGTGTATCGGCTACAATAAACTTGCGCTTGTCTGTTGAGAAAAATCGATAAGCCACATCAATGGTGATTCCTTGCTCGCGCTCGGCCGCTAAGCCATCCACTAAAAGGGCAAAGTCGAGATTTTGTCCTTGAGTCCCCATCTTTTTAGAATCCGCTTCAAGCGCTTCTAATTGATCCTCAAATAACATTTTGGATTCATAAAGGAGACGGCCAATAAGGGTGCTTTTGCCATCATCGACGCTGCCACACGTAATGAAACGCAATAAAGTTTTATGTTGATGGTTTTTGAGATAAGCCTCGATATCGTCATTAATCGAATCAGCGAATTGACTTTGGTTTGCCATTAGAAGTATCCCTCTTGTTTTTTCTTTTCCATCGAAGCGGCACCATCATGATCAATCACGCGACCTTGGCGCTCAGAAGTTTTAGTGAGTAACATTTCTTGAATAATCTCGGGAAGGGTAGATGCTTGGGATTCCACTGCGCCCGTTAAGGGATAGCAGCCTAAGGTTCTAAAGCGTACTCGTTTGATCATCGGAATTTCACCAGGAGCGAGCGGCATACGATCATCATCAACCATAATCAGAGTGCCATCACGTTCTACCACTGGACGCTCTTGGGCAAAATACAGGTGAACAATGGGAATATTTTCCAGATAAATGTATTGCCAAATATCAAGTTCGGTCCAGTTTGAAATCGGAAAAACCCGAATGCCCTCACTTTTATGTTTCTTAGTGTTATACAAATTCCACAGCTCGGGGCGCTGTTGCTTAGGATCCCAGTGATGTTGGCTATTGCGAAATGAAAAAATACGCTCTTTGGCGCGAGACTTTTCTTCATCACGCCGTGCACCACCAAATGCCACATCAAAACCATGTTGATCTAAAGCTTGTTTTAAGCCTTGAGTCTTCATCACGTCGGTATGAATTTGTGAGCCATGGGTAAAGGGATTGATCCCTTGTGCCAAGCCATCTGGGTTGATGTGGGTAATTAGATCAAACCTATGGTTTTTTACCATCTGCTCCCGAAAAGCATACATATCCTTAAACTTCCAACCAGTATCGACATGTAATAAAGGAAAGGGTGGCGGTGCAGGATAAAACGCTTTCAGTGCTAAGTGCAGCATCACAGCACTATCTTTTCCAATGGAGTACAGCATCACCGGCTTATCGGCTTCGGCAACTACTTCACGCATGATGTGAATGCTCTCAGCTTCAAGGCGTTGCAAGTGAGTTAAGATTTTTGAATCAACTGACGTAGTGGTTTCTCGCTGATCTGGTGAGGGGCAGGAATATGACAAGGCGGATAGTTTATTGTCGGAAGATTTGATATTTTTTTGACTTGCTAAATTAGCAGCTTTTGGAACATTGCCTTTGGAGGCTCTCTTGAGTAATACCAACTTAGAGTTTTTTGCCAGCCATTCATAAAGTGTGGGGGTGTATTGCAATCCCGCAAACTGTAATCGCAAGGCATAACCTTTTGGGTTAGCTTCCAGTATCTTTTGGCAAAAGTCTATATAGTCTTTTTCAATGAGCGGGTGCTTGTAAAAGCGCCAAGATAGTTTTCCTCGGCGATCTTGTGCAAAGAGCAAACAATGTTTTAGATGGTTTTTATTTTGTAGTGGTATTTCATGCTCTCCGCCACTAAACACTACAAATTTGCTTGATGCCGCTTCTTCTAAAAAGTCATCTTCAATAGCGGGAGGATTAGTAGGTAGCCATCCCCATTCTTTAAATAGGCGCATGGCAGTGCGGTTATTAATAGGTTTTGCATTCCCTCGGTGATTTGCCTTGATAAGCCATTGAGCAAGATGCTCAAACGTCCAGAGATGATCTAATTTGCTACTAAATAATTGCTCCCAGATTGCTCCCCATTGATTTGCATAGAGAGAGCTAGCCTCCGCTTTGGTTTTTGAGGGGCGGCCAACTCTCATTGATTTTACGGCTTGTATACCTTCCGCCTCATAAATTTTATTAAGGGCAATGATGGTAGGTGTACTAAGTCCAGTTTCTGCTTTAACTTGAGCTAAGGTTGATCCTGATTGACGCAAATGAATAGCCCTGATCCGAAGGTCAATGCTAGTAGTATCTCTACCAGCCACGCTTTTGGGTTGATTGACATCTCTCATTTATATATTAAACATTAAAACCCTTAAGTATGTAAAGTATTTTTTTGACAAATATTAAAGATTCGTTAAAATGACTCTTTATTGATTCCTAAGTGTGGATTTGGAGCTTGAATTGTTGATATTGGCTGGTTTTTTAGTTGGCGTAATTGTTGGTTTAACTGGTGTAGGTGGTGGCGCCTTAATGACCCCCTTGCTTCTTTTTATTTTTGGGGTTGCACCAGTGACTGCCATTGGAACCGATCTTTGGTTTGCTGCAATTACCAAGATGGCAGCAGGTAAAATGCATCATGCCAAAGGCTTGATTGACTGGCAGATATTATGCCGTATGTGGTCAGGTAGCTTGCCTGCCGCCATCATTATGATTTTATTGATGCACAATGGTTTTGTTGCTTTAAATGTGAGCTTTCTAAAAACAGCTGTGGCTATTGCGATATTGATTACAGCATTGAGTATGCTCTTTCAAAAACATCTCCATGGACTTGGTAAAAATTTGCGAATCAGCGATGCTGAGCACTTTAAAAAATGGCAGCCGATATTAACCGTTATAGCCGGTGTCATACTAGGCACTTTGGTTACCCTTACTTCTATTGGGGCGGGTGCAGTTGGTGTAGTAATGTTAACTTACCTTTATCCCTTAAGACTTACACCTGCTAGATTGGTTGCAACAGATATTGTTCACGCCATTCCCTTAGCAATGTTTGCTGGACTAGGGCATTTATTCATTGGTAACATTGATTTTGGCTTACTTGGATGGCTGCTTATGGGATCTATTCCTGGGGTATTGATTGGCGCGACCTTCTCAAGCAGATTACCGCAAGCACCATTACGCATCGCTATTGCAATCGTACTCGGTTTAGTAGCTCTAAAGCTTCTTTTATAAACCAGTTGCTGAACGCCCAACAAAGTTTTTTTGTCAACCAAAAATGCTACTCTGTGTCTAAGTAGCTTATGCTTATAAAGATGAAAATCTCAATTCAAGCCCCTTTCCAATTGCATCCACAGCAGATAATAGATTCTATTATTCCTTTGGTAGACATGGCAGTTGTAGCAATCATGCATATATATATGAACAAGTTGATCATGGCGTTGAAATTAAGGTTGATCAAAGCCCATTGACATAGACCGCTTTACAAGCCAATGCTATTTTGGTTGATGGCCTAAAAAAATTATGGCCAAGCATTCCAGTATTGAGTGAAGAGGGCGGTGATGTCTTGTGAGAAGGTGAGGAGCCCCCTTACTATTGGGCAATGGTGAATTTACTGTAAACGTTACGTTAATTTTTAAAGAGGATCCAGTGCTCGGTGTAGTGATGGCTCCAGCTTTTGATAAATTGTACGTTGGGTGTTGCAACACAAGCATGGCTTTTGATTGCAAAGAAATAGCGGATGACTTAACTATTGGATTTGATCGGAAGGCGATGAAGCGGGTAAATGGGCCAACATTGAAGTCAGTAGTTTTAATAAAAAGGAGCCCCAAAGACCTATTCGGATGGCATCTAGCAGATCATATCCTTCGCCACAACTTGGGGGCTGGTTAAAGCAATTCAAAAGTTATGAGACCATTGAAGTGGGTAGTACCCTCAAGTTCTGCCTGCTAGCCGAGGGGCTGTTGGATGTTTACCCACGCTTTGGACCAACATATAGGAGTTGGGGAGAAATTATCAGCATTAAATGAAAATCTTATGGCCTATTGCTATAGGAAAATTTTGAATCAAAAGTTTATTGCATACAGCTCTAGTCTGGTAGATTTGAGACCATAAAATCATGACCCAAATAATCGAGCCTACTGAGGTTTTCCCTTGTACGCCTTTGGGTGGAATTTCGAAAATATTGATTGGCCCAAGTTCCATATAGGGAACTCTTCCAGCCAAAGTTTCCCCTGACTGTTGGAGAACATCGAGTGAGGCTGAGCCCAATAGAAGGAAGTGACTATTTGGATTGCAATCTCGTCTTCGTTGGTCAATGACACCTCTTAAAATCGGAAATAAATCTGGTACTCTTTATGGTCTTCCAAGTAAAAAGTGGCCTGTGACAATTTTGATTGATCTAATTCTGACTCAAGATCTAAATAGCTGGCACCAAGTTTTTTTGCAAGATTAAATGCAACAGTTGTTTTACCCACTTGCCTAGGCCCTAGAATCACAACCGCAGAAGAATTTTCTATAGCAAAAAGGGGCTGGGATTCGATTTTGCTAGGAATTATTAGCATTATCCTTGTAATTTTTACATTTAATGTAAAAATTACAAGGAAATTTCTGTAAACTAAAAAAGCAAGGGGGATTGATCAGTATTTTTAATCGCCCACCCCAAGATTTATGAAGAACTTAAATACCGGCAGTCTAATTTGAATAGAGGAATCAGTCATAGAGTGCTTAGAATTTACTATTGTGTTAATAACCTCTAGTTCGATTGTGTTTCATCATGATTTGAGACTGGTTTACCTTCTCTAGGGATATAAATGGTATGAGAAAATTAGTAAAAGGAAGATCTAGTTTAATATTATCGTTTTTATAATTAGAGATTTTTATATGCTTTTTGTTTTTGTGCCTTGTTCCTTCATTAATAAAAATACGTTGGAAGTTCATGATTAATATTGTTCCTGTGATTTTATGTGGTGGTTCTGGCTCAAGGCTTTGGCCATTGTCCAGAAATGGATTTCCGAAACAATTTTTAGCCCTTGCTGGAAATGAAAGCTTATTTCAGCAAACCTTATCGCGTGCCACGAAGATTGCAGATGACAAGACTAGCAAAATCAAAAGTTATGTACCAGTCATTGTCACGATTGAAGAGCATCGTTTTTTAGCTGTAGAGCAGTTGCGTGAATTAAAGCTTGAAGCTAACTTTCTGCTTGAGCCAGTTGGTAAAAATACGGCCCCAGCGCTGACCATGGCGGCTTTATTTGTTGAAGAAACGTATTCATCAACAACGATCATGGTCATGATGCCCAGTGATCAAACCGTGACCAATGAGCAAGCTTGGTTAGAAGCTATTAGACAGTCCATTCATCAAGCACAGGCAGGTGGAATCGTTACTCTAGGTGTGCCACCAACGCATCCGGAGACGGGTTATGGCTATATACAAAAGCAGGGACCTGCCAATGAAAACCAGGCGTTTGATGTCGTTCAATTCACCGAAAAACCAAACCAAACAACCGCAAAGCAATATATCGACTCAGGCAACTATCTGTGGAATAGTGGGATTTTTATAATGCAAACGAGTGTGTGGCTCGAGGCGACACAACAATTTAGTCCAGACATCCTTAAAACAACGCAAGCCGCTTGGCAAACTAAAGTGATTGATCATGGTGGTTATGTCGATTTTATAAGACCCAATAAAGAACTCTTTTTAACGATTCCTAGTGATTCGATTGACTATGCCGTCATTGAAAAATGCCCAGCTAAGATCTCGATCAAAGTCGTACCTCTCAATGCGGGTTGGAGTGACTTAGGGGCTTGGGATGCTGTCTGGAGTGTTGGGAAGAAAGACCAAGATCACAATGTGGTGAAGGGTGATGTACTTGTAGAAAATACCACGAACTCATTTATTCATTCATCGGGAAGACTTGTTGGCGTTGTTGGACTGAAGGATATTGTCATTATTGAGACGGCGGACGCTGTCTTAGTAGCCGATAAAAACAATAGTCAGTCAGTCAAGAAAATTGTCGAGCAATTGGCTACTCTGCAGCGAGAAGAAAAGAATCTGCACCGAAAAGTTCACAGGCCGTGGGGATGGTATGACAGTGTCGATGAAGGTGAAAACTTTAAAGTCAAACGCATCCAAGTGAACCCTCAAGCAAGTCTGAGTTTACAAATGCATCATCATCGGGCCGAGCATTGGATTGTGGTCAAAGGTACCGCAGAAATCACGAATGGTGATCAGGTTCTCACCCTTACTGAAAATCAAAGTACGTATATTCCAATAGGACAAAAACATCGACTCCATAATCCAGGAAGTACCCCACTCGAAATCATTGAAGTGCAGTCGGGCTCCTACCTTGGTGAAGATGACATTGTTAGGTTTGAGGATACCTTTGGTAGAAGTTAAACCTATTGTAATAACAGAAAAATCATTATCTATTATGAAATGGTACGTCATACAAACTAAACCGCAGCAAGAGTTTCGCGCCTTAGAAAATCTTCAAAACCAAGGCTTTGAGGTCTATTTACCGATTCATGGAGTTGAGAAATTACGTCGATCTCAGATACAGGTGAAACAAGAACCTTTATTTTCACGATATCTTTTTATTCGCTTAGATCAAGTTCTTAGTAACTGGGGGGTCATTCGCTCAACTAGAGGAGTGAGTCAATTATTACGATTTGGGATCGAGTCACAACCATCGGTAGTAGACGATCAGATCATCCTATTTTTAAAAACAAAGTTGGATGATCAGAATCTAACAAAGACGCTTTTTACCGATCAAGAGCTAGTTCAGGTAAAGATGGGTCCTTTTACGGGGTTGGAGGGTTTTTATCAAAAACTGATTCAAACCTGCTCCGGAGAAACGAGAGCTTTATTACTCATCGAAGTTTTGGGGAAGCTACAACGTATTGCGATTCCCCTCACTAATCTGTAAATTGCGTTAAATTTGTTTGCACCCAACAAGTTTTTACAAGCATTGTCGATTTAACACTCAATCTGATAGAAATATTGTAATATGTTCAATAGTTGAACATATTGCTAAATCTTTTCAAAAAGAGAGTCGCGATAGGGCGGTAGCGTGCTTCTTCTGTTCATCATCAATACTTCATAGTTAATAATATGCAACAAGAAATTAATCTTAAACTACTGAAAATCATAGAAAATAATCCTGAAATTACTCAAAGAGAGCTATCACAGACTCTTGGGGTAAGTTTAGGCAAAGTCAATTATTGCCTGAAGGCCTTAAAAGAAAAAGGCTTGGTGAAGTGGGGTAATTTTTCGAATAATCCTCATAAAACCAAATACCTCCATTTATTAACCCCGAAGGGTGCAGCAGAAAAGCTAATCATGACCTCAAATTTTTTGAATCGCAAACTCGCAGAATATGAAGAGCTAAAGATGGAGATTGAGGCATTAAGAGTCGAAGTCAAGCATGTAGAGTTAACCAAGACTGTAGATGGTCAATACAATTCATGAAATATTGATTTGGTGAAACATCATTTTTACTATTAGATTGATCTTCCATTGACAGTCCTATTAACAGGTGGCACTGGTTATATTGGCAGTCATACTGCTACCGCATTATCAGAAGCTGGTCATGAAGTTATTCTCTTGGATAACTTTTGCAATAGTCATCGTGCCATATTAGAGCGATTAGAAAAAATAGTAGGTAAATCTGTGCCTTGTATTGAAGGAGATGTCCGCGATACGGCGCTGGTAAAGAGGACATTGCAGGAATATGGGGTTGAGGTTGTGATCCATCTGGCAGGACTAAAGGCCGTTGGCGAGTCAGTAAAAACACCCTTGAATTACTATGAAAATAATGTACACGGCACATTAAGTTTGCTAAGAGCCATGGATGAGGCGGACGTTAATAATATGATCTTTAGTTCTAGCGCAACCGTCTATGGAGACCCTCAGTACTTACCGATTGATGAGGATCACCCACTCGCACCGACCAATCCTTACGGAAGAACTAAGCTTTATATTGAACAAATCTTAGAGGATCATGTCAGAGCAAATGACAATATAAAAGTAGTGAATTTACGGTATTTCAACCCGGTAGGATCCCATAGCTCAGCTCTGCTGGGAGAAGACCCTAGAGGCATTCCCAATAATCTCATGCCTTTTATGGCTCGAGTAGCAAGCGGCGAGCTAAAAGAGTTAAGTGTTTTTGGAGATGATTATCCGACAATGGATGGAACGGGAGTGCGAGATTACATTCACGTCGTAGACTTAGCAGAAGGGCACGTTGCAGCACTAGAGTTCCTTCCTAGATCAACAGGATTTGAGACATTTAACTTAGGCACTGGTAGTGGCTTTAGTGTTTTACAAGTCATTCAATCCTATGAAGTTGCTTGTGGAAAAAAAATCCCTTATCAAATCGTTAAAAGACGTCCAGGGGATATTGCGAGTTGTTATACAGACCCAAATAAAGCAAATGCCGTCCTAAAATGGAAGGCAAATCGAAGTCTTTCGGAGATGTGCTTAAGTTCATGGGACTTTCAGAGGCGGCTTAACTAAAATCCTCATCTTTTAAAGCGATTTTGGAAATGACTTCATTTAGCCAATTTTAAAGATTAAATAACTTATAACTTTCTTGATTAATTCAGATATCCGTACTCAGAACTCCATCATCGGTATGATTCTGGATTTATGGTCTAAATTACAATCAAAAAGAAGAAAACAGTTTGTTGGTTTAGTATTTTTGATGGTGTTAGCATCGTTTTCTGAAATGGTCAGTATCGGTATTATTTATCCTTTTTTAGGTATTTTGACATCCCCTGAGCGAGCAATGAATTTTCCAGCAATCAAGTCAATTGCTGCATTAGTAAAAATCGATACGCCACAACAGTTGCTTTTTCCCATCATGATTGGTTTTATATTATCAGTTCTGATTGCAGGAGCCATTCGCTTAACACTTTTATATACCAGTACCCGATATGCTTATGCAGTTGGGGCTGATATCAGCTTGGATATGTATAGACGGTCACTGTATCAACCTTATTTGGTTCACATCAATCGAAATAGTAGTGAGGTAATTAATGCGATTAGTGGAAAAACGGCAATGATAATTGGGAGTATTTTAGTGCCGATGATGGCGCTGATCAGTGCGAGTTTTTTATTTTTTGGGGTATTACTAGCATTGCTAGCAATTGATATATCTATCGCGCTCGGAGTGAGTCTTCTTTTTGGGGTTATATATTACGTAATTCTTCGTTTGACAAAAACTTCTTTACAAAAAAATAGTGAGTGTATTGCAGACCAATCTAGTCAAGTTATCAAGTCACTTCAAGAGGGATTAGGAGGCATACGAGATGTTCTTCTGAATGGAGTTCAAGAAGTCTATTGCAAGATATATCAGCAAGCAGATCTCCCTCTCAGGCTTGCCCAAGGTAATAATTCGTTCATTAGCGCAAGTCCACGGCTTCTGATAGAAATGATTGGAATGATTTTAGTGGCCTGTTTGGCCTATTACCTCAGTATTAAAAACATGGCTAACGGGGGAGAGGTTGTCATCCCAGTTCTTGGCGCCCTTGCACTTGGAGCGCAACGATTATTACCCGTCCTTCAGCAAGGGTACTCATCCCTTGCCATTATTCGGGGAGCAAATGCAACGTTAAGAGATGTATTAATGATGCTAGATCAACCCTTATTAGATGGGGATAGAGACAAGGCGACAGATTCAGTACCATTCAATAAAAGTATAAAGTTGAGCCACATTGGGTTTAGATATTACCAAGATTCTCCGCATGTTTTGAAAGAGATTGATCTAGAGATACGCAAAGGGCAACGGGTAGGTTTTGTAGGGACAACTGGCGCTGGTAAAAGCACCTTATTAGATATTGTGATGGGTTTACTCAACCCGATTGAAGGTGGTTTGATGGTTGATGGTCAGCAAATCCTTAAAAACAATATCAGGTCATGGCAAAAACATATTTCTCATGTTCCACAAAGCATATATTTAGCGGATTCTTCCATAGAAGAAAATATTGCGTTTGGGGTGCCTATCAAAGAGATTGATCATGCCATAGTTCGGCTCGCGGCTCGTCAAGCTCAAATCTCAAAAGTGATAGAGGGCTTACCCCTCGGATACAAAACAAAAATTGGTGAGCGTGGCATTCGTTTATCAGGTGGTCAGCGACAGCGTATTGGGATTGCTCGAGCTTTATATAAACAAGCGGATGTTATTGTCTTTGATGAGGCAACTAGTTCATTAGATAGTGAAACAGAGCAAAGCGTCATGGAAGCGGTAGATGGTCTTCAGAAAGATTTAACGATTTTGATTATTGCTCACCGCCTTACTACGCTGAAAAACTGCGATTTTATTGTAGAGTTAGAGCACGGTAATATCAAGCGTGTTGATAGTTATAGTAATTTAATAAAACTTTAAATATGACTCCATTTTTTTCTATTGGAATTACAACATTTAATAGAGTATATTTTCTAAAGGAGTGTATTAAAACAATTCTAGAGCAAGAATACAAAAATTTTGAAGTCATAATAGGTAATGATTTTATCTATCAAGAGTTAACAGAAGATATATTGGGTTATAAAGACTCTCGAATAAAAATAATAAACCACAAAGAAAATATTGGCCCTATTGCTAATGCTAATAATTTAATTGCGTTAAGTAAAGGAAACTACTTTACCCTTATCGCTGATGATGACTTGCACGCTAGTAAATATTTTCAGGTAATGCACAAGGCAATCTTGAAATATAAGTATCCAAAATGCATCTTTACCAACTTCACTTCAGATTATCAGGAAATTAAAAGAGTAAACAAAATTAATGATGATATTTGTATTGAATTTAAAGAATATACTGGGCCAGATTTTCTAACTAGTTATCTATCAAGGAATTTGAATACAGTTGGCTGCTATGGAGTATTTGATCTAAGTTATCTCAGAAAAATTGGAGGAATGAGGCAGCTTGGTTATGGAAGATCAATGTATGGTGAGATGCCACTAGTTTTTTACGCGGGTTTGCAACACACTGTGGTTTATAGTGAAATTCCTCTTGTCTACTTCCGTGTACACGAGGGCTCCTTGTCTAATAATACGGACGATGTTGGGGAGTATATTAGTTCGCAACGCGAGCTAATTAAAATGGTATACCCAATACTAGTTAGCAAAAGCATTAAAAAAGATTTCAATAAAAACTTTTATTTATTATTAAAGTGGTGCATTAATGATGTATTGACTGTTATGTCAAGATCTCAAAAAAATAACCTAATAAACCAAGCTAACTATGTTAGTTTTTTATATGAACATATCTTTTTTATAAAAAATGCAAGATATATTTGGAAAGTAATCATTTATTATATTTTTAGTGAATATATATTCTTTAAACATATTACCAAAAGTAAGTTGAGATCACTGATTAATTTGCTTTGAAATCTGGCGGATGTTGGTGGAGAAATTTTCTAATATAATAAGGACAACAAAAGATTTCACTGATTTAAAATATTTACTTCATTTTTATTGAACTAATTATTAAAAATGATTTGTATCCTTATTTGTTAGGCGAAAGTTTTAATATCTTAGCTTTTTAATATGTTGTAAAAGAGGGGAAAAAGATGAGCTCTTGTAGAGTGTGTAATTCGAAAATACTGCCATTTATGAGTTTTGGCAGGATGCCTATTGCTAATGGATTTTTACCACCCGGCAGCATTGATCTTGAAGAATATTTTTTCGAGCTTGCTCCAGCGTTTTGCGATGTGTGCGGAATGTTCCAAATCGTTGAGCAACCAAATCCAGAGATTATGTTTCATGACCATTACGCATTTCACTCAAGCACCTCACAGTTCATGATAAAGCATTTTAAAGCTTTTTCCGATTTTGTAATTTCAGATTATTTTTCTGGAAAGAATTCCCCCTTCGTTGTGGAGTTAGGTAGCAATGACGGTATTATGTTATCGAACTTCAAGCAAGCAGGAATCGATCATTTGGGAATTGAGCCATCTGAGAATGTCGCAGACATTGCCAGGGCAAAAGGAATTAATACCATTAGTAAATTTTTTGATGAGGCACTAGCTGATAATATTGTTACACAATACGGCAAAGCTGATGCTGTTTTATCTGCCAACGTCATGTGTCATATTCCAAATATTCACTCTGTTGCCAAAGGTGTACGAAGATTGCTTAAGTCGGATGGAGTTCTTATTTTCGAAGATCCGTATTTAGGTGATGTAATTGACAAAGTTTCATATGATCAAATTTACGATGAGCACGTATTTCTTTTTTCAGCAACCTCTGTACGTAGAGCTTTTGGAGATCATGGACTTGAATTAATTGATGTTTTTCCCCAGGCGACACATGGTGGATCGATGAGATATGTTTTAGCCCCAGTGCGGAGTAGACAAGTCTCAAAGAGAGTCTCATTTCAGATCGATAAAGAGATGGCGCAAGGTTTACATTTGCCAAAAACCTACCAGAAGTTTCGAAAAGATTGCGAAACCTCTAGAAGTAATTTATTAAAAACCATTGAAGATCTGCTTGCTCAGGGCAAGCGTATAGTAGGTTATGGTGCGACATCCAAAAGTACCACGATAACTAATTACTGTGGTATCGGGCCTCAGCATATTGAGTACATTTCTGATACAACGCCTATTAAGAAGGGAACGTATTCTCCGGGGATGCATATACCGATCCGAGCCCACGAATCGTTTTCTGAAAACTTGCCAGAATATGCACTATTATTTGCATGGAATCATGCTCAAGAGATTATGGAGAAGGAGTTGAGTTTTAAAGAAAATGGTGGGAAGTGGATTATTTATGTACCACGAGTTGAGGTGATTGTTTGATCCCACTAATGTCGCCAGTGGTTCAAAATAGGACTCATAAATTAGAGATTCTTTCGGTGATAAGCGAAGTTATTGAGAGCGGTGATTACATTTTGGGCCCCACTGTAGCTGCTTTTGAGAGAGAATTTGCTGAATTTTGTAATATGCCTTTTGCCATTGGCGTAAACAGCGGTACTGATGCCCTGACATTGGCTTTAATTGCTTTGGGCGTAGGCGTAGGTGATGAGGTGATAACTGTGTCCCATACTGCTTTAGCAACCGTTGCGGGAATTGTAGCTTCTGGGGCAACACCAGTGTGTATTGATATAGATTTAGACTCTTATACCATGTCCCCACTGTGTTTGAAGGCAGTCATATCACCGAAAACCAAAGCAATTGTCGTAGTTCATTTATACGGACAGACTGCCGATATGGATGCCATTCTTGAGATTGCTCGTGAAAACAATATTTACGTTGTAGAGGACTGCGCGCAAGCTACAGGCGCTCGCTACAAGGGGTCGAAAGTTGGAAGTCTCGGTATTATTGGTTGTTTTAGTTTTTATCCAACAAAAAATCTTGGGGCCATTGGTGATGGCGGCATGGTTGTAACTAGAGATGAAAAAATTGCTGAACGTGTACACAGGATTAGGCAATATGGCTGGAGTAATGATCGCAAAACTGAATACATAGGACTTAATTCACGGCTTGACGAAATGCAGGCTGCAATTTTAATTAAAAAGCTACCTAAGCTTGACGAATGGAATGCAAGAAGACTTGAAATTGCAAATATATACAGGTTGGCATTAATATCTTGTCCCATTTTTCTTCCAATTGAAAGGCCTGAGGCTAATCACGTTTACCATTTATTTGTTATTAGAACCAATAAAAGGAATTCATTGAGGAAATTTTTATTAGAAAACGGCGTGATGACTGGTATTCACTATCCACAACCAGTTCACTATCATGGCGGTTATAGTCGTTTAATTAAAGTTCAGGAAACGCAACTTGTGAATACAGAAAAAATTGTAGATGAAATTTTGTCTTTGCCAATGTATCCAGAACTCACTAATGAAAATGTTAATTACATAACATCTTTAATCCAAAATTTTTTCTCTGAGAGTCAAGAGTCTTTAGATTTTGCTAAATAGCGTAAAAAATGAAAAACTTGACGCGAGTGAATTATTCAAGAAGGCGCGGTGATTAGCATCTAAAGCTCACTCAATAAGTAACAATTCATAGTCAATTAAACTTTTTCCTTTAGGGGATGTTTTATTAATGCTCTAAAAATTATAATTTTCTTAAATCGTAGGGATAAAAAATGACAGTAGTAATTAAACATACTGAAATTGATGGCATCTTAATGATTCAACCTCAAATTTATTCAGATGAACGTGGTATATTTTTTGAATGTTTTCGTGTGGAAGACTATAGGTCTGTGGGTATACGGGAAAATTTTGTTCAAGAAAATATTTCCCGATCAAAAGGGGGGGTAATAAGAGGCCTACATTTTCAAGTCAATCATCCTCAAGCACAGATAGTAACTGTATTGACTGGATCAGTTTTTGACGTCGTAGTAGATCTTCGGCCTCATTCTAAGACTTTTGGAAAGTGGCTTGGATTTGAGCTTTGCGGTAACTCCCCAATGCAAATATATATGGCACCAGGATTTGCGCATGGGTTTTATGTAAGTAGTGAATTTGCTCAATTACATTACAAAGTAAGTCGCTACTATGAACCAGACGATGAGGGTGGTCTTTTATGGTCAGATGAGGAGCTTGGGATATTGTGGCCAACCAAGAATCCAATTGTAGGTTTGCGTGATTCAGCTTATCCACTATTACGCGAATTAGATGCCACCAATCTTCCACATGCGTGAAACTTGAAAACTATAATTCATATTGGAGGTAATAAAACTGCAAGCACTCTACTTCAGAGAAGACTTTTTAGTAGGCATCAGTCATTGCTTTATCTTGGGGAGGATTGCTATCGTTATAAAGAATATAAGCCTATCTTAGATGCGCTTATAGCTAGCGATGATTCTTATTTCGATGAATCAAAAGCTAGAGAGATTTTTGATTCTAGATTCGCAAATCTAAATGACGATAAGACCTGCATTTATTCAAATGAAGATATTATGACCAATTCCTTTCCCTCGGTTGGGGCATCTCGATTGGCACATTTTGCGCCAGGTGCGGAAGTGGTAATGGTAATCCGCAATCAATTAACTGTTTGGCCATCTTGGTATGCCAATCATGGCGCCTATTTAAAAAACGTACCACGCAGATATTGGCGACGACATATTAATTTTTCGGAATGGTTAGAATACTGCTTTATGTTTCCTACCGTCACTCCAGTTGAAGCTATGAATTACAATCGTTTTTATCAAATATTTAGGAAGGTATATCCTAAAAATACGTTACATGTATTGCTTTATGAGGAATTATGTCAAAATCCAAAGAGTTATTATTCAAAATGGGCAGAAATTTTAAATATACCTGTTGAGGATATTCTCAAGTTGCTTGATGGTGTTAGTGAGCGTAGAAGAAGTTCTGGTCGGAAAGTTATTTATGAGAGGTGGATCGACAAACTACCTTTCGGAAATTGCCTTTCGGAAATTATCTTTAGGATGATGCCTTTTGTTCCCAAATTGATAAATCAAGGTCCCCCTGCGGTGATTGATTTGCCAGATGAGTGGATTGAAAAAATTAAGGAGCAATATCGGGATGGAAATGCAGCTTTAGCTCAGACAACTGGTATAGACTTGAAAAAGTATGGTTATCCAATTTAGTCACAAGCCATTTTTAGGCTGCTATAAAAGAATTTTATAATTGATTGAAAGTTTATGAGGGCCTTATGTCAGGTGAAAAAAAAATATTGACTCGTTCAGAGTTTGAGGAATTACGGAGTTCTTCAGCAAGTAAAATGGCTAGAGACTTGCCATTGCATCAAGCGGCCTTAGATGTAAAGGTGCAGGCGGGGCATAGTTATTATTGGGTTCATCAAACTAACTGGATGGGTGAGCCCTGCCTGCAGCTTGCTCAAGATATGCTTGCATTACAAGAGGCTATTTTTAAGTCTAGACCAGATTATATTATTGAATCAGGGGTTGCTTGGGGTGGAACAATGCTCTACTTAGCTTCTTTATTAAAAATATTCGGTGGAAAGAAAGTGATTGGAGTGGATATTTTTATCCCCAGTGATCTTAAGGATCGATTGATGGCACCAACTAATCCAGTCAAAGACATGATGCTTTTAATTGAGGGATCATCAACTGATATTAGTATTGTTGATAAAATTAGAAGTATTGTTGGCGACAGTAAGAAAATTTTAGTTTTGCTTGACTCTGACCATACTCATAGCCATGTTCTTAAGGAATTAGAGCTTTTATCACCCTTTGTAAGTGTTGGAAACTACTTAATATGCGGTGATACCACCATTGAACGTCAACCCCCAGCAGATGAGCGCCCTCGGGAATGGGGTAAGGGGAATAATCCTGCAACAGCACTTAAAGAGTTTCTGCTTAATCGAGATGACTTCGAGGTTGATTTAGATCTTGAAAATAAATTGCTTTTAACAAATAATCCAGGTGGATATCTACGTCGGGTGAAATGATTTTGAATCTTTTATTTTAAGTAACGTAAAAAGGATAAGGGAAGTATGTCTAACATCCATATGGCAGGACCATCAATTACGAAGGTGGAAGAGGAAATAGTTTTGGATGCTTTACGGAATGGTTGGTATGGAAAAAGTGCCTATCAATACGTAGAGTTATTTGAAAAGGTATTTGCTGAATATCATGGACGAAAATTTGCACTCATGACACCGAACTGCACAACTGCCATCCATCTTCTATTAGCTGGGCTTGGTGTAGAAGAGGGTGATGAGGTGATAGCCCCAGATTGCACATGGATTGGGTCAGTTGCTGGAATAACCTATCAGAGGGCAAAAACAGTATTTGCTGATATTGATCCAGAGCATTGGTGTTTGACACCAAAAAGTATTGAGAATGCGATTACCCCTAATACAAAAGTAGTTATTGTTGTAAATCTTTATGGCAATATGCCCGACTGGGATGGAATAAATGAAGTTTGCAATCGAAGGGGTATAGCTATTATTGAAGATGCAGCTGAAGCGCTTGGTTCTAGCTACAAAGGAGTCTTGGCTGGTGGGTTTGGCGTTGGTTCGGTTTTTAGTTTTCACAGAACAAAAACAATCACAACCGGTGAGGGTGGAATGCTTCTGCTAGATGATGAGGCTTTGTTTAGTAGATGTAAATTTTTGCGTGATCATGGCCGTGAACCAGGAACTTACTTTAATACTGAAGTCACATTCAAATATATGCCATTTAATATCCAGGCAGCATTAGGTTATGCTCAGTTTTTGCGAATAGAAGAGTTGGTGTCTAAAAAGCGATCAATATTGAATGGATTTAAAAAGCGGCTATCTGGTATTCCTGATCTGTTATTGAATCCTGAGCCTGATGGCATTGTTAATGGAGCATGGGCTCCAGCCCTAGTTTTTGGTAGATCGCATGGAATGACAACAGCAAAGGCCCTTATAGAGTTATCCAAGTTAGGCGTTCCATCTAGACCATTTTTCTATCCTCTCAGTTCGCTTCCTGCATTCCCAGGGAGAATGACTGAGGGGCGTCAAAGAAATCCCGTAGCTTATGATGTCGCGGGAAGAGGCATTAACCTTCCATGCGCATTAAACCTAACTGGCATGGATTTAGATAAGATCAGTAACGGTATTCATAGAATGCTTGGCTATTAAAAATAATGTAAAGAAAATTTATGTCAGAAATTATATCCAAAGTTCAATTTCCAGTTTTTTCAGATCAAAATGGCTCCCTTTCATACTTTGAATCTATAGAAATTAGGGGTTTACCAATTGATATCGCACGTGTATTTACGGTAAAAGCAGGCATAAATAATATACGTGGACAACACGCACATTATCGATGCGCTCAGTATCTAATTTGTTTGGCAGGAAGAGTTCAGGTCGAGTTGTTTGATGGTATAAAAACAGATATCGTAATCTTAGATAAATTTGCCGAGGGAATTATGATCCCTGCTGGTATATGGTCAAGCCAGAAATACTTAGAGGATGAGTCTATTTTAATGGTCTTATGTGATAAAAAATATGATGCCGAAGATTACATACGTAATATGGATTTGTATATTACTTATGTACAAGGAAAATTATGAAGATTGTAATTACTGGCGCAACCGGACATATTGGATCGGCACTTATTCATCAATTTGCCTTTGACTTTCCTGGCGCTGAAATTGTTTTATTGGACAATATGAAAACTCAACGCTATTGCTCTTTATTCAATCTTCCAAGAACAGCACAATATTCTTTTGTGGAGATAGATGTTTGCACTTCAGATCTGTCTAAGTTTTTCAATGGGGCGGATACTGTCGTTCATTTGGCAGCTCTTACAGATGCGGCTAACAGTTTTGAGAATGCCGATTTGGTGAAAAAAAACAATTTAGAGGCCACATCTAGAGTGGCAAAGGCATGTATTGAAAGTCAGTCTCAAATGATTTTACTTTCGTCGACAAGTGTTTATGGTACATCTAGCACTACAGTATCAGAGGATTGTTTAATAACGGATCTAAATCCGCAAAGTCCCTATGCTGAAACAAAGTTAAAAGAAGAAAATTTAGTTGAGACGATGGTTAGAAGTCATGGTTTGAGAGCTGTAATTTGTAGGTTTGGAACGATTGTAGGGACTTCCCCTGGCATGCGTTTTCATACGGCAGTCAATAAATTTTGCTGGCAGGCCGCATTAGGATTGCCGATTACTGTATGGACAACAGCATACGATCAGAAACGCCCATATTTAGATCTGAGGGATGCAACACGCGCGCTAAGCTTCCTCATTAATAAACAAAGTTCAGCTGGTCTGATTTACAACATCCTGTCATCAAATTCTACCGTTTGTGAAATAACCGAAATTATTCGTAAATTTATACCAGATATTGAAATCAACTTTATCGATAATATGATAATGAACCAGTTGTCATATGAAGTAAGTAATAAGCGTTTTTCTGACCTGGGATTTTCATTTTCAGATGGATTAGATACAAGGATTGGCGAAACTATAAACTTACTGAAAGATGCTAGGTCATTCATTTGTTTGTGAGGCAACAAATATTCATATTTGAATTTTTAGGTTATTAATTCAGATTGCTAAGTAGAATTGTTTTCATATCGCCAAATATCATTATTAAAATACCCAAACATTGTGGATAATGAACTAAGATGCTCGCTAACTCTTCAATCTTAATTACTGGCGGTACAGGCTCATTCGGATACACCTTTGTTCCAATGACCTTAGCTAAATTTAATCCTAGACGGTTAGTGATCTTTTCTCGCGATGAAATGAAGCAGTGGGAGATGGCAAAGTTGTACGGTGATGATCCACGCGTACGTTTTTTTATTGGTGACGTCAGGGATAAGGATCGATTAGCGCGGGCATTAAATGGAATAGATTATGTGGTACATGCTGCCGCCACCAAGATTGTCCCTACGGCGGAATACAATCCATTTGAATGTGTAAAAACCAATGTTTTTGGAGCGATGAACTTAATCGATGCCTGCATCGATCAGGGTGTAAAAAGAGTGGTTGCACTATCCACGGATAAGGCAAGTAGTCCTGCTAATTTATATGGGGCTACAAAATTAACGTCCGATAAATTATTTATTGCAGGAAATTCTTATTCAGGGAAAAATGATACGCGATTTTCTGTAGTTCGTTATGGCAATGTCATGGGGTCACGTGGCTCAGTAATTCCGTTTTTTCTATCCCAGAAAGATGAATTACCCATTACTGATGTGCGTATGACGAGATTTATGATCACCCTTGAGGAGGGCGTTGAAATAGTTTGGCACACCTTCGAAGATATGTTGGGTGGCGAAATTTATGTCAAGAAAATTCCTTCGATGAAGATAACGGACATTGCTCAAGCTGTAGCTCCTGAAAAGGCATTTAAAATTATAGGAATTAGACCTGGCGAGAAACTGCATGAGCAAATGATTGGCTTTGAAGATGCTCCCCACACTTATGAATACGCAGAGCATTTTAAAATATTGCCTGCAATCCATGATTGGACGAACGACCCACATCGTATTGGTAGTGGGAAAAAAGTGGCAGATGATTTTATTTATTCTTCTGATAAAAATCTCAAATGGATGGGGATTGAAAATCTCCAGTCATGGATTCGGAATAATTTAGATAAAATTGGAAAGAGCTAGTCAAAATGATTCCTTATGGACGTCAGGATATTAATCAGGATGATATTGACGCAGTTGAAAAAATATTACGATCTGATTTTTTAACGCAGGGTCCAGCAGTACCCTTGTTCGAGAGCACAGTTGGAAACTTTTGTGGTGTTGAACATGCCATTGCAGTTAATAGTGCGACTAGTGCTCTGCATATTGCTTGTTTGGCTTTGGGGGTTACTTCAGGAGATTATGTTTGGACCAGTCCAATAACATTTGTGGCTAGTGCTAATTGTGCACTATATTGTGGCGCCAGCGTAGATTTTGTCGATATTGATCCTCTTACATACAATCTCAGCGTTGAACAATTACAGATAAAACTTTCTCACGCAGAGCGCCTTGGAAAATTGCCAAAAGTTGTTGTTGCGGTTCATTTAAGTGGCCAGTCATGCGATATGGAGGGTATTTTTAAGTTAAGTCAGCAGTATGGGTTTCGGATAATTGAAGATGCTTCTCATGCCATTGGTGGACGTTATGATCATCAGCCAATAGGAAATTGCCGTTATAGCGATATTACGGTTTTTAGTTTTCATCCCGTCAAAATTATCACTAGTGGAGAGGGTGGGATGGTAGTAACGAATGATCCGGAACTTGCAAGCAAGATGAGGCTATTGAGAAGTCATGGCATCACTCGAGACGAAGCAGAAATGACGCATCTCGTAGACGGCCCATGGTATTACGAACAGATACAACTTGGATTTAATTATCGTATGACCGATATTCAAGCAGCTCTTGGGGTAAGCCAAATGCGAAGGCTTCCTGAATTTATAGAGACGCGGAACAGAATAGCTAATAAATATAATGCCCTCTTGGATGAGTGCCCTATACAACTGCCGTATCTAGCCCCGAATTGCTATTCAAGTTTTCATCTTTATATTATTCGGATAGATTCTATTAAAAATAACCATAAAGAATTTTTTGAAAATATGCGCTCTAGTGGAATTGGAATTAATTTACACTATATTCCAGTTTATCGTCAGCCTTATTATGGGGGTATGGGGTTTTCGCCGTCAGATTTTCCTGAGTCAGAAAATTATTATGCACAAGCAATTAGCCTGCCAATTTTTTCGGGATTGACAGATACCCAGCAAGAACAGGTTGTGAAGGCCGTAAATTATTCTTTGGAAAAATCAAAGCGTCTTTGAAGCCATCCCATTTGGATCTCAAAATATTTTCATGACAAATAAAATGTCTCAAAAAAAAATTTTTCTCCAGTCTGAAGCCGATGCGTGGTTTGAAAGAAATAAGCAGGCATCTGCCAAGCAACTATTTGCAGAAGATTCAGTCTGCGCAGAGATCGATAAAATTATTAAAGCGAAGTCTAGCCAAGGAAAAATCTTCAACATCTTAGAGGTCGGCTGTGGAGAAGGGCTTCGACTATCTTGGTTATCGAAAGAGTTTGGTGCGATGGTTTTTGGAGTAGAGCCATCCAAAAAAGCTGTGGCCGAGGCAATGAAACGAGGGGTAATTGCCATTCAGGGCACTGCTGATTTTTTGCCATACGAAAATAAGTCCTTTGACATTCTCATATTTGGATTTTGTTTATATTTATGCGATCAGCAAGATTTATTCAAAATTGCTCATGAAGCTGATCGAGTCCTCAAGGATGATGCTTGGTTAATTATTAATGATTTCTATTATCCGAGTTCAGTAGCGCGTGATTATCACCACAAGCCTGGGGTTCAATCACATAAGATGGATTATAGAAAATTATTTGATTGGCATCCATCTTATGTTTGTTATTCGCACCAATTACAGCAGCATGGACTTCATGAGTTTTGCGATGATCCACAAGAGTGGGTTTCTGTGTCAACCATGCGTAAAGGTAGCTTTGGCAATGTTTGAGCCGAGGATAGCACTAGGGACTGTACAGTTTGGCCAAAATTATGGGGTAGCAAATGAATTAGGTCAAGTTGGGATTCAAGAGTGTGGACGTATTTTGGATGAGGCCTTCTCGCAGGGGGTCGATACGATTGACACGGCAATAGGTTATGGGGATAGCGAAGTAATTTTGGGTTCCTTGGGCCTTGAAAACTGGAAAATTATTAGTAAATTGCCACAGCTACCCGAATCTGTATTTAGCAACACTTTTGGATGGGTACTGGATCAGGTAACTGCTTCTCTTAATCGACTGAGGGTAGGCTCTTTGCATGGACTTCTATTGCATTATCCAGATCAATTATTGTCCCCAGTCGGGAAAGATATTTACCAATCGTTGCTTCGTTTAAAGGAGGAGGGATATGTTAAAAAAATTGGAGTCTCTATCTACTCTCCCACAGAGTTAGATTCCATTTTTGAAGAAATGCATTTCGATATTGTCCAGGCGCCATTCAGTATTCTCGATCGACGATTGGTTAATTCCGGTTGGTTAAAACGCTTAAGAGATGCTAATGTAGAAGTGCATATTCGTTCTATTTTTCTTCAGGGACTGTTATTGATGTCAAATGCCAGGCGCCCACAAAAATTTGATCGCTGGCAGTCGATTTGGTCTGAATGGAATCGTTGGTTGGAAGAAAATAGGTTGACCCCTCTAGAAGCATGTTTAGGGTATGTACTCTCAATTGATGATGTAGATCGAGTTGTTATTGGAGTCGATAGTCACGCACAACTTTGTGAGATCTTTTCTTCTATGAATCAAAGAAACTTAAGTTTGCCTAAATGGCCTGAAAATATGGATATGGAGCTTCTGCATCCTGCTCATTGGGTTAGTTTATGAAGGTTGTCGCAATTGTTCAAGCTCGCATGGGATCGACTCGCCTCCCCAATAAAGTGATGAAAGTCATTGGTGGTAAGCCGATGATTGAATTACTGTTATCACGCCTTGCAAAATCTACTCAAATAGATCAGATCGTAGTTGCTACTTCATTAGATCCTCGCAATCAACCCCTTATTGAGCATGTGGAAAAACTAGGTTACCAGTGTTTTGTTGGTAGTGAAAATGACGTCCTAGAGAGATATTTTCAGGCCGCCAAATTTAGTAAAGCAGATATTGTTGTCAGAGTCACAGGGGATTGCCCAGTAATTGATCCTGTCTTGGTGGATGATATCGTTAGCCAATTTAAGTCGGAGAATGTAGATTATTTCAGCAATGTTGCCCCCGCTACTTATCCTGACGGATTGGATACGGAGGTCTTTACCTTTAAGTCTTTAGAGCAAGCTGCTCAAGCGGCAAAAAGTCCATATGAGCGTGAGCATGTTACCCCTTATCTTCTAGATGCTAATAATTTTCGTCAAGGGCGAAAAATCAATGACGTTGATTTATCACAGTTGAGGTGGACGGTAGATGAGGCGGCAGACTTTGAGGTAATGACAAAAGTCTTCGACCATTTTTCACCTGAAATTTATTTTTCATGGAAAGACGTCTATGATTTGCAACTACAAAATCCACAATTATTTATATCTAATCAGCATTTGATACGCAACGAAGGGGCGAATATGGGAACAGGCCAAAAGCTATGGAAGCGAGCTAAACAAGTCATACCTGGTGGAAATATGTTGCTATCTAAAAGGGCTGAAATGTTTTTGCCGGATCAATGGCCTGCTTATTTTAGTAAAGCAAAGGGATGTAAAGTCTGGGATATGGATGGTGTTGAGTATACCGATATGTGCATTATGGGTATCGGTACCAATACTTTAGGATACGGCAACCCAGAGGTAGACGAGGCGGTACATCAAACTGTTCAAGCTGGAAATATGTCTACATTAAATTGCCCTGAAGAAGTGTATTTGGCGGAGCGTTTGATTGAACTTCATCCATGGGCTGATATGGCTCGTTTTGCCCGCTCAGGAGGAGAGGCAAATGCAATTGCAATTAGGATCGCGCGGGCTGCATCCGGCAAAGATAAGGTTGCCATCTGTGGGTATCATGGCTGGCATGATTGGTACCTTTCTGCAAATTTAGGCGATGATAAAAATTTGGCCGGTCATTTGCTGCCTGGTTTAGAGCCAAATGGCGTGCCTCAAAACCTACGCGGAACTGTATTTCCATTTACGTATAACAACTATCAAGAGCTAGAAAATATTGTCAACCAGCAGGATATTGGCGTCATTAAAATGGAAGTCCAGAGAAGTCAGCCACCGGAGAATAATTTTTTGCATAAGGTTCGCAAGTTGGCAACCCAGAAAAATATTGTCCTGATATTTGATGAGTGTACATCTGGCTTTCGTCAAACATTTGGTGGTCTTCATAAGATGTATGGGGTCGAGCCAGATATGGCGATGTTTGGAAAGGCTCTAGGTAATGGATATGCAATTACTGCAATTTTGGGTAAACGTGCCATTATGGAGGCGGCTCAGTCTACCTTTATAAGTAGCACATTTTGGACCGAGCGGATTGGGCCTTCTGCAGGCTTAAAAACTTTAGAAGTAATGGAAAAGATGCGCTCATGGGAGGTCATCAGCGCTATGGGAATAATCATTAGTGATGGTTGGCAAAGCTTAGCTGATAAGCATGAGCTTAAAATTTCTCGTTGGGGATTGCCTGCACTGACTGGGTATAGCTTCGAGCATCCAGACGCCCTAAAATATAAAACTTTATTGACGCAAGAAATGTTGGCAAAGGGTTGGTTGACGGGCAATAGTGTTTATGTATGCACCGAACATACCCGTGATGTCGTGAGTAGGTATTTGAATGATATTGACCCACTTTTTAAGCTAGTGAAAGAATGCCAAAATGGTCGTGACATTGATGGTCTCCTTAAGGGGCCGGTTTGTCATGGTGGATTCAAGCGGTTAAATTAATTGAAGCTTAGTATTGCATTTAGAGTAGATGCATCTGCTCAAATAGGCCTAGGCCATTTAATGCGCTGCCTAGCTTTGGCAGAATATTTGCAGGAAGAAGGCTCGCAATGTTATTTTGTTATTCGGAGTGATAACCAAGAGATCTTATCGATTATTCGAAATAAAGGATTTTTTGTTTTTCAATTGCGACTGTCGCATGAAGTAATAAACTGTAGAAGCAACTCCGGAGAACCCGAACATGCCCATTGGCTTGGGGTGGATTGGGCGACAGATGCAGCCGATACAAATTCAGTACTTAACGATCTAAAAATAGACTGGATTATTGTAGATCATTATGGGTTAGATATGAAGTGGGAAAAAAGTTTGCGGGGTAATGGCAGGCTTTTAATGGTGATTGATGATTTGGCAGATCGCCATCATGATTGTGACCTTCTTATTGACCCAGGAGTTGATTCGAGTCTATATACTAAATATCAAACACTAACGACTAGCAATTGTGTAAGGTTAATTGGCCCTAAGTACGCGATTCTTCGAAGAGAGTTTGCAGAGTATAAGAAGTCTATAAATTTCGAAAAGAGATTGGGCGTCCCAAAAAACATCGTCGTTATGTTTGGAGGCAGCGATAGTGACCAATCCACATTGCAGGTGCTTCATCTGATTTTGAAGCTCGCACCGCCAAAGACAAAGGTGGAGGTAATTGTTGCTTTAATCAATGTTAATAAAGATTTAATATTAGATTTTTGCAATCTACATACTATGTTTAGGCCGCACATTGCTAGTAGCGAGATCGCACTTATATTGTCTAGAGCAGATTTTGCCATTGGTTCAGGAGGTGGTGCTACATATGAAAGGCTATTTTTGGGGTTGCCAGCTCTTTTAAAGGTGGTTGCAAAAAATCAACTGAAGCCATTGCAATATATGCAGAGTATTAATCTTATTTCCCTGTATGAGACCGAAGACGAATTGCACTATAAACTGGTAAAAGTTTTTCGAGATGGAGTCAAAAGACCACCAAATATAGTGCAGGATGGCGTTCCGGTAATCTGTGATTGGATTCTCAATAAGTTGATCGGACTTAATTCTCCCTTGCCGAGGGATGTTAGACAAACATTTAAGTGGCTCCAGCATGAGGGTTTGCGTAATCAGTTTCTTATGTCAGAGCAACCTCAACGTCGAGGACATTTTCATTATTGGCGAAATCTTCTATCCGATACCAGTCAAAAAGTATTCTCAATCTATTTTAAAAATCAACATATTGGTAATGCTGGAATAAAAAATATAGACCTTAAAAAAGACCAGTCTGAGTTATGGCTTTATATAGGGGAGACTATTTTTCAGGGAGTTGGTCATGGCAAAGTAGTATTAACTGCTTTGGAGAAAATTATCCATAAAGAATTACTGTGTTCAAGAGTGGTTTTACATGTCAGCAAAAATAACAATCATGCATATCATTTTTATATTCGTAATGGCTATACGGTTACTGTTGATGATATTGCAACATCAAAATTTAGATCTATAGATCAAGTTGTTTGTATGGAGAAATTATTTTGAAGTGTGCAATTATGCAGCCCACTTATTTACCATGGGCTGGATATTTTAATCTTATTAAACGTGTTGATAAATTTGTATTTTTAGATGATGTTCAGTTTGAGAGACAGTCCTGGCAAACTAAAAATAGAATACTCTTAAATGGTCTTGAGCATTACTTAATTCTTCCCGTGAGTCGGTGCCATTTGGGTGAATTAATAAAAAATATTGAAATTAGCGAAAAAACCGATTGGAGAAAATCGCACAGGTTGACTTTGAGAGCGGCTTACGGTAAGGCTAGATATGGTGACCAAGCATTATCAATTCTGAGCCCATTTTTTGAGCGCAATAGCAACCTTTTCTTATCAAACTTGACCTGCGAGATCATCATTAAAATCTCAAGAGAGTTAGGCTTGGAGACTGATTTTTATAAAGCTTCAGAACTCCAGTGCGACGGTAAAAGATCAATGCATTTGGTAAAGATTTGTGAAAAACTAGGTTGTAATGAATATTTTTCACCGGAAGGATCAAGAGGGTATTTATTAGAGGACAATTTCGAAAAAACCTCTAGTATTGGGCTGGAGTTTCAGAGATTTAGACCTAAAGACTACTCTCAATACAAGGCATTAGAATTTGTTTCACATTTATCCATCATAGATGTTATTGCTAACCATGGTATTGAATATGCAAAGTCTTATATTGACTAAGTTTATATGACAATAGAAATTTCTATAGCCGGTCGAAAAATTGGTGAAGATCATCCACCTTATGTGGTCGCAGAAATGTCAGCGAATCATAATGGCGATATTAAGAATGCTTTTAGCATTATTGATCAAGCGAAAAGTGTTGGAGCTGACGCAGTTAAGATTCAAACGTATACTGCCGACACGATTACTTTAAATTCTACTGCCGAAGACTTTTGTATCCACGGTGGACTTTGGGATGGTAAAACTCTCTATGAGTTGTATGAATGGGCTCATACACCTTGGGATTGGCATCGTGAGCTATTTGTTTATGCAAAAAAGCAAGATATTACCATTTTTAGTTCGCCATTTGACAATACGGCCGTTGATCTGTTGGAGGATCTTAATGCGCCTGCATATAAAATTGCGTCGTTTGAAGCGATTGACCTTCCGCTGATTAAGTACGTTGCATCTACTCGTAAGCCAATGATTATTTCAACGGGCATGGCTAATGCAGAAGAGATCGGCGAGGCAATAGATGCTGCCAAAATAGGAGGGTGCAAAGAATTGGCTATCTTGCATTGTGTAAGCGGTTACCCTGCGCCTGCTTCTGACTATAACCTTCGCATTATTCCCAATATGATTGAGAGATTTGGTTTAGTCACAGGTTTGTCAGATCATACACTCGATAACACGACGGCATTAGTGAGCGTTGGATTGGGCGCCTCCATTATAGAGAAACACTTCACTCTTGATCGCAAAGGAGGAGGACCAGACGATAGCTTTTCATTGGAGCCTGCTGAGATGCATGCACTTTGCAGTGGTGTCCGTGTTGCCTGGGAGGCTAAGGGATCGGTGGATTATGGTTATAAGTCTAGCGAAGCTGGTAACGTTAAATATCGACGTTCTTTGTATTTTGTGAAAGATATGGAAAAAGGGGAGTTAATTACCCCAGATTCTATACGTAGTGTTCGTCCAGGTTTCGGTTTGGCTCCAAAATATTTTGATGAACTTATTGGAAGAAGAGTTTCACAAACAATAAAAAAGAATACAGCTGTTTCTTTTGATTTTTTGGAAAAAACTGAAAAATGATGCCTAAAGTAGTGGCAACCATAGAGGCACGAATGACTTCTTCGCGCTTGCCAGGAAAAGTTTTATTACCTGCACTTGGAGACCCAATGTTGCTTCACTTGGTTCGCCGTTTACAGGCCGTCTCATCCATAGATGCGATAGTTATTGCTACAACAGTTAATGTGAGCGACCAACCAATCATTGATTTTTCTTTTGCTCATGGGATTTCTGTTTATCGTGGTAGCGAAGAGAATGTTTTAGAGCGCGTTGTGGGGGCTGCAGAAATGCTGAATGCTCAGGTGATTGTCGAGATTACTGGTGATTGCCCAATTATTGATCCAACCTTGGTTGAAAAAACTATCCAACTTTTTTTCGATAACAACACTGATTATGTAAGTAATTCATTAATTCGCAGCTACCCAGATGGAATGGATACGCAAGTATTTTCTCTGGAGAATTTAAAGAAATCCGCAATACTTACTTCAGATCCTTTGGACTTAGAGCATGTATCTCGATTTATGTGGCAGCATCCTGATCTATTTTCCCAGTTAAATATGTTGGCACCATCTGATTTGCATTGGCCAGAACTAGGATTAACTTTGGATGAGGCGGATGATTATCAGTTGCTAAAAAAAATCATTGAAGCATTGGGGCCTCAGAATATTCTCTTTGGATGTGCTGATGTAATAGCTTTGCTGAAGAAAAATCCAGAGTGGGTAGATATTAATCGTAAAGTGCATCGAAAGGGCGATGCATGAGTTTTGGGGTTGTGATTATTGGACTAGGTCAAATTGGAATGGGTTATGACCTTGGACTTCCTGCTGATTCTTATGTAATGACACATGCTCGGGCCTTCCATACGCATCCAGATTTTATTTTGTTGGGTGGTGTAGATGTAGATGACAAACGTCGCATCATATTTGAAGCAGAGTATGGTTGTAAAGCTTATGCAGATATAGATATCGCCCTGAAAAATTTATCGCCCGATGTCGTGGTTATCTCCATTCCAACTGAGTTTCACTTAAATGCTGTCCAGCAGGTATTGAATGCATGTAGCCCTCAAGCTATTCTTTGCGAGAAGCCATTAGCATACGAATTAGATGAGGCAGAGAAGATTCATACACTATGCAAAGAACATCAATGCCAGTTATTGGTAAACTATCTTCGAAGGGTAGATCCTGGAGTTCTTGAAGTGAAGGCGCACCTTGAAAAGGGTTTAATTGCCAGTCCAGTTAAAGGCGTGGCATGGTATTCAAAAGGATTATTCAATAATGGCTCGCATTTCTTTGATCTGTTGCAGTTTTGGCTTGGTGATATAAATTCATTTAATTTAATAGAACCCGGAAGATGGCTTCAAAATGGAGACTTTGAGCCCGATGTGATAGTTACATTTGAAAATGGTTCAATCTATTTTTTAGCAGGACAGGAGGAGCATTTTTCATTGAGTGGAATAGAGTTTATTTCCCCACTGGGGCGACTTAAGTATGAAAATGGGGGAGATTTAATATCTTGGCAGCAAATAGAAGCCAGCAAGATACATCCTGGATATACAATTTTAAGTAGTGAATCAGTAGTAATGGCGAGTGATCTAAATAGGGCTCAATGGTATGTTGTGGATGAAATCGCAGAGAGTTTGAGAGGCAAAGATACAAATATGTGCAAGGGTTTCGAGGCGTTAAAAGTTATTAGGTGGCTTACACAAATAAGGAATGCATTATGAACGTAATTGTGGAGTTGGAAAAATTGGCTCTTTTGGGCGGTCCAAAAGTTATTAATAAAATTTTTGATCGGTATAATCCAATTGGCCAAGAAGAGGTGTTGGCAGCTAAAAATGTGGTCGAAAGTGGCGTATTGTCTAAATTTCTTGGATGCTGGGACCCGGATTTTTTTGGCGGAGCTAAGGTCCAAGAATTTGAGCGTCAATGCGAGACCTATTTTGGTGTTAAACATGCGATTACAGTTAACTCTTGGACATCTGGTTTAATTGCTGCAGTTGGTGCAGTTGGAATTGAGCCAGGAGATGAAGTTATTGTAAGTCCATGGACCATGTGTGCTAGTGCCACAGCAATTTTACATTGGAATGCAATACCAGTTTTTGCTGATATAGAGAGCAAAACTTTTTGTCTTGACCCAAAATCAGTAGAGGCCAATATAACTCCGTATACAAAAGCAATTATGACGGTTGATATCTTTGGTCACTCATCGAACATGGATGAATTAAATACTATAGCAAAAAAATATAATTTAAAAATTATTACCGATACTGCTCAGGCGCCTGGAGCTTTATATAAAGGTCGTTATGCAGGAACATTATCTGATGTAGGAGGATATAGCCTCAACTATCACAAACATATTCACACGGGTGAAGGGGGAATTTTAGTCACTAATGATGATGAGATTGCTGATCGTTTGAGGCTAATCCGTAATCATGCCGAAGCAGTGGTTGCGGATATGGGCGTTACTAACTTATCTAATATGGTTGGTTATAACTTTCGACTGGGTGAAATTGAGTGCGCTATAGGAATTGAGCAATTAAAAAAACTTGATAAATTAGTGGCGTCTCGAAGAAAAACTGCAGAGAGTCTGACGGCAGGGTTGAAAGACTTAAGGGGATTACAATTGCCAGAGGTGATGCCTGATTGTACCCACTCCTACTATGTGTATTCAATGGTTTTAGATATTAATACTTTAGGCGTTTCTCGGCAGCGCATTTGTGAGGCGCTTGAAGCGGAAGGAGTAGTTGGTCTAGCCGGTGGATATACAAATGTCCATCTACTTCCAATGTATCAGAAAAAAATTGCCTACGGATCCAACGGTTTTCCATGGACTTCTGATATTTGTCATCGTGAGGTGAGTTACGAAAAAGGTATTTGTCCCGTCGCCGAAGAACTTCATGACTCTACATATTTAGCGATGGCTATGTGCATGCACCAATTGTCCAGTGACGATGTCAATTTAATTATTCAAGCTTTTCGAAAAGTATGGGCACAAATGGAGTCATTAAAATGATTGATAGAATTTCTAATAAATATTTAGTTAGAACTTTGGTTATGATTTCGATGATAAAAAATCAGTAGAAATATTTTTTAAATTGAGAACACTAAAATGCAAAATCTTCTTGACCAACTGACGCGAATTTTTAGAGACGTATTTGATGATGAAGAATTAACTATAACCACTTTAACCAGCCCTCAAAACTTAGAGGGTTGGGATAGTTTGGCGCATATAAGAATAATTTTAGCCATAGAAAAAGAATTTGGAATTAATTTTACTGCTGCCGAAATATCTGCAATTGAAAGTATTTGTCAAGTGACAGATTTAATATCAACAAAACAGCGTGAAGTTGAATGATTTGATTTAATGGAAAGATTAGTAAAAAAATATGGAAGTTTAATAAGCTCTAGGGTATTTACTCTGAACGATCAATATGAATTTTCACAATTTTCAGCAGATATAAATCCTATTCATATTGATCCTATTTATGCTCGAAGGACAATCGTTGGTGAGTGCATAGTGCATGGAGTGCATGGATTGATGTGGGCATTAAATAATTTGTTAAAAACACATGATTTATATATAAGTAGTTTTGAGGCAAAATTTTTGAAGTCAATTCCACTTAATGAGCCAATATGCTTGTTTTGGAATAATGAAAAAAATAAGTTGTCTATTGCAAATGACGGCACATTATTTACAACTATTGTTGTAAGGTTTGGCGCAATTAAAACAAAAGCAAATATTTTTGATATTAAAGTGGAGAAAGCATTAGCTTTTCCGAAATGCATGGCACTGAAACAATGTGCTGAATTAGGTAAGCAGGAATTAGTTTACAGAGGAAATATTGATAAAGGAAAGATTTTATTTCCAGAGCTTTTTCAAACTTATGGAGATGCTTTAATTGCAGAAATATCTTCTGCATCAGAAATAATAGGCATGCAGATTCCTGGCTTGAATTCATTATTTTTATCTATCAAAGGTGAATTCTCTGTAAGTCATGAAATATCTTCATTTGAGATAGAAAAATGTGATTTGAGATTTGGCGTATTGGAGATAAGTCTGAGAGGTAAATATTTAAAGGCCTGCATTAATGCTCTTTATCGACCCCAGCCCCAACGAGTGCCACATATTAGCTACCTTAAAAAATTTGTGAGCCCCAATACCTTTAAAAGTGTGAATGCCCTGATTATTGGGGGATCACGCGGACTTGGTGAGCTCACTGCAAAGTTAATTGCTTTAGGTGGAGGAAGGCTTACCATTACATATAATCAGGGAGAGATGGACGCAAAAAACATACGATCTGAAATCGAGCGTAATGGATCATCTTGTAACATTGAGCAGCTAACTATTGCTAAATCTTTCCATTTGCCATTAGATGATTTTAATCAAATTTATTATTTCCCAACTCCTAGAATAAAGCCTGAAGATACGGCAATTGAGGGCGAAAATCTATTTTCTCTGTATCAAATGTATTACGTAGATGGATTCTATTCTTTAATTTTGCAAGCATTAGAAAGAAGAAATTTCATTAAAATTTTTTATCCATCAACTAATTTTATAGATAAGCCCCCATTCAATTTTGCCCTTTATGCAAAAGCTAAATTGAATGGAGAAAACTTATGTAAAGAATTTAATAAAACTGGAAAATTAGAGATAATTTATCCTAGGCTTCCCAGAATGGCTACAGATCAAACACTGAGCTTAATGCCTGAGCTTTTTGAGGATTCGATTCAAGTAATTCTTCCCCTTATCAAGGATATGTGCAATGACTTCCATATATGAAAATTTGACTTGGCTTCCCCAAGCGCCTGATAATTTTTCACATAGACTGATTGAGGCTTCTACTGGAAATGAATTGAGTGATTTAGCCAAATTTTCTTTAGATGAAAATCAATTAAGGCATTTATCCAAAAAAATCCAATCTTTACGAAATCAGCAAGTTGATCTTAGACCATTGACCCGAGTTAAAATTGGATTGCTTAGCAATTCAACAACTAAGCTAATAGTTCCCACTTTAATAGGAACCGCATTGCGTTTTGGTATTGACTTACAAGTCGTAGAGGCGGAATTTAATCAAATTTCGCAGGTCGCCTTCTCCACAGACTCGCTATTTATTGACCAGGATATAGCTGTAATACTAGTTGCAATTGATTATCGTGGAATACCTATATTGCTCAGCCCTGGAGATAGGGAATTATCTGAAAAAAATATTCAAGATTGTTTTCATTATCTTCTATCAATTGTAGAGTCATTACACACCAAAACTGGGGCTCAGATAATCCTTCAGAATATTGCCACCCCAACTGAGGGCCTATCTGGAAGTTATGAAAGGCGATTGCCTGGCACCATTTCTTGGCTGATTTCTCGTTTGAACATAGAACTTGATGCTTTATCGGTGGATAATGTTTTTATATTAGATATTGCGGGGCTTGCCGCTAATTTAGGGCAGGAGAATTGGCATAATCCAACCCTATGGAATTTAGCAAAACTTCCATTCTCTCAAAAATATTCGCCTATATACTCTGACTATATTTGTCGAATTTTGGCAGCTAGATTTGGTAAGAGCCGTCGCTGCCTTATCTTAGATTTAGATAATACGCTTTGGGGAGGAGTTATTGGAGATGATGGGCTTGGGGGCATATTAATTGGGAATGGAGACCCTACCGCCGAAGCACATTTGCAACTTCAAAGATCTATATTGGAATTGCGTCAGCGAGGAGTTGTACTTGCAGTTTCTTCTAAAAACGAAGATTTAACTGCGCGCCAACCATTTAAAGATCATCCGGATATGCTCCTTAGGGAAGAACATATAGCTGTATTTCAAGCCAACTGGTCCGATAAAGCATCTAATATTAAATTTATCGCAGATACTCTTTCTCTAGGCCTAGAGAGCATGGTCTTTTTGGATGACAATCCTGCAGAGCGCATGCAAGTTCGGCGAGAGTTACCTGAAGTTGCTGTTCCTGAGTTACCAAATGATCCAGCGCTATATGCAAGAACACTTATTGCTGCAGGCTATTTTGAATTAATTACCTTTTCGGAAGAGGATAAGATGCGTGCAGTTTTTTATCAGGATAATGCAAAGAGAGCGCAGAAGCTTATACAGTCCTCCGACATGGAGGAGTATTTAAAATCTTTAGAAATGGAGATAACTTTTGTACCATTCGATTCAACGGGTCAATCTCGTATCGCTCAATTAATTAGTAAATCAAATCAATTTAACTTAACTACCAAAAGATATAGTGAATTAGATATAAAATATATAGAAGAAGACCCAAGCTTTTATCACCGGCAAGTACGATTAAAAGATACTTTTGGCGATAATGGAATGATTAGTATCATTATTGGTAAAAAAAATGAAGGTGTTTGGGAGATTGATTCCTGGTTAATGAGTTGTCGTGTATTGGGGCGAAGGGTTGAATTGGCGGTATTGCAGGATATTGTAAAAAATGCTTTAGCAAGTGGAGCAACTAAACTAATTGGTTTTTATAGACCAACTTCTCGTAATATTATTGTCAAAGATCACTATAAAAAACTAGGATTTGATAAAGTTTCTAGTGATACTGAAAACGAAACTTGGGAGTTGGATATTACCAAATATTGCTTTCAAGAAATACCTATGGTGTTTAACTACAGGGATTAATTAAGACTTTATTCCATTAATTAAGGTTTTAGCATAAATTAAAGTCAGATTCCATTATTTAAGGCTAAAATTGGACTGAATAAATTTGAATGCTTAAATGGAGAGCTATTTGACTGACAAAATCGATCCGCGTGATATATTTCTTAAGGGTAAGCATATTATCCTAAAAGTACTTACACGCGAGGATGTAGTTGACACTAATTGGTATGGCTGGTTCAATGATGAAGAGCTATGTCAGACTCTTCAAAAGCATTATTTCCCAAATACAATGGAATCACAACTGGCCTTTTGGGAGACAAACATCCTTAATGCTAGCGATAAGATACAGCTTGGTATCTGTCGAATTGAAGGCGGCCCGATTGTTGGAATTGTCAGCTTAAATAGAATAGATTTCATCAATCGAAAGGCTGAATTTTCAGCAGTTATCGGGGATCGTAAGGCACAGAACGTTATTATTTTTACCGAAGCTTGTAGGTTATTGTTTAATCATGGCTTTTATACGCTGAATCTTAATCGTATCTATGGGGCAAGCATATCTAGGGACCTAGTTCTAATGATGTGTCGAATGTTTAATTGTCGTGAGGAGGGAGTTTTACGTCAGGAAATCTATAAGAACGGAAACTATTATGATGCCTATTATTATGGTTTGTTGCGTGAGGACTTTCCTAAGCCTCAATAGTGAAAGAATGCATTTTTTGTAATGACGAAGGATAAAATTTTTACTTGAATCTTTTGGCCCGATCTTATAAACCATAACTATTATTTAATTAAATCCTCTAGTTTTTGGCTGGGTTCATTTACAGTTAATAGAGATATCTGAATAAATAATAAATAATAAATAATAAATAATAAATAATAATGATATGTGTATGCTCTCATGATGCAGGTGGTGCAGAAATACTTGCTAGTTATGTTGCTAAATACGAATTGAATTGCAATTTTGTTTTAGCTGGACCAGCAATTGATATTTTTATAAAAAAGCTGGGAAATATTCACTTGATGGATTTAAATGAGGGTATTCAAAAATCGGATGAATTAATTTGCTCAACCAGTTGGCAATCCAATTTAGAGTGGGATGCAATAGGTGTGGCTCGACAATATTCCAAAAAAGTTATTACTTTCTTGGATCACTGGGGGCATTATGAAGATAGGTTTATTCGTAATGGCGAGAAGAGGTTGCCAGATGAAATTTGGGTGGGTGATTTGGAGGCGAAATCTTTAGCGATAAAGTGTTTCCCTAAAATTCCGATTAAATTAGTTGCCAATCCATATTTTGATGAAATAAGACGTGAGATTCTTGCGCGTAAAGTGGAGCTCTCTATTTTTAGCTCAATACCAAAGCATGGGCTCAGTATTTTGTTTATTTCTGAGCCACTTGCGGATCATGGCCTTAAAGGATTTGGTGATACGTTGTATTGGGGTTATACGGAGGATCAAGCACTTCATTATTTCCATCAACACCGGTATGTTCTGGGTGCAGTAATTCATCAAGTCGTTGTTAGGCCACATCCTTCAGAAGTTATTGAAAAATACAGTTGGGTAAAGGAAGTATTTGGCGAACAATATTTCATTAGCAATGGAAAATCTTTAATAGATGACATTATTGAATGCGATATTGTGGTCGGTTTTCAGAGTATGGCAATGATGGTCGCTCTTCTTGCCGGACGAAGAGTAATTTCTTGTATTCCACCGGGGGGAATTTCTTGTTGCCTTCCTCATCAAGAGATTGAATCTATGCAGGAATTAATAAGAATAGATGTTGATGTTTGACAACATAGTTTCAAAAATGGCTAAGGAGTGGGGTTCTGCTGGAGTGAAATCTGGGGATACTCTTTTGCTGCACAGTAATTTTAGTCGCTCCATCCGCAAGTTAAAGAAAATTGGCGTAGAAAATCCAGTTGAAATAATTTTTAGAAGTTTCTTATTAGCCCTTGGAAACTCCGGCACTTTGGTAGTACCCCTATTTAATTTTGACTTTACTAAGGGTATTGCTTTTGATATTAGAAATACACCAAGCAAGATGGGGGCATTTACTGAGCATGTCCGAAAACAAGCAGGCGCCTATAGAAGCGGGCACCCGATATATTCATTTGCAGCCATCGGTAAAAATGCGGAACGATTTGGTCAGATTGTGAATTTTAGCGCCTATGGAGATGACTCTCCATTTGCAATGCTGTGTAATTTGGCGTAGTAGATTTATCTGATCAAGATAGTATGACTTTTTACCACTATGTTGAGGAACATTTCAATATACCTTATAGATATCACAAGGTATTTTCAGGTGAATATGTCGATCAAATGGGCATGCAAAGCTATCGACATTTTGGAATTTTCGTAAGAGATTTAGAGCGGGGAATTGTGACTAGAGTCGATAGAATGGGCGAAATATTGTGGAAAAAAAATCTATATAGTGGTTTGAGGCCTTCCATTGGTTGTGGGCTGCGCGTAATTGACGCAAAGCTCCTATTTAATGAGGTCTCTAAGGTAATTAAGGAGGGTCGTGCAGATGGTCTACTTTATGAGGTGTTTTAATTTTGTTAATTGAAAGAGAAAGTGTTGACTTACATACAGGTAAATTTTGTTACGATTTAGTTTCGGAGCTCTATCCAATTTGTCGCAGTTTAACTGGGCCTGGGGTTAGGGAGACTCTTCAAGTAATAAAAAAATATATACCAGAACTTTCCATTAAAGAAATTGAGTCTGGAAAAAAAGTTTTTGATTGGACTATTCCAGATGAGTGGAGTGTCTCAGATGCTTATGTAGAGGATCATAATGGCAAAAAGGTAGTTGATTTTTCAGAGCATAATTTGCATTTGGTGGGATATTCTGAACCTGTAGATACCTATTTAACTTTGGAAGAGCTTAATCAGAAACTATATTCCTTACCTTCTCAGCCTGATGCAATTCCATATGTCACGAGCTACTATTCTCGAGGGTGGGGGTTTTGTCTAACTCAGTACCAAAGGGATCGGCTGTTACCTGGCACATATCATGCGGTCATAAAGTCAGAATTTAAGAAGGGCGTATTAAATTATGGTGAACTTCTTATCCCAGGTAAAGAAAAAAAAATCTTATTGTCTACATATATTTGCCATCCTTCGATGGCAAATAATGAGTTATCTGGCCCTGCGGTAACAGTAGCCTTAACGCAATGGTTATTTTCACTTGCTAACCGTTGCTTTAGCTATCGAATTATTTTTATACCCGAGACTATCGGATCGATAGCATATCTTAGTAATAATTTAGAATACTTAAAGGCTAATGTAGTAGCAGGATTTAATGTTACTTGCATAGGGGATGATCGCTGTTACTCCTACTTACCTTCACGTTCTGGACAGTCTCTTTCCGATCAAGCTGCTCAGCATGTTTTAAGGTATATTGATTCTAACTATAAAAAATACAGCTGGCTTGACAGGGGAAGTGATGAGAGGCAATATTGCGCCCCAGGGGTGGATTTACCTGTAGCATCGATCATGAGAAGTAAATATGGTGAGTATCCTGAATACCATACTTCTTTGGACGATTTGAGTTTGGTAAGCGCTGTAGGGTTGGAAGGGGGGGGTACCGCACTTAAGAATGCAATTGAAGTTATTGAGGCTAATTGCTATCCAAAAATAACGGTACTGTGTGAGCCTCAATTGGGGAAGCGGGGGCTTTATCCTCAAGTAAGTACTAAAGAATCTGGTCTTAGTGTGCAAACCATGATGAATTTTATTTCTTATTGCGATGGAAAGAATTCATTATTGGATATCGCAGAATTAATTAATGTCCCAATGCTATCTTTAAATAAGATTCTGCAAGATTTAATAAAAGCTGAATTAATAAAAATTTCCTATGAAAAGATTTAAATCTTTACGGGCTTTTTTTATAAATGAGGTAATTTATATTATCGTAATTTTTGCCGATATTTATGTCCATTTAAAGCGAGGGTTTAATCAAAAAAAGATTAATAAAGATCAAGAGATTGCTGCCAACGATCAATTAACCAAAGAGTATTGTCAATTTAATAAGAAAAATCTTGAATCAGTTGATATTGATGGTGACAAAGTTATTCTGATGGACTGTTTCCCGGTGCCAATGTGGATGGCGGCTAATGCTGTATTGGTTAATTGCTTGTCTAAGAAGTTCAATGCCAAAGTTCACAGTTTCGGAGAGCGATCTCGGGAGCCTCTTGTAGATGTTGTTTATAAATCATTCCATTGTAATGAACATGTGATTTTAAAGATCTCTAATAGATCGAGAAAGCATCTAAAAATTTTATTTTTAGATGCTTTGAAAAGCATAAAATCAAAAAATGATTTATTTCATTGGAAGGTTGATGGTATACAAATCGGTGATGAGGTTTATGAATCTTACTTGCGTGCATTTAATAAACCAACGGTATTAATGACGGACCTTAAGTGTTGGTATAGCATATATTTTGCATTGAAATACTTTATCTTTTTTAGTGAGTATTTCAAACACAATTCTGTAGTGGCTGCAGTGCTTTCTCATGATACGTATGTACCAACTGGAATTTTAGCTAAAATTTGTTGGAGGTTTAATGTTCCAGTCTATTTATCAAACAGTATTGAATTAAAAAGAACAGACTATCCCGATCAAAAGTATATGGAATTTAGTCGTTACAGGCATTACTTTTCTATCCTTAGCGATGACGACAAACGCAAGGCTTTACAGTGGGGAAAGAATCAGCTGCAAAAACGGTTGGGGGGTGAGGTTGGGGTGAACATGGCATACTCCTCGAAAAGCGCATATACACCTACGAGAATTGAAAAACAAACACTTGAAACTGGCAAGCTAAAAATTGTTATTGCCACACATTGTTTCTATGATAACCCCCGAGCATATGGTGGTATGATATTCAATGATTTTTATGAATGGATATCTTACTTAGGTGATATATCGAAAATTACAGATTATGATTGGTACATTAAGACACATCGAGACTTTCTTCCGGGGACTGCTGATGTAATAAAAGAGTTGGTTAAGAAATATCCAAAATTTAAAGTCATCAATCCCGAAACCACGTGGCATCAATTGCGAGATGAAGGGGTTGGAGTCGCCTTAACTTGCTATGGTTCAATTGGACATGAATTACCCTTATTGGGTTATAAGGTAATTAATGTGGGGTATAACCCACATATTGCCTATAAGTTTAATTGGAACATTAATAGTCTCCAGGATTACAAGGCGACGCTATTAGGACTAAGGGAGCTTGGTGAAATTAGGGAGTTAGATTCTATTTATGAGTTTTATTTTGTGCATTATATGTTGAGCAAAAAAGGGGGTTTTTTATTTTCATCCTACGATGAAATGAATGCATACTTAAAAAATCCCGGAACATTCTCCAATAAAGTATTTGAGCATATGATATCTAATAGTAAAGAGAAGTATACCAAGGCCACTGACTCAATAAATCATTTTATTGAGTCGAATAGATTTTCTGAGGCTGAATTATTTATTTACGGAAATTAAGTATTGAGTACTGTAATTTAATTGTTAACTAAATAAGTATTGAATTCTATGAATATTAAAAAAATAATCCAACTATCTTTACCACCTATATTTTTATCTTTATATCGGCAGGTTATTAAAAAGAAAGCAATTTATAGGGTTACCCCTAAATCTCACCAAGATTTGGAGATGTACTGGAGTGAAGATTTCGCTAAAGTCCTAGATACATGGGGGGAGGGCAATGTTTGGGATGAAATTCAGTTGCTTATGACAGCACGAAAAGGGCAAGTTTTAGATATTGCATGTGGAACTGGCAAGACAATAGAGTTGCTCTCTAAATTTTTAGATTTAAATATTTATGGTTGCGATATCTCTGAAGTGCTAATAAATAAGGCTATAGATAGAGGAATAAGGAGTAATACCTTAAAAGTTTGCGATGCTACCGACCTTCCTTATGGTGATAACGAGTTTGATTGGGCATATTCAATTGGATCACTTGAGCACTTTACCGAAGATGGAATAGAAAAATTTCTTGAAGAGTGCTCTCGAGTTGTTGGCCATGCATCTTTTCATCAGCATCCTGTTTCGCGTTCTGATAAAAATGATGGCTGGATAACTTCAACTCAAAGTTATCACAATAATTCAGTGGAATGGTGGTTAGGTAAATATCACAAGTCTTTTAAAAATGTAACTGTGTTGGATTCAGCATGGCAAGATGAAATATCCTTGGGTAAATGGTTCATATGCTCAAACTAAAAATAATTTTTTGATGCCTTGAGGAGTATATGAACTTATCTTTGTTAGCAGTTTTTTTCCAATGAATATATTTAAAAGATTACGATTCTTAATAAGTAACATCATTGATATTCAATCCCGTCTGCATAAGATCCAAGAGTCTTTAGGTCGAATAGAAGGTCGTCAGTTGAGACTCGAGTCTCATTTGGGTGAGTCAGATTTTGATACTAAAAAATCCGAGTTTAGGGTTTTTTCTCAATGGGGTGAGGATGGAATTATTCAAGCACTGCTTAAATACGTGAGAATTGAACGTAAAATTTTTGTTGAATTTGGTGTGCAAAACTATACAGAATCAAATACAAGATTTTTACTAATAAATGACCATTGGTCTGGACTATTGATAGATGGGGATAAAAATCACGTTGATTATATTAAAAATGATCCAATATATTGGCAGCATAACCTAAAAGTCGATTGTTCCTTTATAACCAAGGACAATATAAATTCAATTTTAATGTCAAATGGAATAAGCGGGGAGATTGGACTTTTGTCCATTGATATTGATGGTAATGATTATTGGGTATGGGAACATATTTCAGTTATAAGTCCTACAATCGTAGTCATTGAATACAATGCGAGATTTGGGCCTGAGCGCTCTGTTACAGTACCTTACTCTCCTGATTTCACGAGGGAAAAAGCCCACTTTTCAGGAATCTATTATGGCGCCTCATTAAAAGCGCTTTGCACTTTAGGCCACTCAAAGGGATACTCATTCGTGGGGACCAATGCTGCTGGTAACAATGCATTTTTTGTTAAAAAAGATTTAATGAAGCTTCCTCTTAAGGAGCTAGAAGTCTTGGATGGTTTTACTAAAAGTCAATTTAGAGAATCTAGAGATAAAAAAGGGGCTTTGCAATTTTTAAGTTTTGATGATGAGTTTAACTTGCTCTATTCCTTGGATCTAGTTGACCTGGAAAATCTTGATTCTCGGATAGAGGATTAGTAAGAATGCCCAAGACTGTATTAGTCACTGGAGCGCGTGGTTTTCTAGGGTTTGAAGTAGCTAAACATTTCGCCTCGTTAGGGTACTACGTAGACGGAATGGGACACGGGAACTGGGATTCAGATGATTATTCTGAATTGGGCATTCGATCTTGGGTTACATGCGATATAAGTTTAGACACATTAATCGAGTGTGGGGGAACCCCCGATATTATTATTCATTGTGCTGGAAGTGGTTCAGTACCATTTTCAATGTCCAATCCTTTCGAAGATTTTTCAAGGACAGTCTTAAGTACTCTAGCTGTTTTAGAATTTGTAAAATCACATTCCCCTAAATCAACTATTGTGTATCCATCCAGTGCTGCAGTCTATGGAGAGGCGCAATCATTGCCAATAAATGAGTGTGATTCTTTATTGCCTATTTCGCCATATGGGTTTCATAAATTGACTGCCGAGAATTTGTGTAAATCATACGCCACAAATTTTGGGGTTTCTGTGGCGATTATTAGATTTTTCTCCTTGTATGGGGAAGGGTTAAGAAAACAACTTTTTTGGGATGCATGCATAAAAGCAAAAGTTGGGGATTATACCTATTCTGGGTCAGGAATGGAGATTAGAGATTGGATACACATTGAAGATGCTGTTCGACTGATTGAAAAAGTAATAAACCATGCTTCACCAGTATGCCCCGTGGTTAATGGAGGTAGTGGAAAAGGCTTGCATGTGAAAAATTTGATTCAAAAAATATATGATAATTTGTTACCCGACACAACGCTTCGTTTTATTGGTAAAGTTAGGCTTGGCGACCCATTGGGATTTGAGGCAGATATAAAAAAATCTGAAAATTATGGCTGGAAGCCTGAGATTAATATTCAAATTGGAGTTAAAAGATATGTGACTTGGTTTCTTGGCCTAAAAAATGATTAAAGTCGGCTTTATTTTAGAGGGACATGAGTGGCTTGGTGGAGTTAACTATTATCGTAATTTATTTTCTGCTATTAATTTGGTTAAGAATAGAAAAATCCAACCAATTCTTTTTATGGGACAAAAGACCCCAAAGTCCATTGAAAAACAATTTATTTACACTAGAGTTGTTAGGCTTAGCCTCCTTGATTCAGATTCAGTGAGTGGAATTTTCCGAAGAGTTATTAGAAGATTGTTTGCTGGAAATGATCTAGTTGTTTATGCAATATTGAGATGCTACCAGATACAGTTTTTGTCTCATTTCTCGGGAAAAATTCCAATCAATTTGAAAATAAAAAAAATTGGGTGGATACCAGATTTTCAATACCTACACTTCCCTGAATTTTTTTCGATTGAAGATCGTAAAATGAGGGTGGCATCGGTTAATGCGTTGATTTCCAATTCGAATTGGGTTATTTTGAGTAGCAAAGAAGCAATGAAAGATTTGGTTACTTCATATCCTCATGCTCTTGAGTATTCCAGTGTTTTAAGTTTTGTTCCTGAAATGAATTTGGAGAATTTTTCACACAATGACCTTGATAATTTTAAGAGTAAATACAATATTACGGGCCCTTATTTTTATGTCCCTAATCAATTTTGGATACATAAAAACCATGAAATCTTGATCAGGGCGCTCGAGTATTTAAAAAAAAATGGCATGAAAGTGACAATTCTTCTTACCGGCAGCAATAGGGATCATCGGTTTCCTGACCATTATGAATTTTTAATGGGGTTAGTAAAGGATTTGGGTCTAAGGGAATTTTTTAAACCTCTCGGCATTGTCCCTTACCGTGATTTGGAGTTACTTATGCGAAATTGCGTAGCAGTAATAAACCCCTCTTTTTTTGAAGGGTGGAGTACCACAGTTGAAGAGGCAAAAGTCTTAAATAAAAGAATATTATTGTCTGATATTCCCGTACATCGGGAGCAAAATCCTACGAAAGGAATTTATTTTGATCCTTTCAACCCCTTAGACCTTGCCAATAAACTAATTGATGAGTTAAAAGATGATTTTGCTTTAAAGCTTGAGCATAATTTTGAATATAAAAAAAGGTATTTGAGAAAAAGAATAGCTTTTGGGCTAAATTATCAAAAAATTATTCTTGATCTTTGCGCTTAATTTAAATGGAGATCGTTCTTTCAATAGTTACTGTAGTTAAAAATACACACTTAACTTTGGGGAGAACTTTAAGTTCAGTCTTGAGTGTAAAGCGATTGGGTATCGAATATATTATTGTCGATGGCGGATCAACTGATGGAACGGTTGATTTGATTATAAATTCTGGAAAACTCGTTGATAAGTTTATTTCTGAGCCAGATTCCGGAATCTACAATGCGATGAATAAGGGAATCGACCTAGCCACAGGGAAGTATATTCTTTTCATTAATGGTGATGATGAAATTGTGCCCGATGGCTTTCCAATCGTATGGCCATTATTAAAAGATGGAAAAAATGACGTTGTCTCTGGGAGAACCTTAGCGGTAGATCCTGAAAATCTTCATGTTAATCTTATAGCTAATCCCTGGCAGCTTTATTTTTTTAATTCTATTCCTCATCCTTCAACATTCGTTCTAACAGAGCTAATAAAAAAATATCGATTCCGAGAAGATCTCAGAATTGCCTCTGACTACGATTTATTTCTGCGGTTGTTTTTGGATGGACATCATTTTATAAAAATTAATGCAACCACAGCCTTGCATCATCGGGGAGGGGCTTCAGCGAACTCTGAATTATCTATCCTTGAGATGGATCAAATTCGACTAAATAGGCTTGGGTCTTTGAGATATAGGTTATTAAATTTCTTGTGGAAGATTTATCGAATATTTAAATTATCTTTTCGATCACTACAACGATGAAAATAACTTCAAGACCAGTAATTGTTGGATTATCCGGTGGATTGGGTAATCAACTATTCCAATATGCAACAGGCCGAGCATTATCTCTTAAGTTGGGGGTGGATTTAGTATTAGATACTTCCTGGTTTGAGGGTCGAACAGACCGTCTCTATGCATTAGATCCTTTTTCTATTGAAGCTCAGACCTACTCAGGCCCTACTATACTTTCAAGTTGGATGAAAAGATTGGAGTGTCGTCTAGCTAGAAGGTGGGCAAACAAGAGATTTGGTACTCCAATTTATCGGGAACCCCATTTCCAATTTGATACAACATTTCCATTATTGGATAAACCAGTTTACTTAGAAGGTTTTTGGCAGTCTGAGCAATATTTTCTAAAATATAAAGAGGTAATAACTAAAGAGTTGAGATTAAAGTCGAATGTTTCCGAGGCTTATCACTTATTAGAAAAGAAAATTCAATCAACGGATGCAATTTGCGTCCATATTCGACGTGGCGACTATGTAACAAATCCTATAGCTCTTGAGTTGCATGGTTTGTGTTCCCTTGATTATGTATATCAAGGGGTTAAAGAAGCATCATTAGGTTTAATGAATCCACATTGCTTCATATTTTCAGACGATTTAAATTGGGTACGTAAAAATCTATTATTTAATTTTCCAATGACTCTGGTTGAAGTTGCATCCTCGAATGAAGCACATATTGATCTATCATTGATGCAGCAATGTAAAAACTTTGTGATTGCCAATAGTTCTCTGAGTTGGTGGGGCGCGTGGTTGGCACCGCATCATACAAAACACATCATTGCGCCTTTAAAATGGTTTGCAAGTGGTGAAAAAGATACAAAAGATCTTATCCCTTCACATTGGATTCGGATATGAATCCATTTTTTTATGATTGAGATGACACAGAGAATACTGTTAACGACGCCTACATTTCCTCCCGTCAATAGTGGTTTAGGAAATGCTGTTCAGCAATTAGCCAAATGTTTAACGGATGAGGGTTGGGGAGTAGTTGTAGCAACTACTGGGTCAAATCGCGGCACATCAGAAGATATTTTTTCTGGAGCTACTATAGAGGTATTTAATGTCAGCGGCGCAGACTCACTTGCCCAACCGATTAAGGGTGATCAGCAAAGTTATATAGATTTTTTAAAACAAAGTCAATTTGATATTGTCTTAATGAATGCATGGCAAACATGGTCAACAGATTTAGTTTTTGCTAACATTAAAAATGTAAGTGGGAAGAAATTACTATACAGTCATTGCATCTCTACAAACAGCATTGTAGGAAAGCTTTCCTTACGCTCTATCTTGAGATACTTCGCATGGCGACCCTATTGGGGGTCATTATCAAAAAAAATGCAACTACTTGATGGCATTATTTTTTTAGCATCAGAAGGATGTGATGCTCGATTTGATGACGTCACTATGGCTAAACGCTTAGGTATCAATCAGACTGTTATCCCCAACGGCATCTCTAGTGCCGCCTTATTAGCAATAGATGTTCCTAAAAAAAGTTTTCTGGAAAGAGAGGGAATTATTTCGGTAGGCGCCTATGATTGGCAAAAGGGACATGATTTTGTTTTAAGAGCATACTCTTTATCCACGATAAAAAACAAAGTACAACTTCATTTTTTTGGACAACAATTTACACCATTCTCAGAAAAATTAAAGTCGTTAGCTTCACATTTGGAATTAGATCCTTTGTTTGTTCACTTTCATGAAGGGGTTAATCAAATAGATTTATTTGAACAATATCTAGAGGCGCGACTTTTTTTATATGGATCCCATACCGAATGCCAGCCTCTGGTTCTCTTAGATGCCATGGCTGCAGGCACGCCATTTATTTCCAGGGCAAGTGGATCCATTCCTTCAATGAATGGAGGTATAACAGTCAAATCTGAAATTGAGGCGGCAAAAGCTATTGATGAACTATATAAGAATCTAGAGGATTGGAATATCTTGAGTGAGGTTGGTCATCAACAAGTCCAAACATTTCATACCCCTATTAAAGTTCGAGAGTCATTAATAAAAGCTCTTTCGATGTCAAAAAATTAATTTGATGGAAAATAAACAGCTCCCTAGGGTTAGCATTCTTCTTCCTATTTTTAATGGGGTTAGCACAATAAAGTCTGCTGTCCAAAGCATTATTGATCAAGAATATCAAGACTGGGAATTGATTATTTTGGATGACGGATCAACTGATGAAAGCGTTAGAATAATTGAATCCATTCCAGATTCTCGTATAAAAATTATTTCAGATGGTTTACACAAGGGATTAGCAACAAGGCTGAACGAAGGTATTGATTTGGCTCTAGGGACCTATATTGCGAGGATGGATGCAGATGATTTGTGTTTCCCAAATCGTTTAGATAAGCAAGTCTTATTTCTAGATAGTCATCCAGAGATTGATTTGACTGCGTGCAAAACACTCGCATTTAACTGGGATGGAGCTCTTGAATCCATAAGGCTACTTCCTTATCACCAAACCCATAATGAACTTATAGCTCGTCCTTGGAGAAGTATTTATATGCCACATCCCTCTTGGCTAGGAAAGGTAGCATGGTTTCGTCAGCATCGGTATGGTATTCCAGAGGTTTTGAGAGCTGAAGATCAAGAGTTATTACTTAGAGCCATGCCAGAAAGTAGATACTACTGTTTACCTGAAATTTTGTTAGCTTATAGACAGGGCACCTTTAATTTACAAAAATCCTTACTTGCTCGCAAAGGACTTTATCTCTCGCAGATGAGAATTTTTCATAGTCGTCAAGAATGGATTTTTATGGCCAAATCATCATGGATAATGCTACAAAAAATGATATTTGATTATCTTCGGGCATTATCGATTTCAATTTCGTTATTAAAAAATAAGTCTAGTGGTGAAGTGCCGAGCTTAGTCATTGATCAATTGAATGCAATGATCAATAAGTATGGTTCTCCATATATGTTGAGTAGTAAAAATATCAAAGACAAGTCACTCAAGTGAAATCAATTTGTTTTGTCGTCGCCACGCCATTTACCGCTAATGCATTTTTGCTTGAGCATGTAAAGCAATTATCTTTACTGTATGAAGTAACCCTTTGCCTGAATTTGAGTCTTTATACCCTATCAGAAGATTTTGATGTAAAAAAAGTTAGGGTTATCAATATTGCTATACAAAGAAAAATTCATCCAATAAAAGATATTGTTACTTTATTCGCTTTATTCATTGTATTTAGAAAAGAAAAATTTGACGCAATTCATACTGTGAGCCCCAAGGCAGGATTGTTAGGAATGCTGGCAGCTTTCTTTAGCGGCACTAAAAATCGCATTCACACATTCACTGGCCAAATATGGGTAACATCCAATGGATTGTCAAAATATTTCTATAAGTTGATTGATAAGATCATCTGTTGGTTAGCTACTAATGCGTTTGCAGATAGTCAGTCTCAAATTGATTTTTTAATTTCTGAAGGCGTGTGCAAAAAAAATGTGATTCAAATGTTAGGCTCTGGCTCAATTTCTGGCGTCAATTTAGAAAGATTTATACCAGATGACGAAGTGCGCAGTGAATATAGAAATTTAATGGGCGCTCATCAAAACGATATTAACTTTTTATTTGTTGGCCGAATATGCCGCGACAAAGGAATTAATGATTTGTTGGCAGCATATGAAAAGATCCAAAACCAGGTTAAAGAAAGAAACTTTTTATGGATTGTTGGTCCTGATGAAGAAAATCTAACCTCACTATTACGAAATAAGTATCCTAAATTACAAAAACAGATTACGTGGTGTGGGCCAACAAATGCGCCAGAAAAATATATGGCTGCGGCAGATATCTTGGTTTTGCCTAGTTATAGGGAGGGTTTTGGAAATGTGGTCATTGAAGCTGCTGCATGTAAAATACCCACTATTGCATATAAAACTGAAGGAATTATTGATGCTATCGAAGACAAGCAAACGGGCCTTCTTGCAAACAAATATGATATTGAAAATTTAAGTCTCCTCATGGAATTATTGGCGACCAATACAAATCTTCGGAAAAAGTTAGGCCAGAATGCCTACGAACGGGTAATGACAATGTTCTCAAGTAAGGTTGTAACAGCTGCTTGGATAAGCTTTTATCAAAAAATATTGGCAGATTCAAATTGAAGGCTTATCAAAAAAGAATGTTTGATGTAATCTTAGCGATGACTTTACTCATCGCTTTTTTACTACCAATGATCGTTATTGCACTCTTTGTGAGGATCACTTCTTCAGGACCTGCAATTTATTGGTCTAAGCGCGTCGGTCGATATAGTGAACACTTTATGATGCCTAAGTTTAGGTCCATGCTAAGGGAGACGCCACAAGTGGCAACAGATAAGTTGCTTGAGCCCAATAAATATTTAAGTCCAATAGGTGATTTTTTGCGAAAATCTAGTATAGACGAGTTACCTCAACTCTGGTGTATTGCTAAGGGTGATATGAGTTTTGTTGGACCACGTCCAGCACTCTTTAATCAGGATGAATTAATCGCAATGAGGAAGATTGCGGGTGTCGATACTCTTCGACCCGGCTTAACCGGTTGGGCTCAGGTCAATGGTCGAGATGAATTACCAATACCTGTAAAGGTAGAATTTGATATTGAGTATTTGCATCGCCAATCATTTTTTTTTGATTTAAAAATTATGTCGAAGACTCTTTTAAAAGTGATTTCTCAAGATGGAATTACACATTAATCCTACAAGAATATGTCGCTACTTAATCGATTAACTTTACCAATACTTAGTTGGCCCCGCAAAATAAAGCGAGGCATTGTTTTATTTGTAGATTTAATTCTTTGTGTCATCAGCGTTTATATGGCTTTTTATTTACGGCTAGGTGAGTGGATGCCCTTATTCGAGGTGAGTAATTGGAAGCCTATTTGGGTACTTGTGGCCTCAATCTTTCTTAGCTTCCCAAGTTTGCTATATTTTGGTCTTTATCGCGAAATTTTTAGACACTCAGGATGGTATGCATTGCTCATTCTTGCTAAGGCCATGAGTGTATATGGGATCATATTTTTTATCATTTTCACACTTGTTGGAGTGGAGGGCGTCCCAAGGACCATTGGCATTATTCAACCACTCATATTGCTAATGCTCGTAGGCATAGTCAGAGCTGTTGCTAGTTACTGGTTGAGTAACCCATATCGAAATCAGCTTAAATTAGCTAGCAGACCTAGGGTGTTGATTTATGGGGCAGGGGATGCTGGTAGGCAAATTGCGTCAGCTTTATCTAATACAGTTGAGATGGAAGTGATAGGGTTTCTTGATGACGACGTAAAATTACATAGTTCCACTTTAGATGGCAAACGTATTTTTGATCCTGAGAAACTCTTTGGTCTAGTTACTACATTGAATATTTCAAGTGTCTTGTTAGCGATTCCTAACGCTAGTCGGTTTAGAAGAAATCAAATAATTCAATCGGCACGCAATGCTAAGGTGGCCATTCTAACTTTACCAAGTATGTCAGATTTAGCGAGTGGCAAGGTTAGCACTCAAGATTTGAGAAATCTGGATATCGATGATCTTTTAGGCAGAGAGTTGGTATTACCAAACTCAGATTTACTATCTAAAAACGCGCATCAAAAAACTGTGTTAGTGACTGGGGCTGGTGGTTCAATTGGTAGTGAATTATGTCGCCAGATTATCGAACAACGCCCTGCTTGCATAATCTTGATAGAACAAAACGAATTTTCACTGTACCAAATACACCAAGATTTGCTTAGTAAGGCTGAAAAATATGGAATGAGTGGCAAGGTTCAAATTATGCCCTTGCTTACTTCAGTAACAAATGAAAACAATATTCGACTCATTATTCATCAATGGAATCCGTATATTATTTATCATGCTGCAGCCTATAAGCATGTACCATTAGTAGAAGCCAATGCAATTGAAGGGGTAAGGAATAACGTCATAGGAACGTTGACTATTGCTCAAATTGCCAGGGAGTTCGGAGTTCCTAATTTTGTTTTAATTAGTACGGATAAGGCAGTTCGTCCCACAAATGTAATGGGAGCAACTAAACGTCTATCAGAGATGATTCTTCAAGCATTTGCGGAAATTTCTTCAACCACAAAATTTTCGATGGTTCGCTTTGGTAATGTATTAGCTTCTTCAGGCTCGGTTGTTCCCAAATTTAGCCAGCAAATTAAATCAGGTGGCCCCGTCACAGTTACTGATTTTCGAATGACTAGATACTTTATGACAATCCCAGAAGCTGCGCAACTTGTTATTCAAGCGGGTGCTTTGTCGGTAGGAGGTGATGTGATTTTATTGGATATGGGCGAACCAGTAAAAATTCTTGATTTAGCAATTCGTATGATCGAATTATTTGGTTTGGAATTAAAAAATGAAGCAAATCCCAACGGAGATATTGAGATACAAGAGGTGGGTATCCGCCCTGGCGAAAAGCTCTTTGAAGAGTTGTTAATAGAAGGTGACCCAGAAAAGACTTTGCATCCTCGTATTTTTAAAGCGCATGAAAATTATTTATCATGGGATAAATTAGAGATGAAGCTTCAACTAATTAAAAATAGCATCGAGAATAATGATCAGCTATGTTTATTTGCAGTATTGCAGGATCTCGTGGAAGGTTATACACCCAATGTAGATGATACCCTGATTGAAGTTTAAACATTTTGAGAAGGAGTAACTTGATGAATAATGCCGCTATTAAGCTCCTAAGAAATCAGCTACCTTATTCAATTCATTCGTCATCTTTATAAGATTTACTTTGAATTGATTAACGTCCGTTTAAGTCGCTCGGTCTGAGTTAAACCGCCCATAATTTTTGCGTCTTGAGTATCTTCTTCATTTGTCGCACAAACTTTTTTTTCCTGATCGTTTGAAGTTATATTCTCGGGTGAACTGATTCCTAAAGCTAGTCGGGCACATTGTTGAATGACCCTGTGCCTGAGCATTCTCTTGGGCATTTTCTTCCAAGCTATGTGATCAGTTTGAACTTCTGTGAAGTATTCAGTCACCACAATCGGTAGAATCCGATCATTTCTATAGATTGTGCACTCCATCCAAATAGGCATATTATTATCTTTTGCAGATGATTCTCGCAGACTCATACCTGCATATTGAGGATGTTGATTGATGATTTTTGACCAACCATCAAATGTAATATAGGCTTGGCAAGAACCATCTAGATTTTTAATGATCGATAATTCATCAACTAGAGGATCGAGATGATATTTTTTGATCAGATGCAAAAAGTTGAACAAAGTGTGTGAGCTTGCCCACCCATATTGATCTAACCAATGTTGAAGTGTGTCTTCAGCTATTCCAATACATTGGGCTGAAATTTTGAGCTCTCGGTCTAAGATAGTTTGGTGCGGAGATTTTGATTCTAAAGTAGTTTGCGAATTTTGGTTGTTCATGATATTCCTGTTGACGTAGTCTTAATCACTAATCGTCGACTGTTGTTGATGGGGATTTGATATTGATGGGCTAGTTCTGGACGTTCTTCAATGAGTCTCTTGCTATCAAGTCGCAATGAAGGTTTAGGCGCTTTCCAGGTAGCTAAAGTTTGTCCGTTCCAAGTTAAAATTTCTGCATCCTGCATTTGTGCCATGATGTTTTGTTTTATATCGCTGATCTGAGTTTCATATTGTTCGATTTGACGATTAAACGCAGTGAGTTGTTTAATTAATTCAGATGTATCTGGTAAAGCTTCAACAGACTTGCTTTGTGTCGATTGACTAAAGAGACTTTTGTAATCTGACTCGCAGACTGCTGGCGGAGGCACATCTTTTATCACGTGATTTTCCCAAAAGTTGATTGCTCGCTCGGCAATCATTTGTTCGAGTTCGAAGTCCCTGGAAATCTCGTAAATTCTAAAGTCTGCATTACCAAAGAGTACGGCTAGATCTGTTCTATCTATCTTGGTAAGCATCATGTACCAGACGCATTGCACTAGATAGCTCATGGGTACTTGATCAGTACCCACATCACCCCAGTCAGATAGCGTAAAAGGATTGGCGGTTTTACACTCTAAGATACGAACAGCATGTATCTGACCGTCATTTCCAAAAAGTGGTAAATCTTGATCAAGGACAAACCGGTCGATATGTCCATGCATGTAGGCATATTGAGGGTGAATGATGGCATCCTCAGGAATGGCTAACTTACAACCAGTTGACAGTGCATATTCGCGCGCAACAAAGTCCTCGGCAAATTGACCAAAGCGCACGGGTAAAGAGTTTTTTTCAATGACGTTCTTTCCGGTTTTTTCTAACCAAACATCGACGGCGCTGCGGTATTTTGATAAACCCAGGATGGCGCCAATATCCGACCCACCTAGATATTTTGACCGTTCACGTGTAAAATCTTGATTATTAAGCATTTTTAACCCTTTATTAATAAATAATGCTATTAAATTAGCAATTATTACTAATTATATAATATAAATTACTTGATTACAAGCGATCAAATTCGTGCTGCACGCGCCATGCTGCGATGGAGTGGGAAAGATTTGGCTGAAAAAACAGGCTTAGGTTTCTCAACTCTGATGCGTTTAGAGTCCTTGGATGGAGTGCCAGCAACGCACGCAAAGACTTTAGAGGTCATAGAAAAAACATTTGAGAATGCTGGCATCGAATTTATAGGCACACCGGATGATGGCCCTGGTGTGCGACTGAGAAAATAGCGTTAAAGATAAATGAGGACATTGGTGATGAAAACTTGGACCGAACAAATATCTCAGCAAGTTGCAAAAGAAGTTGCCGCAGCTAAATTCCCCCAAAAATCAAAAGAGATTACAGACATTTTGATTGGCGCTATACGTCAAATAGACAATTATCAACAAAATCCTTATCATTTACACAAAGGAACTAGACCTACTCGTAATGGTTTTGGCGCCGATTTGCCCAAGGGGCAAAGAGATGAGGCGATGTTAAGAAATTTATTAATTTCTGCTGTGTATCGTTCGTGGGAAATAGGGCGTAGCGTTATACCGGTCATCAATAACAAAGGTTACCCAGCAACACCCTTTGTTATTTTTGCAGAAAGAATATTTGCTATCGTAGGAATTGGTAAAATAGAAGATCATCTCGAAGAATTTCAATCATTTCGCGCGCAAAGTTTTACGAACTTTCAGGTGACGCAACAAGATGTTTAATGCCGGGGGGTACGGCACACATCAATAGTAGAAAAATGAAGATCCTATCAACGAAATAAGGATGTTCATCATGACTGAAGTAAAAAAGGGTCTTTCAACCGGACCTAAAACCCAGGTTGGCAAAAAGCGCTCATCTCAAAATGCTCGAAAGGCCTCCGCCTTTACGAAGGGATATTTAGATTGGGAAGACAAAGAAGCGAAGCAAAATGAGTTTGAAGCCATGACCGAGCAGTGGCAGGCCAGCGACCCAAGTCGGCAAATCATTTTACGTTCGATTGAGTATGCTGCATTAGGCCAAGAACGCCTCATGTATTCGGAGCGTAAAAGGATAGAGGGCTTAATGGCCTCGGTGGATATTGCAAAAGCTTTTTGTCAGCGAGCGGGTGGATTTGAGGTACTAGACGCCATCTACATCCCTGCTTGGTATTTCACTGAAGACGACCATGGCATCAAAGATTTTTCTATATTGATCAAGAAAGTGCTTGATCAGGCGCAGGAATTAAAGAATCAATATAGTGATCAAATGATGGCCCAAGTCAAGACGCGCTATCTCGATTTATATCAGTATGTAATGGAAACCCGCCCTAACACTGAGGCATTTGGTGTGGCTCTGGGGCGAAGGTATGGCCAATCAACCCCGACACTGAATTTGCAAGCAGTGATGACAGAAATTGAGAAGAGTTATGCCTACTGTTTGAAATGGGCGAGGGATCCGGTCCGATATGAAGCCATTATTGCTGGGCTTAGAGCAGAGCAATTGCAAGCGGGTATGGACTTAGAAAAGTCTTCGCGCTATGCGACGAATTTTCAAAACCGTATTCTTAAGGGATTTACAGCTTTAAGTCATTTAGCTCAATACGAGCAACAACAGTTAACGTATGAGGTTCAAACAGTAGCTGTGGAGCATAAGCTAGATAAGGAGCACAGTGAGCATGAAAGTGCCGCCAAAGTGGTGGATGATCCATCATAAGCAGTGTAATTTGGCGTGGGATGTGAATTTCACGCCAAGATTTTTGCAAAACGAACTATCGTAACCTATTGATTTTATATGAGTACACTGACTCAACACCGATCTGGGATGGAGTAAGATGGCAGGATAGTAATATGGACTCAAGAACTGACGCTTATGGCAAATAAACAAACTGCGCTGATTGTTGGCATTACTGGCCAAGATGGGTCTTATCTTGCCAAATTCCTGCTCGGCAAAGGCTATCAGGTTTTCGGTACGACGCGGGATGTTTTTTCCTCATCGCAAACAAATTTGCAGCAACTCGGTATTTTAGATCAAGTCACATTGGCATCGATGGCGGTGGAAGACTTTAGAAGCGTTCTATCGGTGCTTCAAAAATTTCAGCCAACAGAGATTTATAACTTATCCGGACAAACCTCCGTTGGACTATCCTTTGAGCGTCCTGTTGAGGCAATTGAAAGTATTGCCATCGGTACGCTCAATTTATTAGAGGCCATTCGATTTCTGAAGTTAGCAACGCGTTTTTATAACGCGGGTTCGAGTGAGTGTTTTGGAGATACGAAGGGTGATAAGGCCAATGAGCTGACCCCCTTTTTACCCAAGAGTCCTTACGCGGTTGCGAAAGTCACGGCGGCTGGACTTGTCAACAACTATCAAGAATCGTATGATATTTTTGCCTGCACGGGTATTTTGTTTAATCATGAATCACCTTTGAGATCTGAGCGATTTGTGACTCAAAAAATTATTCAAACTGCAGCCAGAATAAAAAAAAATCCAGAGATTAAATTGCACTTAGGTAATGTTGATATTTGTCGTGATTGGGGATGGGCTCCTGATTACGTAGAGGCCATGTGGAAGATGCTGCAGTTAGACCATCCCCAAAATTTTGTGATCGCCACAGGTAGGACGGCGTCCTTAACCTACTTTATTGAACAAGCGTTCTCGTTTTTTGAGTTGGCTTGGAATGATCATGTCATGATTGAAGGAGCCTTGAAGCGTCCATCCGATGTTCAATATGGCGCTGCTGATCCGTCAAAAGCAAGCCAAATCTTAGGTTGGAAAGCTACTCATGATGTAGATGATGTGATTCAACTGATGTGTGAAGCGGCGCAATCCACACTTTAGCCATAGCTTGCTAGTTAAGCATGATCAACTTATCCCTCACAAGCTTGCACAGAGAAAAAATCGAACCGCATCGACAAACGTTTAAAATAGATTTATGAATACACCGCAAAAAGTAGCTCTTATTACTGGCATTACTGGTCAAGATGGATCCTATTTAGCAGAGCTATTGCTCGAAAAAGGTTATATCGTGCATGGTATTAAACGCCGGTCCTCGCTCTTTAATACAGAACGCGTCGATCATATTTATCAAGATCCCCATATTGAGTCACAAAATTTTATTTTACATTATGGAGATCTCACTGATTCGAGCAATCTCACGCGCATCATTCAACAAACCCAGCCCGATGAGATATACAATTTGGGTGCGCAAAGTCACGTAGCAGTTTCTTTTGAGTCTCCCGAATATACTGCTGATGTCGACGGTATGGGCGCACTTCGTTTGTTAGAAGCAATTCGTATTTTAGGGCTTGAGAAAAAAACCCGTTTTTATCAAGCATCAACGTCAGAGCTATATGGTCTCGTTCAAGAGATACCTCAAAAGGAAACTACCCCGTTTTATCCCAGATCGCCGTATGCCGTGGCAAAACTATACGCATATTGGATCACGATTAATTATCGCGAGGCGTACGGCATGTATGCCTGTAATGGTATTCTTTTTAATCATGAGAGTGCGCGGCGTGGTGAAACTTTCGTCACGAGAAAAGTCACTCGCGGACTTGCCAATATCTCCCAAGGCCTAGAAAAGTGTTTATACATGGGTAATATTGATGCTCTGAGAGATTGGGGTCATGCGAAAGATTATGTCCGCATGCAATGGATGATGTTACAACAAGATCAGCCCGAAGATTTTGTCATTGCGACGGGAGTACAGTACTCTGTTCGAGAGTTTATTGTGAAGTCATGCAAACAGCTTGGAGTGACACTGCGCTTTGAAGGTAAGGCAGAACAAGAAATCGGGATTATACAAAGTATTGAGGGTGATCAAGCACCCGCGCTTCGGGTAGGGGATGTGATTGTGAAGATTGATCCACGTTACTATCGTCCAACCGAAGTGGAGACTTTGTTGGGTGATCCAACTAAAGCAAAAGCTAAGTTAGGATGGACTCCAGAGATTACGCTTGATCAGATGATTACAGAAATGATTGGTCACGACCTCAATCAAGCTAAACAGTATGCCTTGTTACATAAGCATGGTTTTTTGGTTTCTGTGGGTAAAGAAAATTAATAATGTGAAGCTTCATGAATAAAGCGAATGGATAATGAATACTTCGGCACATTCTAAAATTTATGTGGCTGGCCACAATGGAATGGTGGGCTCAGCGATTGTGCGTCAATTGCGAAAAATCTGGCACGTGAATATTGTGACAAGAACGCATGCCGAATTAGACTTGTGTGATCAACAGGCTGTGCGTCATTTCTTTAGTACAGAAATGCCAGACCAGGTCTATTTAGCCGCAGCTAAGGTGGGGGGGATTTTTGCTAATAATACGTATCCCGCAGAATTCATTTACCAAAATTTGATGGTGCAATCGAATGTGATTCATCATGCCTTTTTGTCTGGTGTTCAAAAATTATTATTTTTAGGTTCCAGTTGTATTTATCCTCAGCTTACACCACAACCTATGGCAGAGAATGCTCTATTAACAGGACAACTTGAACCGACGAATGAGCCTTATGCAATTGCTAAAATTGCAGGTATTAAGTTGTGTGAAAGTTATAACCGTCAGTATGGGGCTTCGCATGGGATTGATTATCGCAGTGTGATGCCGACGAACTTGTATGGCCCAGGAGATAATTATCATCCGCAAAATAGTCATGTAATCCCTGCCTTAATTCGACGTTTTCATGAAGCTAAGCTGCAAAAGCTTCCTGAGGTGAGTATTTGGGGTACAGGAACACCGCGACGAGAGTTTTTATTTGTGGACGATATGGCAGAAGCTTCCATCTTTGTGATGAATCTTGACAAGCGCGTCTATGAACAGCATACCCAGCCCATGCAGAGTCACATTAATGTTGGTTATGGTGGTGATATACCAATTGCAGAATTAGCGCAAGTGGTAAGTGATGTAGTAGGTTATCAAGGAGAGATTGTCTATGATCCATCAAAGCCTGACGGAGCTCCGCGTAAGTGGATGGATTCTAGTCGCGTGAATCATTTGGGATGGCATGCTAAAACAGATCTACGATCTGGCCTTTCAATGGCCTATCAAGATTTCTTGGTAAATGACAGGTTGTCATGATATTGAAGGGCTACACAATTCGGCATCCTAAAAAACTTGAAAGCAAATTAAGCTAATGATATTAGTGACGGGAGGGGCCGGTTTTATTGGAGGAAATTTTGTTCTCGACTGGTTACTTGGACACGATCTGGTATCCGAGCCTGAAGAGGTTCTCAATCTTGATAAGCTCACCTATGCCGGAAATCTGGCGACCTTAGAGGCTTTAAAAGACAACCCAAGATTACAGTTTGTGCATGGGGATATCGCTGACCAGGCACTAGTAGGTCAAATACTGCAGGAGCATCAGCCCCGAGCCATTATTCATTTTGCAGCGGAAAGTCATGTGGATCGCTCCATTCATGGACCGAGTGAATTTATTCAGACGAATATCATCGGTACTTTTCATTTATTAGAAGCTACCCGTGCTTACTGGAGTCAGTTACCAGGGTCTGATAAAGGCCATTTTCGTTTTTTACATGTTTCTACCGATGAAGTCTACGGAACCTTAAGTGCTACCGATGCTCCCTTTGCTGAAACCCATGCGTATGAGCCCAATAGTCCCTACGCGGCATCGAAGGCATCTTCTGATCACTTGGTCAGAGCTTGGCATCACACCTATGGCTTACCAGTACTCACCACGAATTGCTCGAATAATTATGGCCCTTATCATTTCCCAGAGAAATTGATTCCTCTATGCATTTTGAATGCGTTGAGTGGTAAACCATTGCCCATTTATGGGGACGGGCAACAAGTCCGAGATTGGTTGTATGTGAAAGACCATTGTGCGGCGATTCGTACCGTTTTAGAAACAGGTGTACCCGGCCAAACCTATAACATCGGTGGTTGGAATGAAAAAGCCAATATTGAAGTGGTTGAGCAAATTTGCCAGATCCTAGATGAGATTCAGCCCCGGGCTGATGGGAAGTCGTATACCCTACAAATGACTTTTGTGAAGGATCGACCAGGTCATGATCGTCGTTATGCAATTGATGCTGCCAAGATTGAAAATGAATTGAATTGGAAACCCCTAGAGACTTTTGAGACGGGTATTCGTAAAACTATCCAGTGGTATCTAGACAATCCGCAATGGGTTCAAGGAGTAGTCAGTGGCAATTATCGTCAATGGATCGATTTGCAGTATTCAACCAACAAATAAAAGAGATGACTGTTGAATAAGCTGGCCACGAAGATTCTTGTATTTGGTAAAAACGGTCAATTAGGACGAGCATTTCAAGACACACTGAAAGACCAAGAACAAGTGATATTTGTAGATCGAGCAATGTGTGACTTGACTCAACCCAAGCAAATAGAGTGTTTATTGGAGCAATATCAACCGCAGATGATTTTTAATGCGGCAGCCTACACGGCAGTAGATCTGGCTGAGAAAGAGCCCGAGATCGCCTTTGTCATCAATGCCACCGCACCAGAAGTCATGGCTAATTACATGAGTCGCATACATCAAGGCGTGTTAGTGCATTTCTCCACGGATTATGTGTTTAATGGCAGTAAAACCCTCCCCTATGAAGAGACCGATACCCCAAATCCCTTGAGTCAGTATGGGAAAAGTAAATTAACTGGAGAGGTGGCCATCGAAAATATCTTTGCAACAGCTCCAAAAAATGGTGCTAATTATTTTATTTTAAGAACGAGTTGGGTCTATGGAGATGGGGCTAATTTTATTAAAACCATCCTACGACTCTTGCAAGAGAAGACTGCACTTCACGTGATTGCCGATCAGTATGGTGTGCCGACGAGTGCTGAGTGGTTGGCCAGGATTGCTGCGCATCTTGCGCACTCTTCTGCGGATTCTGGGGTTTATCACGCCGTGCCGGACGGAGAGACAACTTGGTATGCTCTAGCCTGTTTCGTAGGACAAATAGCAAGTAGCCTTGGCATAACACTGAAAGTATTGCCCGAGCATATACAAGCAATCCCTGCCACCGATTACCCTTTGCCTGCCCCGCGACCCTACAACTCGCGGATGCAAAATCAAAAACTAAAAAATACTCTAGTAAACTTATACTCAGCAATTGAGTTTGTTGATTGGCAAATACCTGTGCAAGAGTATGTTACAAAGATAACTCGTTCAAAAGATTAAGTGTACCGATATGCATCTTTCCTCAAATAAGTCTCAACGTAAAGGCATTATTCTTGCTGGCGGATCTGGTACGCGCCTTTATCCCGTGACGCAGGCAATTTCTAAGCAACTCATGCCGGTGTACGACAAACCGATGGTGTATTACCCATTAACCACATTAATGTTGGCGGGGATACGTGAGATTTTACTGATTTCAACCCCGCAGGATACGCCTAGATTTCAAGAGCTTTTAGGGGATGGATCGCAGTGGGGTATCTCCATCCAGTATCAAGTGCAAGCAAGTCCAGATGGTCTGGCACAAGCCTTTGTTCTGGGGAAGTCATTTATTGGCAATTTTCATAGCACCCTCATCCTTGGCGATAATATTTTTTATGGGCACGACTTCGCCGAACAATTAAAACGTGCAGATGTGAGTGATCAAGGTGCCACCGTATTTGCCTACCATGTTGCGGACCCACAGAGGTATGGTGTTGTAGAGTTTGATGATTCATTTAAGGCGGTTTCAATAGAAGAAAAACCTATCCAGCCGAAAAGTAATTATGCCGTCACGGGACTGTATTTTTACGACCAGCAAGTCTGTGACATTGCGGCATCGATTCAGCCTAGTGCACGGGGAGAATATGAGATCACGGATGTCAACCGCATTTACCTCGAACAACAGCAATTAAACGTCGAGATTATGGGGCGGGGTAATGCCTGGTTGGATACCGGCACCCATGATTCACTGCATGAAGCTGCTGGATTTATATCGACATTGCAAAAGCGTCAAGGATTGATGGTGGCATGCCCTGAAGAAATTGCCTTTCATCAAGCATGGATCAGTGCACAGGATGTTGAAAAATTAGCGCATCCGCTCAAAAAAAATGCGTATGGACAATATCTGTTACAGATGATTCAAACGCGCGTAGGATAGAGACTATTCATTATGGCAATTAACATACTAGCAAGCCCTGAGATACCTGATGTACTCATCATTGAGCCTAAAGTATTTAGTGATAGTAGAGGATGGTTTTATGAGTCGTTTAATCAGGAGGAGTTTTCTAAAAAAACAGGTATCATAAAACCTTTTGTGCAAGATAATCATTCTTTCTCTAAGCAATTTATCTTAAGGGGACTGCACTATCAAACTGAATATACTCAAGGTAAGTTAGTGAGAGTGATCCATGGTCGGGTATTTGATGTAGCGGTAGATTTACGCAGGTCTTCTAAGACATTTGGGAAGTGGACTGGTCAAGAACTCAGCGCCGAGAATCATCGTCAATTATGGATTCCAGAGGGTTTTGCACATGGGTTTGTGGTGTTATCTGAAGAGGCTCATTTTCTTTATAAAACTACTGATTATTGGCACTCTGCCAGCGAGCAATGCCTGATCTGGAATGACCCTAGCTTAAATATTGATTGGCATTTACCAACAGGTTTTCATCCAAGCCTTAATGCTAAAGATGCCGTTGGTAAAACCTGGAAAGAAATAGTTACGTTTGCCTAAACACGTGTACGCGATATACAAAAACGCATGGTTCGAATCATTCAGAGTACCCACAAAAATTGAACAAGATACATTTTGTGAGATAAGTCTCCAGTGCATATGATAATGTTACATATGAAAGAAAACCACACTCACTCTGACATTCGCCCATTTTATTTTTGGTGTGCCTTGATCTTCTCGCTCTTGGCTACGCTAATTCATCTCTATATAATCCAGCGATATTCTAGTGAATTTCCCTACCGAGATGACTACGAGGCTATTTTTTGTTTTTTGACGCCATTTCTGAGTGGGCATTTTCCAGATAATATCCCTCTTCTATTTAATCAAAATAATGAGCATCGTATTTTTTTAGATAACCTCATCAGTCTTTCTATGGTGAGTCTTACAGGACACTTCAATTTTTATTGGATGATTTGGATTGGAAATATAGGCTGGTTCCTCCTCGCCATTCTATTTTGGAAATTTTCCAATAAGAATCACATTAATTTCATGGAATTCTCTCCCATTCTTATTGTGATGATGTGCTTATCGCATTATGAGTTAATGACCATGGCAATGGCTGCTGTTCAACATTATTTTCAGGTCTTCTTCTGCGTTTTATCGGTGTGGTATTTGGTATCTGGGCGCCGCTTATTTGCTCTGACCTTTTTCGTTTGTGCCATCTTTACTAGTGGAGGCGGCATTTGTCTGGTGCCTGTAATTCTTCTGTACTACCTATCCAAAAAAGAATGGCGTAATTTAGCAACAAGTGTCATTACCATTGGCATCGTTTTTATCATTTATTTTCCTTTATTGGGTTATTTTCAACCGCCGACCCATCCTAACGTCCTACTTGCTCTACAGTCACCCCTTTATTTAATTACATATGCATTTGGATTTTTAGGGAATTTAGGCAATACCTATAAGTCTTCCATTGGTTTAGGTGTTATTTTTACTATGTACCTGATTTCTAAATGGAGATTTTTATCGATAAGATATCCATTTTTATTTTGGTTAATGGCTTATCTCTTGGTAACAGCCATGACAAATGCTATCACTAGAGGTGGCTTAGGGATTAGAACAGGGCAAGGTAGTCGCTATACAATTTACTCCATCATCTTTTTTTTCATTGTGTACTGTTCATTCCTTTTAAGTGCCTCGTCGGCAAAAAAAAGAATGTATGTAGCCAATATGTCTTTTGTACTGTCGCTCGGAATTTTTGCATACTGGTTTCAACACGGACAAGAAAATATCGCCTGGCGGTATGAGGATTTAGAAAGTGGAGTCATTCAACATCCCACTCCAGAATTCGCTGTATCCACCTTAAAGGGTGCAGCAGACCTTGGTTATTACTATCCAAGTAAAACTTTGTCGCCAGCGATAGAGTCAAAGGCGGATAAATGAATATATTCACAACTACTCCTCCCATTTTATTGATCTCGGTAGTCATACCTGTTTATAGAGGCGAGAGGAGCCTTCCAAGTTTAATTGAAGAACTGTCATTTTTTGTGGAGGGACCATGTACGACCTCTCAAGGTGTTAAGTATGCAATTAACGAAGTACTTCTTGTGCATGATTGCGGACCTGATCGATCAGATGTCGTATTAGAAGAGCTCTCTCGCCAATACCCATTTGTAAAACCCATCTGGTTATCGCGCAACTTCGGCCAACATGCGGCAACCTTATCTGGTATGGCAAGCGCAACTGGTCATTGGGTTATTACTATGGATGAGGATGGTCAACAAAATCCTAATGAAATTAGTAATATGCTGGATATTGCTATCGGTGGTAAATTCCAGATTGTTTACGCACAACCTTTAAACCAAGCCCCGCACGGTATCCTGCGAAATTTTTGTAGTCAATTAGCCAAGAGGATCGCCCTGAATTTTTTAGGAGCGCAATATAAGGCTGGTGTATTTAATAGTTTTCGCTTAATTGATGGAGAAATTGCTAGAATTATTGCGGCCTATTGTGGTAACGGTGTTTATCTAGACGTGGCATTGTTTTGGATCGCGAATCGCATAGGATTTGCCCCTATTATGTTGCGAGGTGAATCGCGACCATCTAGTTATTCCTTTGGGATGTTGCTGAACCATTTTTGGAGAATGGTCCTCACTTCAGGAACGCGCCCTCTACGAGTGATAACTATTTTGGGTGGAGCTTCCTTTTTACTATCGTTAATTTTGTTAGGTTACGCGTTTTACTCGAAGTTTGTAGAGACTACACCAGTTCAAGGTTGGACATCTTTACTTATAATCATTTCTTTCTTTTCAGGCCTAATTATGGTTTCTTTGGGTGTGGTAGCAGAATATTTGGCCTTGACCACTGGCATCGTGATGGGTAAACCGTTGTATGTTGTTACCTCAAAGCCGACTAGACCATCCCAATAAATATGTCCTTAGTATGGGTAATCGGTAGTGGCGGTCTTCTAGGGCAAGCCTTAATTTCTGAGCTTAGTAACTCCCCAGTAGATTTGTTTGACCCGGGAGTGAAGTTTAATTGGGGTAATCAAAATAAAGTATGCGAACAATTACGACAGGCAGCGCTGCATTTTTGTACAAAAGCTGCTCATCGTCCCTGGACAATCTATTGGGTGGCAGGCATTGGCAACATGCACAGTTTAGAAGAGGATTTGCAGGAAGAAACCCACGTACTAGAGCGCTTTATTTCTACATTACTGCAAATGGTAGACCTGCCACTAAACCTGGGAACATTTATATTTGCAAGTTCTGCTGGAGCAATCTATGCAGGTATACAAAAGGGCGTAATTACTGAATCCACACCGCCGGCCCCAATCAATGCCTATGGCAGAATCAAATTAGTACAAGAATCGCTGATTAATACGCTTAACAAAAATAGTCATGGAGCTAGGGTCATTACATGTCGGATCTCGACAATTTATGGATTTAAAAATATAACTGGAAAACAACAAGGTTTACTTTCAGAAATTGCTCGCCGAATTATATCCAATCAAGTGATTCATATTTATGTACCGCTGGAAACGATGCGAGATTTTATTACAGCGAAGGATGCGGCAAATAAAATGATATGTACAACGCAGCAATTTGAAAAAATTCCTGGAGTATATTTAAAAATCATTGCTTCAGAAGCCTCAATTTCCATTGCACAAATTCTAGCTATTTTTAAAAGGATATGTAAGCGTAAATTGAGAGTGGTTACACAAGCTGACCTACGAAGTGCGCAATATCAGCGGGTTGTGCAATTTAAGTCGGAAATTGCGATAGTAAATGAGAATATAAATCGAACCAATATTGTCGAAGGAATTGCAGACCTATTAGCAGCTATTAGAGAAGATGTTACAAAACATCGTAATCAATCTTCTCGAGGCCATTAAATTGAAATCACTTTAGAAGATTAATTCAATCGAGAATTCCAATCAAATGAACAATGATTTAGTTTTCCTCTGCAATGTATAGGTGAGATTGGAATAGGTAATTTTGAAACTTGAAGACTAGCTCTGGATGATAAACTGTTATCAACCAGCTCACTAGAGAAATGGATTTCCGATTGAATTATTTGCGACCTGAGAGAGGTGCCTATTTGACAAATTGGCAACGATCTCTTTTTTTGGGATTGTTTTTTATTTTATTCTCTACATGGATAATTCCTGGGAGTATTTCTGTACGTTATTTCTGCTTATGCGTCGGTTGTTTTATGACAATTAGGGCGTTAGTTAAGGATGCCCAATTTTTCCGAGCAGCCATCAAAAATACTGCGCTAATATCAACTGTACTATTTTTCTCATGGGTCATCTTTCACTATTTTTATGTAACAGAGGATAAAACTAATGCCTTTCTGGAACTGACAAAAATTCATAAAAGAGCTTTTCTAGGCGCTGTTTTTGCTGTGGGTTTTGCGTATGTCCTGATTCAATATTCTGTGAAAACCACCCAAGTAATTTTCTTATCGGTACTGAGCAGCATTTCGATCACATACTTCGTTTCCACCTTTGTATTTCAGACGAGTGCTTGGTGGACTTATAAAAACCCTGGAGACTTGTATATACCTAAATATATTTTTGTGTTTTTTTGTACATTTTCATTTGCATGGATGGCTTATGTCGTTCATGACTTACTAAGAAAAGAGCTGGGTTTTTTACCTTTATTAATACCCTTGGCGGTGATCGGTCTAACTTTTTATGATTTCTATGATTTGCAGGCTAAGAATGGATTCCTCTATCTTGCACTAATTAGTTTCGGGTTGCTATGTTTAGTTCTTTTTCAAGTTTCAACATATAGTAAGAGATTTTTGGTTTGTCTATTAATTACTATATCCATTGGAACGTTTTTTATAGTTAAGCATGTGCAACAACAACCCACCTGGATCAATATGCTAGAAGATGCTCAAATAGCATTGCAAACAGACCAATTTTTAAATTGGAAATATAAAGAAGGTCAGACAGAACTACCTGAAAATATGTATCACAGGAAGGTAAGTAGTACAACATATGTGAGAGTCGCTTGGTTTAAGGAAGGTGTCAAGCTTGTACCTAAATATCCTTTAGGGCATGGTTTAGTGCAAGATTCATTTAAATACCTTGCTTTAAAAGAATGGCCGGACTCTGATTTAACCCATACGCATTCGGGTTGGTTGGATTTAACACTCGGTTTTGGTATCCCTGGTTCCCTCTTGTTGATCTTAGCAATTGTGATGGCTTTTAAGCAGTGTATGAAGAGTAATAATTATTATGCGAGGGGTGGCATCGTGGTACTACCCATATTATCTTTCGTTTTTCTTACTTCGGAGACTTGTGAGAAGCTTAGTTTTGAGTTTTTTGTTTTTATGATCGTATTTTTTGCTACGGTTTCAATGCCTATCCGTGATCAAATCAAGTTTGCTAAATGAGAGATTGCTTGATGGGATCTTAATTGGTTGCTTTTTTCGAGCCTTTGCATGCGAGTGTAAAACGATGCATTAAATATGTTTTGGTGGTACTGAAGATAGTTTTTCTGCACATCTTGAATTATCATTGGAAGATCTTCAATGTTACCCCAAAGAATAAAGTTACTGTATCTACAGTACTCTTTCAGTGGAGCATTTTCTGAGATGACAATAACGCCGCATCTCAACGCTGCAAGTATGCGAAGTTCCTCCAGAGTGTCGTGGTGGTCCGTTTGACGGATATTAATTAATATTTTTGTGTTGAGATACACTTCTTCGAGATTTTTAAATCTATGATTGATATTTTGAAAAGGGATTTTATACTCGCGGAGTTTTTCTAAAAACTGACGTCTGCGGGCTTGATTCGTGTCACGAAATAATGTGATGGTATTAATTTGGCGATGCGTCTTTGAGATTAGTTGCGTATTGAGTGGATATAAAGTTGGTGAGATGACACATACTTTCTGCAAATAGTCATTAAAGAGTTTGCTATCTCGAATGTGTTTGAAATTTGGTCGACTATATTCCATAATGAGATCGTAATTGATTAATTTGGCCTGATTTTGTATACGTACTAAATAAAAATCATGCGTATTGTGTATTCTTGTTGTGCTCAAGGGAGCATCTGCAGATCCCCTCCCACCTGGTTTAACGAGGGTATGCTCCACCTGGAAAACCAATTTTTTTTGTATATTTTTCTTTATAAAAATATCTTCGTCAATCCCTAAGGTAAAAGTATGAGCTGGTATTTCTAAAGGTAGTTGGGAAATGCTATCAATACATAACTGAGTGACAAAGTTGTAATATTCTCTTAGCCCAAGATCAAAATGAGGATCGATGATAAGTCGATGGTGATGTACCTTGATTGTTTTGTACTTCCGATTTTTAAGTAGTTGGATGAGGTGCTTAATTATCATAAAAAGCGTTTTATAACTTATGCTTATTGCGTTGATAAAATTCTTCATAAGGGTATTGTTTTTCATCGGGCAATATTTTTTTTACTCGATTATCAAACATACCCTTAAACCCTCCAAGTAAACTGCGCTGGTATTTGCTTTCTTTAATAAATTCGCGATTAAATTTAGAATATTGTCTGATACCTTTTTTAAATCCTTCATCCGCCAAATTGGACCCGGTATTTTCAAGGAAGCCAACCTCGACAGAAGGGATCTCCTTCCCGAAGGTTTGGTGGAATCGCCAAACAAAGTCACCATCCTCTTCACCAATGCCTAAAAGCCTTTCGTCAAAAAATCCAACTTGGAATAAATCGGTTTTGCTTATCATGAAATGGGAAAAAGTACCGTTGAGCTTGAATGTGCCAAATTGTTTTTCAAGGATCGTCTCAAGAGCATCAAAGAATCCTTCGTCATTGCCTTGATGAATCGTGATGTCGTCATTTAATAGTAAAACCTGTTCATGGCTCGCGCATAGAATCCCGCGGTTCCACAATTTAGCTAAGGACTGAAAATTAGCGAAGATCGTAGGAAAGCAATTATTCTGTTTACTGATAAACTGTAAGAGATCAGCGCGATATTCTTCATTAAATGAGTTGTTTGCTCTACCATTGACCATGACAATAATCTCGATTGAGGGCCTTTGCGTTTTAATCGCAGTGATTAATGGAATGAGACATTCCTTAAAGCGCTTATCAAATGTGGTGATCACAACAGAGTATTTAAGCATATAAGTATTTTATGAAAAAATTAAACATAGCTACCCTAGGAATGCCTGCGGATTATCCATCGAGTCTGATTCCTATTATCATACGTGATTTAGGATATGAAACAGTTTGGACATCGCAACTTGATGCTGACATCCTTGTTTATGGGCCATTCTTTCAAAAAACCAAGCCCTATCGTTGGCTTCCTAAGCCTCTAAGACCTCTTACGAATCTATTTCATCCGACATGGATGAAAAGATGGAATCCGCCAATCACGTTGTTTCAGACTGGTGAAAATGTTCGTCATGATACTGTGAATACTGACTATGCTATTTCTTTTGATTTCACGAAAGATGAAAAACATTTTAGATTTCCTTATTGGATGGAAATGGTGGATTGGTCGCATGAAGGAATTATTGGAAATGCCAACCCGCGTTTTGGAAAATTATTATCCCTTCATGACATGACGAAGCCCCTAGGAAGTGAATTTCTTAAGCGCAACATGAAAGCTGCTTTTATTACATCACATTTGAATGAGCCTAGAAAAACATTATGGAATGCCATTACTAAGATAATTGAGGTGGAGGGCTTTGGCCCTTACTTTAATCATGAAATAAAGAACCATCATGAAAGTAGATTTAATAAGATAGAAGTATTAAGTCATTTCACATTTAATCTTTGTCCTGAAAATGGTTTATATCCAGGCTATTACACGGAAAAAATACCTGAGGCTTTTTTATCTGGATGTCTTCCACTGACGTGGGTAGATTCCAATGTCGGTGTTGATTTTAATCCTTTAGCAATGATTAATTTACAGACGATGATGGGAAATAATTTTGAGGGATTAAAAAAAATTCTTACCGATAAAGAAAAATTAAAAATATTTGCTGAACAACCTTTGTTAATCAAAAAACCAAGTATTGAGCCATTGAAACAATTTCTACGGAAGATACTGAGCGATACGCTATCCTAATTTTTAAGGGAACCATGGCTCATTCGAGAATGTTCTATCAATCACCCTATTCAATGAGCGAATAATCTTTTTCACACCCTTCATTGGGCTTCTATCATTCGGGCGATCTGAAATGGTTGAATCTATACCTAAGACATCAACCGGATAAGGTTTAATTGCTAGCATGCGAATAGAGTGTTTTCTTTGGTGCTCTAAGTAATGGTCAAGGGGCTCATAAATATGACCAGAGTACCTAAGCAGTAGTTGAGCTGCTGCGGGTTTGAGTATATAAGCTGTTGCACCCAGTGGATCACTACCATTGTAAACCAATGAATATTGCCCATATGCTTGAATAAGATGATCAGATGATCTCATCAGTGCTTGTAAGCGAACCAAATCCCAATCCTCTGATCTACAAAGCAGGAGATCAATTATTTCTTCAAAATGTGATGATAATGTAAAGTCATCTTCCAAAATAAGTGTTGGTAAATTTTTATTAATACAATATTGCCAAGCCTTTTGATGCGAAAGAAAACACCCAATTTCATTGGGAGTTAATTGAAACCCTAATAATTTTTGAACTTCTTTCGGCAAATATTGTGGGATAGGGAATGTTAGTTTGCGACCATCAACCGCCTCTAAAAAACTCCATTCAAGATTAGTATTCAATAGCTCTTTTTTCACATTTTCCTGACGATCTAAAGACTGAGGAAGTGAAATAACGAAGGTTTGCAGTGAATGGGGGGGCATAATTATAAGTTTATATATTAATACATTTTTATTGAACAAAGTAAATGTTAATATTCTTATATCTAAAATATTTAGTTAAGCGCTTCATTCAGGGAGAGTAGTTCTCGCTATCATATAAAAAATGTTTATAAATACTAAGTCATTGCCACCAGTTGTATTAAGCTCTTCCGTTAATGTAATGGATCAATCCGTTGCTTTAACGGATACGGGCGAGCGTATTCGGTTTACTCTAGAGTCAATTCGGCAATGGCTTCATATCTCGTCAGAAATAAAATTGGTTATTTGTGATGGATCAGGATTTGACTTTACTGAAATTCTTACAAAAGAATTTCCTCAGGCGATGCATGCCCAACAGATTGAATGTTTATTTTTCATGAATGATCAGGCTATGGTTGCTAAATATGGCAGGGGTTATGGGGAGGGAGAAATCATGAACTACGCCCTAACCAACTCACAAAAACTCCGGCAAGTAGACTGGTTTTGTAAATGCACCGGCAAACTATGGGTGGATAACTTTTTTGATTGTCTTGCCGAGTGGAATGGCCGCTTTCTATGTCAAGCGCATTTTGCTGGCGTATTTTCATTGAAAAAAACAAGCTTTGAGTATGTAGATACACGTTTTTATATTGCCAATAAAGAACATTATGAAAAATATTTTTCACAGTTGCATTTACAAGTTGGGGGACATTTTCATTGTAGTATTGAAGACGTCTTTAAAAAAACCATTATTGAAAATAACCTAACATGCAGTTTATTTAAAACTTTTCCCTTGGTGCGAGGTGTGGGAGGAGCGTCTGGAAAATACTACAAAGGCAACTTCATTCGTCGCAATAAAGATCGTTTGCGGTTAAAGCTAGTGCAAAACGATTCTAGATTTTCCCGATGGTTTAATTTAGGCTAATTTGATCTGAGTTTTTAAATAGCAGAAGACTACTGAGTAGGCACAGGGTGAATATTTGCATCTCCAGCACTTGGTCTTGTTGAGCGGAATCAAATAGAGATCGCACGATCCATATCAAGCTGAGTGAACATAAAGCAACGCCGTAAGGGTTAATATCCGTAGATTTCTGAAAGCTAGCCCCAAGACCTTGCTTGATAAACTGACATAACACCAAAAAATATAAAGTGGCACCGATCACCCCAATTGCAAGGCTAGTATCTAGCCAGCCATTATGAGCACTTGTTAATTGAATCTTTGCCGGGTGCCCACACGCTTGCTCAAGAGCTTTGACGTAAGCTCGTCGTGCTTGATCAATACCCATCCAGTGTTGGGGAATTAATTGAATCGCTGACCTTGCTGCCATCACCCTAGCAGCATCCCCATCTTTAACAGATTCTAAAAAAGCCTTAATTTGAGGCGTTATTTCAACGCCATCTTGTTGGAGTGTTTTTTCTAAAGCCTCAGCACCTTCACAATTGATGTTTAAGGCGTCACCTTCAAATCCCATTTCAATGCGTGATAAGGTACCACCCCAGCGTTCAGGTTGGAAATACATTGCGAATTGATAAGCACTCAGCATTAAAATCACCATAGCAAAGAGGTATAAAAGGAGATTCTTTAAAGAAAAGTGAGCACGATGTCGGGTCATTACACCGAGAAAAAAGACGACGCCTAGTGAAATAAAGACAAAGAGTGTCCCACCCCTGCTGCTGGCAATCAGTGGCGACAGTAGACAAACGGCCAATAAAAATAATGACAAGCGCTTATCAAGTAATGATTTAGCTTGAAAAATTAGGAAAACACCGACAAAGATAGTGGCATGAATTGAGGTGTAGGCTAAGTCTCCATGCGTTTTATTAATCCCCCAATATCCAAAGGGAATTTGATGTAATCCAACACCTTTGATCAGACATAAAGTTAGATGAATCAGAAGGGGTATAGCAAATAAAAATCCTAAAAAAAGATTTAGGCGTTCAAATTTGATCGAGGCCAATATAAAACCACAGCCCACACCTAAAAAAGCGAAAAGGATGAATTTCAGCCATTCCGATTTGAAATTATGAAAAGATACTGCATAATCGGTTGAAAAGAAAACCAATTGAACAATCAGATAAATGAATAAGAGAGCTAAGGTTATATGACTTTTAAAAAATAATCCCCAATCTGGCTTTGAGATGATCACTATCACTAACAGCAAAAACGCGGAAAAATAGCGTAAAGCAATCGTATCAGGGATATTCCAAAGAGGTAGTAATAAAGACAACAGTATCAAAAAGACTATCAAAGCAGGGCGATAGCGAGTAATAATAGTCATTTTAAGAAGAAAGAAAAATGCAATTGAAGAGACCTTTGCTATGAAGAGCATCACCAACATCAATGCATTAGAGCTGAACTTCAAACACTCTGGTCGACTAGGGGATATTGTATATGCTTTACCTTTAGTGAAGCAAATCGCTCAGTTGCAAGGTCTCAGCGCCAACTTTTATATCTTAAATGACCACCAGATTGATGTAAAAAAAAGTGCCTACCATCCAGGGATGGGGCTGAAGGTTAGCCAGTCATTATTTGACTATATTGCGCCACTTCTCAAGTCACAAGCGTATATTCAGAGCGTTATTTACTGTGCGACACAACAATTACCAAAGGAATTCATTGATTTAGATAGTTTTAATTTTATGGGATTGAACCTGAGGGCATCAGGAAATCAAGTGTGGTATCGAAAAGCGTTTGGAATTCCAGTACCGATAGAAAAGCAATGGATTGAGTTAGATCATATAGATGTAGATGACTCTCCACCATATATTGCACACGATATTTTGGTGAATAAATCAACGCGTTTTTATAATGAAAAAATCAACTATGGTTTTTTAAATGAGTTTGAACATGTCGGATTTGTGGGTTTAGAGATCGAATTTGAAGATTTTAAAAAGCGCCATCAGTTATCTCATATCGAGCATGTGCCAACCAAATCCGCTTTAGAGTTTGCAAAACTGATCAATAGTGCAAGAATGTTTCTAGGTAATCAATCCTTAGGATTTGCCATTGCGGAGGGTTTAAAAGTGGCTCGAGCCGTAGAGGTCTATGAACCCGTACCGGTGGTTATACCGATTGGAGGGCATTGTATTGAATATGTGAACACCCATCAGGCCCAAGCATTTGTAGAGCAATTCTTTCAAAGATCGCTCAACAAAACTTTTCAGGATCATCCTGGCAGTTTTGTTGAGAGTATTCTTAATCCAAAAAAAATCAAATTAAAACGGCGTATTTTAAATGCGCTGGGATTTAAGCGATACCAATCGTTATAAAAATGTTGAACAAAGTTGATAAAGGTTTCTATCGATGATCGATTTATGTGTTTTGGGATATGGGCAATTTGGTGAAACAACCCAACAATGTCTGAAGTCCTTAATACCTCAGGCACAAGAGATAGGTGCGATCGTTCATGTCTTAGATAATGGATCTCCAGATGATAGCGCCTTGTTACAAAAAAACTTCTGTATATCATTCCCGGAAGTGCAGAGCAGCTACTCGGATATCAATTTAGGCTACGCTGGTGGCATGAATCAGATGGCTCTTAAAGGTTCTGGTCAGTGGTTGGTGCTCGTTGGTAGTGACACTATTTTTACCTCAGAGTCATTAAAACGACTAGACCAGGCTCTGCAAAAAGTACCTCAAGAAGTCGGTATTGTTGGACCAGTCACCAACTCCGCGGGAACCGCGCAGTCGTTGACATCTCTTGGGGTTGATATCGATCAAGTTTTAGCTAATGCACCAACTTTCTTTGGTCATTCTACTAGCCTCGTTTTACCTTTATACCGTGCGGATTTTTTTTGTGTCGCCATACGCAGAACTTTATGGAATACCTTGCAAGGATTAGATCCTATCTATGGATTAGGTTACTACGAAGACTTTGATTTTTCCATGAGAGCTAAAAAAATTGGCTTTCAATGTGCGATGGTAGAGGATGCATTAGTGTTCCATCAAGGCAGCGCTAGCTTTAAGAAATCTGATGAACAGCGAAAACTACTTAAAAAAAATAAAAAAATCTTTTTACAAAGGTTTCCTGAGGCAGAAATGCGTCATATCCGACTGGATAACTATAAAACGATACAGTACCTATTAGATTTAAATACGGATTCATTCGACATTCATCAACGACAAGCCATCATCAAACATCTTCAGTTAAGAATCGATTCCTTGTCTGAACATCAACCCAAAGGTTGGATCAAAAGAACTCTCTGGAAACAAAGAGTTCAGTCATTAAGGGACCAATATCAAAGCTGGTTAGAAGCTAATTCATCGCTTAAATAAAGATTCCAGCGTTTTGATGGATTGTGGATGCCCATAGGATTTTGGTAAATAGTACCGTGGAGGGCTATAGATAGATAATATCTCTTTAGGAACGTCCGAAAAAAGCTCTATAAATTGATTCTGTACGAAAAATGCATTTGATCCAGTTGCTGAATTACAGCAAATTAAGGTGTAGTCATAAGCGCTAAATACATCGACAAAACTAGTTAGGGAGGCTCCAAAATAGTCATCACCTGACCATTGATGAGCATCGTTATAGTCAATTTCAAATTGAATCGGCGGAATAAATTTAGCGTTATATTCCACAATAAAAAGCTTCGGTTGAATATTGTTCTTTAGGAGCGATCGAACAAAGTGAATATCATTGCCATCCAAATCTAAAGAAATGACATCAATTGACTTCGCATTTAATTGCTGCATTGCGCTATGCGCAATAGGAACAATATTGGCATTAGTGACCCACTCTTTAAGATATGTAAAGTGTTGGTTGTTCGGTGTAGAGAACTTGAGGTCACCGCCGCCGACCCAGAATCCTTTCCAGCCCAAAGCGACGAGGATCAGCGTTAAATTTTCAGTACCATCAGCAACGCCAAACTCAGCAAAAACACCATGGTCGATTTGCCCTAATCTTTTTAAAATTTCTAATGTAATACCATCCTCTTCATTTTGAGAGAAGCATTTTGCACCAAATCGATTGAGTGGGTTGACATGTTTAGCCATCGAAGACGTTGAGCTCTCCAATAAGTAAAGATCTTTAAAAGCATTCAACTCACGTGTTAATTCGCGTATATTGGCTCGACTAGAGGGCTTTGACTTAAACAGTTTGTGAAATAATTTTTTCATGAATCGATCCTCTGCCGCATTAAAAGGTCTTTTGGAGCGCAAATAAAATTCCTATAGACAGGATGCATTTCTGTCATTATTGGCCAAAATTGCAACTCTCTTGCTTCACCTTGTAAAAACTTTAAGAGGCGTCGGATGATGGGCATTCGCATATTCGGGGTTGTTTTAATTCTCGGATTGTAAACATCGTAATCATATTTCTGTAAAAGGCTTTGTAGCTTCTTTGGGAATTCAAGATTATGACTTTCAAACACAATCGCAATCGATTTCTTTTCAAAATGCCTCTCCAGAACGGTCATTAACGTATCGATGAACTTACCATCTTGACCCTCGATATCAATCTTAATGACTAGAGAAGATTCATCATTTAGATGGTTGTCTTTAATAAAATCAACACTATTTTGTACCTTAATGGTTTGCACAAGATAATTTGAAGAATTAAATTCTTGATAACCATCTTTATGAGCCAATTCTTGCGCACTGTATTCATTTTTTTGCAGCACAAAAGCCCCACCGAGATTCCCTTTAGGAATGTATAAATCCAATAATTCGTTATCAGCGCCGATACCAATCTCATGAATTTCGAAATTACCCTCATTCAGAAGCGTATTTGTTCGAAGAATATTACAGGCAATAGGGTTGGGTTCGACGCAGATTATTTTTTTGAAAAACGTGGCTACTTCTAATGAGATTAATCCAATATTTGCCCCCACATCTAAAAAACAATTGGGGAAATACTGCGATAAATAGATAATAGATTCACTGACTTCTTCATCATGTTTAACGCCAATCAATGGATGATAAGAGATACCATCGTTGGGCTTGAGAAAATAGTTAATCTGTAGTGGAAATTTCTTCAATAGCTTTTTGATAACATACTGCCTCATTAATTGAGATCTAGACAATGTTGAAAGGGTTATTTTTTTCATGAGTGGTCGTTATTTCGTTATCTTTTGATGGCGGCTTTTATATTTTTCCAGTGCCTTGATGCCCAAGATTTTTTTGCAAAATTAGGCCTTAATGATTCGTCCCAATAGGATTGAACAACTTCACCGATTATCCAATTTGTCCTTGTCATTAATTCGGGATGCTTTTTATAATAAGCTGCTTGCCAAGCATAATGGTAACAATGAAAAATGGGCTGTATGGGGCGCAGCTCTATTGATTGGTATTTGAGCAGCGTTTCACCATACCAGCGAATTTCTGAAGGAATGCGTGTAAATGCCTCCCAAATAGTTTCTTGATGGTCATGGAGATGTTTTTCCAAGTCTTGCCACACTTTGACAGACCAAATCAAAGGGGCAGGACCAAAGTCATAATCTGCTCCCACACGCCCAAACTCCTCTTTAACGAGGGAGCTATCTTTTAAAAACAAGGTCTTTACGTTATGGTGGCCTAATTTTTCACTGAGATCCATGAGTTCACTGCCATCATGCATGATCGTAAAAGGGGTATCTACACGGAAGAAAAAATCTCTTTGATAAAAAGATTTTGTGAAGTAGGCATCAGAATCTAATGCGAGGTAAGCCTCACAGGGTAACTTTTCCCAGGCTATTGCCTTGATGACTTGCTGACTTATATACCCTTTTGTTGCATGATAAGTTGTCAATTGGGTCGGACGCCTTTGAGCAACAATAGATTCATCGGTGATGAGCTCGATTTTCCCCTGGTAGGATGACTTTAGCGTTTGAAAATCAATATATTCAAGAAAGAGATTAACATCTCTTTGCGGAACGGATAAGTAAAAGGGGATGAAGTCGACATTGTAGGCAATAACTGAGTCTAGCAATCGTTTGACGCGAAGTACATCGTCACGAAATGACTTACAAAAAAGAATAAATGTTCCCATAGGGTCAATCTTAATCGATAAGTAATTCTCCTTCAGCTGAATGGAGACTTCGCTACAATACCTTGATGGAAAAGCAAATCCCCCAAAATTGGCTCATTATTTCCCATGGCTTTAATATGGATGGCAGAGCTGCAAGTTTGACTGTCACTGATAAGATCCCTTATCTTTTAGAGCTCGGGATTCAGCCCATTGTATTAAGCGCAATAACAGGGGATAAAGATCAACGATTTCCGCATTTCCAGTTAATGCCCTGGGGCCCATCGGGATTTCGTTTTGACTTTCGTCACTATATCGCCCGAAAATATGGTCGGGGGTTGTTCTATAAAGTGATAACTCCGCTTGTTTCCATACTATTGTTACCTTTTACGATTCTTGAAAGAGCCTTTATTGGCTTATCCAGTCAGTCCTCATGGACACTTCCTGCCGCACTCAAGGGTATTCAGTTAGTCAGACAGGGCAAAGTCGATATTGTTTATTCAGCGGCAAGTGCCTGGTCGGCGAGTTACGCCGCTTGGTGGATTAAAAAAATCACGGGTGTAAAATGGATTGCAGAAATTCACGACCCGATGGTGATTCGGGATGATCCTCAGGATGATGGTACCCGACCTAGAAAAACTCGAGATGGGCGTTTTCAGCAAAAATTAGAGCATCTGATTTGTAAGGATGCTGATTTGGCGTGGTGGTTTACGGATGGCGCCTTACAGTACGCCAAACTGCGAAATCCCATACTGGGAGATAAAGGATTTGTTGTCTTTCCTGGGGCGCGGCCCCCAGGTTGTGATTTACCTTTGCCGCTAGAGCACACCTACACGAATCAATTGATCCTTGGGCATTTTGGATCCATTGCCTATGATCGTTCATTAGCTCCTGTTCTAGACGCGATGAAACGTTTTTTTCAGGAAGTCCCCGAAGCTGAGTCAGTCATGGCTATCCACGTGTATGGATCTGCACTGGATGTCAGCTCGAAAGAAGCGATTGCAAGACTTCAGTTAGAAAAGAATGTCGTTGCTAAAGGCCGTCTTGAAAATGATCCCATAACTGGTAAATCAGGCCGAGAACGGATTATGGAAACGATGCGAGCGGTAGATGTTTTATTACTTTTGCACGGAGATTATGAGTGGTGCGCCGAGTACATACCCTCAAAGACTTACGATTACTTTTGGTCCTCAAGGCCGATTTGGGGAGTTACCAATCGTAATCATCAGCTAGACGATATTTTAAAAAACCGCGGGTCTTACTTAAGCCATACTTTGGAGCCTGATTCAATATTAGACACCTTACGGGTCATTTGGAAAGATTGGAAAGAACAACAATTACCCTATCAACCATTTCGACCCGTTAGCCCTAAAGATGCCGTTAACTCCATTATGGAAAAATTGTCAAATTTATAAGATGACTCTCCTTTGAAGATACTTCTCGTTAAACTTTCCTCCCTTGGGGATATTCTTCATAATTTACCGGTGGTATGGGATATAAGGCGAACATATCCTGATGCGCAAATTGATTGGGTGATCGAGGAGGCATACTCGCAATTATTAGAGCCTTTAAAAACAACTGAATCTTTTAAAGGAATTGATCGTATTATTTCTTTTTCAACGCGGCGTTGGAAAAAAGAATTAAAACAAGGCTATTTCTCTAAAGTATTTCGAGAGTTTTCTGAATTAAAAAAACAATTACAGATCACTTCTTACGACATTATTGCCGATACTCAGGGCTTATTAAAATCTGCTTTGATAGCAAAGCTCGCCAAAAAATCTGTGCAAGGTCAGATTGTGGGCATCGGTAATCGTACGGAGGGGTCAGGGTATGAGCCCGTGGCGAGATGGCTCTATGATCAATCGACACAAGTGCCGCTTAGATACCATGCTGTAGACCGTTCAAGAGCGGTTATTACCGAGGCACTAAAAATGCCTCTTCCGGATCGAGATACCCATCCTCCACGGTTTTATCCTGAAGACTATTTACCTTCTTTAAAAAACCAACCGAATCCTTTAGGATTAGAGCAAGATCAATACGTCTTATGTTTTCATGCGACAGCAAGGTTGGCAAAATCCTGGCCAATGGAAGATTGGGTCCAGCTTGCGAAAGAAATTCATCAACAGGGATTAGTCGCTGTTTTTCCTTGGGGTAATCTTACAGAAAAAAAGATCAGCGAACAGATCGTGGCATCGCTATCCGATCAAAGCATTGTGCCTAGAGCATTTTCTATTCAAGAAGCGTTGATTTTAATAGCTCAGGCGAGAGCGACAGTTGGTGTAGACACAGGACTGACGCATTTATCCGCCATCCTAAATCAACCAACCATCGAGATTTATGTTGACTCCCCTGTTTGGAAAACGGAAGGTTACTGGAACTCTCAAATTTATAATATGGGTGATTTAGGTAGAGCTCCTGAATTTACAGAGGTCATCGCTCAATTGGAACAACTTCTTGTGCCACCTATTGGTTAAAGTAATAAGGATTAATGCAATAAAGCATTGACGGCAATTAAATCATCGTCTGTTAGAACTGCCGCAAGTGATTTGAGTTTGAGACCATTCATGATGGTGTCGTATCTTGATTTGTACAGAGATTGTTGAGTAGTAATTAATTGATCTTGCGCATTTAAGACATCAATGTTAATTCTGACTCCAACATCATAGCCAACCTTGTTGGATTGCAAAGAAGATAGGGCAGATTTTTCTGCCGCTTCAAAGGCTTTAATTTGAGATAAACCACTATTAAATCCCAAGTAAGCTTGTTTTGCTGCAGTGGCATTCGTCTTTTTCACCAAATCTAAATTTGAAATAGATTGATCGTATAACGCTGCATTTTGTCGGATATTCGATGTGATGAGCCCGCCGGTGAATATGGGTACAGATAACTGGAGACCAATTTGAGTCGAATAAAAGGTATTGGGAGCCGCTGTGGTTAAGCTTCCCAGCTGATTGTTATATCCTGTGGATCCTATCAGATTCACGGTCGGTAGTCGAGAGGCGCGTGAGCTAGTGTAATTACTTTTAGCAATTTCTGAGTTGAGCCGGCTAATAATAACGGCATAGTTTACCTCTTCAGTTTGTCGAGCCCAATCATTCATTGACTGACCTGTTGGCAAGTGCAAAGAATCAATAATATCTTGGGTAGCTAGCTCGCCTTTTTCTTTTTTTAGAAACTTAATTTTACGACCTTCTACGACTTGCTCAATTTTTGCGTGTTTAGCTAAAGGCATGATGGCATCGACAGAGATACCAACAATTTGTTCTAAAGTTGCTCTTTTTACTAATAAATCAGAAGTCGCCGCAATCTCTTGTGCAATGACGAGGTCATAACGTGATTGAGCCTCATTGGTGTCTACAATCGTTGCAGTACCTACTTCAAAATTACGTTTAGCCTGATCTAATTGCTGTTTGATAAGACCTTTTTTGTTGCGAAAAAGATCTAATGTGTCTTGAGAGGTTAATGCATCAAAATAAGCCTGAGACACTCTTAAGATTAAATCTTGTTGAGCTTGGGCGAAAGTATTTTCTGCAACACCCGTTAACAGATCTCCTTGTTTATATTTCTCAAAAAAAGCCCAGTTAAAGAGGGGTTGGGTAAGTTGAGCTGACCAACCAGAAGCAGAAAACCCATAATCGGTTTTACCGAGATTGGGATCAAATCGCAAATCGGTATGAGCTGTGGAGTAGGTGGCTGTTACTTGGGGCAATAGCACTGAGAAAGCTTGCCAATAAGCTTCTTTCCCAGCAATATAGGCATTTTTAGCACTTAAATATGCAGGGTCATGTTGAGCGGCTTCTTGAAAAAGCTTCATGAGATCCATAACTCTAGGATTTTTTTCATCGACGAGTCGCGTGCTATCTTTGGCAGGTTCAATCATCGTGACGGATGACGAGGAGCTTTTCAGATTGGGAGTACCCTTGGTTTGAGATAAGCTAGGCTGAATGAAAAGTGTCATCATCAGCATCGAAATCAGTGACTGACTCGTCATTGAACCTATTCGAAGGCGATGTGAATACGATCGGTCGTTGAGCGGTTGATGGGGTTGTTTAATTTTATTCATACAAGCTTTTTGAAGGGGGATGCAGATGAACACCCCTTATTATCCATTTTTTTTGCACCGAATATAAAAACCGAGAATTTCAGCAATCGTTTTCCTAAAACTCGAATGAATTGAGCTCTTTTTTATCCAGCTTCAGCATCGGCACCAAGGTCTCGAACACCACTTGAGTTTGAAAGAAGTCATGACTAATCCGCTTGATTAAAACAGCTCTCATCAGAGGCGCTTGACCCACAAAGGCAAACAACCTTCCACCAACTCTGAGTTGAGATTGAATAGAGTCGCAGACTCGAACCACTGCGCCTGAGATACAAATAACATCAAATTGATCATTGGTATCCAACGACCATCCACTCACCCCATCACCGACCTCCACTCTAACATTAGGAATACGGCACTTATTGAGGTTAGAAATCGCAAAATCAGCCAATTTGGGGTCGATTTCGATGGTTTTGACCGTTTTAGAAAAATACGCCAAAAGAGCTGCCATATATCCTGAACCGGTACCGATTTCCAAAACCTCATCTTTACCAGTTGGAGCGAGTGCTTGAAGAACCCGAACTTCCGCTTTTGGCTCCATCATGACTTCGTTCGTTTGAGCAATCGGCAATTGCAAATCTGAAAATGCCAGAGGTATTTGTGATTCCTCCACGAAAAATTCTCGTTTTACAATATCCAGTAATTCAAGGTATTTAGTATCCAAAATACCCCAAGGCCTAATTTGTTGTTCAATCATTTTATGTCTGGCACTTGCAACACTCCAAACGGTAGTATCATTTGTTGCAAGAGGGTTTAAAGAAATTTCCATTGTCGTATCCTGTATTACTTCATATTTCAAAATTAGCTTAAATCATATCGTGTTATCTAATTCTAATCCTGCAAAATCTCAAAGTTATTTTAAAAGAAACGCTTGGGTGAAATGGGCGCTTATTTTGGTGCTAATCTTTCTTTTAGGAGTGGGTGGATGGTTCTTCTCCAAAAGGTACTTAGGTCTTAGCCAAACAAAGTACATGACTGTTCCTGTAGAAAAAGGGCCATTAATCGCCACGATTCGTGCGAGTGGCACTCTCAATCCTGTTCGCTCAGTCACCATTGGTACTGGAGTATCGGGAATGATCAGAGAACTGACTGTCGATTTTAATGACCGAGTCAAACAAGGACAAATTATTGCCAAAATAGATCCTAGAGAGTTTCAGGCGAAGTACGACCAAGCAGTAGCTGCTTATGAATTAGCGCTGAAGAATCACCGGTATAACGAGGAGCTCATGAAACAAGGGTTTATTTCTGAACAAGCCCTTATAACAACAGACTCCGCCTTGAAAGCGGCTCTTGGAGCCGTGAATTTAACCAAGAAATCCCTTGATGACACCACCATTCGCTCACCTGTTGACGGAGTGGTTGTTAAACGCAGCGTGGAAGTTGGTCAAACCGTGGCAGCGAGTTTGCAGTCTCCCGAAATTTTTATTATTGCCAGAAATCTTGCTGAGATGCAGGTTGAGACATCTATTGATGAATCTGATGTGGGTAGAATCGAAGAAGGACAGGAAGCAACTTTTACCGTCGATGCTTTTCCCGGACGAGTTTTTAATAGCAAGGTAAAGCAGATACGTAAAGCACCTGTCAATATTCAGAATGTCGTGACATATACCGTCCTCATTACAGCGGATAATCCTGACTTCAAACTACTGCCTGGAATGACTGCCAATGCAAGGATAGAAGTAGACCATCGTGATCAGACGCTAAAAATACCTAATTCGGCATTGAGGTTTCGCATGCCGATGAAAGATCTAGAAAAAAAGCCTGGTGGAGAGACAGTTAAAGCACCGCCGAAATTAGGATCAGGTGGTAGATCAGCTAGCGGCAATAGTTTTCGAAGTGTTTATGTATTGGAGGGTGAGGGAAGTCGCGCTGAGCCCGTTAAAAAATCATTTCGAATTGGTTTAACCGATGCTGATTACTCAGAAATTTTGCCACTCAAAAATGAAAAAGAACCACAATTAAAAGAAGGCGACAATGTGATTGTGGGTATTGAAGGTGCAATTAACGCCAAAGAAAAAGGATCTACTCCTGGTGGTCCAAGAATGTTTTAATTGGCATTTTCGAGATGTAAAAAATGATTCTGCTTCAAAATACAATGCAATAACTTGTAAGTAGTTATGAAATTGTCGATATTATGAATAAATCAATTGTAGTTAATCTTAGCACCATTGGAAATTCTCAGGGAATTTTGATTCCTCAATCTACTATTGAGTAAATGGGCTTCGAGAAGAAAATCATGATGTCCATTAAGAGTAATCAGTTGATTTTAAGTTTGCCAATAAACAAAAGACGAGACCTTGTGTCGTCTTTTCTCCTCCAGAAATGAATCAGGATCTTAGAGCTGTAATTGTTGTCCCAATGACATCAAAAGGTACTACAGCCCCATTTAGAATTTCTATCACCTTTGATGCCAAAAAGGGGCTCATTCTTGTAGATCAAATTCGAACGATCGATAAGTCGAGATTGGTTAAAAAATTAGGCGCAGTAATACCTAAAACGTTAGAATCAAGTTTGTTGGCCTTACAAGAAACCTTCACCCTGTAAGCCAATTTAGTATTTTAAATCCTATATGTTAGTGATATTCTGCTACCCTATTTAGGTGGATTAAGAATAATTGCTTATATCAAATAAAGTCAATAAAATGAACTTTATGAAGGTTAAAAATCATTATATTGATGCCTAAAAAAACAAATGCCCTTATTGGAATGCATCCAGAAGCGGTTAAAACTTTGGAGAAGTTAGGTCATCGTTTGCGTGCAAATCGAATTGCTCAAGGGTGGACTGTACAGCAAATGGCCGATCGATTATTTTGTTCCCCCAATACTTATCGAGCGATGGAGGCTGGTAAACCTAGCTCCAGTGTGGGAATTATTGTTAGTGCATTATGGTTGTTTGAGCAAATAGATACCTTAGATTTGGTTGCCCCAATCCCCATACAAGCCATTTCCGTTCGACGAGTTCGTAAGCCCAATAAGATGTTTGGAGTAGGACTCATTACTGAGGAAGAACGTGACTTCTGAGAGAAAATTGAAATTGGGCTGGAATAAGCTCCTTAGCAAGAAATTATTTTTTATGGGTAACGTATGGCATTAATTCATACAAAAGATTTAGTGAAGTCCTATGGTCAAGGGGAGCTAGAAGTACGGGCGTTAGACGGCGTTAGTTTAGATATTGAGGCTGGCGACTTTGTGGCGATTGTTGGTGCCTCAGGTTCAGGTAAATCCACGTTCATGAATATGTTAGGTTGTTTAGATCAGCCGTCAAGTGGACTCTATGAGCTTGCCGGAGAAAATGTCAGTGATTTAGAGGTCGATGCATTAGCCACTGTTCGCAATCTTCGTATTGGTTTTGTGTTTCAGCAATTTAATCTTTTAGCTAGAACTTCAGCTCTTGAGAATGTGGCAATGCCTCTTTTATACGCAAGAGAAGGGCCATTAGCGTCATTGAGTAAGGTAGAGCAGTTAGAGCATGCAAAACACCGCTTGATGCAGGTAGGCTTAGGAGAGCGACTAACGCATACACCTTCTGAATTATCTGGTGGTCAGCAGCAGAGAGTCGCCATTGCCAGAGCGCTTGTTAATGATCCCGCGTTGATTTTGGCAGATGAGCCTACTGGCGCGCTGGACTCTAAAATGACCGTCGAGATTATGGATCTTTTACGTAAACTTAATCATGGTGGGATGACAGTCATTGTGGTCACTCATGAACCAGATGTCGCTAAATATGCAAATCGAGTAGTTACGTTTATGGATGGCAAGATTATTGATGTATCTGTGAATTCGTCAATCCATGATGATCGTGTAAAAGTGGATACCCTATGAAGGTTTCTTCTCTGATGAACTTATCTATTGCCATGCAAGCTTTGCGTGTCAATAAATTACGTTCCATATTAACAATGCTGGGGATTGTCATTGGAGTAGCGGCTGTCATTGCCATGATTGCGATTGGTGGCGGCGCGCAAAAAAGAGTTCAAGAGCAGATTTCAAGTTTGGGTTCTAATTTACTGATTGTGGTGCCTGGATCGGTGATTCAATCGGGAGCTCGCTTAGGGGCTGGGAATGCGCAAACCCTCACTGAGCAAGACGCTAATGCCATCATCAATGAAATACCCGAGGTCGCTTTCGCGGCACCATTATCGCGAGGGAATGCCCAAGTTGTTTTTGGTAATACCAATTGGGCGACATCAATCAATGGGGTTTATAACAATTATTTTGATGTGCGTGAATGGAATTTAGCCGATGGAAGATTATTTGATCAAGGTGAAATTTCCAGATTTGGAAAAGTCGCTATTTTAGGTAAAACAGTCGCTAGCCAATTATTCGGTGATGATAATCCGATCGGTCAGGTCGTGCGAATTCGTGGTATTCCATTTGAAATTATTGGCCTATTAGAGAGTAAAGGCCAAAGTAGTCAAGGTCAAGATCAAGATGACGTTATCTTAGTGCCACTAACGACCGGTCGTAATCGATTATTTGGAGAGCCTCGAGGGAGGATTGCTCGAGTGGGAACTATTTTGATTAAAGCGCAAGATGCCTCTGTCACGGGGATTGTCGAAGAGCGTATCAATGAGTTACTTCGACAACGCCACCGGATTCAGCCGGGGATGGAAAACGATTTTCAGGTACGCAATCTGACGGAAATTCTGAAAATGCAGGAAGCTGCGAGTAAAGTTATGTCCATGTTGTTAGCAGCAGTAGCCTCGGTGAGTTTGTTGGTGGGTGGGATTGGGATTATGAATATCATGTTGGTATCAGTGACTGAGCGGACCCGAGAAATTGGATTACGTTTAGCGGTTGGGGCAAGAGGCAGAGATATCATGACACAGTTTTTAGTGGAGGCGATGACCCTTGCCACACTCGGTGGAGCGTTGGGTGTTCTGTTAGGTATCGCTATATCGGCTCTTGTAGCATATTTGGCAAATTGGGATATTAGCCTGAGTATTTTCTCGATTGTGATTGCAGTAAGTTTTTCTGCTGCGATAGGCATTTTCTTTGGTTACTACCCTGCGAAGAAGGCGGCACAAATGCAACCCATTGTTGCTTTGCGATACGAATAAAATAACCGTCATACTTTTTAAAATTGGAATAGCAATGGATCTTGTTGTTTTAGCAAAAGCACTCATCATGGGAATCGTGGAGGGTTTGACGGAGTTTTTACCCATCTCTAGCACGGGTCATTTAATCTTAGCTGGCCATCTTTTACAATTTAATGATGAACGAGGCAAAGCCTTTGAAGTCATTATTCAGTTGGGGGCAATTTTGGCGGTGTGTTGGGAGTTTCGTCAAAAAATTGTTAATGTGATTTCTGGCTTGGGGAGAAGACCCTTATCGAATCGCTTTGCAATGAATGTGATCGTTGCATCAATACCCGCCATTACTTTGGCATTGATTTTTGGTAAGTTCATCAAAGCACATTTGTTTGCACCGATCCCTGTAGCAATGGCTTTTATTATTGGTGGTTTTATTATTCTGTGGGCGGAACATTTAGAGAAAGCCAAACAAAGTAGTCGTAAAGTAGTTCTTCAAAGTATTGAGCATGTTGAAGACCTCAGCATGAAAGATGCTATCAAGGTTGGCTTTGCGCAATGCGCTGCCTTGATACCAGGCACATCAAGGTCAGGTGCAACGATTATTGGTGGAATGCTGTTGGGTTTGCCACGTCAGGTGGCGACGGAGTTTTCTTTCTTTTTAGCCATGCCGGTGATTGTAGGCGCTACTGTTTATGAGCTGTATAAATTGCGCCATGATACAGGTTTGCTGGATATGGCAGGATTTGGCCCTGTTCTTGCAGTTGGCTTTATTTCCGCATTTATTTCCGCATTCTTATGCGTTAAATGGCTGATTGGGTATGTCAGTCATCATAATTTCAAGCCCTTTGCCTGGTACCGTATTGCCTTTGGTTTATTAGTTATTTTGACATCCAGCTTTGGTTGGATCAATTGGGGTGCTTAAGCCGAATCATTTATGTCGATAGATCATACCCAACCCTTAGAAGAACAAAATAGAGTCCCGCGACGCATCAAATCTTTTGTGATGCGTGCGGGAAGAACCACACTCGGTCAACAACGCGCCATCGATGAACAAGGACCTAAATATTTAATTCCCTTTGATCCAAAGCCTTTGGATTGGGGGCAGTCTTTTGATCAGAGTGATTTGAAGAAATTAAAGATTTTAGAAATTGGCTTTGGTATGGGAGAAACAACTGCCCATATTGCTAAAGTTCGCCCTCAGGATGACTTTTTGGGGATTGAGGTTCATGAACCTGGCGTTGGGGCCTTGCTCAAGAAAATTGGTGAAGAGCAGATTGCTAATATTCGGATTATTCGTCATGACGCGGTAGAAGTCATTGAGAAGATGATTCCAGACGGCATATTAGACGGGATACATATTTTTTTTCCAGACCCGTGGCACAAAAAAAAGCATAACAAAAGAAGGCTTGTACAAGAGGTGTTTATTCATCAGTTGTGTCAAAAAATGAAGCTAGGTGCATATATGCATCTTGCAACAGATTGGGAAGAGTATGCCCATCAGATGTTGAGGGTTTTGAGTGCACAGACTCAATTAAAAAACACATCTAGTTCACAAGTAACTTTAGATGATGCTCAAATGATTGCTGGCTATGCACAAAGACCGAGTTATCGACCAATTACCAAGTTTGAAAATAGAGGATTAAAACTCGGGCATGGGGTTTGGGATCTGGTATTTTTGAAAGTTTAGCGTCTAAAATTCGTTGAGTTTTAACCCTTAGATGAAGTTAATTGAACACAATATTTTTTGGCCCACTAAACTACTTTGATATTTGAGCCATCTACATTCATTAATTTATATCGAATGGGAGATTCTTCTAAAGCATTCGTTTTTATTAAATTTAAAATGAGTTTTGGTAAATCTGAGTAATCAAACTGTGACGACCATTGAGCCATCAATGCTATCGCTTTTACATAACCCGCTGGATCATTGTTATAGGTTAATTGTTTCGCACAATCAACATACTGAAGATGAAATAGCGTGGGAATTATGACGCGGCATAGCCCTATGCGTGATAGCTCTGCATTCATCAATAATCTTGATATGCGGCCATTGCCGTCATCAAATGGATGAATATCAGACACTAGAAATCCATAAAATATTGCCCGAGCTAGCCCTTCTGGTATTGATAAGGCTAATTCTGAACAAGCTTCAAAAGTTCCCCGCACCATTCCAGGATCTACAAATTTTGTAGTACCTGCATAGTTCACCTCGCTTTTTAATTGACCTGGATTAACCTCAGGTCTTTGGCGCATTAATTGTTCGTGCCATTGTTGTAGCGTATTTAAAAACGCATCCCCTGGCGGAGGCGGGGCATTACGTGTCGGTGAATCAAGAGCCAAATGAAACACGCCCAATACATCATGAGAATCTTTTGGTCTAGAGTGAACAATCTTATCCATAAGCGCTATTTCCTGACGCTGAGCTATGATTACCGCATATAGCTGATTAAATGTCGTTTTTTAGCTATTAAAACCGTATTTTTGTCGTTTAATAGCTATTATTTTGCCTAGCTCTTTGAGTGTTAATAACCTTCAGAGGCGCTTAGGTAATTTACTCAATGAAAATGTTGTGTACATATTCTGTTGTTGCGAGCAACATATTTTAAGATTTGTTAAACAAGTACATACTTTTTGATGCTTTATTTGATGTATAATGATGATTTAATTGATGTGGTTAGGAATTCAAATGCGAACAACTGTAACGATTGAAGATTCTTTATATGAAAAAGCTTTGGATCTTGCAGATCCAGCTATGGATAAGGCCGACTTGTTTAGAGAGGCCATTAAGACTTATATACGTGTGCGGGCTTCAAAGCGTTTAATTGCATTAGGGGCTACCATGCCTGAAATGAGTGATATTCCGCGCCGAGATGGTTCTATTTGATGGATTGTGTATTAATAGATACTTCTGTGTGGGTAAATCATTTCCGTGTTCATAATCCGGCATTAATTAACTTGCTTGAAACAGATGCGGCCCTAATTCACCCAATGGTAATGGCAGAAATTGCGTGTGGAACTCCCCCATTACGATTAACTACATTATCTGATTTGAACGAATTACAAAAGCCACAATTAGCAACATTGATAGAGGTTATGGAATTTGTAGAACGAGAGCGTCTCTATGGTCTTGGTTGTGGCATCGTAGATATGATCTTATTAGTATCAACCATCATCACTCCAAATTCAAAACTATGGACTCTCGACAAAAGGCTTTTATCGATGTCAGAAAAATTTGGTGTTTTATTTTCTCCAAATTTACATTGAGCTTGTAGACAGCGGCAGAATGGGAATGCCTAAATAATGTAATGATATTCACTAGTGTATTGTGTTCACAAAATTATTTTTAAAGAGGCATACTCTGTTACTGGAGGACGAAGTTGGTAGTTGAATTTACAAATAGAGCATTAATCCTTGATGTTGCTTTACTTGTTGGTAAGAGAGATATGATTAAACAGATTTTTAGGTCGGAGAACCTTTATGAAGCCTTCCCAGGCCCTTCAAGCACATCGAGCAGCCATCCGTAACGTTGTTGAGAGTCATCGAGCGAGTAATGCGCGTTTCTTTGGTTCAGTTCTTCATGGGGATGACCATGAGGGTAGTGATTTGGATATATTAATTGATCCGACATCAAATACGACCCTTTTTGACTTGGCGGCGATTCAAGTCGAACTAGAGAAGCTTTTAGGCGTTTCAGTGGATGTGCTCACCCCAAAATCTTTACCGGATAAATTTCGTGGCCTAGTTCTCGCCGAGGCATTACCTGTATGAACAAAGCTTTGCGAGTTCCGGATTATCTTGCCCAGAAATCCGATTTAAATTACTCTCCAAGCCTTCTTGATTTTTTGGATTAAATCAGAGTTCATTCTGCTAGCATGAAGATGTAGAACTGTCCTCTTGGCATCTTCTATTTTCTCTAAAATTTGTTGAGCATTGCTCACCATACAAAAACTTTCACCAAATTTAATTAAATCTGTATCTGTCGGGTAGCTCTTACTCTTATTAAGATTCAGAGCTAAGGTGTTATCTACTTTGGTATATCCTGTTTTTGGGTTGGTAGTCGTATAGATTGAAGTAGTGACAACATCATAGAGCGGTGAAAGTTCAATATTGCCACCCGGCACGTCGTACATCAATGAAAAGTTTTTTAAATGAGCGTCACCGTTTTGCAATAAGACAGAGAGTGCAAAATATTCAAAAAATCTTTTTTTACTTTCTACGGCATTATCTTTGCAAAACAGCTCTATGATTTTGGCAATATTTTCATAGCTTCCTTGGTATTTCTCATTGGGGCCTTTACCCATTAAAACCATGCAATCTTCAAGACCTAATTTCTCACCACTCTCTTTACGATCAAAGCGACTCATGATAAATAGCCCCCCATCATCTGAAAGCCAAAATTCGGGGACTCTTATTCCAGAGATACGAGCAACTTCCATGCATAAAAATTCATTTTGTGCCAAATATGGGTAGTCCTCTCCAGAAGATTTGACGATATATTCAGTTGTTGGAATTGTTCGTTTATCGGTCACTGGCACAATGACCTTAGGCTGAAAGCCAGAAATGCCGGAACTAAAGTAAGTGTCTACTAAAAACTCAAAAAGTTCTTCAGATGTTGTTGATTTGATTATTTCGTCAACACTTACTTGTGATTTTGGGGAGCTAGATGGTTCTTCATTTGCGTCAGAATAGGTTAATCGACCAATCTGATTATTGCCTGTTAATTTCAAGAGCATCATATCGTCTAAATAAAGTGATTTAGAAAACCGATTTTGAATGTACTCGAGAAGATAGCCTTCAGGTCTATTCATCTGAAATACGGAAAACAAGTTACCGCTTGAATAACTTTCTGCTCTCGTTGGTAAAGCAAGGGAAACTTCTTGATCACGTATTTTTGAGATGTAATTGAAAGCGTACCTAGCTTCTTTATGTAAGGAGCCGGAAAGTCCTTGTGGTGTATGAACTTGAAGTTCTTTGATTCGATTATTGGTCATTAAACAACTCCTGGAGCTGGTCATAATCGATTCTACGATCGACAATCTTGATACCCTTTCCTAATGCTGAAATGGCTTGTATGAAGGTAGAGACCTGAACGTTTGCACCCGCTTCCATTTGAATAATAGTTTCGCGTCGAAGTCCGGATTTTTCAGCCACTTGGGCTTGTGTCAGGCCCAAAGCTTTACGTTCGGATTTAAAGCTTTGGCCCAAATCAGCGAGATTGAGTATAAAGTTATTCATAAGTAACATTATACCTTATAAAATGAGTAAAAGTTGGTTTTAATTAACTTTTAGTGAGGAGTGATGTATCTATTTTGCAAACGGTATAAGTGCAAATACGTTTTAAAAGACCAGTTGGTTCAAGAGGCGCTAATTTAACAAAGCGATTTGGAATAAATAAAAAGTTATTTATAGCAAACATTTCAATATAAAAAAGCCGTAAGAGTTATCTTTTAGTAACTTTTACGGCAATACAAACTTCAATTTTTAAAGCAATAGAGGTACAACTTTGGGTTAAAGACCTATACAGAGATATTTCATTTCCATATATTCGTCCATACCCCACACGCTTCCTTCACGCCCAAGTCCGGATTGCTTAACGCCACCGAAAGGAGCTACCTCGTTGGAGAATAGGCCTGTATTAATACCAACCATTCCGTATTCCAACTGTTCAGCAACACGCCAAATACGTCCAATATCTCTACTGTAAAAATATGAGGCTAAACCAAATTCTGTATTGTTAGCTGCCGCGATCACATCAGCCTCATCTTTAAATGGAACGACAGCGGAAACAGGACCAAATGTTTCTTCAGTCATGATTTGCATCTCGCTCGTTACATTGGACAACACCGTTGGCTCAAAAAAGAGGCCGCCTAAAGCATGCTTTTTACCACCAGTTTTTACTTTGGCACCTTTTGCAACAGCGTCTGCAATATGACGTTCAACTTTTAAAATGGCTTGCTCATCAATCAGTGGCCCTTGGTTAATGCCAGCATCTAATCCGTTACCAACAGGCAACTCTGCAGAAGCCTTTGCTAACTTTTCAACAAAGGCGTCATGTAAACTCTCATGCACATAAAAACGGTTGGTACAAACGCAGGTTTGACCAGCGTTACGATATTTTGAGGCAACTGCACCAGCAACTGCCGCGTCTAAATCAGCATCTTCAAAAACGATAAAGGGAGCGTGGCCTCCGAGTTCTAAGGCGACTTTTTTCACGGTAGGAGCGCATTGCTCCATCAAAATACGTCCCACAGGTGTTGAGCCTGTGAAAGATAAATGAGATACAGACTTTGACGCACATAAGGTTTTACCGATAGTGATCGAACGGTCGGCATCAGCCGTAATAATATTAATCACACCATCTGGCATTCCTGCCTCTTTAGCAAGAACCGCTAAAGCGAGTGCAGACAAAGGGGTTTGTTCAGCGGGCTTAATCACAATCGTGCAACCAGCAGCAATTGCTGGTGCCACTTTACGAGTAATCATTGCGGTTGGGAAATTCCAAGGAGTAATGGCCACGCATACACCAATTGGTTGCTTCAGGACCACTAGTCTCTTATCTGACCAAGTTGTTGCTGGGACTGTTCCAGAAACACGTTTTGCTTCTTCAGCAAACCATTCGATAAACGAATTTCCGTAAATGATTTCGCCTTTAGCCTCGGCTAATGGCTTACCTTGTTCAATCGTCATGAGCATCGCGAGATCATCCGCATTAGCGGCAATCAAGTTAAACCATTTGCGCATAATGGCAGAACGCTCTTTAGTGAGTTTATTTTTCCAAGAACTAAAGGCAACTTTAGCCGCATCAATGGCCGCTAAGGCATCCGTAGTATCCATGTTAGAGACCTTGGCAATAATTTCGCCAGTCGCTGGGTTATTTACAGAGAAAGTTTCACCTTTTGCAGAAGTGCGCCAAGTACCATTAATAAAACTTTGCTCTTGGAAAAGAGCGGGGTTCTTTAATAGTGATGGAATGGATGGGGAAGCGATGCGTTCTGGTGCGTTCATAACCTAATCTCCGGTAAAAATAGTCTTTATTGAGGACTTTAATTCATTTAATAGAACACATAATTTAACATGCCAAAGTCTGATTTGTCATGAGCGTAACGGTGTATTGCGTGGATTGCATAAAACTCCATAGAACTTTCCGATAAAAACGGTTTCATAGTATAAAAAATAGACCCTATTTTAGTAAAAATAGGTATTTTTTCAGATAATAAAATTAGTGCTTACTAACATAATTAATGGTTGAATTTAATAGGATTTAACCTTGGGATGTGTTGACTTAGTAGAAATACCAAGAAAATCATAACTTAAAAATCTAATTAAGTATTTTAATATACTTGACTAGGTATAAAGACTTCCCTAAGATGACGGCTGATGAACAAAGAAGCAGGTATGTATTGATGAATAGAAAGTTGATTAACTTATATGCAAGAGCTCAGTTGAAGTTGCAAGTTGTATTGAGTCTCGTCCGTCATAAGCTAAATACTTACGCGCAGAAATCAGACTACAAGGTTTACCGCGCTCCCCCTAATAGGGGCTTTAAAACCACTCTCATTAAGGTCGGTAATTCAGTCGCCATCATCGGTGTCTTTATTGGCGTCGCCGTTATGATTAACGAGCCACTCCGAACTGAATTAGCAAAATCGGTCTCCTTGATAGGCTTAGAGGTGTCTAGCGTTAGCAGTCACCAGGACATGGAAAGAGAGCCTACTCCAAGTTTGAAAAAAGTCCTTTTTGGTATTGGACGATCGACTTCCTCAAATTCAGGAGAGTTATTAAGTCCTGAAGTCTTAAATTTGCCGGTTCCGTCGATAGAGCCTTTAGCGAAGCAAATTCCTGGAAAAATTGATCCCGAGGCGCAAGACGCACGCCTAATGGCCAGCTTGCCTGATCAACAAAAGGTAGCTAACTTTATGGCCAACAAATATCGCTTAGATCCAAATGCAATCAATCAGTATGTTTCGCATGCGATCGTGGTTGCTAAAGAGGTGGATCTTGACCCTGTTCTTTTAGTGGCGGTGATGTCGATTGAGTCCAACTTTAATCCGAATATTCAAAGTAATATGGGAGCCCAAGGTTTGATGCAGGTATTAACAAGGGTTCACGCTGATAAGTTTGTTCCTTATGGAGGAACTGCGGCAGCATTTAAACCAGAGGCCAATATTCGCGTTGGAGCATATATTTTAAAGTACTTTATTGCCCAAGCAGGTTCACTGCAAGGTGGTTTACGTTATTACGTTGGTGGTGCTGCTTTTGGTGACGGCGGATATGCTGGCAAGGTCATGCGTGAGCGCGAACAATTAATCGCCTTGCTCAAGAATGTTGACATCACAAATGTGCCTTTGGAAGTTTCTTTAGCGCTGATCAATAAAGTATTACCTGTAACTGTGAAACAAGACAAAGTCGCGGTAGAGGATTTAACTGTTCAGCCGGTAAAGATTTTAGAAGTTAAAGAGCAAGACTCTTAATCTAACAGCGGTCTTAGAAGAGTCCTTCTAGTCATAGAAGGACTTTTTATTTATAGATTTGCTTCAATCTCAGCAGATCTAAAGCGATGAGCGATTTGATCAAGTACGCCATTGACATACTTATGTCCATCAGTACCACCAAAGGTCTTCGTAAGCTCAACAGCTTCGTTGATAGCAACCTTGTAGGGGGTAGCCAGATCAAATTTCAGCTCATATGCTCCAATCATCAGACAACCAAGTTCGATTGGGGAAAGCTCTTCGATAGGGCGGTCTAGGTGTTGCGCAATTTCACCTTGGAGTGTGTCGCTATGATGACTTACACCCTGAAAGATTGATTCAAATAACACGAGTTGCGCTTTGACAAAAGCGGGGTCTTCAGCCAGTTGTTTTGCAATTGAAGCAGCGCTAGGTAATCCACCCGACTTACTAATCATTAACCATTGATAGATACCTTGAAGGGCATACTCCCTTGCCCGACGACGCGGTGTTAAGGACCTTTTAATCTGTGTTGAAGAGACTAATTTATGTTGCTCTGTCAGGTACGGGCTAGGAGGCATCTTCTCCATCCTGAATCGTAAGGCAAAAGTTCGCCATTTCAACGGCTGCCATGGCGCAATCTTTGCCTTTTTGTGAGGACCTAGCCTTTGCCTGTGCATCATTTTCGACGGTTAAGACGCCATTGGCGATCGGGATTCCTAAATCAAGGCTAACACGCGTAATCCCTGCGCCAGATTCATTTGAAACTAATTCAAAGTGATAGGTCTCACCCCGAACGATTGCTCCTAGAGCTATCAAAGCATCAAACTCGCCAGTTTCAGCCAGCTTTTGTAAAGCTAGTGGAATTTCGAGAGCGCCAGGAACAGTGGTCAGCAAAACATCATCGGTTGAAACACCTAAGCGAATTAGTTCATTCATACAGCTTTCAGTTAGGGCGCGACAATGCTCTTCATTAAATCTAGCTTGCACAATAGCAATTCTAAGCTCAGCGCCTTCAAGATTGGGCTCTAAAAAATCAATTTGTCCGGTTGTCTCAGTGCTTTGATTTTCTTCCATTGTGTTTTCCCTGATGTTGAAGTAATAGATTAAATGGTATCGATATAGACAGTGTATTACTCAGAATCTAAATAGCCGACAACTTCGAGTTGGTATGCCGACATTCCAGAAAGTGGACCAGGCTTATTCATAAGACGCATTTTTCCAACGCCTTGATCGCGAAGGATTTGGGCCCCAATGCCATACGTTCTAAAATCGTGTTTACGAATCGCCGGTGAAGCAATATCTTTTGACGTTTTAGGTGGTTCAAATTCACTCAACCAAAGAGCTGAGAGAGACTTTTCGGAGTCTACGTTTAGGAGGACCGCCACACCACATTCAGAAGTTGCAATAGTTTTCAGTGCTTTGGCTAGTGGCCATGAGTGAAGGCTACCACTTTGATCCAGAAAATCTAAAATCAAGCTGGGTTCATGAACACGGACAAGGGTAATCTCACTCGCTTGAGGAGAGCCTTTCGTCAGTGCTAGATGTAAATTTTGATTCGGGGCATCACGATAAAGCGTCCCTAAAAAATCACCCCAAACAGTTTTAAAGGTTTTTTGACCAATTTGTTTGACCATACTTTCGTTTTGGCTACGATATTTAATCAAATCAACAATCGTGCCAATTTTGATGTGGTGTTCTTTCGCAAATTCCACCAAATCGGGTAACCGAGCCATGGTGCCATCATCTTTCATGATTTCACAAATCACTGATGCGGGAGTGCATCCCGCAAGACTAGCTAAGTCACAACCAGCCTCAGTATGTCCAGAGCGAACAAGCACGCCGCCAGGCTGAGCCATAAGAGGAAAAATATGTCCTGGTTGAACAATGTCTCCAGGACCTGCATTTTTTGCAATAGCCGCTTTAATCGTGTGGGCTCGGTCAGCGGCAGAGATGCCCGTTGTAACCCCTGTAGCAGCCTCAATGGAAACCGTAAAATTCGTGCCCATTGAAGTGCCATTATCACGCACCATTAACGGTAGTTTTAATTGCGCACAGTGTTCACGAGTTAAGGTAAGACAAATCAGGCCTCGCCCAAAGCGTGCCATAAAGTTAATTGCCTCAGCCGTGACGTGGTCAGCTGCTAAAACAAGATCACCTTCATTTTCGCGGTCCTCTTCATCAACGAGGATGACCATCTTGCCAGCGCGCATGTCGGCAATAATCTCGAGGGTAGAGCTTAAAAAAGGAGTGAGTTCACTGGTCATGATGATGGGGTATTCAATGGATGCACGCTCAGCATGCGTTCTAAATAACGAGCGATCAAGTCGACTTCTAAATTCACTGGATCGCCACTTTGTAAGTATTGCAGAGTAGTATTTTCTAAGGTATGAGGTATCAAATTAATATGGACACGTGTTACTGCAAGTTCATTAACCTTTAAATCCTCAACTTGATTCACGGTCAAGGAAGTACCATTAATCACAATGGAGCCCTTATAGGCCAGATATTTTTCTAAAAACCCTGGCGCATCAATACTTAAATGCCAAGAGTTACCTTCTGAAGGTAACTGACCAGGAACGGCAACCACTTCGAACTGATGAACATGACCGATACCATCCACATGTCCGCTGACAAGGTGACCACCTAGTCGATCATTAAAGCGAAGAGCTTTTTCTAAGTTCACAAATCCTGGCTTTGCTAGTCCATGCGTTTTTTGAATAGACTCTGCAGAAACATCAAAGCAAAAGGAGTTTTTATTCACATCCAATTCCACCACCGTCATACACGCCCCTTGAATCGCAATACTATCTCCAAGTAGGACATCAGAAAGATCAAGTTGACCAGCATCAACCATCAGTCTAAAGCCATCACCCCGAGGTGATACTTCCTGAATTTTTCCGATAGAGGCAATGATTCCTGTAAACATGACTATATTATCCACGATGCTGCACACATCGTGCTGTGAGCAAAATTAAATGGCTTTCATCAGCCGGAGTCGTAGATCAGTCCCAATGAGTTGTTGGTCCAAAAATTTCCAAGACTTGATCTCAGGTAAAGACTCTAGTGGACCTAAGTTTGCTAGACCGGCACCTTGTCCCAACAACATGGGTGAAAAATACAGCAATAGTTCATCGATACAATTTTCACGAAGTAAAGATCCATTGAGTTTATAACCCGCCTCAACATGGACTTCATTAGCGCTATGTTCTTGAGCGAGATAACGCATGACTCCAGGAAGATCGACTTTCCCAAACTCGTTGGGCATTTGTACGACTTGGACATTCAAATCTTTCAATACCTTGAATTTGGTATCTAAGGTTATTTTTTCTGGGCTAGCACAAAAAATCATACTTCGGCCGTTATGCAGGATCTTGGCATCGAGAGCAATATCGAGATGAGAGTCAATAATCGCTCTGAGTGGCTGATTGTTAATCAACGTTCCTCTCACGTTCATTTGGGGGTTATCCGCAGCAACGGTTCCAATACCCGTTAAAAGCGCACTGGCTTGCGCCCGCCACACATGACCATCAGCACGCGCTTCTTGACTAGTAATCCACTGGCTTTGCCCGTTGGGTAATGCTGTAATCCCATCAATACTTGCAGCCATTTTGAGCCGTACCCAAGGTAATCCTTCTTTCATCCGTTTCATAAAGCCCAGATTTTGCATCATGGCTTCTAATTCAAACAATCCTGTATCAACCAATATGCCATGATGACGCAGTTCAGCAACACCTTTACCTGCCACTAAAGGATTCGGGTCGATGGCCGCAATCACCACTTTAGCCACCTTGGCAGCAATTAGTGCTTGAGTGCACGGCGGTGTTTTACCAAAATGGCAACATGGTTCAAGAGTGACATAAACAGTAGCTCCTTCAAGCCCTTGCCCTTGTCGCTGGGCATCTTGAAGAGCCATGATTTCTGCGTGGTGGTGACCTGGTTCTTGAGTAAATCCTCGACCGATAATTTCATGGTCTTTGGTAATGATGCAGCCTACGGATGGATTTGGATCTGCGATTCCTTTTGCATTCAGGGCTAACTGCAAGGCTGCTAACATCATAGCCTGATCTTCAACGGAAAAGTTTGGCATAGATTTTAGGTTTGATAAATGGTTGGATCTGCTAACTTGGCATCTGCAAATCCTTGTTGACGTAATCTACATGATTCACAAATACCACAAGCTTGGCCAAGTTGATTTGCTTGATAACAGGAGACTGTTTGAGAAAAATCTACGCCAAGTTTTGTTCCTGCTTGAATAATTTGCGCTTTACTCATTGTGATGATTGGAGCGTGAACGCGAACAGTATGTTCTTCCACGCCAACACGAGTGGCTAGGTTGGCAAGTTGTTCAAAAGATTTGACATATTCAGGACGGCAGTCAGGATAGCCAGAGAAATCGACAGCATTAGCACCAAAAAATATATCGGTCGCCTGTAATGCTTCCATCCAACCCAGTGCGCAAGACAACATAATGGTGTTTCTAGCAGGCACATAGGTAATCGGGATATTTTGATGAGGGGTATTAGTTTTTGAGGTGGGTAGTTCTAAATCCATATCGGTGAGTGCTGAGCCACCAAAGCGACTTAAATCTAAATCAATAATTTCATGGCGAACGGCTCCAAATTGAGCGGCAATTTTAGAGGCTGCGTCAAGCTCTGAAGAGTGACGCTGACCATAGCGAAATGAGAGTGCATAGGGCGTATATCCCAGCTTTTGCACCATAGCTAAAACTGTTGCTGAGTCTAGACCGCCTGACAAAAGGACAACTGCAGGATCTTTTGGATGGCGCGGCGCAAATTTCTCAAATTCTGTTACAGTGCTCATTTACTTCAACTTGGCAAGTGTGGCTGCTGCTGTTTGAGCAGCCTTTGTTTCCGGATAGGTTTTAATAATGAAGCCTAATGTTTTTTTGGCATCCGCTTTTTGACCAGCCTCAATTTGGGAATTCGCAATGGTGTTATAAGTTTCTGGAACTCTTGGATGATCTGGGTATTGCTTAATGATAGATTGAGCAGACTCTATCGCTGCTTTGTAATCTTTCAAGGCATATTGCGTATTGGCTAGCCAATATTTTGCCAATGGCAGGTAAGGGCTTACGGGATATTTACTGACAAATTCATTAAAAGATTTATTGGCCTTGGGCAGATCTCCATTTTGAAAATCTTTTAAAGCATTTTCATAGGATTCTTTTTCCCCAGTTAAGGAGCTTCCTCGAACACCTTCAACTTCAATATCCTGAGGTTCCAACTTATTAAGACGTTCATTCAGTTCTTGGTAATACGTTTTTAAACTGTCACTCAAATCTTGATGATTTTTTTGTAACTCTTCAATTTTTCCGCGTAAGGATTGATTTTCTTCCTTCAGTTTATCGTTGGAAGTTGAAAGTTCAAGTATCGCTTTTTGGTTATTTTTTAAAGAATCTGTCAGAACGTTAATTTGTTTGCGTGCATCCGTGTCTTCAAATAAAGCAGCTTGTGCAGACACCATCCATGTTCCGCACAAGCAGTAAATAATAAGATAGAGAACGCGCTTCAATAGGACTTTTAATTATTTAATGTAGACGATATCAGCGCGACGATTTTCTGCTCGACCAGCATCATCTGTTGCAGTGGATTTTGGTTTTTCTTTACCAAAACTGACTGCTTCCATTTGGTTATCAGAAACTCCGAGAAGACCTAATAACTTACGAACCGCCTCAGAACGTTTTTGACCAAGGGCCAAGTTATATTCCGTTGTACCTTGATCATCAGTGTTGCCTTGAATCACAATTTTTTGGTTTTTATTGGTGTTTAAATATTGTGCGTGAGCATTAATTGTTGTCTGATCACTAGTTTTTACCGTGTAGTTATCAAAATCAAAATAGAAGCTTTTGTTATAAATAGGGCTAGCTGGATCATTCCAAGGCTCGTTAGCATACTTATTCTCTTTGGAGGATAAGGAAGAAGCTCCCTCCGCTTTTTTCGTTGGATTAATATCATCCAATTTAACGCCAGATGCACAAGCACCTAGACCTAAGGTAATGATTAGTAAGGCAACTAGACGAAGGATGCGACTAAAAGAGTGATTCATGGTGTAAATCCCTTATATTGAAAATAGTTAGTAATTATTCTGAAGTCATTTTATTACAGTCTAAAGCTTTTTCAAATGAAAGCACTTAATTCATAAATGGGCCCCAAGCTGGTTCTCGGACAACAGAGCCGGGTATTCTAAGAACTTGTTTTACATAACCGTCTACAGAGACGGCTGCGAGGACAGGTCTACCATCAACTCGAGTGGCATATAGTAAGAACTTGCCATTGGCAGCGAAGGTCGGCGTTTCATCATAATTGGTTTGTGTCAGGCTGATGACCTCACCACTGCGTAGCTCCATAAGTTGAAGCCTAAACCCACCAGATCTTGCAATATAAGCCATGTATTTCCCATCTGGTGATAGGCGCGGGCTAGTAGCATAAGCGTGTTTAAATGTCACACGTTTCGCCGCGGAGCTAGCTTCTCCCTCAATCCCCATTCGGTAAATCTGAGGAGAGCCACCACGATCGCTAGTAAAGTAGAGTGAGTTTCCATCAGCAGAAAATTGAGGCTCTGTGTCGATGGCTGAGCTTCTTGACATACGTCTCAAACCTGTACCATCAGCATTAATTACATAGACTTGAGTATTGTTATCTCTAGAAAGAGATAACGCTAGTTTGGATCCATCGGGTGACCATGAAGGAGCGCTATTATTTCCTTTTTCGTTCGATAAAACAATTCTCTTACCCGTCGCTAATTCATGAATATAGATGACGGGTTTTTTACTTTCAAAAGAAACATAAGTGACTTTCTTGCCATCCGGCGACCAAGAGGGGGAGATGATTGGCTCTGAACTTGAGAGAGCTTCTCGTGGGTTTTGTCCATCTGAATCAGAGATCATCAGTTGATATCTATTCCCGTTATGTACCACGTAAGAAAGGCGGGTTGAAAATATACCTCGCTCACCAGTCAGGCGTTGCACAATATCATCCGCAATAGCATGACCTGCTTTACGAAAATTATTTCGATCGACTGTAATCGTGGTCCCACCAAGTGATTGGTTTTTCACAACGTCGTATAAACGGTATTTCACTTCATATTGCCCGTTCGGAAGAGGAGTAATTGTGCCAATTGCTAGGGCTTGGGCACGTCGAGCACCCCACATGGTCAAGTCTGGCTTGGCATTTTCAGCGACTTCTGTTTCACCCCGTTCAACATTGGCAAAGTTACCATTATTCGTGAGGTCTGACCGAACAACATCCGTTACAAAGGCTGGCAGTCCTGATTCATTCAAAAAGCGAGTCACGGCGATAGGGTACAAGGACTGTCCCACACCAGTGATTTCAATTTGCATTTGAGCAAAGGCCACATGAATAAAGCCAATCATTGAGCCCAAGAAAACCAAGAGTAGTGATAAAACTTTTTTCATTTGAATACGCTCTATAAACATCCTTTGATTGTAATCATCTTCAGTGATAGGGTTAATCTTTTGGTTTAAAAATGAGTACCATTGATTTTGGAACAGTACCGTTTTCATCTTTTGGAAAACTGCCTGTGGCATCTAGTGCTCGCAAAACGGCAGCGTCCCAGTCGGGCAAACCACTAGACTTTGTCAGCTTTTTACTGATGATTCGACCATCAGGCGCAGTGTCAACGGCTACTTGAGCAGCTGGATTACCTTCCACTTGCGCTGCATTGGGATAATTAATCCAAGGTTTAACGGCACGTCTGACTTTGTCTGCATAACCCGGTGAAACTCCACCTGACCCAGTTCCAGATCCTGATGTTCCTCCAGAGCCCCCACTTTCGGTGGTTGCATCAGCACGAAGTTTAGTGAGTCGGTCGGCTCGTTCTTTTTCTTCTGCCGCTTCTTTTTTGGGATCAACTGGAGGTGCTTTTGGCTTTTCCTTTACTTCTTCTTTTGCTTTAGGTTTTTCTTTAGGGGGCTCGACTTTAGGCTTTGTTTCGACTTTGTTTTCTGGTTTTTGTTTTGGTTTTTCAATTACCTTCGGTGGTTCCGGTTTTTTCTCAGGCGGCACTTCAGACTTAGGCATTTCTTTTTTCTTTTGGATAACTATCTCTGCCTTATCCTCAATTGGGATGATGGGTTTTTCAACGACATCTTCTTCAATGATTGTGGGCGGAGTGCCATCCCATAACTCAACCTCAACACCTGATGGAGTTGAGCTGGTTTTCCAATTTAAGCCAACAGTAAACATCAGCGCTAATAAGCTGTGCGCAAGCAGTGATAGGAATAATGATTTTTTGGTACCTGGCTCTGGATGTTCCCAACGAGGATATTTAATGACTTGAGCCATAGTTGTAACTACTTACTTTTAACGGCAAGACCGACACGCTTGACGCCATTTTCTTTTAGTTGTGACATGACATCCATCACGATTTCATATCGAATCGATTTATCTGCGGCGATGACCATAGGTTGGTCAGGGTTTTTTGTGGATAACTCTCTAGCAAAGCTACCTAATTGGGAACGGGTTAAGGTGCGAGTTGTACTGCCATTCTCATTCACTTTAATTTGTTCTTTTTCATTAATATTTAAAAATATAGGAGGTAATGGCTGAACCTTTGCGCCACCAACGCTTGGAAGATTGACTACCCCGGGATTGACAAATGGTGCCGTCACCATAAATATCACGAGCAATACCAGCATCACATCGATGTAAGGCACGACGTTAATATCCGACATCACCCTGCGGCGATTGCCTCGACTACTTCGTTGGATGTTTGCCATTGGCTTGACGCTGCAAAATGTTAGTAAATTCTTCGATAAAAGTTTCAAAACGAATCGCTAAGCGATCGACATCTGAAGCACTGCGGTTATAAAACACCACGGCAGGGATTGCCGCAAAAAGTCCAATCGCTGTCGCTACTAATGCTTCAGCGATACCTGGTGCGACGCTAGCTAGCGTTGCTTGCTGAACGTTGGCAAGACCTCGAAAAGAATTCATAATGCCCCACACAGTTCCAAATAGACCGATGTAGGGAGATACGGAACCTACAGAAGCCAAAAATGGCAAGTTGGACTCTAGAGAATCCATCTCTCGTTGATATGTTGCTTTCATGGCTCGACGAGCCGGATCAATGTCGCGGCCTTTTAAAAACTCCTGCATTCCTGCTTGGAAAATTCTTTCTAAGGAATTGGCATATTTATTTTGATTACGTTGAGCGGCTTCTAATAAAGTGTTCAAGTCTCCGCCGGACCAAAAATTCTTCTCAAAGGCTTCGGTTTGACGTCGAACAGCCCCAAGTGCAAAGCCTTTTCTAATAATGATTGACCAAGAAGCAATAGATAAAAAGATTAAAAGTGCCAAAATAAGTTGCACAACTATACTGGCATTCAGAATCAGGCTAATGATGGATAGATCTTCTTGTGGCATATTGGCTCAGTGTTGTAAAAAAATGAAATAGTGAAATTAAAATTTAAGGATATTTTTAAGTTTCATGTTTGTAAGAGGCTTAGTTTTGTATCATAGAGGTATAAATCTATTTTATCCCTAATTGATCAAGGAACCAAAAGATGTTTGAATCCAGCCAAACCTTAGCAAAAACCGACCCGGCACTTTACCAAGCCATTCAATCTGAAAATGCTCGTCAGGAAGCGCATATTGAATTAATTGCCTCTGAAAATTACACATCTCCGGCAGTCCTGGAGGCTCAGGGCTCGCAACTCACGAATAAATATGCTGAGGGTTATCCAGGCAAGCGTTATTACGGTGGTTGTGAGTTTGTTGACGTTGCTGAGCAATTGGCGATTGATCGCCTCAAACAGCTATATGGTGCAGACTGCGCCAATGTACAGCCCCATTGCGGCGCATCCGCCAATGAAGCCGTGTTTTTGGCATTTTTAAAACCGGGCGACACGATTTTAGGTATGAGCTTGGCTGAAGGTGGTCATTTAACGCATGGTATGCCGCTCAATATGAGTGGTAAGTGGTTCAATATTGTGCCTTACGGACTCGATCAAAACGAAGTGATTGATTACGATGCTATGGAACGCTTGGCTCATGAGAGCCGTCCAAAACTAATCATTGCTGGAGCATCTGCGTATTCTTTACATATTGATTTTGAAAGATTCGCCAAAGTCGCTAAAGCGGTAGGTGCGATTTTGATGGTTGATATGGCACATTACTCTGGGTTGATTGCGGCGGGCTTATATCCAAACCCTGTTCCTTATGCAGATATAGTGACATCGACAACTCACAAGAGTTTGCGAGGACCGCGTGGAGGAGTTATTTTGATGAAGGCCGAGCATGAAAAAGCGATTAACTCTGCTATTTTTCCTGGTTTACAAGGTGGTCCTTTGATGCATGTGATTGCCGCGAAGGCGGTAGCTTTTCATGAGGCATTAAGACCCGACTTTAAAGTGTATCAACAACAAGTTTTAGATAACGCCGATGCGTTAGCAAAGACGCTGGTGAGTCGTGGACTACGAATTGTTTCAGGTAAGACTCAGTCACATTTGATGCTGGTAGATTTGCGTTCTAAAAACATCACGGGTAAAGAAGCCGAAAGAGTTTTAGGGCTAGCGCATATTACGGTCAATAAAAATGCCATACCGAAGGATCCAGAAAAACCATTTGTGACCAGCGGCATCCGTTTGGGATCACCTGCCATGACTACCCGTGGCTTTAAAGTCCCAGAGTCGATACAGGTTGGGAATTGGATCGCAGATATTTTAGAAAACCCGAATGATCCAGCAACGATTGATCGGGTTCGCGCTGAAGTTGGGGTCATGACGAAACAATTTCCAGTTTACGGAGCTTAAACCACCCATATGCATTGTCCCTTTTGTCCTCACGAAGAAACACAAGTACTTGACTCACGTGTTTCTGAGGATGGTCGTGCCGTTAGACGTCGTCGTCGTTGTGAAAAATGCGATAAGCGCTTTACCACCTATGAGCGTGTTGAGCTATCGATGCCTACACTCGTTAAAAAAGATGGTAGTCGAGTGGAATATAACCGTGAAAAAATCTTTAGTTCGATGCGCTTAGCCCTGCGTAAGCGGCCGGTATCTTCAGAAGCGTTAGAGCAAGCGATTGCCCACTTAGAAGACCGTGTTACTAGTCTAGGGGAAAAAGAAATACCCACATCGCGCATCGGCGAGTTGGTGATGCGTGAGCTTAAGCGCTTAGATAAAGTTGCCTTCATACGATTTGCATCGGTTTACCGTAGTTTTGAAGACATTGAATCTTTTGAAACGGCTCTTAAAGAGCTTAAATAGTTGATTATTATAGATTTGTTCTATTTTTTATAGTTAAATTTACCTTGCAAATCAGGTAATCATATCCTGTAATTACAACGATGATTGATAGAATACTTTCCAAGCGACTGGAGCAAGCTCTGCAGGAGTCTCCGACGGTTGTACTTTTGGGGTCTCGTCAGGTAGGTAAAACGACTTTGGCGTTACTAGAAGGAAAAAAGTTTAATGCCATCTATTTAGATCTTGAGTCTGCAAAAGACTTGGCAAAACTGCAGGAGCCCGAGTTATTTTTTGAAGGTCATCAACATCGCTTAGTGATTCTCGATGAAGTTCACCGTATGCCAGGTTTGTTTCCGATATTGCGCGGAATTATTGATCAACTTCGAAGAGACGGCATCACATTTGGGCAATTTTTACTTTTAGGCACTGCTTCTCTGGATTTACTTCAGCAGTCTGGAGAGTCCTTAGTGGGTCGTGTTTCATACCTAGAATTAGATCCGATTAACATTTTAGAAATTGCTCCAACGCAGATGAATGATTTATGGGTCAGGGGTGGTTTTCCAGACAGTTTTTTATCCTCGAACCCACAAAAGAGTTTTCGTTGGCGTGATAACTTTATTCGGACCTATTTAGAAAGAGAAATTCCACAATTTGGCCCTCGCATTGCTGCGTAAACTATAAGAAGGTTGTGGACAATGCTGGCTCATCAACAAGGTTGCTTTTTGAACCAAGCGCAACTTGCGGCAAGCCTTGGCGTTGATGTGAAGACGATAGCAAAATACTTGGATTTATTGGTAGATTTGTTATTGGTCAGGCGATTACAACCATGGCATATGAATATAGGTAAGCGCTTAGTAAAAACGCCTAAAGTTTATGTACGAGATAGTGGAATAATGCATGCTTTGCTAGATATTGCAGATCAAGATGCATTGTTGTCTCACCCGGTCGTTGGTCATAGTTGGGAATGTTTTGTGATTGAAAATTTATTGTCTTATTTACCAAATAATGTACAAGCACACTTTTATCGCACTAACGCCGGCGCTGAAATTGATTTGATATTAACTTGGCCTAACAATTTGCAGTGGGCCATTGAAATCAAACGCAGCCTAGCCCCTAAATTGGAAAAAGGGTTTTATGTGGCATGTGAGGATTTAAAACCACATAAAAAATATGTGGTTTACCCAGGAAACGAGAGCTACAAAATAGCGGATGATATTGAAGTGATTTCATTACCTGAGTTGGCTCAGAAGTGAATCGCTACTTAAAAAGACCTTTAACGATTAAAGGCTCTTTAAAACTCTCGAAGTAATTTCCTCTACGGTGCCAGTGCCGTTCACTTGAACACACTTAGGTGGTGAGACTTTTGCTGAAGTATCTCCTGCTTTGGCCCACGAGGAGTAGTAGTGGATTAAGGGTTTCGTTTGAGCATCGTAGACATCTAAGCGCTTGCGAACAGTGGCCTCTTTATCATCGTCACGTTGGATTAATTCCTCACCGGTGACATCATCCTTACCCTCAACTTTTGGAGGGTTATAACGCAGGTGATAAGTTCTTCCGGAGGCAATATGTACACGCCGTCCACTCATGCGATCGATGATGGCATCGAAAGGGACATCAATTTCTATGACATAGTCTAGTGGTACACCCGCATCTTTCATGGCTTGTGCTTGAGGAATTGTTCTTGGAAAGCCATCAAACAAATAACCCTTTGAGCAATCAGGTTGCGTTAAACGATCTTTCACGAGGCCGATAATGATGTCATCGGAAACGAGTCCACCAGAATCCATAATTTTTTTCGCTTCGACACCAAGAGGAGTTCCTTCTTTGACGGCGGCACGCAACATATCACCCGTCGAAATTTGAGGGATGGCATATTTTTCACAAATAAACTTTGCTTGTGTACCTTTACCAGCGCCTGGAGCGCCTAATAAGATTAGTCTCATTATTTTTCCTCTTTAAATACAAATACCATCATCTTAACTTTATTTATGAAGCAATTGCGCCCAATGTTTTTGTGCCATCAATAAATCTTCAGGAGTATCAATTCCTGCCGGTGGCGTCTCATGATAAATTTTTACATGAATGTTATAGCCATTATATAAGGCTCGGAGCTGTTCCAAGGCTTCCATCTTTTCGATCGGTGCTGGAGCAAGTTTGGTAAAGGCTTTCAGAAAGTGAACTCTATAAGCGTAAATACCTAGATGTCGAAGGTGCGGCATGGATGGTGCTCCATCATCCCGTTGGAAGGGAATACCAGCTCTTGAAAAATACAAAGCTTGTTCATTGGCGTTCAGAATCACTTTGACGACGTGCGGGCTTTGTATTTCTGATGGATCGGTAATTTTTACTGCGGCTGTCGCAATCGCACAGTCATGATGACTAGCTAGCGACTCTGCGACGAGGTTGATGAGGTCAGGTGGGATAAAGGGCTCATCACCTTGGACGTTCACCACAATCGCATTACCATCTAAATCGAGCTGATTGACCACCTCACTTAATCGATCTGTGCCAGTGGAGTGTTGATCACTCGTTTGAATGACTTCCAATTGATAGTCTTGGCAGACCTCTGCAATCTCTAGGCTATCCGTTGCAATAATGACTCTTAATGCGGCACTTTTTGCGGCTTGCTGCGCCACTCTGACAACCATAGGTGCACCGCCAATATCAGCGAGAGGTTTTCTTGGTAGTCTTGTCGAGGCTAAGCGTGCTGGAATGACAACAATAAAGGGAGTTGTCATACCTTAAGGATTGACTGCTGGAAGGATTTGACGCGCTTGGTCGATGAGCATGACCGGAATACCCTCCAGAATTGGATAGGCGAGTTTATCGAGGTCACAAATGAGTTCTTGAGCGCTTTCATCGAAAGATAATTTACCCTTACAGTTGGGGCAAACCAAAATATTAAGATATCTTTTTTCCATCATTTTTTATCCGGTTGGCGATGCAATATTTGAGTAATCCAGTTTAATAAGTTGTTAGGTAAAGGCATAACGAGAGGTACAACCCAAATTCTAGGATCCTGCATATGAGAACATTTTACGGCATCTTTTTCGGTCATCAAAATCACGCCATCTTGGTCCGAGAGGTATTCATCGAAAGAGATGCCTGAATAGTCAGCATGATCACCCATTGCTAGGGGTATCACTTTGATACCCACTGAGCGCAGCGGAGCAAAAAATTTTTCAGGATTAGCTATCCCTGCAACCGCCAAAACAGTTTTCTCTTTAAAGTCTTGAAGTGCTCTAGTGGCCTTGGGTTGGATGAGTTGATAGGCATCACCCATCACGCAATCAATGGTGAAATGTTGGTTGTTGCTAGGAGTTTCAGTTTCGACGTTGTTCGGTTCCAAGGTCATCGAGATATCGAGAGTGGCATCTCGAGGTCTAGTGGAAGGTTCACGAAGTGGTCCAGCGGGGAGTAAAAACGCATTACCTTCATTTCGCGAGTCTCGAACAACGAGTTCAATATCACGACCACCGTCTCTAGCAGAGTATCTTGCTAAGCTGTAATGCGATAGACCATCATCACTGATGATGACATTACAGGCTTTATGGGATTTCAGAAGATTGATGCCAGTGAGTTGCCGATTGGCACCAATCCATACTGGAATTTTTAATGGGTTCAAATAGTTGGCGAGTAACTTTGGTTCATCACCCACATCATTGGCTGAGTCACTTAAAAGAACTTCTCTCGTTTGATGGGGTTTTAGGCTAGAGCGATAGCCTCGACTAATCACACCTGGCGAGAACCCTTTCCAATAAAGAGCTTGTGCTAAAGCGATGACACAGGGCGTTTTACCAGTTCCACCAACACGAATATTACCGACAAAAATAATTGGAACGGGGAGAGCGCTTGCTTTGAAAAAGCCAAGGTCAAATAGATATTTTCTGCATTGTATGACCAGGCCATAGATGACTGATACAGGCCAGAGTAAAAAAGCGATGAGGCCTTTTTTTTCCCAAAATTCTGGAGCTCTTAGGCGCATGTCAATGAGTGATTTAACGTTTCTTTGAACTACTAGGATTGGGATCTTGTGTTGCAAAAACAATATTATTGATCCCTACTAAACTAGCCACTTCTAGGACTTGCATCACGGACTGATGAGATGCTTTAGCATCCGCTGAGATGACCAATCTGATAGCTACTTCAGAAGTGTTATCTTGATCTTTAGGGATCCCTTTGAGAGACTGTAAGCGTTCTGCGAGATCTTTTTTGTCGATAACTAAGCTGTTGATGGCGTATTTTCCATCTTTACTCACAGCGATACGGATTTCTTTGACAGTTGGCGTAATCGTTTCTCCGGAAACGCTAGGAAGCGTGATGGAAAGTTCTTGATATTGGGTAAACGTCGTTGAGATCATCAAGAAGATCAAAATGACCAAGAGAACATCAATAAAAGGAATTAGATTAATCTCTGGTGCTTGACGAGAGATCGAAGCACTATCTAGATCAGTTGTCTCTGAAGGTTTCAGGAGAGGCTGATGTTGAAGAATCATTGCGTAAACATATTTTTCAAAAGGATCCGAGTAGCATCATTGAGCTCTTGGGCTCGCGCATCGGCCAAGCTTCTTAAGTAACGCCAACCGGCAAGTGCTGGAATGGCGATGAGTAGGCCAAAGGCGGTATTGTATAAAGCCATTGATATGCCTTGCGCCAATTGTTGAGGAGAGCCTGTAGTTCCTTGACTGCCAAAAATCTCAATCATTCCCAAAACTGTACCAAACAATCCCATGAGTGGAGAGATAGTCGCGATGGTCGCAAGTGTACTGAGGTACTGATTCAGTTTTCCCAATATTGGCGAGGCGGTTTCTCGCATGACTTCAAGGCACTCTAATTGGCCTGATTTTGATAAAAAGGATTTAAGACCTTTAGCAAGGATTTGCCCTAAGGGTGAGGCCTTTTCTAAATTCTCTAAATGTACGGGATTGATACTTTGCCCTACATGAAAAGTCTTCAAGTAAGTTAGTGCTTGCTCTAAATTCGCTGTAGGCGCTATCATTTTTTGGCGTAAAAACCAGCCTCTTTCGAGTAAAATCGCCAAACCGATAATCGAGATGAAAAGGAGAGGCCAAATGGTCCATCCTGAGGAAGAAATAATTGTTAACATATTCACACTTTACTAGATTTGCCTGTGGATAACCCTGTGTAAAACTTTTTTTTAATAAATATTTTTTGCTTGAAAATGACACAAAAGAATGGTACAAGATACTCATTGGTTTTTAAAAAACATTTAAAAACAGATACTTAGCATATTAATACAAAATTGAGACAATTTTTAGACCTAGTTCCCCAATATTTATATAGCCTGTGGACATTTATTCCTCTCTAACCCTCATAAAACATCATTTTTTTTATTAAGACCATGGAATTTAATAGCGAAATCATTACTGTTGGGCAACTCAATGAGGCAATATCAAGCCTCATCAATGCCTCATTTGATACCCTTTCGGTTCGCGGTGAGATTTCTAATTTTAAAAGCTATCCAAGTGGCCATTGGTACTTCAAATTAAAAGACGCTGATAGTCAAATTAATGCGGTGATGTTCAAAGGAAAGAACTTTTCGGTCGATTTTCCTCCCAGAGATGGTGATCAGGTAGAGGTTGCAGCGCAACTGGGGTTTTATGCCACTAGGGGTGATATTCAGCTGACGGTGCAACAAATGCGAAAGGCCGGAGCTGGAGCTTTATATGAAGCCTTTATGAAGCTGAAAGCTAAATTAGAAACGGCGGGTCTTTTTGATCAGGCTCATAAAAAAGATATCCCGATGTACCCGCGTGCCATTGGTATTGTCACTTCAACCCAGGCTGCTGCCTTGAAAGATGTTTTATCGACTTTGGCACGCCGTGCTGGTCATATCCCTGTCATTATTTACCCGAGCCCCGTTCAAGGTTTGGAAGCTGCACCGGGAATGATTAAGGCCTTGGCTCAAGCTCAGAAACATCAGGCGGTAGATATTATTTTGCTGGTTAGGGGTGGTGGCAGTATTGAGGACTTATGGTCGTTTAATGATGAGCAACTAGCATATGCTATTGCCAAGTGTTCTATACCGATTATTTCTGGGGTCGGTCATGAAACGGATTTTACGATCGCCGATTTTGTCGCAGATTTGCGAGCGCCTACACCAACTGCGGCTGCTGAGCTAGCCACACCAGATCGCTTGGAATTACTTCGTAACGTGCAAGCCTATGCACAAATGATGAGCCGTATTGTGCATTTGAAGGTCGAACGTGAGGCACAAAAACTGGATCAATTGAGTTTACGCATGCAGCATGCGATACCCAACCCAGAGCAAATGAAGCAAAAGCAAGCGCAATTACAAGATCGATTAGCAAGAGCTTGGCAAGAGAAGCTGCGCCACTTCCGCCAGCAACTTGAGCATGACTTTTTACAATTAGAAACACTCAACCCTCAAAGAACTTTAGAGCGAGGTTATTCATTGATTTTGAAGGATAATCAAGCCTTAAGAGATATCAAAGAACTGCATCCAAACACATCTTACGTGGTGGCAATGGCAAAGGGTACAGCCACTCTAAAATTAGACGCTATAGAAATTCATCAAGACGTATAAAGCACTTAAACAGTAATTTGGACGAAAAAATGCAAACGTCAAAATTACTGCTTAAAATGAATATAATAAATTTATCGAATTAACCCTAGGAGAATACATGGAACACGCCTTACCCCAATTACCTTATGCCTTAGATGCATTAGCCCCCCATATTTCTAAAGAAACTCTTGAGTTTCATTATGGTAAACATCATCAAACTTACATCACCAACTTAAACAACCTTCAAAAAGGGACTGAGTTTGAAACGATGACTCTGGAAGAGATTGTTAAAAAATCATCTGGTGGTGTTTTTAACAATTCAGCGCAGGTTTGGAATCACACATTTTACTGGATGGGTCTTAAGCCACAAGGTGGTGGAGCCCCGACGGGTGCTTTAGCGGATGCGATCAACGCTAAATGGGGATCTTTTGACAAGTTCAAAGAAGAGTTCACCAAGTGTGCTGTTGGAACTTTTGGATCTGGCTGGGCTTGGTTAGTGAAAAAAGCAGATGGATCACTCGATTTGGTTTCTACGAGCAATGCTGGAACACCACTCACGACCGATGCAAAACCATTACTGACTTGTGATGTTTGGGAACATGCTTACTATGTCGATTACCGTAATGCACGTCCAAAATACGTCGAGTCATTTTGGAATCTCGTGAATTGGGAATTTGTAGCAAAGAATTTTGCTTGATTGACAACCTACCTTAGGGTAGGTTGATGGGTTCTTGCGTCAAATCCACGCCATAAACAGCGTGGATTTTTTCTTGAATCGTACTGGCGAGCGCAAGTAATTCTTTGCCATTGCCATGGCCATAGTTAACAAGGACTAAAGCTTGTTTATGGTAGACCCCAATATCGCCTTGACGAAAACCTTTAAAGCCGCAAGTATCAATTAGCCAACCAGCAGCCAGTTTAAATTGGGGTATGCCATTGATAGCGTCGCTTGGATAAGCAATGATTTCAGGAAACCTTTTCTTCAGTGATAAGTAAGTAGATTCATCAACTATTGGGTTGTGGAAAAAACTTCCAGCATTACCTAGCATATCTGGATCCGGTAATTTAGCTTGACGAATTTGGCACACAGAAGCAAAAATATCTTTTGGCATGAGGGGTGAGACATTAGCAACCTGCTTGGCCAGTTCCGCGTACTGTAGGTTAGGGCGCCACGCTAAAGGAATCGCCAATCTAACTTGCGTCACGATGTATCGTCCTGGATCTTGCTTAAACACACTATGACGATATTGGAATTGGCATTCAGCGCGCGTCAGTGTTTGCCACATGCGATCTTCATCACTCTCATGGGTATCAAGTACCTCTACCGAGTCGATCCATTGACCGATTTCACAACCATAGGCACCTATGTTTTGAATGGGAGCAGCCCCACATGTGCCCGGAATCAAAGCTAGGTTTTCTAAGCCAGGTAGATCGTTATAGAGAGTCCACTCTACAAAATTGTGCCAATTTTCTCCAGCACCCACATCGACTAAAGCATGTGTAGTTGTTTTCGACACGAGCTTCTTCCCCATGATTTGGACATGGATGGTGAGTCCTGGTAAATCTTCATGTATCACGAGATTGCTTCCGCCACCGAGGACATACCAAGGTAAAGAATGTGCTTGGGCATAATCAATAGCACTACGTAAATCAATGGTTGATTCCACAGCAATGAACTCTTTGGCTGTTACATCAAAACCAAAGGAATTCAAAGATTTGAGAGGAAAGTTGATAATTGTTTGCACAGAGAGATATTATTACTGAATTAGTCAATTCAGGAGAAATTAAATGCCGTCATTTGATGTCGTGTGTGAACCAGATATGGTTGAAGTTAAAAATGCCTTAGAACAGGCCAATAAAGAGATCTCAACGCGCTTTGACTTTAAAGGCTCAGATTCTAGGGTGGAGCTCAAAGAACAAGAGTTAACCATGTACGCTGATGATGATTTCAAATTAGCCCAAGTCAGAGATGTTTTATTCAATAAAATGGCCAAACGCCAGGTGGACGTTCGTTTTTTAAAAGATGGCAAAAAAGATAAAATCTCCGGTGATAAGGTCAAGCAATTGATTGATATCCAAAAAGGTATTAATGGTGACCTCGCTAAAAAAATCGTACGAGTGATCAAAGATAGCAAAATCAAAGTTCAGGCGAGTATTCAGGGCGACGCTGTTAGGGTCACTGGTGGGAAGCGTGATGACCTGCAAACGACGATGGCGATGTTGAAAAAGGACGTATCTGAATCGCCGCTGAACTTTAATAACTTTAGAGATTAATTGAAGCTTCGTTAATCATTAACGAAGTAAATCCAAAAAGGGATTGTGAAGGCGGCAACAAGAGTCATGATAGAAATGGTGACTGCCACGATAGATCCATTTCCGCCCATTCGATTGACCATGACAAAGGCACTGGTCGCTGTGGGCATGCAGGCAAAGAGCACGGCATTGAATTTTTGAGCAGGTGGTAAGTGAAGGAGATTCGCCCCTAACAAAGTCAACGCTGGAAGAGCAATGAGTTTTAAGAAGGCCCAATAGATCACTAGGGCACCATCTTTTTTGGTACTCACCCACTGCAGACTGGCGCCCACGGTCATCAGACCTAGGGTAATAGACGCATTACCTAAGCGACTCACATTCATTTGAATCATCTCTGGTAAATGAACTCCTAAAGCATTGAAGAAGAGCCCCGCGCTTGTCGCCAACACAAAAGGATTTTTGAGAAGCTCTATCAACAAACCTTGCCCTGATCGATGTGCCAAGCTCAATACCGATAATGCGTTGGAGATAGGAACTAAACAAGCGATCGTGATGGCCATGAGCTCAAGTCCAGATGGAGCAAGAAGTCTGGCGGAGACAGCTAAAACGATATAGGTATTAAAACGAAACGTGGTTTGTATCCCGGATACTAAATTCACGGGGTCAGGATTAAACAACCACTTCGCTGAGTATGCAAGAGCGCCCATTGTGCACATGCAAAATCCCAACAGTAAAAGCATGGTAATGTTATCGGCCCAAACTAGTTTTGCATTGATGGCTGAGCTAAAGAGAAGGCAAGGGAATAAAACCCAGTACACCAGTTGTTCTAGGCTTTCCCAAATAGACTGTCGAAGCGGGGTGTAGTGACGAATTCCCCAGCCAACAAGAATCAGAATAAAATCAGGAAGAAGAATAAAGGCAGTGTTCAAAGGGTCATTTCAAGATAAATGGATCAGACAGTAGAGCAATCGCTTATTTTACGGCAAAGCATGAGCCATATTGGAGGATTCATTGATGCTCTATGGTTAGAAGACGGCTTGTCTAAAAATACTTTAGAAGCTTATCGCAGCGACCTAGAAATTTATGCCAGTTGGCTTGATAAAACCTATCAAAAAAACATATTGCAATCTACTGATGTTGAAATTACCGCCTTTATGGCAAAACGAAAAGCGGATAAGGCCACTTCTGCAAATAGACGACTAACCGTTCTCAAACGATTTTTTCGGTATATGATTCGGCAAAATCTTTTAACTGAAGATCCATGCATTCATTTGCGTCCAGCTAAACAAGCCATGCGGTTTCCGACAAGTTTGTCAGAAGCTCAAGTGGAGTCTTTATTACAGGCTCCCAATGTAGAAGAGTCACTAGGTCTGCGAGACCGCGCCATGTTGGAGCTCATGTATGCCAGTGGTCTGCGTGTATCAGAAATTATTCATCTTAAATTGATACATATTCGGCTTAACGAGGGAGTCATTCACATCGTCGGTGGTAAAGGTAACAAAGAAAGATTAGTACCCTTTGGTGCTCAAGCGACCCATTGGATTGATGAGTATGTCAAAGCAGCTAGGCCAATTTTGTTAGAACAGCATACTAGCGAGTATTTATTTATTGGTCGACATACAGGAAGTTGCTTAACTAGGCAGGCTTTTTGGTATGTCATTAAACGCTATGCAATGATTGCTGGAGTGCAGGGGCATTTATCGCCACACACCTTACGACATGCGTTTGCCACCCATTTACTCAATCATGGAGCTGACCTTCGCGTAGTTCAATTATTATTAGGTCATGCAGATATTTCTACGACACAAATTTATACGCATATTGCTCGTGAGCGTTTAAAAAATATTCATCAACAACATCACCCTAGAGGATGAAATGGAACTAATGTACGCCCTTGCAGTGATAATTGCAGCTTATCTTTTAGGATCTATTTCATTTGCCGTGGTGGTGAGTAAAGCGATGGGATTGCCGAATCCTTATTCCTACGGATCTGGTAACCCGGGAGCAACGAATGTACTCAGAACCGGAAATAAGAAAGCGGCAATTTTGACCTTAATCGGCGACTGTTTAAAGGGATTCATCGCAGTACTGATGGCTAAATATCTAATGGGCGATCAACCTGAATTGCAATGGACCATCTCATTGGTGGCTATTGCTGTCTTTTTAGGTCATGTATATCCCATTTTTCATCGATTTCAAGGTGGAAAAGGAGTGGCAACTGCGGCTGGTGTCTTATTTGGAATCAACTGGATTCTAGGTTTGGCAGCCTTATCTACTTGGTTGATTGTGGCATTCTTTTTTCGGTATTCTTCATTAGCGGCTCTAGCAACAGCCATCTTTGCCCCTATGTATTGTTTTTTCTTATTTGGTTCACAGGTGATCTGCCTATCGGTATTATTGATTGGGATTGTTCTCGTATGGCGTCATAGAGGCAATATCACAAAATTACTGAATGGTAGTGAGGGAAAGATTGGTCAAAAATAAGAATCATCCCTTCACCTGAAAATTTATGGAATAACTGCGACAATCATTATTCACCACTAAAAAATAGTTATGACAAAAGTTAAAGCAACCCCTAAGAAGCAAGTTGAGGATATCGGAACTCCGGTATCTGTAAAAATTCGTGAGCGATTGAAAAAAGCGAAAGTCCGGTTTCATGCTAATGACAATATTGCAGAATACTTAGAGCCTGGCGACATTGATGCTATTTTTGCTGAAGTAAAATCAAAAATGAAAGGCGTGTTGGACAGCCTGGTGATTGATACGGATGGTGACCATAACACCCAAGATACAGCGAATCGTGTTGCGAAAATGTTTGTTAAAGAAGTTTTTGCAGGTCGTTACAACCACATGCCCGTATTGACTGAATTTCCAAATGTCTCTCACCTCAATGAGCTGATGGTCATTGGCCCTATTGCAGTTAGAAGCGCCTGCTCACACCACTTTTGTCCGATTATGGGCAAGGTATGGATTGGTGTTTTGCCCAATCAAAATAGTAATTTAATTGGTTTATCAAAATATGCTCGAATGACAGAGTGGATTATGGGTAGACCGCAGATTCAAGAAGAGGCAGTGATTCAGCTTGCCGACGTTTTAGAAAAGAAAATGAAACCGTTAGGCTTGGCTGTTGTGATGGATGCTGATCATTTATGTATGCAGTGGCGTGGTGTGAAGGATACTGAATCAAAAATGCTCAACAGCGTGATGCGGGGAACCTTCCTCAAAGACCCCAACTTACGTAGAGAATTTTTATCACTTTTGGGAAGTCGGTATAAGTAATACCACTAGCAAACCCAATTGAGAATCATTTTCATTTAAATACCTATATAAATCAATAATTTATAGCGCTTAAAATGATTTTTTAATTATCATTTATTCTTATAAAAGTTGTATTTTTAATCCCCCTTGAAAGGAAGTCTAATGAAAACAAGTCGTCGCCAATTTATGATTTTGTCTGCTTCAACATTGGCAGTTGCCACTGCAGGAACTACTTTAGCTGCAGACCCAATGCTTGCTGAGACAGATCCCCAAGCGGTTGGTTTAGGTTATAAAGCTGATACGACGAAGGTTGATACAGCCAAGTATCCAAAACATAAGGCTACGCAAAAATGTTCAGGATGTGCTCTATACAAAGCTGCTGCTGGAGCGGCTGCGGGTGGTTGTCAAATTTTTGCTGGAAAGCAAGTTGCTGCTAATGGTTGGTGTGGAGCTTTTGCTGCGAAAGCGTGATAAATTAGTGTAGTTCCTTTATCTTTTATTAAAATCCTTTACAGACAACTGTAAAGGATTTTTTTATGTTGATTAATTGTGTTGCTTACCGTGATGGTCTTAAATTAGCGGACATCACTACTGAAGAAATCAGTGATTATTTAGAAAAAGAAGATGTTTTCGTTTGGGTTGCGTTAAAAGACCCCTCTGATCACGAGTTGTTAGAGATGCAACGAGAATTCAATTTGCATGATTTAGCGATTAAAGATGTCCGGCATAGTAATCAACGTCCCAAAAAAGAAGAGTACGGGGATGTTCTTTTTTCAGTTGCGAAACTGATTACGCGATTACCAGATAAAGAGCTCCAAATTGGTGAACTCGATATTTTCACTGGTAAAAAATTCATATTGTCTGTCAGAAAAAATAGTCCGCAAGATTTTTTAGGGGTTAGAGATAGGTGTGAACACGAACCCTACTTATTAAAGTTAGGATCCAGATACGTTTTATATGCTTTAGTAGATTATGTGGTGGATCAATATTTTGATATTTTGAATGATATGGAATTTGATTTAGACCAGGTTGAGAGTGATATTTTTACTAAATCGAAAACTATGGGGCGATCCAATGTTGAGAGACTCTATTACTTAAAACAGAAGGTCTCTATTTTGAAGCATGCTTGTGTCCCGTTACTCGAAAAATTTGCCAACTTTAGTGGTGGAAGATTGCCCCCAGTTCTAGAAGGAGGAGAGCTCAATGAGTATTACCGTGATCTTCAAGACCATCTCAAACGCGTTATCGACCGCGTGGATAATCTTGAAGGGGCATTATCTCAACTCATACAAGTAAATCTATCTTTAGTGACTATTGATGAAAGTGAAATTACCAAAAGGCTGGCTGCTTGGGCGGGTATCTTTGGATTAGCCACATCATTTGCAGGGATTTGGGGAATGAATTTTGAAGGGATGGAAGAGTTGCGCTGGAAGTATGGTTATGAAGGTGCATTAGCCGTTATCTTTGGTGGATGTGGGCTATTGTTTTATCGGTTCAAAAAAATTAAATGGTTGTGACGTACAGCCTAGGTTATATTCATCATAGTCGTTTAAAAAATATGACCTAGGAGATATTAATGATAGCTTTCGAAATAGAGATTTTTTGCCTTATTTCTATCTATCCTATTTATAACCTTACAGTGAGCACATAATCCCAATATGAATCAACCCCAAAAACGTTTTCCGCAATTGACAGTTGATCAATTAGATCCTGAGGCGCAAAAATTAGCACAAGAGATCATTAGCATATCTAGCGTTGGTATTGCTGGCCCCTACAATGTCATGTTGAGAAGTCCGGTTTTTGCTGATCGCATGAAACGACTCTTAGATTACTTGCGGTTTAACACATCATTACCAACTCACCTTAATGAATTTGCTATCTTAATTCAAGGGCGTTTATGGACATCGCAGGTGGAGTGGTATGCACATTACCCATTAGCTCTCAAAGCAGGCTTACCTCAACAAGTTGCGGATGATTTAAAACAAAATATTCGCCCACGTAATATGAAGGAGGATGAAGCCATTGTGTATGACATATGTATGGAGTTCTCTAAAAACCATCAAATCAGTGATGCGCTTTTTAATCAAGCGAAAGCCATTTTGGGAGAGCAGCAATTAGTCGATTTAGTTGCTGTGACAGGTACTTATGTCACGGTGGCCATGTTGCTCAGCCTAGGTGAAGAATCTTCCCCTGCAGATAAACCACTACCGTTTCCTGAGCGAACCAGAAAATAATCACTATGTATCTTCCCGGGCACTTTAAAGAGGAACGATCAGAGGTGATGCTCCCTTTTATACAGGAGTATCCCCTGGGTGTTTTAGTGACGGTAGAAGATGGAGAGGCGCAAGCCAATCACTTGCCATGGTTATATGAGAATCAAACGCTACAAGCGCATATACCTAAAGTAAATCCACTTTACCAATGGTTGGTAGAGAAAAAAGTGGTCGATGTACTGGTGATCTTTCAAGGTCCACAAGCCTACATTACGCCAAATTGGTATCCTACAAAAAAACAAACTGGGAAAGTGGTACCTACTTGGAATTATTCGGTCGTTCACGTAAGAGGCGTTTTAGTCTTGCAAGAAAATACAGATTGGATTGGTGCTCATTTAGAGAAAGCCACCAATTGGCATGAGGCGAAAAGAAATTCCACTTGGCAAATGAGCGATGCGCCAAAAGAGTATACGGACAGCATGATGGGAATGTTAACGGGTCTTGAAATGAAGATCAGCTCAATGGTGGGTAAATTTAAGTTAAGTCAAAATCGTCTAGAGCTTGATCGTTCCGCTGTGATGGAACATCTAGGGGCAAGTTCTCAAGAAGAAGATATAAAAGTTGCCGAATTGGCAAAAAGACTCAGAGAAAAACCTTAATTTTTCTCTTGCATGGTCGATGCGATACGGCGAATAATTTTGGGAGTTTTAACGCCCACATGATATTTAAAGCGTTCTTCTTGAAGATTTAAATCATTGGTTGTGAATCTGTCAAATCGCCTGAGATAGTCAGCCCAGGTTTCAAAGACAAAATTTTCAACCATCATGCCTTCTTTTTCAGCATCCTCAAATAGACTCCATGACATTGCGCCTTGACGAAGACGGGCATCACGTGAGCGAATCATCACGTCCTTAAAGGCATTAATTTTATTCGGGTTAATTTTGTACTCTAAAGAGATCATGACAGGTCCAGCATCTAATTTAATATTACGATCTGGGATAGGGTGTTCAATCGGACAGACGGGGGTCATGTCTTCTTCAGTGCCGCCTTCAAGCGTTAAATGCTTTGTAAAAAGTACTGCGATAATGCCAAATATCGAGCCGCAGATCACGCTGATGGTTACGCTGGAATAGGTGGTAATGTTTCCAAAGATGGCCGCACCGATGGCACTTCCTCCCATTAAGGACATTTGGAAGATCGACATACCGCGCGCCCGAATCCAACTGGGTAAGGTCAGTTGAGCGGCAATGGATAAAGAATTCGCGGTTAAGATCCAAAATCCTCCGCTGAACATCATCATGATGGCAGCGAGCCATAGTGATGGGGCAAGAACAACACCAATAGCTGTGATGGCCTGAAGTATTTGAGCGATGGGAACTAATTGGTTACGATCATAACGGTGCCGAATCCGAGGTAATTGCGAGGCGGCAATGATGGCTCCAAAGCCTAAACAAGACAAGAGTAAAGTAAAAGTTTTGGCATCGCCATTGAAGTGATCCTTTGCAATGACCGGTAAGAGGGCCATCAGCGCCGAGGATTGAATAAAGAAAATAAAAACCCTGAGCAATACTGCTCGCATACGAAGTGAGGATTTGACATACTGAATACCTACTCGCATCGCACCTAAGAATCGCTCTCCTGGGAGGGGTGAAACATTCGATGTGTATTTCCAGCGCCAAATCAAAACAGTACAGGCTAATGACAAAATCATATTCAGGGCAAAAACGTATTCTGTTCCAGCGCTTGCAATTAATGCTCCTGCAATTAAAGGGCCAATAATCCGAGACGCGTTCATGGCCACACCATTTAAGGCGAGTGCTGCTGGTAATTGTTCGCGAACGACTAGATCTGGAACAATGGCTGCAAATACTGGCCAGCGCATTGCTAGACCAATGCCGTTAGTAAACGTTAAAAATAGTAAGAGAGGGGCATTAAGGGAGTTTGTAAAAGTCATAAAACACAGCACTGCTGCGTTAAAGGCAATCCAGAGTTGGGTCACCATAAAATATTTTTTTCGATTTAAAATGTCAGCAAACGCACCACTGGGTAGCCCAAGCAGAAACACCGGTAAGTTTGACATCGTTTGGATCAACGCAATCTGGGTTGCTGAACTTGACAAACTGGTCATCATCCATGAGGCTGCAACGTCATTCATCCACATACAGATGTTAGAAGTCATCCAAGCGAGCCATAACATGGCAAACACTTTATTTTTGAGAGGAGCCCACCAAACTTCTTCTTCAGTAACTAGGTTTGGGCTTGGATGTGATGACATAGTTAATTGATTTTACTAGCACTCCATAAATCAGGTATAAATGAGCATTATGATTGCTTAAAAAGAACGTCAACATGAATAACTCAAAAGAAATTACTGCTATACACGCGATAGAACTATCGCAACGTATTCAAAGCCGTCAACTATCTTGTGAAGAGGTGATGAGGGCTTATTTGGATCAAATTAACCGCTTGAACCCTCAAGTAAACGCCATTATTTCTCGATTGCCGGATGATTTGCTCATTGAGCAAGCCAAATTAAAAGATCAGCAATTTCATCAAATAGAAAACAAAGGTTTTTTATATGGGATGCCTTTGGCACCAAAAGATCTTACCGCCACAAATGGAATAGCAACGACTTTGGGATCACCTATTTTCAAAAACCAAACTAACGCTACTGATTCCATCACCGTAGAAAGAATGAGAGCAGCTGGTGGAATATTGATTGGTAAAACTAATGTTCCTGAGTTTGGCCTTGGTTCGCACACCTACAACACTGTGTTTGGAACCACACTCAATAGTTACGACCAAACGAAAAGTGCTGGTGGTAGTAGTGGCGGCACGTCGGTTGCTTTAGCACTGCATATGTTACCCATTGGGGATGGCAGTGACTTTGGAGGTTCATTGCGTAATCCGGCGGCCTGGAATAATATTTATGGTTTACGACCCTCATTAGGTCGTGTGCCACTAGGGCCATCCGCTGAAAACTTTTATGATCAATTTTCCACTGAAGGTCCCATGGCAAGAACAGTTGCTGATCTTGCCATGATGTTATCGATTCAGGCAGGCCATGATCCAAGAGCACCATTATCGTTAAAAGAGTCCCCTCATATTTTTACGCAAGGCCTTGATGCTGATATGAACGTGAAAAAAGTGGGCTGGATGGGCAACTATGCTGGATATTTACCGATGGAAGATGGACTGATGGACCAATCAGAAAAAGCGCTTCAATATTTTGTTCAGATGGGTTGTGTTGTTGATCATGTTGTACCTCAATTTGAGATGAGTCAACTCTGGAAGTCATGGTTGGTGTTACGTGCATTCGTTACTGGGGGTAAGTTAATGCCCCTGTATCAAAACTCTGAACACCGCGCATTGCTAAAACCGGAAGCTATTTGGGAGATAGAACAATCTTTGCAGTTAAAAGCGTCAGATGTTTACGCTGCTTCAGTCATCCGCAGTGCATGGACAAAAGAATTAAGACGATTATTGCAAATCTATGATGTGCTGGTTTTGCCGAGTGCTCAGGTATTTGCGTTTGATGCCAATTTGACTTGGCCAAAAAATATTGCTGGCAAATCTATGGATACTTACCATCGGTGGATGGAGGTCGTCATTGGTGCAACGCTATCGAGTCTACCGGCATTCAATATTCCGGCAGGCTTTCATGAAGGTGTGCCAATCGGATTGCAATTGATTGGACAGCCTCAGGGAGAGTTTGCGCTTTTACAGATGGGCCATGCTTGGGAACAAGCGACACCATTTAAAGATCAGCATTCATCTCTCTTACAATGATTTCCCATAGCGTAGCAAAATAAAACTGATCAATAGCATTAAGGTTACTCCGGCGATCGCTAATGAGGCATGAATACCGATCATGCCACCAACGAGCCCAACAGTAATTCCGGAGCCAGCGCGAAGACCTAGAGATGCCATGTTATAGAGGCCAATGACACGACCTCTAATCTCTGTAGGGGCATTGATTTGAACAATACTTTGTGCCATTGAGTTAAATGACAACTCAAAAAATCCACATAATAGCAAGAGAGCTATCGCTAAATAATAATTTTGATTGATGGCAAAAGTGACTAATATAGAACACCAAGCGATTGCTAAAATAAGAGCAGTTCTTGGGTGAGGTCGCAAAAAGCCACGACTTTCTAGAACAATTCCAGCAATGAGAGCACCAGCCGCATCAGCGCCTAAAAGAAGGCTATATAAAAGACCTGGATCACCGTGCCCAAGGTCGTGAGCAAATCCAGGCATTTGCGCTTGATAGCCATTACCCACAAAAAACGAGGTCGCACCAGCTAATAAAATCATAGAAACAATCGTACTTTTTCCAGAGATATCACGCATGGTTTGGATGATGTCCTGCAGTCCACGTACCGCGCGCTTGACGGGCTCAACACCTTTTCTAAATACTGGGCCATAAGGGGCTTTCCACAACCAAAGAATGGTTGGTAGGTATAAAAAGGCATTGATCACAAGACCATATTTGGGGCCAACCGCCAGCATGAGTCCAGCCCCGACAGCTGGACCAATCAGAAGCCCTAAATATCTAGCGCTAGCTAAGATGCGAATTGCGCTCGGCAAGATAGGAGCTTCGACAATGTCATACAACAGAATTTGACTAACCGTATGCCATAAAACTCCCGCAAAACCATGTAGGACTAAAAGTACCATCGCATGCCATTGCTCTACAGTATCTGTAATAAATAAATAGGCCCAACCTAAAGAGCAAATGATAAATAAACCAATACCCACTTGAATCAATCTGCGGGGATCATATTTATCCGCAAGCGCTCCAGCAGGAACTGAAAAGAATAAAAAAGGCAACCAATGAGAAAGAACGGCAAATCCAGCAAGTTCTGGAGAGTGAAATTTTTGATACAGCACCCAGTAGCTGATAACGTGTTCAACGTTATCAGCCATCATGGCTAACATATAGGTTGCAACATGCCAGCGAAAGCCGACGAATTGAAATGCGGCAAATGCAGGGAGTTTTTGATTCGACATAAGGACTTTTTCTAAAACACTATCTTAATGCTTCTTGCTCCATTCTTTTGTGAAAGCATCAGAAAGGGATAAGAATCTTTTCACCGTCAGCTTAGAGGCATTCTCACGATAGGCAATACTTAGCGGTACTGTTAATGTGTGGTTGATATCAAACGTCTTATAGCTAACACTATCTGGTTGGATTGATTGCATCGACTTAGGAACAATGGCGATGCCAAGGCCCGATGCTACTAGGTGAATTGCACCAATAATACGGTAGACGATTTCGATCGACTTTGGTTCGAATCCAACACGCTGACATTCTTTTAAAAGATTCTCTTTGATGCCTGAGCCATTGACCTGTTGATAGAAAATAAAGTTTTCATCTTTTAGATCGATGAGTTTTAAGACCCCATTGGGTTTTGAACTGAGTGAGTGATTGATAGGAACAGCAATCACCATATCTTCTTTTAAAAGTTCGATACTAGCGATGCCTGGGTAGGGTTTGACGGATGATCTTGAAAAAGCGATGTCAATTCTTTCTTGTTCAAGACCATTAATTAAGTCATGTGCGGCACCTTCCTCAATTTCAACAGATATTAGTGGAAAGGTCTCTCTAAACCTTCTAACCAGATCAGGCGTCATTTGATGCATAGACGCTGAGCTGGTGAATCCTAAACGAATGCTTCCTTCTTCACCCATCTCAAACCTTCTGATCCGCTGTATGGACTGTTCAGTACGAGCCAAGATATCTCTTGCATCTCCAAGAAAGACTTTGCCTGCCGGACTGAGCTCAATGCGGCGAGACTTTCGAATAAATAAAGAAACGCCTAACTCTTTCTCAAGTGATTGAATTTGTTGACTTAATGGTGGTTGTTGGATACCTAATTTTGAAGCCGCACGCGTCATATGTTCTTCTTCTGCGACGGTGACAAAGTAACGTAAATGACGTAATTCCATATTTTGTGGAAATCTATACTTTAAAAGTATTAATTTAACACTTTTAGATATTAGACAAACTAAAATATATCAATTAAATTACTCCGAATACTTATTAAAGGAATACTCATGGAAAAAGAGACGGAAGTCGCCATTATTGGTGGTGGTATTGGTGGTTTATTTCTGGCAATTAGTTTGCATCAAATTGGCATCAAGAGCAGAGTCTATGAGTCTGTCCAAGAGTTACTGCCGCTTGGCGCTGGAATTAATCTTCTGCCCCATGCTGTTCGTGAACTTGAAGAGTTAGGTTTATTACCTGCTTTAGACAAGGTGGGAATCCGTACCCAAGATGCCTCTTACTATAACCACCATGGTCAATTAATTTATAAAGAGCTAGTCGGTCAATCAGCTGGTTATAAATGGCCCCAATTTTCGATTCATCGCGGTGATTTACAAATGCTTTTATTCGAGGCCGCGAAAGAGCGCTTAGGTGAAGACTTTATTGTGATGAATCATAAATTTACTGGATATGATCAGGATGAACATGGGGTTACTTCACATTTTGTCAATCGTGATGGCGAGCCCTTACCATCGGTTAGATCGTCTGTCATGATTGGTTGTGATGGAATTAATTCAGTATTACGCCATTTGATGTATCCCGATGAAGGTGAGCCGATTTATTCTGGATATACGATTTGGCGGGGAGTTACTCCTTTCAAACCTTTCTTGAGTGGCGCAGATACGATACGAGCAGGATGGATGCCGGTCGGCAAGATCATGGTTTATCCCATCCGTAATAATATTGACAACGAAGGTAATCAGCTCATGAATTTTGTGGCCACACAAATTCGGCCAAAGCCTGATAAATGGAATTTCCATGGTGCGGCTAAGTTAGAAGATTTCTACGACGCATACGATAAGTGGGATTTTGATTGGTTAGACATTAAGGGGTTGTTAAAGAAAACCGAAAAATTTATGGTTTATCCGATGGTGGATCGAGACCCATTGCCGACTTGGACGGATGGACTTGTCACATTGATGGGGGACGCCGCACATCCTATGTACCCAAGAGGCTCTAATGGCGCTGGACAGACTATCTTAGACGCGCGCTTTATAACAGGGGCTTTTAAGCGCCTTGGCGTTAATCAAACCGCTCTTCAAGAGTACGATAAAGAGCGAGTTGCTGCAACAGGTAAAGTCGTTCTGATGAACCGTGCAAATCCTCCTGATACTATTTTGAAGGTAGTATATGAGCGTACTGGTGGAAAACGTTTTAATAAGATTGAAGATGTGATTAGCGAGTCAGAACTGGAAGCAATTTTGAATGACTATAAAAATGTAGCAGGATTCCAGGTAAAACAATTAGATAAAAAGCCTGCATACGTTTAAGTGATAATGAAATATTTGGAGGAGACCCAATGAGTTTAAGTTTGAAATTGCCGGGATTAATCATCCCCCCTTTGACACCATTTAATGATCAACAGCAAGTTGATTATCACTTATTACAAAGTGGTGTCAATTATGTAGTGGCAGACTGTAATGCGGCGATGGTCATTGCCGCTGGAGTTGAGGCGCAAGAATATCATTACTTAAAATTAGAAGAGCGTAAAGAACTCATCAAGAAAACGATTGAATTTGTGGACAAGAGATGTCCTGTGGCCGTAGGAATCTCACATCCTTCCTATAAGATTGCTATTGAGCTGGCTCATTACGCACAGGACCTAGGTGCAGAAGCAGTTCAGCTATTAGCTCCATTAAGAGCATTTGGTGGGGAGCCTTCACATCAAGAAACTTTGGATTATTTTCAGGCAGTTTTAGACCAAATTAAAGTCCCAATGGTGTTGTATCTCAATTCCGGGCCAGGAGCAAATCCATCCATCCCAACAACGATTGCTTTATCGAAATTAAAAGGTATTGATTACATCAAAGAAAGTTCAAGAGATTTATCCAGAGTCTCACGGTTGGTCGCTGAGATTGAACTGGCGGGTCATGCAAAATACTTTACGACGATGCAAATGTTGTTAATTACATTGCAATTAGGTGGCTCAGGAGTAACGCTTCCTCCACCAGCAGCATATTTGGCGAATAAAGTGATTCAAGCTTTTATTAAAGGGGATCTTAAAGAGGCAACGCGTTTGCAATTACAGTTTGCTAGTTACCCAAATCGCTGGATGGGGCACGGACTTACCCCAACGATGAAAGCATCGCTTAAACTAATGGGTCTTTCAGCGGGTGATCCTTATCCCCCGTATCCACCAATTCGTGGCGATGATTTAAATGCCTTAGAGGCTTATCTCAAAACTACGGATTTCCCATTTAAGTGAGGAGTTCGTTTTGAAGTTTGCGTTTCAATTAAAAAGTGTGTTGCTTAGCCTTGTTGCTTTTATTGGCTTGGCTCACGCCCAGTCAGATTACCCGAAGAAGCCCATCACCATCATCGTTCCATATGCCGTTGGCGGTGGGGCTGATCAAGTGGCGCGTTTTATTGGGCAACAACTCAGTTTGCGAATTAAGCAAACTGTCATTATTGAAAATCGTGGTGGCGGCAGTAATACGATAGGTATGAACTTTGTAGCAAAAGCTTCTGCGGATGGTTACACATTAGGTTTAGCCACGCCGACTTTCTTAATGACCCCCGCCATTATTAAAAATCATCCTTATGATCCTATAGGTGATTTCACTGGAGTGGCTTTATTTGCTGATGCCCCATTGGTCTTAGCAGTTAATCCAAAGCTTCCGGTTAAAACGATCAAAGATTTAGTTGATTACGGTAAAGCACACCCGAATCAACTGAATTGGGCATCGGGAGGCACCGCGTCAACTCAAGGTTTAGCAGGACTTCTTTTTGGGATGACTGCTGGCATTGAAACAACTCAGGTCCAATATAAAGGAAGTTCACAAGGCCTCAATGATTTATTGGGGGGTAGTGTGCAATTTATGTTTAATCCGATGCCTTCGATTATTCAACATGAGAGAAGTGGTAAATTAAGAATTTTGGGTGTGGCTGGCACAGAAAAAATGACTAAATATCCTGAGTTTGCTTTGATTTCTGACACGTTACCAGGTTTTCATGCATCTGGTTGGTTTGGTTTTGTAGCACCCAAAGGGACACCAACAGCTGTTTTGGATATGCTCAATAAAGAGATTCAAGACATAGTTAAAGATCCAGCAAACCGTATAAGAATGGTCGAAGAAGGACTTGAACCACGCATGATGTCTCGTGATGTATTTAATAAAAATATGCATAATGAATTTATTAGGTACCAAAAGATTTTATCAACCCAAAATATTATTAAAGAATAAATTTATCAACTGGAGAAACACATGTTAACGATTAAAAGACTTTCCCTTGCTGAAGCCAAAATTTTGATTGACGGAGCCACTAAAAAATCGGTTGAAATGAATATTCCGATGTGTATTGCTGTGACCGATGAATCAGGACACATCATGGCCTTTGATCGTATGGACGGCGGCAAAGTAAGTAGTTCACCGATTGCTATTGATAAAGCTTTTACTGGGGCAGTTGCTCGTAAAGGAACGCATGTTTATAACGAGTTGTGCCAACCAGGTAAATCGACATTTGGTATTCATGTCACCAATGGTGGCCATTTCAGTATTATTGGCGGCGGTTTGCCAGTCACTGTAGATGGTCAAATTGTTGGTGGTATTGGCCTTAGTTCAGGAACTGCTACTGAAGATCAAGTCGTTGCAGAAGCTGCAGTGGCTTATTTTTATGAGAAAACGGGCTTTAAAGCATAGAACATATAGACATGTCGAAACTTCAATTAACATTAGCTTGCTGGAATTACGATCGAACACGAGCGTTAATGGAAGGCAGCATTGTTCCTGAGGGGGTCGATCTCAACTATTTAAGTTTGCCAGTTGAAGAAATTTTTTATCGAACGCTGACTAATCAAGAGTTTGATGTCGCTGAATTGTCGATGTCATCTTATTTATTGTCTTTGCAAAAGCCTGAACGACCTTTTATTGCGATACCTGTGTTTCCCTCCTGCGCCTTTCGTCATTCTGGAATCTTTATCAATACCAACTCAGGAATTAAAGAGCCTAAAGATTTAATTGGTAAAAGGGTAGGTACTCCCGAATATCAAATGACGGCGGCAGTTTGGATTCGGGGAATTTTGCAAGACACCTATGGCATTCCCTTTGATCAAGTAAATTACTTCACCGGCGGAGCAGAACAGCCAGGACGCAGTGAAAAAATTAAATTACAACTGCCTGCCAATATTAAGGTTCAGCCAATTGCACCACATCAAACTTTATCGAAAATGTTACTTGATGGAGAAATTGATGCTTTGTATACAGCCCGAACTCCTTCTTGTTATAAAGATGGCCAAGGGCATATTCAACGACTTTTCCCAAATTATGGTGAAGTAGAACGTGAATATTATCGCCAAACTAAGATTTTCCCAATCATGCATGTGATTGCGATCAAGCGGAGCGTTTATGATGCACATCCATGGATTGCCATGTCTTTGTATAAAGCATTTTTAGCGTCACAAAAATTGGTATATCAAGACTTTAAAGAAACTGTTGTTTTGAAATCGATGTTTCCGTGGATGAACTATTACCTAGATCAAGTTAGAGATGAAATGGGCGAGGATTTTTGGCCTTGGAACATTCAAGGCACTCAACATAATTTAGAGAAACTCATGCATTACTCGGTTGAGCATGGACTTCTCAAAAAACCATTTGCGATGGAAGAAATCTTTGCCAAAGAGACTTTCAGCGGATTCAAGATTTAATTTTCCCAAAAAGAGACCTTTGAAAAAGGCTATAATTTTTCAAAGTAAAAAAATTAGGACTTAAATGATTGATGTCATTGTTGTTGGTGGTGGCAATGCGGCTTTATGCGCTGCATTAACAGCTCGCGAAGCGGGAGTCTCTGTCATGATTCTCGAATCAGCCCCAAAAGAATGGCGCGGAGGAAACTCTGTGCATACTCGCAATTTGCGTTGTATGCATGATGCACCCCAGGATGTTCTTATCGAAGCTTATTCGGAAGAGGAGTTTTGGCAAGATTTATTGAAGGTGACGGGGGGCTTAACTAATGAAAAACTTGCGCGACTGGTTATTCGTGGTACGTCAACAGTCCGCGATTGGATGCGCAAGCACGGCGTACATTTTCAGCCGTCGCTTTCTGGCACCTTACATGTCGCAAGAACTAATGCTTTTTTCATGGGTGGTGGTAAAGCGCTCGTTAATGCTTTTTATAGAAGCGCCGAAAAACTTGGGATACAAGTTCGCTATGAAGCAACCGTCAAAAAGGTTGTTGTACACGGTGGGCAATTTAATAGTTTAGTTCTAGAAAACGGTGAAGTACTCAAGGCAAAGTCTTGTGTGCTAGCTTGTGGTGGTTTTGAGTCGAACCGTGAATGGTTAAGAGAAGCTTGGGGTCAGAACGAGAATGGTGAGTGGCCAGCAGATAATTTCTTAATACGCGGTACACGATTTAATCGCGGTGATGTGTTGAAGAATTTATTAGACCAGGGGGTCGATCAAATTGGAGATCCCACCCAGGGTCATTGTGTTGCAATTGATGCACGGTCCCCTTTATACGATGGCGGTATTTGTACGCGTCTTGATTGCGTCTCACTTGGGATTGTTGTTAATCAATTCGCTAAACGATTTTATGATGAAGGCGAGGATTTTTGGCCTAAGCGTTATGCGTTATGGGGAAGATTAGTGGCGCTGCAACAGGGGCAAATCGCCTATTCGATTATTGACTCTAAGGCGATTGGTCGATTTATGCCACCAGTATTTCCGGCGATTAAGGGCAGCACGATTTCTGAAATTGCGCAGCAATTAAAGTTGGATGAAACGGCGCTTTTGCAAACCGTGAATGAATACAATCAAGCTTGCAAGGTAGGCACGTTCAACCATAACATCATGGATGATTGTCATACCGAAAATATAACACCTGAAAAAACACATTGGGCATTGCCGATTGATCAAGGCCCTTTTTATGCATATCCACTTCGTCCTGGTATTACCTTTACGTATTTGGGTTTAAAAACAGACGAAACCGCTGCAGTATTTTTTAATGAGCAAGCAAGCCCTAATTTATTCGTTGCAGGCGAATTAATGTCTGGTAATGTCTTGGGTAAAGGCTATACGGCTGGTGTTGGGATGTCGATTGGAACTATTTTTGGCAGGATTGCTGGGCAATCAGCAGCCGATGCGGTCAAACAGATGAAAGAAACTTATGCAACAGCTTAATGCTTTGATTGCTGAGGCAAAAAATTTAGCGCAACCTTCAGCTGCTGTAATTGAAGTTCAACGCGTTTTGCAAATTTGCAATGCTTGTCGTTATTGTGAAGGATTTTGTGCAACGTTTCAGTCGATGACACGTCGCTTGGATTTTAATCCTGCCGACATCCACTACATGGCGAACTTGTGCCATAACTGCGGAGCCTGTTTACATGCTTGCCAATACGCACCTCCCAACGAATTTGGTGTCAATATTCCGCAATCGATGGCTAAAGTTCGTCTGGAAACTTATCAAACCTTTGCTTGGCCAGCGAAGATGGGTGTTCTCTATCAAAAGAATGCTATCTCTTTAACCTTATTAACCTCTACAGCGATTATTTTATTTTTACTCACCTTAATCATGTCGTCGAATGGCTTATTTAATACCAATCTCGATGGTAATTTTTACGCGATTTTTCCGCATAATAGTTTGGCTAAGATATTTGGATTTGTTTTTGTGGCGATGGTCATTGCATTAGGTATTGGAGTGATTAACTTTTGGCGCTCAATCTCTACTGACCCTATGGCGGCTGGCGCAGTGAAAGATGCGACATACGATGTACTCACTTTAAAAAATTTAGGTGGTGGACATCAGCAAGGCTGCAATGAAGCAGATGATGCATTTTCATTATGGAGAAGGCACTTTCATCACATGACGTTTTACGGTTTTATGTTGTGCTTTGCTGCTACAAGTGTAGCGACCATCTTTCATTATGTTTTTGGATGGGTAGCTCCATATTCTTATACCAGTTTACCGGTATTATTGGGCACCATTGGCGGTATAGGATTAGTCATTGGACCAATAGGTCTCTTATACCTCAACCTGAGGCGTCATGAATTACACGGCGATCATGCTCAAAAACCAATGGACCTTGGATTTATAGCTTCATTGTTAGCGATCAGTATTTCAGGTCTTGCATTATTAGCACTTCGAGAGACTACCTACATGGGTATTATTTTATGTATTCATCTAGGTTTTGTCATGGGCTTTTTCTTGATGATGCCCTATGGTAAGTTTGCACATGGCATTTACCGAAGTGCCGCACTTTTGAAAAATGCGATTGAAGTACGTATTGGAAAGACGGTCAGTGTTGGCTCTGATTAACTGAGTTTAGAGTCATCCAGTATTTCAATCACGGCGATGATTCCCTGACGGCCTCTAATTCACTCGGGGATCAAAAGATATTTGTTTCCCGAGCGAGGTATTGATGGTGTAGCCAGTATCGATTAATCTGCTTTGATGTTAGCGCTACTAATGAGTTGTTTCCAGCGGTTGTAATCCGTTTGGACTATCGTCTTCACTTCTGCTGGTGTTGGTGAAATTGGTTTTCCACCAGCTTTTTCAAATCGATCTTTCACCTCAGGCATGTTCGCGACTTTCTGAATTGCATCTTGCCATTTAACTAATATCTCTGGCGGTGTTTTTGCGGGAACAAACAACCCAAACCAAGACTCTAGCTGGATGTTGGATACACCAGTTTCGATAATGGTTGGTACAGCAGGTAAATTGGGGTTTCGTGAAGCGCCTGAAGTGGCATAAGCAATAACGCTACCAGCATCGATATGTGGCTTTGCTGTAGGTGACAGATCAAAGAATACATCGACACGGCCACCGATAATATCCGTATAGGCCGCTTGAGCACCTTTGTAAGGAACATGAACCACATCTACTCCAGCTTTATTCCAAAGGGCAGCTGCTAAGACATGCTGACCAGTCCCATTTCC
>CANJBQ010000002.1 GCA_947472645.1 Burkholderiaceae bacterium
TGGCAGTCAAAACTTCGACTTGACGCAGCAACATCACAATTTGTTCCGGTTTAATACGTTGACCTTTAGGCATTTTTTACTCCTTTTAGAGATAGATTATCAAAAATTTCTCTCTTTGGGAGTGGTACTAAAAATTAGGTCAGATCAATAGCACCTTTTATTCGGAGAGTATTAAGTTGACAGCAACAAAAAAAGTCGCCAATTTACTAGGTTTACAAGAAGATGATTATCTTAAAAAAAATACAAGTTATAAAGACTTAAAAGAAGAGTTGGTAGGCGTACCTCTTCAAGGTAAAGTAGTTGAAAATTGGGACTTTAAAAAAATTGAAAAATATGAACCAAAGATGTTTCAAATCATCTTGGCGAAAAAGCCAAAATTATATGTATCGGTAGTTTCGTTGTTATTATTATTAGCGGTGATATTTTTTCAAGCACGTAGAAATTTAGAGGACTTAAATTATATTGAGCAAAATTCTTTAATGCAAAAAGAATTTCCTAAAGAAGTGGCACAGAAGTCACCGGATACTCTAAATATTGCAGCATCGAAGCTTGAACAAAGCCAAAAAATTGCTGTAGATGGCTCATTAGTTGATTCCAGCACTTGCCCAGTTACTAAAAATAACATTCCGCGGTATCTGTCTGTGAGTGCATCACAATTTGGCAATCAAGTCTATGTTGTGGCGAAAAATCATTCAATAATAATTTGCTTTGAGGATGTCCAAGGCAAGAAAGAATCAAAACAGCTAGCACCCAATATGGGGTATAACTTTAATGGTAAAGCTCCGTTTAAGCTAGTTTCAAGTGCTTTGGATCAAGTTGATGTGTTTTATCAAGGGTATAAAGTAAAAGCTGATTTGTCGCAGCAGGCTTTAATTCTAGAAGAAAAGTTAATACTAGATTAGATGTAATTTCTATCAATGTATCAACGCAAAATTATTTATCCAGATTGATTTGTTGCTTATAATAGGGATAAGAGGGTTATTAACCTCCAAGCCATTACTTCGAGAGTGGTTCTTGATGAAAGTGATTGAGCTAATGAGTCCTAGTTCTACCGCATTCCGGATCACCAATAAAATCCAAATACCTTCATTATTCTTGATGGAAGATTGGCCGCTATTTATGATGATTTATATTTTTAACATCTGAACTTAATGCTGTTCCCGACCTTCGAATTTTTAATTTTCTTTGTTGTGGTTTTGCTGTTTACTTGGATGATTTATCAACACCCAAAGAGCCATCTTATTTGGTTATTAATTGCAAGCTATTTTTTTTACGGCTGCTGGAACTGGACCTATATCCCATTATTATTTGGGATTTCATCACTAGCTTTTATTTTCGCGGTACTAATTTCTAAAAAAAATAAAAATATTTGGTTTGGATTAGGAATCATTGTATTTATTGTTATCTTAGCTTATTTCAAATACTCGGGATTTATTCTGACGATATTTCCTCGAAGTTGGATTGAATCTGCTTTTGGAGAAAAAATTAACTTTATTAATCCCATCTTACCGTTAGGGATCAGTTTTATTACTTTTCATGCAATATCTCTTTTATTCGATATTAAACGCGGGAAACTCAACTTTACCCCTACATTTATTCAGGTGCTTCTGTATATTTCCTTCTTTCCTCAGTTAATTGCTGGCCCAATACTTCGAGCAAGCGCGTTTATTCCACAATTAAATATTCTAAGATCTCCTCATCATTTAAAAATTACTCGAGGAATGATTTTGATATGCCTAGGATTATTTAAGAAAGTTATTTTGGCAAATTACTTAGGAACAGAGATTGTTGACCCTGTTTTCAATGGGGTAGTTGAAAACCCAAATTATTTTATTGCGGTTTATGCCTACGCAGTGCAAATTTATTGTGACTTTTCTGGTTATACAGATATAGCCATAGGCTGTGCATTTTTATTGGGCTATCATTTTCCTTTGAATTTCCGTAACCCATATACAGCATCATCTATTCAAGATTTTTGGAGGCGTTGGCATATTACACTCTCATCTTGGTTAAGAGATTATCTTTATATTCCAATGGGAGGGGCGCGAAAAGGTTTTTTATTTAAACTATTATTTCTGATGATAACGATGCTTATTGGAGGGCTTTGGCATGGTGCTGGTTGGCAGTTCATTTTTTGGGGGGCGTTTCATGGACTTTTATTAGTCATCAACCATATCTGGGTGAAAATCACAGATAAATATTCAATCCAATGGAATCAATCAACCATTTGGAAAGTTATCAGCACAATCTTAACTTTCAATTTAGTATGTGTAGGTTGGATTTGGTTTAGAGCACCGAACTTCGATGTTGCAATCCTGATATTTCATCAATCATGTATAGAAGTGATTCAAGGTAAGATCTTTACAAATATAAATTACTTAACTCTGCTTGCAATAGTTTTGGGTATAGGGACTCAGTTTCAAACACTCTCATCACGCGCTAAAGTTGAACGATGGCTTGGCAAACAAGCCTGGCTAATTCAAGGTGCGATATTTGCACTTATAATCACCCTTATTGAATACTTTGGTCCAAGTGGGATTGCACCATTTATCTATTTCCAGTTTTAGTCATGCCTACTAAACATCCAAATATCGTTAAAGGAATTGCCAACCTTCATCAACTTCATATGATGTTGATTGGTTTTATCTTGATAGGGTTAATGTTAAATTCGTCAGGAATCAACAATTGGGCCATAAAAATTCCTGTAGAGCAATTTAGCGTTATCAGAAATTTGGCGATTGAAACGAGTCAAGTCTGGGCGGACATCGCTAACCCATTAGGACTGAATAAACCGAGAGTTTGGATTGATGATGTAAAACTGTTTCTATTAAGCAATCTTGAAAAAAACGTAATATTCTCTTCAAATAAAATACAAAAAGTTAAAAATCAACCACATCTAGCATCTCCAATTAATACTATTGCATTAGTTGGAGATTCAATCATGGCAGTAAGTGTTGCGCCTAATCTCAATAGAGAACTCAAAAAATTAGGTATCGCTACGGTCATTCAAGCCTACAAATCTGGGACTGGGCTAGCACGCCCAGATTATTTCAATTGGATGACTGAGTATCCAAAATTGCTTGGTGGGCAATTGCCACAAATTATTATTTGTGTCATTGGCTCCAATGATGCTCAAGGTTTTCAGGTGGGTAACAAGGTATATCAGTTTGGCCAACCTGAATGGTCTGAGGAGTACGCTAAAAGATTGGAAAGTTTTTTAATGATGCTAAAAGCTAAAAATGCCCATGTTTATTGGGTAGCCCTGCCCAAAATGCGAAGTCCAGTTTTTGATGCCAAGATTCAGGTGCTGAATAAACTGGTAGCAACTCATCTTGAGCAACAAGCTGGAATTACTTTAATTCCAACCAACACCATACTTTCTCCCGACAGCCCGAACACTTACTTGGAATATGCACAAGACCCCAAGTTGGGACAGGAGCACCTAAGAACGGAAGATGGGATTCATCTCTCTGATGCTGGAGGAAGAAAACTTGCTTTGGGTGTTATTAGCTATTTAAACCGTGATGGAATCTTTGCAGGACAAGATTCCTCCAAGTAAGCTTGTGGATAAGGTTCCCCACTTTCAAATTTACCTAAATTCTTGAGTTCGCTAGAAGACTGAAAAAGCCATGTCGGCAGTGACGTATTTAGTTTTAAGCTATCAAATGAAGTTGTAATGACTTTCCAAGTACCATAGTAGTCTAAGTTATTCAGCGATGCGGACTCGGGAAATTTTTTTTGCGCATCTAAAACGATAGGATAAAAAGTGGCGTCTATGTCCGGAAAATCATATCTTGGGTCTGGAGCGCCTGGCATACCATGTCCAGAATGGATCTCCTGATTTAAGTTTTTACCTGGAGGATAAAGGATCAAGTTTTTGAGGCGCTTTTGATGACACATTTGGTTCCAGAAGGCATAAGCTGTTGGTACGCCGATTTGTATATCCTCAGACCCACTCATCAAAATAATTGGAAGGGATATAGGTAATGTATTTAAGCTTTGCTCCAAAATGGATTTAGATAACTCACCTCGATGAACGTGTTTAGCATCTCCTGGGGATGTTAGCAAAAGAGCATAAGCCGAGGGTAATGTATTTTCTTTAACTTGAGCAACTAAATTAATTGCAGTAGTTGCCCCTATTGAAAAGCCATAATATAAAGCCTGCTCTTTCTTTACCATACCCGGATGGTTTTGATCTATCCAAGCCAAGGCTGCAAGAATGCTGTTCTGAGCAATTGCCTTGACTTTTTGTGGAGCGTCTTTTTCGTTTCTTTGATAAACGGGATAAATGACTACTCCGCCTCGCCTGGCTAAATGATCAATAAGTGCACCAAAGTTTTTAGGATTTGTACCCAACCATCCATGCATGAAAATGATAAGGGGTAATGCCTGAAGATCCTCTCGCTCTGGATAAATCACATAAGAACGATCTACTCCATTCCCAACAGCATTAATATGGACCTTGGTGTAAATTTCTTGCTTCTTATATTCATCAGCATTAAAAGGGTAGGCATAATCTTTCATAGTCTCAGAAGCAATTGCTTGGAATGTTAAAAAAATAAGGAAAACACATTTAATAAGGAAACTGAATTTATAAATGCCGTTATTCTCTTCAATTTTAAGCAAGAAACATTCCTTTTTAAATTAAGGGAAACGTTAAATTGTAATTAATATACAACTGTATGTATGAAATGATATACCTATTTATCGGACTAATTAAACAGATATTACCTCAGAAAAACTGAATCGATTGAGCTCTCCTGGGTGGGTGATGCCCAAATGATTTAACGACTTGCTACCGCTGATTTTGGCATTTGTGTCATCGATTCAAGGGGGAAGATGGACAATTTCTTTTGTTTTAATTTTTTATCAAGACCATCGAGCAACGCTGGATAAGAGAGACGAATAGGGTTAAAAGCGCAAGAAATGGATCCTGTGTCCAAAGAGATGCGAATGGAATTTGGATCTACCCCGTCAATGCTACTCATTATTTTTTGAATTTCCTGTTTCGATGCACTATTGATAACTAATGGACCGTCAATACCGAAAAATGCAACTACGCGCTTCTCACGTAACGCCTTTGTAACAATGGCATGATCATATACGGCGGCCACTTTATCTTCAATGCAGTGGCCGCAAGCTATTACAACTGATGGATTAATGAGTAATAAACTTGCGAGAAGATAAGTTGTTTTCACTTTAATGAGAACTACTAACCTTTGAAGTGATAGCAGATTGTGCATCTGCCCAATGGAAATACTTTAGGTATTGCTGTACTTCAGCGCTAGTTAAGTTTTGATTAGGCATAGGAATATTGTTGTATTCCTTAAGCATTACTTTAGCATCGATGTCGTTAGCCAACATTTTTTCTGGGTTTAAAAGCCACCGAGTAATCCAAGCGTCATTTCGACGTTTTGTGAGGTTGGCTAAGTCAGGACCTAATTTTTTGCCTTGGCCAATTGAGTGACAAGCCAAACATTTACTTTCAAAATCTTGCTTACCCTTTACGGCCAATTGATCTGTAGGAGTGGATGTGGCCCCCATATTGTGATGCTCTAAATCCTCAATGGGTTTTTTGGTAGGCGCTTCTGTGCTAATTAAACCAATAGCGCCAGATGAAGCATTAGAAAAATGGTGGTCAACCATGATGTATTTACCCGCTTCAGGAATGATCATTTCGACGATGGCAGAGTTTGATGATCCCAGTAAGACTGTCTGCATGCCACGGAACTGATTGTCAGGGTTGCCCTCCATCCAGACGCGATCGAAAATAGTGCCCACTACGTGAAAACTTGAGGTCTTGCTAGGGCCAACATTAAGTACAAAGAGCCGAACTTTTTCACCTGGTTTTGCTGCTAAAGGATTTTTAACCATACCATTATGCTGACCATTAAATACAGTGTAGTTTGGCATCGCCTTTTTTAGATTATCAGTATCTAAAACATAAAGAGGTTGACCATCAGTTTGTTTACCAGTCGGGTCTGGTTTTAAGTAAAACTCACTTTGAATGATTATGTATTCGCGGTCTACTTTAGTCGGGTAGCCATCTTTTGGCTCAACAATCACGGCACCATACATCCCAGATGCAATATGCTCCAAAATCATTGGAGTGCCACAGTGGTACATAAACAAGCCTGGGTAGTTCACTGTGTATTCGAACTCAATGGTTTGACCTGGAGCTACAGAACGATATTTATCTTGTGGTGAAACCATGGCAGAGTGAAAATCCATCGAATGCATCATAGGCGCACTGGTTAATTGAACACCAGGCATCACTTCATCACTTCTATTGGTCATACTAAATCGAATTTTATCGCCAACACGAGCACGAATCGTAGGTCCTGGAACCGAATCTCCAAATGTCCACGCACCAAAGCGTACTCCAGGAGCAATTTCAATAATCTTATGGGTGGTATCTAAACGAATAGTTTTAATCGGAGATGGATCTAAGGGCTTTAACTCGTTGGTCATGTTTAGCGAAACACCCTCAGCAAATGCTCCAGTGTGTCTTTCAGAGCTTATTTTTGCTGGCGTTGGTTGAAGATCCATTCGGCTGGTATCGTACGGGTCAGGTTTTCCGCAACCGAACAGTAATGAAGATAAGAGGCAACAGTAAGCTACATTTCTGAATTTCATTTATACCTTATTTATTATTTTAATTATCTAGAAACATCTTGTGACCGATGATATATAACAAAACAATGAAAAGTAGTATTCAAATTCCTAAAGGCTATGATCATTTGACCTAGATCAACCTTTCAGCTCTTTATGTTCGCTTCTGTCTTCATTGCGACTGAATGGCGTGGCAAATTGAGCCATGCGCTTTATTCATCAGGGGAAGCTATTGAGGCTATAAGGTAAGATGGATGAAGTCCTATTAATAGGACTTCATCCGATAAAAATGAGGGGAAAAGAGTTGTCGAATAAAGTCATTGCAGAATATTTTGTTAGGCGAGGGCGCATAGTGATGGTTGCCTTCTTTGCTTACTTGGGTGTTGTTCATGCACAAATCAACTTAATAGATCCTAGACCACCAACTAAAATGGCGCTCATTTCAGAAGGATCTTTCACCATGGGGTCTAATGTGGGGCCCGAGGATGAAAAGCCAGAGCATATAATTTTTTTGAAATCATTTTATCTAGATATTCTCCCTGTAAGTAATGCGGATTTTGCACAATTTCTGAATTCCCAGGGTTTAAAAAATCAGCAGGGTGAGACCTTTTATGATGATCTAGATAGTGATGCCAGAATTCATCTGCAACGCTCAATATGGCAAGCTGATGTTGGTTATGCACGACATCCAGTGAATGAAGTAAGTTGGGTAGGCGCACGCGAGTACTGTATTTGGTTAAATAAGCGATTGCCTACTGAGGCCGAATGGGAAAAAGCTGCGCGCGGTACTGATGGTCGGAAATATCCATGGGGTAATGCGGCACCTAATGCAAAACTTGCTTTTTTTGGGGCACCCTTTAACGCATCAGCGCCAGTTGATGCATTTCCAGGGGGAGCAAGCCCATATGGCATTTTAGATATGGCGGGAAATCAATGGGAGTGGGTATCTAGTGCTTATCAACCCTATCCCTATAAAGCTGATGATGGTAGAGAAAATCAAAATACCGGCCCGATTCGTTCCACTCGTGGTGGAGGACATGATTCAAATGAACAAGAGCTTACTACCACCCAGCGTGGCAGATATTTATCCCGCAGCCCTAAAGCCGGACACCACAATATTGGTTTTCGATGCGCAGTAACGTCCAACCAACAGCCTAAAGCTCAATAGTGCTTTAGGTGGTGATAATCGTCGTCTAATAATCAGCCCTAAATCGCCATTTTCAAGGAGTGACATAACTGAGATTAGATGAGGCATTCGCTCGAGCAGTTAAAATACAGATTACTAAATAAAAATAAATCAATTGAATAAAAATCCGTGGCTTAAGTCCAGCTTGCCAATCCTCATAGGAGTTTCTTTGATGCTTTCCTTGAGTACAGGGATTCGTCAAAGCTTGGGGGTATTTATGCCCGCAATTACTCAAAATATTGGCGTTTCAGTTTCCCAATTTACCCTTGCAATTGCTATTCAAAATTTAGCATGGGGCATCATGCAACCATTTGTTGGAGTTTGGGTATTACGAGTCGGTTTTAAAACCGTGATGGTGGTTGGTTCTTTTTTATATCTTTTAGGCCTCATTATCTTAGCGATGGCTAACGGAGTTGTTGGAGTCACAATTGGAGCAGGCTTTTTAATTGGCTGTGCACTTGCATGTAACGGTTCTGGTATCGGTATGGCCGTCGCCACACGGGCTGTGTCTGTTGAAAAGCGAAGTCTCATCCTTGGTTTGGTTTCTGCAGCAGGATCATTAGGCGCCCTAGTAGCCGCACCTATTGGTCAGGGCTTAATACAGGCATTTGATTGGCGTATGGGGATGGTTGGATTTATTGTGATGGCTGCGTTGGCTATTGTTGGTGCTTGGTATGCCGGCGGCATTGATCAGCAGCCCATTCTTGAGCAGTCTGTCAATGATGACATCAAGCCGATGAAGATGGTGATGAAAGCACTAAAATATCCACCGTTTACGGTCATGGCAATTGCGTATTTTGTCTGTGGCATGCAGTTGATTTTTTTAACGACCCATTTGCCATCCTATATTGCATTATGTGGATTAGACCCCATGCTGAGCGCTCAGTCTTTAGCAGTGATTGGTGGTTTTAATGCATTGGGAAGTTTATTTTTTGGTTGGATGGGTGGGCGGTATAACAAACAATTCTTATTAGGATTGATTTATATATTGCGCTCTATTGGAATCGCCTATTACTTTTATGTTATTCCAGATTCGACGAACACCCTCATTTTTGCCGCATATATAGGATTCCTATGGCTTGGTGTTATACCACTCGTATCAGGCTCCATTGCGGAAATGTTTGGTATTAAATGGCAAGCGATGCTTGTTGGAGTCGCATTTATAGCCCATCAAGTTGGTAGTTTCGTAGGTGCATTCGGTGGTGGGCTTATCTTCGATGCTTTTGGTTCTTATGATTTAGCTTTGCAAATTGGTGTATCGATTGGTTTTTTCGCGGGGATTGTACAGGCTTCGTTTGCATTGTTTAAAACTAGACCACCTTCTTCTTTATGATCTTGCTTTTACAAACCGTAATGCGATCGGACCAAAAATTCGAGAAATTTGATGACGATTTTTAGCAAATAATTGATAAGCAAATTGAAAAAGTGGCTGTAGAGCTTTTCTAGAAAATAGCCAGGCTAAAAAAGGCAGATTAGCTCTGCGGTAAGCCTCAGGAAATACTGCTGCACCATGAATCAATCTGCCATCGGCATATTGACCATACATATTAGCCAAAGCTTGCTCGCATGAAACTCCGATGACTAATGGGTCAAAACGCTCAGAATTGATGTCAATGAAGTTGAGTAGGCCATCCTGATTGCGCCCTTCAAGAAATAAAATTTCGGCCTGACACAATGGACAGGCACCATCGTAGTAGAGGGTTAGTTTTTGCAAATGATTGAACATCGTGCAAGTTTAAGACTTATTCAATAAACTTGCAGATAGTGCAACTGTTGATTGAGCCTCTATGAAACTACTTCCAAATCCCTTCCGTGCTTTAATCATTGGCTCTTCCGGCACTATAGGCTCTGCTTTTATAGATCTTCTTCAAAAAACTGTCTCGTGTTCAGATGTTGTTGGCGTACATCGCCATTCAGAATACCCATTAGATTACCAAGATCCCCCATCTATCGAGAGATGTGCTGCTTCGCTGATGAATGAAGGTCCTTTCCAACTCATTATTAATACGATTGGGATGCTACACAGCAGCGACTGGATGCCAGAAAAAAAATTGGAAGATCTGAATGCTGAACAATTAATGGAGTTGTTTAAGGTTAATACTATTGGCCCAGGACTAACAATACGACACTTTGCTAAGCTTTTAGATCCAAAACATAGCCTGATGGTTACACTTTCTGCCAAGGTTGGCAGTATTGAGGATAACCGACTTGGGGGTTGGTACAGCTACCGAGCATCCAAGGCAGCACTTAATATGTTGATCAAAACAGCATCCATTGAATGGACTCGTACAAAATCAAATACCGCCTTAATCGCTATGCATCCTGGCACAGTAAACTCAAGACTATCAAAACCATTTCGTGGCGAACAAATTGGACGACCAGCGATCGAGGCTGCAACAGATATGTTTCGAGTCATTGAAAATTTAGAAAAAGAAGATTCAGGAATGTTTGTTACCTACTCAGGCGAAAAATTACCATGGTAAAAAACAACAAGTCGATTTAGATCTTTACCTTAGGCGCTTTTTTCCTACAATTATCTGAGCAGTATTTAATCAATTCCCAATTTTTGGCCCATGACTTTCTCCAGACCATTTCTTTTTTGCAGATGATGCAAATTTTGCTGGGTAAGAAACTTTTGTTACCTTTAAAGGAATCTTTCATTCCAACTTTTAGAGATTATCTAAGTGATGCAACAGGAGCTGTGCATGGTCAACGATCGACTTCTGATCGTCATCACTAATTCTTTTGAGATTTGCCACCATCAACTTTGTACGTGGACTAGATTCAAACTGAGCGCAATGTTTGATTAAAAAATTCCAATATAAAGTCGTGATGGGGCAAGCCATCTCGCCAAAACGAATATCTGGCTTGTATTTGCAAGAATTACAGTAATTACTCATGCGCTTGATATAAGCGCCACTGGCAATATAGGGCTTACTAGTAAAGCGACCACCGTTGGCAAACAACGCCATGCCAGCAGTATTTGGAAGCTCTACCCATTCGATCGCATCGACATAAATGGCTAAATACCAATCGCAAACTGCGGATGGCAAGATTTCTGCTAGTAAGGCAAAGTTACCTGTAACCATTAGGCGCTGAATATGATGTGCATAGCCATGCTCCAGTGTTTGTCCAATAGTATCTTTCATACAAGCCATATTGGTTTGACCTGTCCAATACCATTGAGGCAAAGGTCTTTGATGGTCGTAGTAATTATCTTGAGCCATTTGCGGCATATCTAGGTAATACATCCCCCTGACAAATTCTCGCCAACCTAAAATTTGACGAATAAATCCCTCAACGTTAGATAGGTCTAAAGAATATTTTTTCCAAGAACGTAAAACAGCATCAATCACTTCACGTGGGTTGAGTAACTTGAGGTTCAGTGAGCTCGAAAGAATAGAGTGCCAACCAAAAGGGGTATCGGTCCACATCGCATCCTGAAATACCCCAAAGTTTCTCAAGCGGTATTCGACAAAATAATCTAGTGCTGCAAGTGCCTGCGTACGTGTGACTGGCCATTGAAAATGATCTAGCGATCCAGGGTGGCCTGAGTAAGTAGTATTCACGAACTCAAGAACCTCTTTGGTAATCAAGTCTGGTTCAAATACAGCTGGAGCCTCAATGATTCCTGGGCCTTTCTTGTTGTAGGGCTTGCGATTATCTTGATCAAAATTCCACTGTCCACCCTCAGGGTTCCCTTCAGAATCAATCAATATATGATGGGTTTTACGCATGAGGCGGTAAAAATATTCCAACCTTAACTCTTTTTTACCATCTGCCCATTGCACAAACTCTTGATGTGAGCAATAGAAATGATCGTCTTCACGCATCTCAAGCAAGATCGATAGTTCTATCGCTAGTTCCTCTATCTCTTGCTTTAAACGCCATTCTCCCGGTTCAATACAGATTAAATGTGTAATCTGTTCTTGAACTATTTGTTCCTTTAAAGTGGCGACGATCGATAGGGGTGAATTTTGAACATATACAAGAGGGTAATTGAGCTCTTTGAGGCTTTTGGCAAAGTGTCGCATTGCTGATAAAAATAAGGCAATTTTGGCCTTATGGGACCATACATACTGAGCCTCATGAATAGACTCAATCATGACAACTTGATCAGTCTTAAAATCAAAATCTTTGAGGGCCGCCCCCTGCAAATCTAATTGATCTCCCAAAATGAGGATCAGTCTTTTCATTTGTTTTTATATTGGGTTGGACAATAGGCACGATCGACGGACTTACTTCGAAGGGCTACATGTTTTGTGGCTCGCCCGGTGACACGCTTTCGCCACAACTCAAATGAATTCCGTTTGAGTTCCTGCCGCATTAATTGAATCACTTGAGACTCTGATAAGCCAAATGATGTTTCAATGGCATCAAATGGTGTACGATCTTCCCAAGCCATTTCAATTAGGCGAGATATATCTGACTCAGAAAGTATTTTTGGGGAGAATTTTGACACAGTGCAAGTTTAAGACTTTTTTAATAAACTCGCATAACATATTTATTTTCACATCAGATTCAATAAAGATGATTTCCTAAGTACCCGGCACCCCATGATTGGAAAAATTCGTAAAAAGCTTATTTCGGGTGAGCCGATCTTATACCTCAAAACTTTGGAGGTGGTTTGTCCTATTTGCGATCGCCCGATTCCAGAATCCCAAAAAGACGCTCATCACCTTATACCCAAATCAAAGGGAGGCAAAACGACTGAATACCTGCATCGTATCTGTCATCGACAGATTCACGCCCTTTTTACTGAAACGGAACTTGCACAGCATTTTAATACGGCTACAGCCCTTCAAGAGTCTCCTGAAATGCAACGATTTATTCAATGGATTAAAACGAAACCAAATCACTTTTATGAAAAATCTCGTAAAAGCTCTCGTTTGAAAGATGGTTAAACCCTTCTTCAAATAACCAATAAAATTTAATCAAGGAGTTAGATAGCATCAAATTTTTAAAGTCAATTCAGCATCGTGGAACTTGTTTTAAATAAAGGGTATAACGAGAGATACTAATGTGATGAGTAATGAGCTGATGGGGTTTCAACTTCTAAGTAATTTTCGCCTTTTCGTACCAATATTTCTATACCTGTCAGCCTTACTTCAGGTATGATAAATGACAATAAAAGAGACAAGGGAATTCATCATGAGATTCATCAAGGGCCTTCTTGGTATAGCTTTAAGTTGTTTTGTTCAACAGGTCATCGCGCAGTCAAATACCTTTCCGCAAAAGCCAATCACTCTAGTCGTGCCATATACAGCTGGCGGTGGCGTTGATTCTATTGCTAGAATCATTGTGCCTTTACTCTCTGAGCGTCTTGGACAGAGAGTCATCATTGAAAACAAACCCGGTGTTTCAGGAATGGTAGGTGCGCAATATGTGGCAAAGTCTGCGCCTGATGGTTATACACTTCTTGCTGGCAATACCACGACCAATGCCACTAATTATTATTTAACGAAGAGCTCAGGCTATCACCCTTTAAAAGACTTCGTGCCTCTCTCTTTATGGGATAGAGGGCCAACGGTTTTAGTCGTGCCAACGGGAAGTCGATTTCAGACTGTGAATGATGTGATTCAAGAATTGAGGAATAAGCCAGGCTCACTGAATTATGGAAGTAGCGGTTTAGGCAGTGCCCATCACTTATCCGCAGAAGTTTTTATGCATCTTACCAATACGACGATGCAACATGTTCCTTACAAAGGTGGCCCTGGGGTAATGGCTGATTTAATTGGTGGACAGTTAGATCTAGCTTTTGAAGTCATACCTGTAGCTAGTCCTTTTATTAAAAGCGGTCGATTGCGCGCTCTTGGCGTGAGCTCCAAGACAGAAGTTCCAGCACTTCCTGGGGTGAGGCCTATTGCGGATATTGCTGTTCCTGGCTATCAAATGGAAACTTGGCAAGGCGCCTTTGCGCCGATAGGTACTCCATTAGAGATTACGGATAAGCTGGGTCGAGAGTTTGCTGCAGTCGTGCAGATGCCACAGGTCCGACAAAAATTACTGGAGCTTGGATTAATACCTGACTCGAGAAATAACCAAGAGTTTAAAGAGTTTTTGCAAGTTGATTTTGCGATGTGGGGAAAGTTAGTCAAAGATGCGAATATCAAGCCAGAGTAATCTGTTTTAAAACCAGGAAAAATGGTGATTATCAAAAAACTCACAATTGACGCTGTCAAAATCCCACTTGAAAAACCTATTCCAAGTGGAAAAATGATCATCCGTTCAGCGGATGCGTTATTGGTAAAGCTTCATACAAATGACCATATTGGAGAAGGTATGGTCTTTACTTTAAATGGAACTCGTTTATTGATATTAAGGGATATGATTTTAAGTTTGGAAAATCTTATCATTGGTACTGATGTGGAAATGAGCGATACGTTCTTAAAACAAGCATGGTCTGAATTGGTTTTTTTAGGGCAAAGAGGCATTGGTGCTATAGCTTTATCGGCCATTGATATGGCTTTATGGGATCTGCGCGGCAAAGAAGCGAATCAAAATGTTAGTCAACTTTTAGGTGGTAGTCGAGTCAGTATGCCGATGTATCGAAGTGGCGGCTTACGCTTATCAGCTTCGATTGATGAGCTTCAGAAAGAAGCGCATGACTTGGTTAGTCAAGGATTTAAATCTATCAAAATGTCTTTGGGTTCAAAAGAGATAGAAATTGACGTTGCTAGAGTTAAAGCGGTAAAAGAGACGATTGGAGGAGAGATCCACTTGATGACAGACTGCAATCAACAATTTAGTGTGTCACACGCTATTCAACTTGGTAGAGAGTTAGAGGAGTTTCAATTAGCTTGGATTGAAGAACCTATAGTTTTTCATAACCACGATGGTGAAGCTGAAATTACAAAAGCTTTAGATACTCCGATTGCCAGTGGCGAAAACGAATTTACATCACTTGGTATGATCGAAATGATTCATCGCAAATCGGCAGACATTCTGATGCCAGACTTGCAAAGAATGGGTGGCCCTACTGAACTGATAAAAGTAGCTCATTTGGCAATGGAGCATCATATACCGGTCGCACCACATTTGTTTACTCAAATGTCCCTATCTTTAGCTGCTGCGATGCCTAATGCAATTTATGTGGAATATATGCCTTGGTTTGCACCATTCTATCAAGAGCAATTAATTTTGGATCTACATGGAGAGGTTCCTGTTCCAAGCACTCCTGGTTGGGGATTTCATTTTGATTCAACTGCCATCAAAAAATACGCCTATTAAATAGACAGTCAACTTACAACTAAAATTTGTTTTAAGTTGAATGCGCGAATTGGTAGTATTTTTTCCAGGAGCTTATTTTCATCCAATGATAGACATTTTGCCGATGGTGATCATTTAAGGATAGATGCATAAACGAGCGTAAATTTTTTGTGTACGCATCAAGATCCGGTAGATCAAGAAACTGATGACCGATTTTTTTTAGAATTTTTGTGGAAAAGAAATCATTGCTCCAAGCAACTTGTTCTGCATAGCTTAAGTCTGAGCTACGTTTAATGCGTATACCATTGACAATAAGGTAGTTCAATTCATTCTTAGAGATTTCCATGATCGTTAATAATTGACTCAACTCGGCTTCTTGATTCATTGCCTGATGTAGTTCAGATGGTTTATACCCATACATTTCATTCACCCAATACACACTTTTTCCCATCGACTGATCACTCGACAATTCAGGATAGAGCTGAGAAATGTGTTGTGAAAAATAATATGTCAAAACAAGTTTAGATAGTTCAACTAATGCTCTAGAGCGATTGACTAACCGCATTTCTTTTGACTGAAATAATATCGAAAACATCGATGAATTGAAGAACATATAAGTTACAAAAATTGACCTGCTGAGATGATTCTAATACTCGCTAGTAGAGTATTGTGGTGTCTTGATAGCCTTGATATGTAGATCATGAGTTTTAACTACTCTCCTATTTACGGACTAAGGTCGGTAAATAGGAAACCCATAGCTCGGGATGAGTCGGATGTTGATTTTTCTTGGCTGATTGATCAAGTCCATCCTACAAAGGTATTAAATGACTTTTTCGGCGCGTAAATCAGCAATATCTTTTGCGCTATATCCAAGTTGACCCAGAACCTCATCAGTGTGCTCTCCCAATAATGGTGAGCGAGTGACTTCAGTTTGACTATCCGACAGTTTAATTGGATTGCCTACTGTCAAGTATTTCCCGCGTTTAGGGTGATCAACTTCAACAATGGTGCCCGTGGCTCTTAAAGATGGTTCATCTGCGATCTCTTTCATCGATAAGATCGGCCCGCACGGAATATCGAATTTATTCAATATATCCATCGCCTCAAATTTAGTTTTGGTCATCGTCCACTGCTCGATACGCGCAAAGATATTTTTCAAGTGCGGCAGCCTTGCTGCAGGAGTTGCATACTGCGGATCAGTGATCCAATCTTCTTGACCAATTACCTTGCAAATAGAAGCCCAGACAGGTGCTTGAGTAATAAAGTAAATGTAGGAATTAGGATCTTTCTCCCACCCTTTGCACTTTAAAATCCAGCCAGGCTGTCCGCCACCTGAGGCATTGCCGGCTCTAGGTACAGCCTCACCAAACTCTGAGTCAGGATACTGCGGATACTCTTTTAGAACCTGCGTTCTATCGAGGCGCTGTTGATCGCGAAGTTTGACTCGGCATAAGTTAATCACAGCATCTTGCATAGCTGCCATGACTTTTTGACCGCGGCCAGTCGTATTGCGCTGATAAAGCGCTGCCACGATTCCTAGGGCCAGGTGTAGTCCTGTACCAGAGTCACCAATTTGCGCTCCCGTGACGAGTGGCGGACCATCATCAAATCCTGTCGTAGATGCTGCCCCACCAGCACACTGGGCAACGTTCTCATAAACTTTGCAATCCTCATAAGGGCCTGGGCCAAAGCCCTTAACAGATGCCACCACCATACGTGGATTGAGTTCTTGAATACGCTCCCAAGTAAATCCCATACGGTCAAGTGCACCTGGAGCAAAATTTTCTACAAGGACATCACACTGCTTAATCAGCGTTTCTAAAACGGCCTTACCCTTTGGATTTTTAGTATCCAGTGTAATAGAGCGCTTATTGTGATTGAGCATCGTAAAATAAAGGCTATCTACATCAGGGATATCGCGCAACTGCCCACGAGTTGCATCTCCTTCACCAGCTCGCTCCACCTTGATCACATCTGCCCCAAACCAACCCAATAATTGCGTGCATGTCGGACCAGATTGAACATGGGTGAAATCTAAAATTCGAACACCATCCAGGGCTTTACTCATCATTCATCTCCTAAATAAAAACTTTTAACACTCAAATACTACAACTAATTTTTTTAAACTTGGGCTTATTTGCTCAAGTCTTTTTAGCGGTAGTTTGAGGATTTAATTGGGTAATACGTCCACTTTCTGTTCCCGCGCTCTCATCGATGACGGCATTAATCAAAGTAGGCCGGCCAGAATGTAACGCTTCCAGAATTGCTTTACTTAATTCTTGTGGTGTTGTGGCATTAACACCAACGCCACCGAATGCCTCTATGATTTTATCGTAGCGAGCACCCTTAACAAATACAGTCGGTGCAACATCGGCACCACCTGATTTATTCACGTCCATACCACCGTAAACACCATTATTATTAAAGACCACCACACAAATAGGAAGGTTGTAGCGACAAATAGTTTCTACTTCCATGCCACTAAAGCCAAAAGCACTATCGCCTTCAATGGCTAAGACAGGTTTATTCGTCGTGACCGCCGCAGCAATTGCAAAGCCCATTCCAATCCCCATGATGCCCCATGTGCCAACATCCAAGCGTTTACGTGGTTGATGCATATCTACAATACTGCGGGTGAAGTCTAAGGTATTAGCCCCTTCATTCACTAAAATAATATCTGGTCGATCAGTCACAATCGTTCTAACCACCGCTAAGGCGCTGTGAAAATTCATAGGGATTGGATTGAGTGCCAGAGTTGCGGACATCTTGGCTAGATTTTTTTCTTTACGCTCAAAAATAGCCTTCGTCCAGTCAGCAGGTGGATGAGCCCAGTTTGATCCCATGCCGGCCAACAATGCGTCAACACATGAACCAATATCCCCAATTAGTGGTGCTGCAATGGCAACATTACTATCGATTTCTTTAGGCTCTATGTCAATTTGAATAAATTGTTTTGGCGTACCCCAAGTTTTACCTTTACCATGGGAGAGAAGCCAATTAAGCCTAGCTCCAACGAGCATAACAACGTCGGCTTCAGCCAGGACGTACGAGCGCGCTGCAGCGGCCGATAAAGCGTGAGTATCTGGTAATAAACCCTTGGCCATCGACATTGGCAAATAAGGGACTCCAGATTTCTCCACTAAATCACGAATGGCAGCATCAGCTTGTGCATATGCTGCGCCTTTTCCGAGAATAATCAGAGGCCGTTTAGCGCTCTTTAACAGGTCCAAAGCCCGCGCCACAGAATCAAGAGCTGGAATCTGGCGAGGAGCTGGATCAACAACTTTAATCAAGGAGCTAAGTCCTTTTAAACGATCCATTGTTTGTGAAAATAATTTAGCGGGTAAATCGAGATAAACGCCACCGGGGCGACCCGATAGAGCAGCACGAATCGACCTGGCTATCCCCACGCCAATATCTTCTGCATGCAGTACTCGAAATGCCGCTTTACAAAGAGGCTTAGCAATTGCTAACTGGTCCATTTCCTCATAGTCGCCTTGCTGCAAGTCCACGATTTCACGCTCACTTGAGCCACTAATCAAAATCATCGGGAAGCAATTGACTGTAGCATTAGAGAGCGCAGTCAATCCGTTGAGAAATCCGGGAGCTGAGACCGTCAAACAAATACCCGGTTTTTGAGTGAGAAATCCAGCCGCCGCCGCCGCATTTCCAGCATGCTGCTCATGACGAAAGGAGATCACTCGAAGGCCCTCTGCTTGCGCCATACGGGTCAAATCTGTAATTGGGATTCCAGGAAGCGCAAAAATCGTATCAATGTCATTTAACTTTAAAGCATTAATCACTAAATGGAAGCCGTCGATCGTTTCAACTGTTGTGTCATTCGTCATTTAAATCTTTCTCCAATAGAATACGTGTTCTTTTGCCAAGAATATCATAGTACTTTAAATAAAATACGGGCTTCTTTTCCGTTATTTATAGGACTAGGGTAAACAATTATAAGGCTCAATCGTCAGACCGTCCGCTGCTATAAATCCGGTTTAAGGAAGCTTTTCTTGATTTCCAATTTCCCTTGTATTGAATTTTCCCAAGCCGCCTATATACTGTTTACTATGGTTTTTAAAATAGGCATTCGTTAAGAGTCCAAAGATGTTGCAAAAAAGACTTTCCTCGTTTCTTATTGTTAGTATTTTATATATACGGAAGACATTATTATGAAGGTAGCAATCATTGGAAGTTCTGATTTTGGCAAAGCCGTTCTTGATGCTTTTTTAGACCGAGGAGATGAAGTAGTCATTGTTTGCTGCCCTCCTGATAACCCTAAATCCAATAAGCCTGACGCCATAAAGCTTGGCGCCCTAGAGCGGGGAATTACGCCTCTTCAACTGCCTTCATTAAAGGGACCGGAACTCATCGATATTATGCGTAATTCCGGTGCGGAAATCATTGTGATGGCTTATGTGCTTCAGTTTGTGCCACAAGAACTGGTGAATTCCACAAAATATGGCACGATTCAATATCACCCATCTTTATTACCTAAATACCGGGGCCCTAGCGCGATTAATTGGGCGATAGCCCTTGGAGAGACCGAAACAGGATTAACGATATTCAGGCCTTCGGATGGCATGGATGAGGGCGCCGTTATTCTTCAAAAGACCGTACCTATTGGACCGGATGATACTTTAGGGGAAGTTTATTTTAATCGCCTGTTTCCGATTGGGGTTTCTGCCATGCTGGAAGCTACCGATTTGGTAGTTCAATCAAAGCACACAGAAATAATTCAAGACGAATCCTTAGCTAACTATGAAGGTTGGTTTAATCCTTCGATTGCAAAGATCAATTGGTTTAGTCACATTAATACAACTTACAACCTGATCCGAGCCTGCAATCCCGCTCCAGGAGCTTCTGCTATGTATAAGGGACAGAAAGTTCAAATTTATGACTGCCGTAAACACATTAGCCCAACCTTTAAATCGGTCAAAGGCCAACCTGGTCAAATCACTGATATCCAGTCAGACTCTGTCTTTGTCGCCTGTCCCGGCGGACAAATTGAAATCATAAAAGCCAAATCCGCTACGGGTAAAAAAGACTCGGCCGCGAATGTAGCAGCAGAGCTTGCCATGGTCATTGGTGATAACTTTGACGTTTAAGCCCTAAATACTTAAAAGTAAAGGTTTATTTACAGGAAGGTTAGGGTATCTCCTTAACCACTAAATTTGACTTATTATCCATAATCTGATGGTGAGAAATCATTCTATTCCTTCAGTCATTTATTCAAATGCTTTTGAGAAATTTAGTTTTATTATTAAGTTATAAGATTATCTGTCTAGGTAGGTATGCCGTATAAATTTATTAAATCAAAAGGATATATACCATGTTGAACAATATATTTAGCACATCAAACTTAAGATCATGGAGTATTCTTATCAGTAGTTTATTACTATCGTTTTCCTGTTTAGCATGGGAGCCAAGTAAGCCAGTGGAATTTGTCATACCAGCAGGTCAAGGTGGTGGAGCTGATCAAATGGCTCGGATGATTCAAGGAATCATTACTAAAAATAATTTAATGAAGCAATCAATAATTCCGGTGAATAAATCTGCCGGTGCTGGTGCGGAAGGTTTCTTGGCTGTAAAAGAATCCAAGGGTGACCCACATAAAATTATTATTACCTTATCTAATCTTTTTACAACACCGCTTGCAACTGGCGTGCCATTTAATTGGAAAGAGATGACCCCTGTAGCAATGTTAGCTCTAGACCAATTTATACTTTGGACAAATAGTGATAAGCCTTATAAAAATGCCAGTGAATTTATTCAAGCAGCTAAAGCAGCAGGTCCTGGAAAATTTAAAATGGGTGGCACAGGATCAAAACAAGAAGATCAAATATTAACTGTTGGTTTAGAAAAAGCAACAGGCACCAAATTTACATATCTGCCATTTAAAGGTGGTGGGGATGTTGCGGTTCAACTCGTTGGGAACCATATTGATTCAACAGTGAATAATCCAATTGAGGCTGTTGCTCAATGGCGGGCTGGAAAATTAAAGGCTTTATGCGTGTTTGACGATACCAGAATGCCCTATAAAGAAAAAATTACTGAGACGCAATCTTGGAATGACATTCCAACCTGCTCCGAAGCTGGCATACCTACTGATTATGTGATGCTTCGCGGTATTTTTATGCCATCGGGCGTAACTCAAGAACAAGTTAATTTTTATATTGAACTCTTTAAAAAAGTACGTGAAACGTCAGAATGGAAAAAATTTATGGCTGATGGAGCCTTTAATCAAACATTTATGATTGGGAAAGAGTATGTCAATTGGCTTGAGAAAAATGAAGCTCTTCATAAACAATTGATGAGTGAAGCAGGATTTTTAGCAAAGTAATCATTCAAAATATTTTTATAAGGCCCTTCAATGGTAGATCAAGTAGAAAAAGGTTCTGTACCTAGTTTACGTATGATAGAAGTTGTATTTGCACTGATTTGTATTTTGTTTAGTATTTTTTTAATGATTGGTAGTGTAAAACTAGGCGCCAACTGGACACCTGAAGGCCCGGAATCGGGCTACTTTCCTTTCTATATTTTTTTAATGATGTTTATCTCTAGCTCTGCAGTGTTTTATGAATCTTTATTCATTAATAAAAAAAATCCTGACGAGCCATTTGTCCAAAAAAGTGCATTTAAACAGGTGCTATGCATTCTTTTTCCTGGGATTGCATTTCTCCTTGGGGTTAGCCTGATAGGCATTTATGTATCCAGCATAATTTATATTTCTGTTTTTATGATTTGGATTGGAAAATACGCCTATTGGAAAGCAATCTTCATTGGCTTATTTGTCGGAGTAATTTTATATTTAATGTTTGAACTCTGGTTCCAAGTTCCCTTACCCCATGGTAATTGGTTTAACCCTCTCTCGATGATTGGTGTCAATTAATTTATATAACAAATAGTAGGAGTACATTTTGGATGAAGTAGGCGCTTTATTTCATGGCTTTTCTGTAGCACTTACCCCTTTCAACATTCTATTAATGCTTGTTGGTATATCTTTAGGAGTCATCATTGGCGTTTTGCCTGGGCTTGGCGGCGCAAATGGGATTGCGATTTTATTGCCTTTAACATTCACGATGCCACCCACATCGGCGATTATCATGCTCTCTTGTATTTACTGGGGCGCACTTTTTGGTGGGGCAATTACATCTATTCTTTTTAATATTCCAGGTGAGCCATGGTCAGTTGCCACAACATTTGATGGCCATCCAATGGCGCGCAACGGAAGAGCCGCCGAAGCATTAACGACCGCATTCACATCTTCTTTTGTGGGTGCACTCGTGGCAGTCATTATGATTACGTTCCTTGCTCCTATGGTGGCAACGTTTGCCCTAAAGTTTGGCCCCCCAGAATTTTTTGCGGTATATTTTTTAACCTTTTGTAGTTTTGTAGGACTGAATAAGACTTCTCCATTTAAAGTAATCACGATGATTATGCTTGGCTTTGGCTTATCTACTATTGGCATGGATGGTGTCACGGGTCAATTGCGTTTAACCTTTGGATTTAATGAACTTATGAGAGGATTTGATTTCCTCATCGCCGTGATTGGGCTATTTGGCATAGGAGAAATATTGTTAGCCATGGAAGAAGGTCTGGCTTTTAAAGGATCTGCTGGAAAAATTCGTTATCAAATTGTGCTTGAAACATGGAAAAAATTACCTAAGTATTGGGCTACATCTCTGCGCAGTTGTTTAATTGGTTGTTGGATGGGAATCACTCCTGGCGGCGCAACACCTGCTTCATTTATGAGCTATGGGTTAGCTAAGCGGTTTTCAAAAAACAGCGATCAATTTGGTAAAGGAGAAATTGAGGGGATTATTGCTCCAGAAACTGCCGCGCATGCGGCAGGAACATCAGCTCTTTTACCCATGCTTTCCTTAGGTATTCCGGGTTCTCCAACGGCCGCTGTACTATTGGGCGGCTTATTGATTTGGGGGCTACAACCAGGTCCCCTGTTGTTTGTCGAAAAACCTGATTTTGTTTGGGGGTTGATCGCCAGCATGTATTTAGGTAATGTCGTCGGTCTATTCATGTGCTTAACCTGTGTTCCAATATTTGCCTCTATCCTTCGCATACCGTTTTCAATCATTGCACCAATCATTATTGTCATCTGTACTGTCGGGGCTTATACCGTTCACAATGCTTTATTCGATGTTTGGCTAATGATGGGTTTTGGAGTTATGGGCTATATTTTTAAAAAATTAGACTACCCTATGGCGCCAATGGTACTTGCTTTAGTTTTAGGAAGTCGAGCAGAAGAGTCGTTTAGACAATCTATGCTGATTTCTTCAGGCGGTCTAGATGTGTTTTTCTCAACGACCCTTGTTGCTTGCATTACTTCATTAGGGATTATATTATTATTCTGGCCTTTAATTAGCAAAGTCCTTGGTATCTTGAAGACCTCTAAAAGTCACTCTTCTTAATAAATATATTCCTAAAGTATTTTATGTTGAATAGGAATTGATATGATTATCTTTAAGGTATTATTGGTAGGGTATCTTTAGAAGTTTTGCAGTAACTTCCCAAAGTGATTCTGCTAGCGCTTCACTTTTAGCTTTCATGGAAAGTTCTTGAGAAAAAGGTTCTCGAATCGCTGAATGACGGTTACCCCAACTCCAATGAACCCCAGACTGGATAAATTGTTCGTCTGAAACAACTTGCGCAACGCGTTCACCGGCTAGTACTTGGCTAACGTAGCCTTTGGTAATATTTTTTTGAAACCACGGGAAGATTTTTTGGAACAACTTAGGCGCATCTCTGAAAAGTCCTGTATCTGCAACACAACCGGGATATAAGGTATTAAAAATGACGTTCGTTTTTTGATGGTATCTTTTATGTAATTCACGATTCATGATCATATTGCAAAGCTTGCTATCTTTATACGCTTTACCGGGTTTAAAAGGTTTGCCATTAATCATCGATATGGGGTCTTTAAATCCAGCCATGAAGCCTTCTAAATTACCTAAGTCAGCGGGAGCAGGAATAGGTACTTTGCCACCAAACTCTTCAGAGTTTGCAGTAACAGTACCTAAGGTGATTAAACGAGAGAGTTGACCTTGATGAGCGGTTTTAGTTAAGTTTTCAATGAGTCCCCTACTCAAGACATAGTGACCAAAATAATTCGTTGCTACGCTAATTTCAAATCCCTGGGGAGAGCGCATAGGTTCTTTAAGAAGAGGGAGATAAGTAGCCGCGTTACATACCAAAGCATTGAGTTCAAGACCACTACTGTGAAAGCGCTCTACAAACGATTGAGCACTTTCAAGATCACCTAAATCGAGTTTCCAGATGTCAAATTGACCTGGATTAAGAGACTGTGACTGAGCAGCCTGCAGCATTTTATGCTCATTGCGAACGGCAAGTATGAGTTTCCAACCTCGTTTACATAAAGCTTTGGCTGTGAATAGGCCAACGCCAGAAGAGGTACCTGTAATAATTGCTAAGGGGGCATTGGAAGGTAGTGACTTATTTAGATGCTTCATTAGAGTGATTGAAATGATTCATTATCGGTAAATTGTAGTTTAGCCAAGTTCGAATAAAGACCGCCCTGATTAATTAAGCTGGCATGGGTGCCGGTTTCAATCACGCGACCATTTTCAAGAACAATAATACGATCTGCTTGTTTAACCGTGGAAAGACGATGGGCAATCACTAGGGTTGTTCTATTTTTCATCGCAGCGTCGAGGGCTAGCTGAACGAGGTGTTCAGATTCTGCATCCAGCGCACTCGTAGCTTCGTCAAGTAATAAAAGTGGAGGATTTTTGAGTAAAGCTCTAGCGATGACGATACGTTGTTTTTGCCCTCCCGAGAGTCGCATGCCTCGATCACCTAAAAAGGTTTCATAGCCATTGGGTAGTCGTGTAATAAATTCATCAGCAGCGGCTAACTTTGCTGCATGAAACACCTCTTCATCACTTGCATCCTCTTTTCCATAGCGAATATTTTCCATAGCATTTGTGGAGAAGATAATGAAATCTTGCGGAACAATACCAATTAATTTTCTCAAATCTTGGAGATGTAGATCGTTAATATTGATACCGTCTAATTTAATTGCCCCATGTTGCGGTTCATAAAAACGTAAAAGTAATTGGAATAAAGATGTTTTACCAGCACCTGAGGGGCCTACTATGGCGACTCTTTCCCCAGGTTTGATGAGAAAATTCACATCGGATAAAACTTGAATGGAATTCGACGGATAATGAAAACTGAGATGTTCGATCTCTAATTGAATACCTTGAGAGGGCACTACTTTTACAGATTTTGGAGAGCTTGGATCATTGATATTCGACTTAAGTTGAAGAAGTTCGAACAGTCTCTCACTGGCGCCGATGGCCCGTTGTGTGTCACCGATGACTTCAGCAACAACGGCAATAGCGCCTGCAACGATCACGGTATACAAAATAAATTGCGTTAGTTCACCACTAGAAATCTCTTGACGAGTCACTGCGTAGGCGCCTAACCAAAGAATGAGAATGATGCTAGAAAACCCTAGCAGAATTGCTATAAATGTAAGATTTGATCGCGCTAGATTTCTATTTTTCGCCGTTAAAAACGAGTTTTCAATAAATTGATTAAATAATCGAGTTTCATAGGCTTCATGAGTAAAAGATTGAATGGTCGAGACAGAATTTAGTTTTTCTCCTGCGAGTGCTGAGGCATCAGCGATTTTATCTTGTGAGTTTTTTGATAATTTGCGAACCCGTCGCCCGAGAATGACCGTCGGAATGACTGTTAGTAAGAGTAAGGTAAAGATAAGAATAGATAATTTGATACTGGTGATAAACATCATCACAAGGCCACCTAGCAATAAAAGGGTATTTCTAAGGGCCATAGAAACGCTTGTTCCAACGAGCGTTTGAATCAGTGTTGTATCCGTATTGATTCGCGACAATATCTCCCCGCTTTTTGTTACTTCAAAGAACTCCGGGCTTTGATAGAGAACATGCTCATAGACTGCTTTTTTGATATCAGAGGTTACCCTTTCCCCAAGCCACGAGACCATATAAAAACGTAACGCAGTAGAAAATGCCACTGCACAGGCGATCAAAAATAAGTTAATAAACGTTGAATTAATCTGAGCACTACTCGAGGAATTAAAGCCCAGATTAATGATTTCTCGAAAGCAAAAGGGTACCGCTAGAGTTGCGCCAGCGGCTAAAAATAAACTGAATATAGCAATCATTACTTGTTTTGTATACGGCTTTATAAAGGGCAGTAGGATTTTTAGAGAGCTGAAATTGGAAAGATTTTTTTTAGTCATTAGTATTGTCATTATTCTAGAACTTGGATAGCCATCTTATCGCACGATGCAGATAAGACGCGCAAATTGATTACCTAATTCTGAATGATTGTTTTACAGGAGGCGCGCTTTTCTTGCTGGTTAACTAATTGGGTCAGTTCTGTACCCGTTTGATTAATTTTTAATTGCCCAATTTGAGGATCAAACTTCATCAGAATTTGATAGGTGTCTTGAAATTTGAGTAAATTCACTAAACTTGTTTTTCCATCATAAATAAAGTTAGCCGTAAGAGATCCTTTAGAAATCGCTATTTCAAGAGCTTTATCATTGAGGGTGCAACTAATCGTTTTACTTTGTTCTTCAATCGACTTTGTTTTTTCTCGTTGTTCATTACAGCCAGTTAAAAATAATAAAAAGGAGATTTGAAGAACTAAATAGTAGAAGCGCATTATGGACGCATCATAGCTAAAGGTGAAACACCAATGAGCCACTGATGTAATCCAAAGAGAAAAGCAAGCCATGCAATTACTCCGATAACGATAGCGATGAGGGTTGCCTTTAAGCTAATGACTGGAGTTTCTTTGGCGAGGTTTGGACGGTTTCTGGCGGATCGAAAATCAAGTACCGCCCAGATCAGGAAAGACCCAAATAAGATCAAGTCGATAAGGGCTCCATTAGCGAGTAAGTGAGCCAAGGCCCAGACTTTCACACCCAAAATCATCGGGTGTTTTAGTTTTAGACGTATGGCGTTATTGTTTTGTGCGCTGCTGGCGAGAAGAATGAAAGTAAAAAGATTAAGCAACACGGCAAGGTGTGTCAAAAAAATAGGTGGCTGCCAAATGGTAATGGTGTTTTGTCTGGCTTGACCATAGCCAATGACCAGAAGAATAAATCCAAATAAGGAGATAGTGGTATACAGCCCTTTCCATTTTTTTTCACCCAATTGATTAATCATTCTGGTGCGCCAAGGTTCGGCGAAGATGCGCACTGAGTGACTACCTAAAAATATAATGATTCCGATGATAAAAATAATCATTCAACACTCCTAAATTTATAGTTTGATTTTATAGAGGTATTGCCTGATACGCTATTCAATAGATTGAATGCTAGACCATTTATGGAGGGATGAATCAAACAGGATGTTTCTTTAGATGAAGAATACGTTGATTATTTAGTCACTCTTGGTTAACTGCTGGTAATCATCTTGTACGATGTATAGTGATTCATTCTACTTTATTAACAATAAAGACCATTTCATAGCGCGTAATGGTCTTTATTGTTTGAGTCAGCTAACGCAATGGCGATACTATTTTTTCTTGAGAGGGTTCTGAACCAACATGCCAGCAATCAGGACACCGAAAAATATCGCAGCAATCCACATACCAAAAGTGCCTAAGGACCCAACCGGCATTAATAAACGAAATAGAACAGCAGCAATAACACCAACAATGGCTAAGCCTATATATTGATTAATGTTTAAGTGCCCAAAATTCATATGTACCCCCTTAATTAATTTAAGCAAATGATATCAATTTCAACAATCAATACCCCTGTTTATCTCTACCCATTACTTCTTTGGCGTTTTGTCTTTGTTAAAATAATTTGCAAGCATAAAAAATACCACCAAGAACCATATCATGAGAAATAGTTGGTAAGTTTTCAATTCTGTTCTCCTAAGTGAATAAATATAAATAAATCATACTTTAAAACTGGCACTATTTTTTTAAATCTTAAGACTATTTTAAAACTAAATCTTAAATAATTGAAAGTTATTACGATCTTTTATGAGAGGTAACATGGCGATAATTGTCATAATTAGTAGGCATATTTCGACAATGTAAACTGTTCTGTAGCCCGCTAAAGAAGAGTTGGTTTGATGAGCAACCAGATCTCTAATGATGCCTCCTAAAGTAATTGCTATCCCGGCGGCTGAGGCTTGAACAGCACCCCATGCGCCGAGTGCTAAACCACTTTGACCGTTAGGTGCGAGGTTCATCGTTGCCGTTAATGTACCATGCCCAAATAGGCCAGCCCCAAAGCCAATTAAAAGGGTGCCTAAGGCAAATAAAATTGGTTCGCCAATCTGACCGGAGATAATGACGGCTAAAAATGCTGGAATCCCGATTAAAGCACCAATGCTGGACATTTTAAAAGGATCTGCTCCCTTGCTAAGAACATGAGAAGCCCAAGCAAAACCAAGCAGACCTCCGCCAGCGAGTGCAGCGGTGAGACTCGTGGTTTGTGCAACGGTTAGCTTGAGAATATCGCCGCCATAGGGCTCTAGCAAAATATCCTCCATCGAAAAAGCCATTGTGCCAATACCAACCGCAATCAAACGACGCGTTGCATAATTGCCTTCCAAGAAAGCATCCCAAGACTCTTTGAATGTTTTTTCTTTTGGTGGAGCTGGATATAAATGAGCAGGTTTTCTAGCTTCTTGTTTCCAAAGCGCAATCACATTTAAAATAATGGTAGCAACGGCGGCACCTTGAACAACTTGGATCAATCGACCAGGGCTAAAGTCACTTAAAAGATTGCCGAAAATGACAGCACTTAGAATCATCCCAATTAACAACATGACATACATGAGTCCAACGACTTTAGGTTGAGATTCTGGAGGCACTAAATCATTGGCAAGAGCCAAGCCAACAGTTTGTGTTGTATGAAGTCCTGCGCCAACAAACAAAAAAGCAATACCGGCGCCAAGTTGACCCACCCACTGCGGAGCATTGCTTGATTGACCTGCTCCAGATAAAACTAAGAGTGCGAAGGGCATCATTGCAAAGCCCCCAAACTGAACTAAAGTTCCCATCCAAATATAGGGGACTCTTTTCCAGCCAAGTGCTGATCGATGGGTGTCAGATCGAAAGCCAATGACCGCTCTAAATGGAGCAAAGATGAGCGGGATTGAAATCATCAGGGAAACTAGAGAGGCTGGCACCTTCAGTTCCACAATTAAAACTCGATTTAAAGTGCCAATTAGCATGACCAAAGCCATACCAACTGACACCTGAAAAAGCGATAAGCGAAGTAAGCGTGTTAACGGGACATCTGGCGTTGCGGCATCTGCAAAAGGCAAAAAACGCGTTCCAAACCTAGACCAATTACTCATTAATTTTTGGCTAATTGATGTCATTAAGCTATTTTTATAATTTTATAATTCTTCGAAGTTGAGGAACAAATCAGGATGAGGATCATCCTGATTTGTTCTTTCAAGCCATTCGCTACTTCGACGCTTCTTTTGCAATAGCAGCAGGAGCATTTCCATTTAAAAAAGCTTTAACCCAAGTGGTATTTTGAACTAATTGCAGATGAACATTGAATGAACCAAATGCCACAGCAGCAATAATGATTGGAATACCAACAGAAGGTTTAACTACGCACCACAATTTTCCGTAAATCATGATATTTCCCTTCTGTTATTTGAGCCAAGGTGAATAAATATAAGCCAGTAAGTGAGCTAAAGCAGCAATTAAACCAAAGAACTGTGTTCCTTGAATTAAGTGTCTGTGGATCTCCTCTGACTCTGCCTCAGTTAGGCCCGTCGGCCAAACTTTATTTGGATCTGACATTGTGATATCTCCTTTTGAAAGATCTTTTTCGTGCAAAGCCCGCACGTGGGCTATTCATGATTAAAAAATAATGATGACAATCTTTAATCAATCCTATTTGTAATTTAAATTAGACACATGAATATGTCAATAAATAGTTACATCATTGATATTTTATGTTTAAATTATTTAAGTCTTTGATTTAAATATGTATTTTTAATTTTTTTTAAAAATACAACACTTTTATAGAAAATAAAATATGGATTTTAGGCGGACTTAAATCATTTTTTATACGTATACGCTCATAAAGTTAAAAAACTAGAGTTTTACGCGTAAAAATTTATTTAGTGTTTTGAAACCCATATATCCATGAAGATATGGAGGGTGAAGGAAGGTCATACAGATCTTTGTTGTATGACCTTATTTTAGAGGTGCACAAATGAAGGAATATGTTATTGATGAGCCTTCAAATAAACCATAATCCCTGAGACAATAAAAAGAATAGCCCAGAACTTCAACTGGTGCTTAGCTAAAAATCGAATCGACATTTCTTCCCACATTAAATAAAAAGGTTCTTCTTTTTTCTGCATTGGAATTGAATTGCCGGATTTAATTTCTAAATTGTGTGACCAATCTTTCATGCTGGCATTTAAAAATTCTTGGGGGAGTGGGTCTGAAGAAGAGATGTTTAGTTGCATTTGTAATTCTTTAATTTTTGTATTAGATGCTTCTAATGCCATTTCTAAGGTGATAGCACGATGAATTAAAAGGTAAGTTGCATTGGGTTGAGTTTCTATAGATTCTTTTATATATTTATTGGCTAAAGGATCAATAAATTTAAATCTAGTTTGATTTAAGGATCTTAGAAACCCCATGAGTGTAAAACTTTCGTTGTCTGTCATATATGTCTTTATAAGGAATTAAAAAATTGGTCAGTGTTTAAAAATAAAATTTTGCTCGCATAGCATGATGAAATTTGTGGGATACACGTAACATTAGCAATAAGATGGGTAAAAATAAAAATAGTAATAAGGTTGGGCTAAAGTATCCCCCTAAACCAATATTAATAATAATGAAAATTGCTGCAAGATTGCTATAAAGAAAGTTAGTCGATTTAATAAAACAGAGCCCGATATTAATTTCACCGATAGTCAGTATCCAAGCAATAGGCAATGAGAATGGGATAGCAAAAACGGATAAGTAGGTATGACCAATTGAATTAGGTGGGATTTCTAAAAGCCGTTCCATGAACATTTCTTTTAGCGTATTCGTAAACAAAACTCCAATAAAGATTTTAAATATGCCAGCTAATAAAAAATACCAGCCATAAAGCTTACTCATTAGATGAACCAGCTCTATAAAAATTTCATCTCTTTGCATTAATCTAAAATTTATATGTTTTGGAAAAATCATAAGATCCTAATGCACATGGAGTAGAAAGATGCCATAAAATTATAATTTAATATACTGACAATGTAATACTATTATTGAATATCAGTATATTCCCTAGATATTAAATCTATTGTTCTAAACTTTACAAGAGAATTTCAATGCAGCCATATCTTTTTACTTTTTTTGTAGTGTTGTTGACAGTCCTTTTAATGATTGGTCTCACACTTAATGTTGGTAGGGCAAGAGCAATATATCAAATAAGAGCTCCCGCTACATCAGGACATGATTTATTTGAGAGGGCATTTCGTGTACAACAAAATACTCTTGAAAGTGTAATCATGTTTTTACCGGCCCTATGTTTGTATGCTTTTTTGATTGGGGATAAGGGTGCTGGTATCGCTGGTAGTATTTGGATTATTGGAAGACTGTGGTACGCCGTCGCTTACCAGCGTGAACCAGCTCAGAGAGGAATCGGATTTATGATTTCTTTTCTGATGGTTATAGGTTTATGGATTGGTGCTGCCTATGGTTTATTTCTTCTTTACTTTAAAGTTTAATTATTTAGTTTTAGGTAAGTTTTGTATGAGGTCTGCAGCACCTTGTTTCAATAAATCTTGAGCAAGCAAGAGGCCTAAGGCCTCAGCCTCAGGTACGCTTTTTACAGAAGCCTCTCCCTGCGTTCTACAAATTTTCTGACCATCGACACTCGCCACAAAAGAGTTTAAATGGATGTGGTCATTTGCCCAGACCGCGTGAGCAGCTAAAGGAACCTCACAGGAGCCCCCTAACTGACGTGAGATCATTCGTTCGGCAGACACCTCAAATAATGTGGGTAAATCATTTAAGGGTTTAAGCCATTCTTTCATGTTTGGCTGGTGAGAAAGAGTTTCAATACCAAGGGCACCTTGACCAGCGGCAGGGGTGTACCTATCCAAAGGTAGAAAAGCTCGAATACGATGTTCTAGCCCAAGACGTTTTAAACCTGCTGCAGCTAGAATAATTGCTTGGTATTGACCTTTATCCAGTTTGCCTAAGCGTGTATCTAAATTGCCGCGTAAAGGTTCAATCACCAGATGCGGAAAGTGGGCTTTCAAAATCGATTCACGTCTAAGGCTTGAGGTGCCGATTACAGCGCCTTTTGGTAAATCCTCTAAACGATGAAAATCATTCGACACGAAAGCATCTCTAGAATCTTCCCGCGCCATGACACAAGCAAGTTCAAAGCCATTTGGCATCACCATTGGCACATCTTTGAGAGAATGAACGGCTAAATCTGCGCGACCTTCTTGCATCGCAGTTTCTAGTTCTTTAACAAATAGTCCTTTGCCTCCAATCTTAGAAAGTGCTTTATCTAAAATTTGATCACCGATCGTAGTCATTCCTAAAATCTGTACATCACATGCTGGGTAAAGTTTTTTTAAACAATTTCTGACATGCTCCGCTTGCCACATCGCTAAGCGACTTTCACGAGAGGCGATAACAAGACGGGTTGGAGGAAGGATAGGAGCACTCATTGGTGTAATCTAACTTGAGTAGATGCCGTACGGACTGCCTCGATTAAGGTTTGAACATTTTCAGGAGGTGTTGCTAGATTGATTCCATGTCCCAAATTAAAGATATGGCCTTGCAGTGGATTGTTATTAGCAATTTTCGCCTCTGCTAGATTCAACATACTATCGTGAACTCTTTTCTCTATTTCTTTTGGATTGGCTAAAAGAATCAGCGGATCTAAATTACCCTGAATAGCTAAGTTTTTCCCTGTGTTGCTTAAGGTTTCTCTTGCTACTTTCAGATCAATAGTCCAGTCTAGTCCGATGACATCGGCATTGGATGTCGACATTGCATGAAGCCAACCGCTACCACCTTTCGTAAAGAGTATGATGGGTACGGACTCATATTTTTTTACAGATTTAATCTCTTTGATGATGCGAGACATTGGCTCTAATGAATATTTCAAATAATCTTGAGTACTTAGCATTCCTCCCCAAGTATCAAATATCATGACAGCCTCTACCCCAGCTTCGATTTGAAGTTCAAGGTATTGCGTCACTGATTTAATATTGATATCTAAAATTCTTTGTAAAAGATCAGGGCGGTTATAAAGCATTTTTTTGGTATTGATAAAATCTTTAGAACCACTTCCTTCAATCATGTAACAGGCCAGTGTCCAAGGACTTCCAGAAAAGCCAATCAGGGGTACACGTTGTTGACCGTTACGTAGTAATGATTTTTTAATCGTCTTGACAGCATTGAAAACATAGTCGAGTTTGGCCATATCGGCTTCTACAAGATTTTTGACAGCAGTTTCTGTATTCAGGGGATGCGAGAATTGAGGGCCCTCACCATTGACAAAGCTGAGCCCTAAACCCATTGCATCTGGGATGGTTAAGATATCTGAAAATAGAATTGCCGCGTCTAAGTCATAGCGATCTAGCGGTTGAAGAGTTACTTCCGCGGCATAATCCGGATTTGTAGCCAGACCCATAAAGTTGCCAGCTTTTGCTCTGGTTTTTTGATATTCGGGTAAATATCTTCCGGCTTGTCTCATTAGCCAGACAGGACTTCTATCGGTTTGCTCGTATCTACAGGCGCGCAAAAAAAGATCGTTTTCTATGGTCATATTTATCTACACTATTCATTACAATTTTAGGAATTATTTCACACTTTAAGTGTAAATAAAAACCAAGAAATAATATGGTTTGTTAAAGAATTGTAGAGTTAAATGAATTTATAGGTAAAAACTTAATAAAGTTGAACCTATTGAAAGCCTTCGTAAAGTATTAAGATCTTAGATCTTTACATTCAGGATCTCTAGTTGACTAGCTAAATGTTGCAAGCCTTGCATGACAGAATAACGAGGTTTGTACTGTAATTGAAGTAATGATTTTTCTGTTGATAGCGTAAATGTAAAGCCCGTTAGTCGCACGATTTCTCGTGTAATTGGCGGCAGTCCTTTTAAGGGAAGATATTTCCAGCCATTCTCAGTCAATCTAGCTAAGGCCCAAGCAAAATAGCAGGGAATCGATAAGGTAGGTATTGGGAAGCCACTGATACGAAGTCTTTGGCTCATGAATGACCGAAAACTGATTGGTTCTCCATCAGTAATAAAAAAAGATTCTCCAAAGAGATCTGTAGTGAGTGCTTTCGATACGGCCTCATAAAGATTATCGATGTAGCAAGTAGAGTACAGATAATGACCTTGATTAAACCAGCCAAATTTACCATTTAATGCGGCTTGGCCAATTTGACGATCGATGATATCTCCTTTGCCCCAAATGAAAGCAGGCCTAAGAGCAATAGTTTTAAAGTTTTCAGTCGCGGCTTCTAGGACTAAAGCTTCGGCTAAAGCTTTAGATTTTATATAGGGAAGTTCAGGTCGATTCGTTAAGGGGAGAGACTCAGGTATATTCATGAGATCTTGTCCTTGCTGCATCACGACAGACGCACAACTCAAAAAGATCAAGCGTTGAACGCCAGCTTGTTTGGCAGATTCCAATAATGTTTGTGTGACGGACACGTTATTTTGATAAAAGTTTTCCGCGGTACTCCAAGTACTCACAAGCGCTGCACAGTGAATCACTGTATCTACACCGCTCAGTTCATACAATATTTCTTGGTGATTAAGAAGATTAACATGAGAGAATTTTCTTCCAAAATCAGGGGTTGCTTCTGAATTGCTACGGGCGTGCCCGATCACCTCGTGTCCTTGCTGGATGAGAAAATCCATCAGACTTTTGCCAACGAATCCTGATGTACCTGTTAGAAATATTTTCATTTTGAAGTATGCTTGTAATTCAATGAATATAAACGAAAACCCAATATAGCTTTTTATCTGATGAAAAATATCCGCCGTATTTTTTTACTGTTAGTTGTTGCCATTCCCTGTTTAGCGCTACTTATTTTCTGGAGATCAGATCTGAATGAAAATGATTTGGTCAAGAAATATAGTAATTCAACATCCCAGTTATTAGAAATTGAAGGAGATCGATTACATATTCGTGATACTGGCAATCCTAACGGACCAGTCGTGGTATTTATTCATGGTTTTGGTGCTAGCCTTCATACGTGGGAAGACTGGTCCAAAGACTTGGAGAAAGATTTTCGCGTGATTCGTTTTGATTTGCCTGGATTTGGTTTGAGTGGGCCCGATCAAAAAGGGGATTACTCGGATAATCGCAGCAATCAAATTATTCTTGGTCTTTTGGATACCTTGCAGGTAAAAAAAATTAATCTCGTCGGAAATTCGATTGGTGGAAGAATAGCGTGGTACTTCACAGCGAATTACCCGGAGCGAGTTGAAAAGCTGGTCTTGATATCTCCAGATGGTTTTGAAAGCCCTGGAATGGACTACAACAAACCCCCTGAGATTCCTGTTTATATGAATTTGATCAAGTATATTTTCCCGAAATTTTTATTTAAAGAAAATTTAGAATTTGCTTATTTCAATAAATCGGTTTTGTCAGATCTATTATTTGAACGATATTACGATCTAGCTTTATATCCTGGAAATCGGCAGGCGATGATTGATCGCATGCGCCAGACTGTTTTAAAGGACCCAGCCCCATTCCTGAAAGAAATTTATTGTCCGGTTTTACTCTTATGGGGTGAGCGTGACGGGATGATTCCTATTCGAAATGCTCAAGATTATTTAGCTTTAATGCCACAAGCCCAACTCCAGACATTACGTAATGTGGGTCATTTACCTCATGAGGAAGATCCTCAAGCAAGCCTTCCATACCTGCTGCAATTTTTAAAGCCTTGAATTATATCGGCTCAGTAAGTGTTTTATTGATACTATGTAATTTGGCTGATTTATTGACTATCAAGGTATTGCGATGACAGAACTTCACAAAATTGTAGTAGTAGGAGGGGGGGCTGGTGGTATAGAGCTAGCAACGAAGCTCGGAGATACTTTAGGTAAAAAAAAGCAAGCTCAAATTACTCTAGTTGATAAAAATAGAACGCATATTTGGAAACCGAAGCTGCATGAAATCGCATCTGGCAGCATGGATTCAGGTGACCATGAGTTGGATTATATTGCGCAAGCCCATTGGCATCATTTTACGTTCCGTATTGGTGCAATGAATGCACTTAATCGTACCAATAAAACCATTCGTTTAGCGCCATATATCGATGAGAGTGGGGAACCAGTAACCCCCGAACAAATCATCGAATACGACACCTTAGTAATTTGTGTGGGTAGTTTGAGTAATGATTTTGGCACGCCAGGCGTAAAAGAAAATGCATTTTTATTAGAAAATCAAAGTGACGCTAAAAACTTTCATGCTAAGTTAATTAATGCTTGTATACGCGCGCATTATCAGCCTGAGTCGATTAGTGATGGACAGCTCCATGTAGCCATTATTGGTGCAGGTGCGACAGGCGTTGAGTTAGCGGCGCAGTTGTACCACAGTACTAGGGAGTTGGTTTCTTATGGCCTTGACCGGATTGATCCTGATAAAGATCTGCAAGTCACCGTCATTGAAGCGGCTCCAAGGATTTTGCCGGCTTTATCTGAAGCGCTCTCAACAGCAACGACAGTCCTCTTAGAAGATCTAGGTGTCAAGGTCATGAGTGCCACAAAAGTATGTGAGGTGAGTTCTAAAGGGGTTCTTTTAGCAGATCAGCGTTTTTTGAATTCAGAATTAGTGGTTTGGGCCGCTGGGGTAAAAGCGGCTGATTATTTAAAAGAGATTGATGGTCTAGAAACCAATCATTTGAATCAACTTATTGTTTTACCAACGCTACAGTCGACTCGAGACGAAAATATATTCGCGCTTGGAGATTGCTCATCTTGCCCTTGGTCAAAGGCAAATGGGGGTAAGGGTGGTTTTGTACCACCGCGCGCGCAGGCCGCGCATCAGCAAGCAAGTCACATGTACCTACAAATTCAACGAAGATTAGCTCAGAAAGAATTAAAGACATATCAATATAGAGACTTTGGCTCACTTGTTTCGCTCGGAAAATTTAGTACTGTGGGCAGCATGATGGGTGGGATCATCGGAAATAATTTAATGATTCAGGGATATTTTGCAAAATTCATGTATCTGTCGTTATATAAAATGCACGAGTTAGCCATTCATGGCTATGTAAAGGTATTTTTAGATACGATTTCTAGGTTCATTACGAAGCGAACTGAGCCTCATGTCAAACTTCACTAAAATTAAGATGTAAAAGATAATCTGATGAATGTAAAACTTATGATTAAAAAATCATCTAAATTATTTACAAGTAGTCTTTTAATAGCAGTCGATTCAGCAAGTCGATGCATTAATGTTTAATATAGCAATGTTTACATCATGATAAAGAAAACAAAAAATGGCATTTAATTTCCCTTTTACAGCGATCGTGGGTCAGGAAGAGATGAAGTTGGCAATGATTTTATCTACCATTGATCCTAGCATTGGCGGTGTTCTGGTTTTTGGTGACCGTGGTACAGGAAAGTCGACCATGGTCAGGTCTTTGGCAGCTTTATTGCCCCCTATGAAGGCGGTTAAATCTTGTATGTATCACTGTGATCCTACTAGTAGCAATCTATGTAGCAATTGCCTAGCCTTAACTCAGAGTGGTAAAAGATTAAAATCTCAAACCATTAGTGCACCTGTAGTCGATTTACCATTGGGGGCGACGGAGGATCGCATTGTTGGTTCGTTAGATATTGAAAAAGCTTTATCACAAGGAGTGAAGTCATTTGAGCCAGGTCTCTTAGCAAAGGCGAATCGGGGTTTTTTATATATTGATGAGGTCAATTTGCTCGAAGATCATTTGGTAGATCTTTTGATTGACGTGGCCGCTTCTGGTGAGAATGTTGTAGAGCGTGATGGCTTGAGTATCAGGCATCCTGCTAAATTTGTATTGATCGGCAGCGGCAATCCTGAGGAAGGTGAATTACGCCCACAATTATTAGACAGATTTGGTTTGTCGGTAGAAGTTAAAACCCCTAGAGAGGTAATGACGAGAATTGAAATTATCAAACGTCGTGAAATGTTTGAGCGTCAATCAGAGGTATTTATTGAGCAGTGGTCGGTAGCACAAAAAGAATTGCAAGACCGAATTATTGCTTCGCGCACGCGTTTGCTCAAGATTTCTATCAGTGATGAACTGTTGATTCAAGTTTCTGAATTGTGTGCGCATCTTGGTGCAGATGGCTTGCGGGGTGAACTGACGATGATGCGAGCCATTAGAGCGCTTTGTGCTTTTGAAAATAAGAAAGTAGCGACACTTGATCATCTCAAAAAAATATCTCCCTATGCATTAAGACATCGCTTACGAAGAGATCCTCTAGATGACACAGGGTCTTCAGTTCGTATCGAGCGCGCTTTAGAAGAGCTCTTTGTAAAATAAATGGCTTCATTGATAGAGCAATCACAGCAAGACCAAAGGCGTTGGTTAGATGCTTGTCTGATTGCAAAGATGATTGCAGTTGATCCAACGGGTCTGGGCGGTGTTTGGGTAAAGTCTCAAGCCGGACCAGTAAGAGACTTGTGGCTAAAAGGTCTACAACAACTAATTCATAACCAAGTTGATTTAATCAAAGTTCCTAGTAATACAGATGAAGGAGCTTTGATTGGAGAGTTAGATTTATTAAAAACCTTAGCGCAACAAAAGAAGGTTTATACCCAGGGAATATTAGACCAAGTTCATACGGGCTTGCTCTTACTGCCAATGGCTGAACGCATCAAATCGCACGCTGCCGCTTTATTAACGCAAGCATATGATTTGAAATCTCAATTTGGTATGGTGGCTTTTGATGAGAGCCTTGCTGATGAAGATCAGCAGTTATTACCTCGCTTTGTCGAGCGCTTGGCTTTTCAGATGAATTTAGAATCATTATCCTATCGGAATTGTCACTTTCCTTTGGAGCAACTTGATCTCTTAGAGATTCGAAATCGTCTTCAACATATTGAGTTTCCGATGGAAGCCCTGGACGCTACTATGACGGCGGCACAATCGTTAGGTATCGATTCCTTGCGAGTAGGTTTATTTGTCGCCCGTGCATCTCGAGTTTTAGCGGCATTGCGAGGTAGTGACATGCTTGAGCAGGCGGATATTCAAACAGCAACACGTTTAATTTTTGGGCACCGTATTACCAGACTCCCAGAATCCAAAGAGCCTCCTCCTGAGGAAGATTCCTCTGAGGAAAATGCCCAAGAAGAACCCCCTGCGTCTTTCCTAGAGGAGAATCAACCGCCGCCCCTAGAGGACACGTCATCGAATTCAGAGGAAAAAAATCAGGAAGATTCGCAGAATGCTCCTGCGCCTTTGCGTCAAGAAGATTTAGAGGAGATGATTATCGAAGCCAGTAAAGCGAATTTATCTCAAAATCTTTTAGATTCTTTCGACCAACATCAAAAAATCATCAAAACTAATGGGAACTCGCAAGGGAAGGTGGGTCAGCTACAAAAAGGATTACTCAGTGGTCAATCCCTTCCTTCACGAAAAGGTCGCCCAAGTTATAAACACAAAATAGATATTTTAAAAACGATACAAGCCGCCAGTCCTTGGCAAAAAATACGTCGCCTTGAAGCTCCCAATGCATTTACTACTTCTCAAAGAATTATTGTGAAGGCCGATGATATTTATTTAAAACAATTTGTGCAACGTACGACTACGGTGACTGTATTTGTGGTGGACGCATCCGGTTCATCTGCAATGGAGCGATTGTCAGAGGCTAAAGGGGCGGTTGAACTCTTGCTAGCGCAGTGCTACATCCGCCGTGATCAGGTTGCCCTCATGACGTTTCGGGGAAAGCAAGTTGAATTAATATTACCTCCTACTCGATCCCTAGTTCGAGCAAAGCGTTTATTAGCAGGTATGCCGGGTGGTGGTGGAACTCCTCTCGCAAGTGCGATTAGAGACTGCGCAGCGTTTGGAAAAAAACTAAAGGCTAAAGGACAAACTCCGTTGATTATTTTATTAACGGATGGAAGAGCTAACGTCAGTATTGATGGCATTGGTGGCCGAGAAGCAGCCTTTAATGATGCGCTATCTTCAGCGAAACAAGCGCGCTTAGAGCAATTACAAATTCTTTTTATTGATACTTCTTTGAAGCCTCAAGAAACGAATCAACAAATTGCAAAAAATTTAGGGGCTCAATATTTACCGCTACCCCATGGTAAATCTGCGTCAGTAGTACAGGCTGCCAAGATGTTAATGGACTAGTGTTAATTGTCTGACTGATCTGTTTTACTGATTTTACCGAGCGATTCATTGCCAAGGATATAGGCTCTCAGAAAGAGTCCCACGCCAAAAACTCCAAGAACTACACAAATAATGAGTAATGTTGTATTCATAGAATTGATCTCCTTTTTGGGTTATCTATGGTTCTATTGGTAGGTATTAAATTAAGTGTTTACCCTAAATAGACTCCATTATATTGACTTTAATACTTCAAGTGTCTATATTTGTTTACATATTAAGTGAATAAATTAATTTACATATCATTCACCAATACCTAGATGAAGGAGCCAATATGTCACCTAAGTTGCTGATAGAGAAAGCTTTAGAAAGTACCTTGAGTTCCTATGAAAATCAAGGTGGGCCTGATTTATTGAATCAAGCGATTCGACATGCGGTGATACCTGGTGGGGCTAGAATTCGTCCGCAATTGTGTTTGGCTGTCGCCATGGCTTGTGGCAACGATGACCCAAGATTAGCGATGGGGGCTGGAGTTGCTTTAGAGCTTTTGCATTGCGGCTCTCTGGTCCATGATGATTTGCCCTGTTTTGATAATGCAGAATTACGCCGTGGCATACCCTCCGTACATACAGCCTATGGTGAGCGATTGGCCGTTTTAGCGGGTGATGCATTAATTGTGATGGCCTTTGAAGCGCTCTTGCATTCCGCAGAACAATCCTTAAATCGTTTAGCTCCGGTCATGAAAATCGTGATGCAAGGTGTTGGCGTTCCCCACGGAATCATTGCTGGTCAAGCTTGGGAGTGTGAGCCCAAGGTATCCCTTCGAACTTATCAAAAAGCGAAAACTGGCGCTTTATTTTCTGCCGCGACTGCTGTAGGTGCTGCTTCTGCAGGAGGAAATCCAGCGGTTTGGTTGACACTTGGAGATAGTTTGGGTGAGGCTTACCAAGTTGCAGATGACATTCGAGATGTGATTGGTGATATGCAGAGCTTAGGTAAACCGGTGGGTAAAGACGAAGAGTTAGATCGTCCTAGTGCAACCCGACAATTTGGCTTAGATGGCGCTGTCGAATATTTCGATGAACTAGTTAGCCGTGCAATTCGTTCTATTCCTGATTGTCCGGGCCAAGAGATGCTGCAAAAACTCGTCTTGTCTGAATCTGAACGTTTAGTACCGAATGCCTTGTATGACAGGGTCAAAAAAGAACGGATCGCTCAAACTAGCAAACGCTCTATTGCTTAGTTGTATGGCAAATACTCTATCCAATATGTTGCCCGCTTCTAAAGATAAATATTCTTTATGGGATAAGTTATTCATTTGGAAAGATCGCTTAATTGCGAGTCGCCAGTTCCAGAGAGAAGTGAGCCGTATACCCCTTCTAAGTTCGATTTCTCAACACCGCGCTAAAGGTGTTTTTGACTTAATGGCAGGTTTTGTCTATTCACAAATTTTGCTGGGATGTGTACGCATCAATTTATTTGAGCATTTAGCAGATGGACCTTTGACCATCGATGAAATAGCCACTAAAGTGGACTTGCCATTTAAAGGGTTAGAGCGTTTATTGCTGGGTGCACAGGCTATTGATTTAATCGAGACACGGCAAGGACGGTTTGCATTGGGTACGCTTGGGGCGCCTCTTGTTGGCAATCATGCCTTGCTATCAATGATCGAACATCATAGTGCCTTGTATCAAGATTTGCGAGACCCGATCACTTTGTTGCGGGGTGATTTAAAAGAAAAAGCCCTTGAAAGTTATTGGCCGTATATCACTGAGCACAGCGAAGAATTAAAGAGTCTTTCTGCGGTAGAAAAGGTGGCGCAATACTCTGAGCTGATGTCTGCCTCGCTGCCGTTAGTGGCCGATGAGATTATAGATGCCTATGATTTCAATCAACATCAATGTTTGTTGGATATTGGCGGTGGTCAAGGTACCTTTATTAGTCTTCTTAGTCAGCATACTAAAAATCTAAAATTTAAATTATTTGATTTGCCTGGCGTAGCCACATTAGCTCAAGATATATTGAATCAACAATTAGGTCAGGGTCGTGTGGATTGTATCGGTGGTGATTTTTTTAATGAGGCCTTACCGACCGGCGCAGATATTGTGACATTAATACGGGTGATATTTGATCATGACGATACCAGAGTCAAACAACTACTGAAGTCTGTTTATCAGTCTTTGCCCCTTGGTGGTAGGCTTCTCGTCGCTGAACCGATGGCGGATACCCCGGAATTACCTGCGATGGGACAAGCTTATTTTGGTTTTTATTTATTGGCAATGGGGCGGGGTCGTCCTAGAAGCGTGCAAGAAATTTCTAATTTTTTACATGAGGCTGGTTTTCAAAAAGTAAGGTCTATAAAAAATATGATGAAAATCAATGCTCAAATTGTAATAGCTGAAAAGTAAGGGTAAACCCTTTAAGGGTTTTAACTGATGCTAAATTGTTAATAAGTGTATAAATTAGTTTACACGTTGTATGTAACATTAATTAAACAAGGTAAATATAGTGCAAGCGCATGCAATTGTAATTAATCAGCCCAAACAAGTTACTTTGACCAAGCTTCGTATTGACGAAATGGGTCCAGACGATGTTGCTGTTGAAATGGAATACAGTGGAATTAGCACTGGTACGGAAAAAATGATTTGGAGTGGCACGATGCCACAATTTCCAGGAATGGGATATCCACTTGTACCCGGTTATGAATCCGTTGGACGCGTCACCCACACCTCTGAAAATACGAGCTTACAAGTTGGTCAACGTGTTTTTGTACCTGGAGCTAAATGCTACGGCGAAGTAAAAGGTTTGTTTGGCGGTGCTTCATCACATGTCGTCATTCCGCATCAACGCTTGACTGTTCTCGATGAAAGCTTTGGTAAAGAAGCAATTCTCTTAGCTCTTGCAGCCACTGCCTATCATGTCACAGAAGGCAAGTCTGAAGCGCAACCTGACTTGATCATTGGTCACGGTGTAGTGGGGCGTTTGTTAGCTCGAATTGCGATGGCCAAAGGAAAAACACCGATAGTCTGGGAAACAAATCCCATCAGAATGTCAGGTGCAACTGGCTATCAAGTAATCCATCCAAAAGATGATGACTATCACCAATATGGCATGATTTGTGACGCAAGTGGTGATGCCAGTTTAATTAATCAATTAATTAGTCGCTTACGTCCGCAAGGCGAAATTGTTCTTGCAGGCTTTTACGATCAAGCTATTTCCTATATGTTTGCCCCAGCATTTATGCGTGAAATGAAAATGCGTATTGCTGCTCAGTGGCAACCTAAGGATATTCAAGATGTACACCAACTCATTCGGTCTAAGCAATTAGCCTTGGATGGATTGATTACACACAGCAGCGATCCGCAAGACGCTGATACAGCATATCGAACTGCTTTTAACGATATGCAATGCTTAAAAATGACTCTTAATTGGAGACAGTAATATGAACAGTCCTATACCAACAGAAGCAACCGTACAGTTTATGAATTTAAAAAAAGAGGCAGCAATTGAGCCTGATGCTGTCTCAACAAAGCCCGTTACTAAAGAAACGCAAATTATTGCGATCTACGGTAAGGGTGGTATTGGTAAGAGCTTTACTCTAGCCAATCTTTCATACATGATGGCGCAGCAAGGTAAAAAAGTTTTATTGATTGGCTGTGATCCAAAGAGTGATACAACATCACTTTTGTTTGGAGGTAAAGCATGCCCAACCATCATTGAAACATCTTCCAAGAAAAAACTCGCTGGAGAGTCTGTTGAAATTGGTGACGTGTGTTTTAAACGTGATGGCGTTTATGCGATGGAGCTTGGTGGACCTGAAGTGGGTCGTGGATGTGGTGGTCGCGGAATTATCCATGGATTTGAAACTTTAGAAAAATTAGGCTTCCATGACTGGGGCTTTGACTATGTGCTCCTTGACTTTTTAGGCGATGTGGTGTGCGGTGGTTTCGGATTGCCAATTGCCCGCGACATGTGTCAAAAAGTGATTGTCGTTGCTAGTAACGATTTGCAATCATTGTATGTCGCTAACAACGTCTGCTCTGCAGTGGAATATTTCCGCAAATTAGGTGGAAATGTTGGCGTGGCAGGGATGGTCATTAACAAAGATGATGGCACTGGAGAAGCAGCAGCTTTTGCAGAGAGAGCGGGTATTCCAATCTTATCAGCGATTCCAGCAAATGAAGATATTCGTCGTAAAAGTGCTAACTACGAAATTATTGGTAAGCCTGGTACAGAATGGGCTAGTCTATTTGATCAATTAGGCGAGAACGTTTCTAAAGCGCCGCCGGTTCGACCAAAGCCCCTTTCGCAAGATGAATTACTAAACTTATTCTCCGGTGATCAAGTAGGGCGCCACGTTGTACTAGAGCCAGCAACTTTATTTGACATGGTAGGTAAGCACGAAGTGCATAAAGATTCTTTAGAAGTGATTTACGACAAAGTCTAAAAAATGAGTGAAAAAATCATACCAATACTTGCCAATCCACAGGCGGCTTCAGTCGATGGATTAGGTTGTCATTCTGGGGCAGAGCAAATGATTGAGGCTGCTAAAGCAGCCAATAAATCAGAAGTTCTGCAACGTTACGCTAAAGACTATCCTAAAGGTCCGCATGACCAACCGCAAAGTATGTGTCCAGCATTTGGATCATTACGGGTTGGTTTAAGAATGCGTCGTACCTCGACGATTTTGTCAGGTTCAGCGTGTTGTGTTTATGGGCTTACATTTACCTCACACTTCTACGGCGCTAAAAGAAGTGTTGGGTATGTTCCCTTTAATTCGGAATCATTAGTGACGGGTAAGTTATTTGAGGATATTCGTGAGGCTGTCTATAAAGAAGCTGATCCTGCTAAATATGATGCTATCGTGATTATTAATTTATGTGTACCAACTGCTAGTGGAGTACCTTTGCAGTTGTTACCAAAAGAAATTAACGGCGTAAGAATCATCGGTATCGATGTGCCAGGCTTTGGTGTACCAACGCATGCTGAAGCAAAAGATGTTTTGGCGGGTGCTATGTTGAAGTATGCAAGGAGTGAAGCTGAAGCTGGCCCTGTAACTGCACCACGTCAAGGCGTTTCAGAAAAACCGACAATTACTTTACTTGGTGAGATGTTCCCAGTAGATCCTGTGGGTATTGGCATGATGCTTGAACCGATGGGTTTAGCTGCTGGTCCTGTAGTTCCTACGCGTGAATGGCGAGAGTTATATCAAGCCCTAGACTGCGCTGCTGTTGCAGCGATTCATCCTTTCTATACAGCGAGTATTCGGGAGTTCAAGGCTGCAGGTAGAAATATCATTGGGTCAGCACCGATTGGATACGAAGGTACGGCGGCATGGTTAGAAGCGATTGGTAAATCCTGTAATGTTTCAGCAGACATGATTGCGGCAGCACAAAATAAATTTTTACCAATGATCAAAGGCGCGCTTGCAGCAAAACCGATTCAGGGTCGCATAACCTTAAGTGGATATGAGGGTTCTGAATTATTAGTCGCGCGTCTATTGGTTGAAAGTGGTGCTGATCTGCGTTATGTAGGTTCGGCTTGTCCGAAGACAGAATGGAGTGCAGATGATAAGGCATGGCTTGAGTCTAAAGGTGTACGTGTCCAATACCGGGCATCCTTAGAAGATGATTTAGCTGCGATTGATGAATTTAAACCTGATCTTGCGATTGGGACAACTCCAGTAGTACAAAAAGCAAAACAGCTCGCCATACCTTCCTTATATTTTACGAACTTGATTTCTGCTAGACCTTTAATGGGTGTTGCTGGTGCAGGTTCTTTAGCGCAAGTCATTAATGCTGCGATTGCTAATAAACATCGCTTTAATGTGATGGAAGAGTTCTTTGAAGGAGTTGGAACTGGTCATGCAACAGGGGTTTGGGATGAAGTGCCAGTCGATCGCCCTGACTTTAAAGCTGATGTACGTCGTCGTTTAGAGAAAGCTGCCAAAAAACGTAAAGCAGAGGAGATGGGCTAATGTTGATATTAGATCATGACCGCGCTGGAGGATATTGGGGAGCAGTCTACGTATTTACTGCGATTAAAGGATTGCAGGTAGTGATTGATGGTCCGGTTGGATGTGAAAACTTGCCAGTAACATCTGTCTTGCATTACACCGATGCATTACCACCACATGAGTTACCGATTGTTGTGACTGGCCTTGCTGAGGAACAGCTTGGGCGCGAAGGGACTGAAGAGTCTATGAAGCGTGCTCATAAAGTATTAGATCCTGATTTACCGTCGGTTGTCGTTACTGGATCGATTGCTGAAATGATTGGCGGTGGCGTCACTCCTGAGGGTATGAATATTGCTAGGTTCTTGCCAAGAACTATTGATGAAGATCAATGGCAAACTGCAAATCGCGCTATTAATTGGTTATGGACTGAATATGGCGTCAAACATATTCCTGAAAGACCAGCACGTAAAGAAGGTGAGAAACCTCGCGTTAATATTATTGGCCCAGCTTATGGCACTTTTAATATGTATAGCGATTTAGCTGAGATTAAACGTTTAGTACAAGGAATTGGCGCAGACATTAATATGGTTTTCCCATTAGGTTCTCATCTAGCAGATGTTCCTAAGTTGGTCGATGCCGATGTCAATATTTGTATGTATCGTGAGTTTGGAAGACTCTTGTGTGAGAACTTGGATCGACCTTATTTACAAGCACCAATTGGGATGCAGAGTACAACACAGTTCCTTCGTAAATTAGGAGAGTTGTTGGGCATTGATCCAGAGCCATTTATTATAAAAGAAAAAAATACAACATTAAAACCCATTTGGGATTTATGGCGTTCTGTCACGCAAGATTTCTTTGGTACAGCTAGTTTTGGCATTGTAGCGAATGAAACATATACCCGTGGTATGAGGAGTTTCTTAGAAGATGAGATGGGATTACCTTGTAACTTTGCTATTTCAAGAAAGCCAGGTGACAAAACCAATAACCAAGAAATCCGCGAGTTAGTGCAAAAGAAAACTCCATTAGTTCTCTACGGAAGCTATAACGAACGCATGTACGCTGCTGAAGTTGGAGGAAGAGCCGCCTATATTCCTGCATCATTCCCGGGAGCAATAATCCGACGTCATACTGGTACCCCATTTATGGGCTATGCCGGAGCAACTTATATTATTCAAGAATTTTGTAACTCTTTGTTTGATGCACTATTCCATATCTTGCCTTTAGGGACAGATCTTGACAAGGTTGAGGCAACGCTGGCTAAAGCCGGTCAATTAGATAATCTTCCTTGGGATGAAAAAGCTCAGTTCATCTTAAATTCGATTGTTGCTGACCAGCCAGTTCTGACACAAATATCAGCTGCAAAACGTTTGCGTGATCGTGCTGAGAGAGAAGCTAGATTGGCTGGCGCAACTCGTGTTACTGAAGAGTTATTAAATCGTATCCAAGCAACAGTTGGATCAGGTGTGAACTCGTGAGCTTAATGTTGAATGACGCTTATGAGTCTAAAGAATATGACGGATTATCGTTATATCCCAAAGCTACACGGGGTGAGTGTAGTAACAGTAGTATGCATTTTTAAGGAGTAATCAACATGAGTGAAAACAGATCTCTATCTGGTTTGACGGATGATGAAGCAAAAGAGTTTCATACATTTTATGTACAAGGGCTAATTGGCTTTGTGTCAATTGCGGTCGTTGCACATATTCTTGTATGGGCTTGGCGTCCTTGGTTCAATTGATGTTCTATTAACAAAAAATAAAGGAATTACCATGCAAGGAAAAACAGAATCGATATCAAAACTTATGAAGAATGATTCAGCGTCATTCAAAATAATTTTTATTTTATGTTTTGTGACGTTTTTCATGGGAGCTTTATTTGCGTTAGTTCTACCGATGCAATGGCGTGGTTGGTTGCCAGGCTCCGAAGGAGATAAATCTTTTTTTGAGTCAGTAAAGGTAGGCGTTTATAGCTTTATGTCGTACTTAACATAGGAGAAGCATTATGTGGAGAATTTGGAAACTATACGACCCATTGCGGGCGATGGTAGCTCAAGGCGTTTTTCTCTTTGCTTTGGCAGCTATGATTCATTTGGTTTTATTGAGCACAAATCAATACAAATGGCTCGATGGTATGTCACAGGCGCAATATTCGCAGTCTCGCGCCGCGAAGTAAAAAGTATTACCAAGCCTTGGAAGTGGTTGGTGACAATTTTCTTCCAAGCACGAATTCTGTTGTGTAGTTTAATTTTATGAAATAGGAGAGCACATCATGGCGATGCTCAATTTTGAAAGAAAGTATCGGGTAAGAGGTGGAACCTTAATTGGCGGAGATTTATTCGACTTTTGGGTTGGTCCGTTTTATGTCGGATTTTTTGGAGTAACCACTGTCTTTTTCAGTTTCCTTGGAACGGCCATGATTTTGTGGGGTGCTGCGCATCAGGGTACATTTAATGTGTGGACTATCAATATCGCCCCCCCCGACCTGAAGTATGGCCTTGGTCCTGCTCCTATGATGGAGGGCGGGCTTTGGCAAATCATCACGATCTGTGCACTAGGGGCCTTTGGATCTTGGGCATTACGTGAGATTGAAATCGCCAGAAAATTAGGGATGGGACTCCATGTGCCTTGCACCTATTTAGTGGCTGTATTTGCTTACTTCTCATTAGAAGTTATTCGTCCAGTAATGATGGGCGCTTGGGGGCATGCATTTCCGTACGGGATCATGAGTCATTTGGACTGGGTCTCAAATACTGGTTATCAATACTTACATTTTCATTACAACCCCGCACACATGCTTGCGGTGTCCCTTTTCTTTGCTACTACATTAGCGCTTTCATTACACGGCGCTCTTGTGTTGTCATCGACAAACCCAGCTGCTGGGCAAACAGTTAAAACACCTGAGCATGAAGATACATTTTTCCGCGATTTAATTGGTTATTCGGTTGGTACATTAGGTATTCACCGCGTCGGACTCTTCTTAGCGGTTTCGGCTGTTTTTTGGAGCGCGGTATGTATTATTTTAAGCGGCCCATTTTGGACAAGAGGTTGGCCAGAGTGGTGGACTTGGTGGTTAAACATGCCTATTTGGCGCTAATTGAATAGGAGCTTATAAAAATGGACTATCAAAATCTATTCACTCAAACTCAGGTCATTGGCCCAGAAAATCATGGGGCACCGATTAATCCCTACGATCAGCGTGAACGCACAAAAGGTATCGGATTTAATTACCTTCTTGGTAAATTAGGAAATGCTCAATTAGGACCAATATATTTGGGTCGCCTTGGCGTTGCTGCATTGATCTTTGGAGCATTAGCCTTTTTCATTATTGGTTTTAATATGTTGGCTCAGGTTCACTGGAGTCCAATTCAATTTGTTCGTCAGTTATTTTGGTTATCCCTTGATCCACCTGCGCCTAAATACGGATTACGTTTAGCTCCCTTAAGTGAAGGTGGTTGGTGGAATATTTGTGGATTATTTTTGACAACGGCAATTTTATTGTGGTGGATGAGAACGTATACGCGTGCTAAGGCATTAGGAATGGGTACTCATGTTGCCTGGGCCTATGCAGCTGCAATTTGGTTGTATTTGGTATTAGGATTAATTCGCCCAGTATTGATGGGTAGTTGGAGTGAAGCAGTTCCTTTCGGAATTTTCCCGCACTTGGATTGGACAGCAGCACTATCAATTCGTTATGGTAATCTGTTTTATAACCCATTCCACATGTTGTCAATTTTCTTCTTGTATGGTTCAGTGCTGCTATTCGGCATGCACGGGGCAACAATTCTTGCGGTAGGAAGATACGGAGGCGAGCGTGAGATTGAGCAGATTGTCGATCGTGGAACAGCGTCTGAGCGTGCCGCTTTATTTTGGCGGTGGACGATGGGCTTTAATGCAACGATGGAATCGATTCACCGTTGGGCTTGGTGGTTTGCTGTTTTATGTCCAGTCTCTGGGGGTATTGGAATACTTTTAACAGGAACTTATGTAGATAACTGGTATGTCTGGGCAATGCATCATGGCATGGTTCCGTCATATCCTCCAACCAATGTGATTGATCCATCAATTGCAATGCCACCATTCTCTCCTACTATTGAAGGGGCTAAATAATGAAAAAATTATCTCTTTCATTTGTGGTTTTATTGGCATCAGTCTTAGCTCTAACGGGTTGTGAACGTCCATCTTTTCAGAAAGCTCAAAATGGTTTTCGTGGAACCGCAATGGTTGATATTCAGAACCCTAGAATTAATGAGGAGAAAGCCAAACTCAACGAGGTTCCCCAATCTTTAGGTGCTGCGCCTGCTAGCGGTGATAAAGCATCTAACGTCTATAAGAACGTGAAGGTTTTAGGTAATTTGAGTCAAGCGCAATTCACTACCTTTATGGTGAGTATGACCAATTGGGTAGCGCCAAATGAAGGTTGTGTCTATTGTCATAATCCAGCCAACTTTGCAGAAGACTCAAAGTACACCAAAACTGTATCTAGACGGATGATTCAAATGACGCAAAACATTAATGCGAATTGGAAAGATCACGTAGCCCAGACCGGTGTAACTTGTTATACCTGCCACCGTGGTAATAATATTCCGCAAAATGTATGGTTTAAAGAAAATCCGCAAACAGCAACTGGAACGGCACTTGGCAATCGGAACGGACAAAATCAAGCCGCTACCAGTGTAGGATACTCATCACTCACGTATGAACCGTTTTCAAAATATCTTTTAGCAAGTAATCCTGCGAGGATTCAGGGTAAAGATGGGTTGCCGAACGGAAACGTTCACTCTTTTCAAGAGACTGAGGATGTTTATGGTTTGATGATGCATTTTTCTAAAGCATTGGGTGTGAATTGCACTTATTGCCATAACTCCAGAGCTTTTTCAGACTGGTCGCAAAGTACTCCTCAGCGGTCACAAGCTTGGTATGGCATTCAAATGGTGAAAGATGTTAATAACACTTATATGAATCCTTTAACAAGTATATTTCCAGCGCATCGATTGGGCGTAGAAGGCGACGTTGCTAAAGCAAATTGTTTAACCTGCCATCAAGGGGTCAATAAACCTCTTTATGGGAAAAGCATGATTGCTGATTATCCATTTTTAGCAGAGTCTTATCCAACAAAAGCCGCGACTACTAAAACAGTTGCAGCTAAGTAGGTGTATTGGTGTTGTAGCGCTGTTTTATGGCGCCTCCGGGCGCCATTTTTTTAACAAAGGTCAAAGTTGGTGGATATACAAGTCGATCGATTTAGAATTCCCTTCCTAACGGATATAGATGGTTCTCAACCAAGTAAAACCCGAGTAATTGTTATGGGTACAGGCTTCGGTGGATTAGCTGCTGCGATTCGTTTGGCGGTTAAGGGATATGAAGTCACCGTTCTTGAGAAACTCGATGCGCCGGGTGGTAGGGCTTATGTGCACCGTCGTAATGGGTATACGTTTGATGCTGGGCCAACCATTATTACCGCCCCTTTCTTGTTAGAAGAGTTGTGGACTCTGTGTGGTAAGAAAATGAGTGATGATATTGATTTACGTTTAATGGATCCTTTTTATCAAGTTCGTTTTAATGATGGCCGTGTTTTCAATTACACGGGGGATCCTGAGAAAATGCGTGAAGAGGTTGCAAAGTTTGCACCGAGTGATTTACTTGGCTATGAAAAGTTTCTAAAAGAAGCTGAGAAGTGCTACAAGCTTGGTTTTGAAGATTTAAGCGCTGTTGCCTTTACTAAATTTACTGATTTGTTAAAAGCCTTACCAAGTATGATAAGAATGAAAGCTTGGGAGAGCATTTATCAACTCGTGGCAAGATATTTTAAAGACCCTCAGTTACGCCAAGTGATGAGTTTTCACCCATTATTGATTGGGGGGAATCCTTTTTCAGTAACTGCTGTTTACGCATTAATTAATTCTTTAGAGCGTAAATGGGGTGTTCATTCTGTAATGGGTGGAACCGGTGAATTAATTCGTGGTATGGCGAACCTATTAGATGGGCTAGGTGTAAAGATTCGTTATCAAAGCGAAGTAAAAAAAATAAATATTCAAGAAAATCAAGTAACCGGCGTTACTCTTACTAATGGACAAACGCTGTACGCCGATCACGTGGTGTCAAATGCTGATTCAGCTTGGACGTATCGTTATTTGGTAGATGAAAAATATCGTAAACATTGGACCAATAAAAAAATAGAAAATGGCCGCTATTCGATGAGTTTATTTGTTTGGTATTTTGGTGTAAAACGTCAATACCCCGAAGTTCCGCATCATATGATGTTACTAGGTGATCGTTACGAATCACTGTTAAGGGATATCTTTAAAAAACATCACTTAGCTAAAGACTTTAGTTTGTATTTGCACCGACCAACGGCTACCGATCCGTCATTAGCTCCTGAAGGTCATGATACTTTTTATGTTTTGTCACCAGTGCCTCACCTCGATGCTGGAATAGATTGGTCAGAACATATGGAAGCGTATAGACAATCTATACAGAACTATTTAGAACAGACCGTATTGCCAGAGTTGGGAGATCATCTTACAGAGTCATTTTGTATGACTCCACAAGATTTTAAAGATCGTCTTTTGTCTTTCAAAGGAGCTGCTTTTGGATTAGAGCCATTACTTCTCCAGAGTGCATGGTTTAGACCGCACAATATTAGTGAAGATGTACAGGGTTTATATATGGTCGGAGCTAGCACCCACCCTGGTGCTGGCATACCTGGGGTTTTATCATCGGCAAAGGCATTGGAGAGTGTCATGCCCACTGTAAATACAAGGAGTAAATATGCCTTCTAAATTATTTCTAAATCCTTTGTTACTCATACAGAAAAGTTCTTTAATGGCAAATGGTTCGGCCAGTAATTTGACAGATACCATCCAGTGTGAAGAGCTCATGCGTGGCGGATCAAAATCATTTTTTGCCGCCTCACGTGTTTTGCCTAAGCGTGTTCGTAATCCTGCTATTGCGTTGTATGCATTCTGTCGATTAATGGATGATATCGTGGATGAAGGTGGGGAGGATATTCGTATTATTCAAACCTTACAGCAACGTCTTGATCTAATTTACGAAGGCAATCCCGTTGATGTTCCGGCTGATCGAGCCTTAACTAAAGTAGTTCAACAGTATAAGATTCCAAAAACTTTATTAGAAGCTCTATTAGAGGGTTTTGCATGGGATAAACTTGGTCGTCGTTATAACTCCATTGAAGATTTATATGATTATGCCGCGCGTGTAGCTGGTACAGTAGGTGCCATGATGGCTTTAATCATGGGCACTAGACAACAAGTGCCTTTGGCTAGAGCCTGTGAATTAGGTTTGGCAATGCAATTGACAAATATTGCAAGGGATGTTGGAGAGGATGCACGTAATGGCCGACTCTATTTACCTCTTAATTGGATGCGTGAGGAGGGAATTGATCCAGATGCTTGGTTAAAAGATCCGATTTTTACTCCTCAAATTGCCAGAGTTGTACACCGGGTCTTGCAAACAACTGACTTATTATATCAACGATCGCAAACTGGAATTGCTCAATTACCAAGAGATTGTCGCGCAGCCATTTATGGAGCAAGATTAGTCTATGCACAAATTGGCCGTCAAATCGAAAAACAAGATTTAAACTCTGTTTCGCAGCGTGCCATTGTTTCGAGCACCAAGAAAAAGATGTTAATGCTAAAGGCTTTATCTGCCACCGTACATATTGAAAAAGCAAAGACTGATCTAGAGCCTATTGAGGCGATTAAGTACTTAGTTGAGGCGGTCCCCTATGAGGATCCTTACGCACATTATGGTGGCAGTCTTGAGCAGCGCGTAGTATGGGTAATCAATACTTTAGAAAAAGCTGAGAGACATCGTTTAGCTCGTATGCAACCCTCTTATCCGACTAAGTAATTCTAGGCATTTTCCAAGGTAGCATCATTTGGACTACAGATGAGGAAAAGCGTGGTACGTTGAGGGTCTCATGCATACAAAGGAGCTTACTCTCGCCCAGCCAATCTCCCTGAAGGATAGAACGGCTATAGAAGGGCGTATCTTCTAGATCTTGGACAACCTTTGGTTCTGTCTGATCTGACCGTAAGTTTCTTTTGATTCTCCACAAGGTCGGTGGTAAAGGATAACGTTTGCCAATTTCAAAATTCTCAACTGAGCCGTCATGGCGAAATTTCAGCGCTAGTAAATTTTCAGTACCATTTTTTTCTCTGACATCATAAACTACCGCCGTACTTTGATCTTTTAATAAAGCGCGCGCCCAATCCCACTCTTGAAAAGAGCGGTTGATGGGCTCATCTCCTTCATTTGAATCAAGATAGGCATGCCCTTGCCACTTTAGTTGAGGTTTGGAAAATTCCACTTCAATACGAGAGGTGGGGGCTAGAGGGCCCCACCGATGTTTGCCAAGTTGATCTAATGGGACTGAATAATTAAATAGTTGTTCTGGATGAACTCTTACCTTACCAATCACTCTTTGACCAAATGGCAGACTACGCTCTTGGATATTAATCTCTAAAGATTTTCCATTCCAATGTAAATTACTAGGCCCAATTTTAAAGTTTGTAGTATCACGCTCTACGAAACGCTTCCCGCGCTCTGTCATCGTCCAGTATTTTTTATTGGGGCTATAAATAGCTACATTAAGACAACAATACTGATTGGGATCTGCAGATTGATGTCGATTAGCCCATAAATAATAGGGAGAAAACACACTTCCAATAAAAGCAATGATCGTGATGCCGTGCTGACCATCGTCACTGATACCATCTACGTACCACCATAAGTAACCGCCATAAGGAACTATCTGATCAAAGGCAGGCGTTCCATCAGGGTTGCGGCCGCCAATCTTCCTGATAGTGCTGCCATCGGAACTCCCGGACCGGGGTGAACGCTGCCCCCCGCTAGAAAAAGGTTCTTGATGTTGGAGATTGAGCTGGGGCGCTGGAATGAGCTCATCCAGCCATGGGTTGCCATGCCATAAAGAGCTCCCCCGGTTGCTGGGAATAATTGATGAAAATTTTGTGGAGTTGTGCGCACCACCTTCCAGGTGCTTGGATCGATTTGAAAGCCACTCTTGCCAAGTAGTTGAAAGACTTTTTGTTGACATGACTCTATCTCCTTAGAAGATGGTGGTTGATTGCCATTAGCAGGGGCATTAACGAGTAGTAATATTTTTTCGGTAGCTTCAGCAAGTTGTTCTGAATGGGTTCTACTTTGCGCACAGAGGTAAACAGTAGGTTTAGTCGGAAGTTGATTCTGTTCGAAAATATCCGTAAATTCAGACGCGTAGTTTTGATCAAAGAAAACATTATGATGACTCAGGTTAAATTGATTACTAGGTGCTTCAACTGACCAAGTGACAGCTGATAAGGAAGGTACCGTTGACATGGCTGGAAGAGCTGATTTTAATGCGTCTCCCAATAAACCATGTCGCAGAGCTGCAACATCACCATTAAAGATGACTGCATCTGCAGCGATGATTTCTCCAGTGGATAGTTCGATATGAGAGACAGTATCTCCAGACAGAACTATTCTTTTGACTTCAGAGTCGCAACATATATTAGCTCCTCTTGCTTGAGCTAATTGAGCGATTGTTTTAGGTAATTGCGTCATTCCGTTCTGAATGGACCATACTCCAGCCATTTCCACATGAGAAATTAACATCAGTGTGGCCGGTGCTAAAAATGGTGAAGAGCCGCAATAGGTGGCATATCTGCCAAATAGTTGTTGTAGTCGGGGATCTGGAAAATATTTACCTAGTGATTGCCAGAGGTTTTTAAATGGGCCAATTCCCATTAAGGTTTTTGTTCCTGATAGCCCTAATTGACTCATCATACTTGGTAATGTAGGGCGACTGGCACGAATATAAGCAGACTCAAGAGAGTCATATACTTTTTTGCTGACACGACAAAATTCTAAAAATAAATCAGCTTGTTTTTTTCCAGAAAATTCTTCAATCGCTTTAGCGCTTAACTCTTGATCAGCAAAAAGATCGAGTTGCTCTTTCCCCCAAAAATGTCTAGCTAAGACAGGCAATGGAGAGGTTGTAATTAATTGGCTGAAGTTCTCATCGCATTCACGAAAGAGTTCTTCAAAGACCCAGCGCATCGTGAAGACAGTAGGTCCAGAATCGACTAAAGAAGAACCTGCCAAAAGAGTTCTAATCTTGCCGCCGACCACACTCGCTTTTTCGATTAAGGTGACCTCATATCCTTGATGAGCAAGTTTCAAACAGGCGCACAGCCCTGCAATACCTCCTCCGATAATCACAATCTTTTTTTTAGCCATACTGTTTGCCTCGCCAAACACCTTGGGGATTGATTGGAATAAAGCGGGTAAACATCGATTCAGAAAAAAACTGTCCGCGATAGGCTGTTTGAATCGCTTCGAGATGGGCGCCACTGTGGGCATAGTTATCCATCGCAGCAGTTGATTCCCACATCGTAAAGGTTGCTTGGCGAAGGTATGGCGCTTCTCCTAAACCTGCCGCTAGGAGGCATCCTGGCGCTTGCTCTAGCGATGATTGTGCTGGAGGAGCTTTGCTCCAAAATGAAGATGCTTTGGAGAACTTAATGGAGGCACGTGTAATGCCTGCAATTGGACCAGTTAAAGGCGCTTGTTGCGTAACGTCAATGGTTTTTTTTGACCAAGATCCTTTTGAAGAATAGGCTTGTAGCATGACGGCAAAATATTCACTTGAGTGATCTTGATAGGCTTGTAGTATTGATGAATTTTCTAAGAAATCTTCTGCTTGCTCTTGAGTATCAAAGACACAAAAAAGTCCTTGTTTATTTAAGCTAGGATTTAAATCAAATCCGCCATGTTTGCCGCAACCAAGCACTTTAACAAATTGTAGCCCAGGGATATTTTTAAATGGTAATTGACCGATCACTAAGCGCGTAATCCCCCAGAGTAGTGAGTTTTTTTGGTAGTTCACCAGACTCAGCACTCCAGTTTGTTGCATCATAAAATCGAATTAGATGTCTTCGGATCCGTTAGGGTCGGTGATGCCGAAACGGCGCATTTTGATGTAGAGACTCTGTCTGGATAAACCTAACATTTCTGAAGCTGAAACGCGATTATTCATCGTTAATTCTAGGGCAGACATAATGCACATTTTCTCAATCATATCGGTGGTCTCACTCACAATATCTTTGAGAGGAACACGGCCCACGAGTTCAGTGAGTTTGGTAGCTGTTTGTTTCAGGTCACTCGTTGCTTGGCTCCGTTGAGAAAGGCGTTGACCAATGTGGCGGATACTAAATCCTATATATGATTCGAGATCATTCACCACTTTGACTGCCGACACTTCGACTTCCATGCCGCTTGAATTGCCATGTGGAACAATACTAGTAATGTAATGTTTAATCGAATTTTTATCTTTTAAGTTATTCAGTATGACTCGTAAATCGATACTAGATCTTCCGAGCCAGTTATCAATTGGCTCATCGAGCAAATCAGCCGCTTTTTCAACTTGGGTCATTTCCAAGAAGGTCTGGTTACTCGTCATGATTTTTCCATCTAAATCGGTAATGACGAAAGCATCTGTAGAGAATTGAATGGCATTTAATAAGCGCTTGCTATTAGGGTCTAGTTGAAAGTCTTCACGAATTTGTGATAGCGGCATGACATTAATCAGAAACACTGTTTGATTTTCTTCTCTTAAAAAATTCACAGTTATCTCGGCAAGCGTGCCATTTTTCACTAGCTTTACCCCAGCTCTTTTGGGGGTATTAATGTTTCTTGAAGCGTTTAGTAATTCTTGTAATTGGGTGAAATCGTTCATATCTACAAATTCAGCCATCGAGCGGCCAATCATGCGACGACCCTTCTCTGCCATGAGTGTTTGTGCAATCGAATTTGCTTCAATGATTTTAAAAGTGCTCCCATCAATAATGACATGTGCATTAATGCTTAAATCGAATAGTTGACGGTAGCGCGCTTCAGCAAATCTCAGGCGCAAATAATCAGTTTCGATGGCCTGTTGAGCCTCGACTAAGCGCTGTTGAAGATTCGCTAAATTTCGAAGATCTCGACCAATACCTAAGATTTTCTTATCTTTGGTCAGGTGTAGTACGGAGACCATTAAAGGGAGATCAGGATTGTTGGGTACAGAAAGATTAATTTGACGCCATTTTTGCGTATTTTCAGATTGAGCCGGTAACAACAAGGCCTCAATTTTTTTACGACTTTCTGGGGTTGAGCTTTCTATCCAGGATTTACCAATCAATTGTTTCAAATGACTAAATCCAGGCGTTTGTGTATTCAACACATTTTCAATAAGGCCATTTTGATCCATGACGAAAACAGTATCAGCTACATGACTCACTAAATCTGCTGCCATAGCGGAATCTATAGAGTCAATTGAAATTGACGTGTTATTGGATTGGGGGTTCATCTAGAAGAAGTAGTGTAAATTTTCATAACTATTCATTGTAACGTTCTTTTGACGGGGTCTTCAAACTAATTTAGCCCTAAGTTCTTTTTTTGTCCAACGATGATTTCTGCCTGTCTAATAGCATCATTGGCATCATAAGATTTAATTTCGGCATGAATATCTTCAAACAGTTCTGGATGTGATGCATAAAGTGGGCCACCGACCATAAATGCGACATTGGGATTCATGGATCTTGACCTTAAGGAGGTGATAAGTTGGTTAACGCCAACGAGTTGTTCGCTATATCCAACGGATATCCCAATGACATCAAACCATTGAGAAAAAATTAAATTATTAATTTGGTCGACAGATAAGTTTGGCTCTCCCCAAACTCGCCATCCAGCTTTTCTGAAAAATTCCGCGACAATGAATAAGCCTAGGGTATGTTGGGACTTTGGTGCAGGGATCAATAATGCATTGAGGTTTTCTATAGGCAAACTATGCTTTAATTGAAAATCCTTGGTTAGATCATAGAGTATATGCTGTAAGCGCCACAAGCCAATAGTGACATCTGTGAAGCTGCAGATATCTTGCTCCCAAAGCTCACCAAGCTTTCTAGCTGTCATGGGGATTAAGTCGAGATAAATCGATTCGATAGAGACTTGTTTATTCATTAGTTTCTTGATCAACTCCATGCATGTATCTTGAGTGCCATTTACGCATAGACCAACAAGTAGATCAATTTCTTGAGTATGAATTTTTCTCTGTCCTGTCGAAGCCAGAACCTCTAATGGAGAGTTAGCTTGATGACTTACCAAAAGTCTTGGAATAATTTCTTTATCAAGCATTTGGATCAAGATATCGACTGATCCTTGAGCAGTTGCATCGTTACTACTCTCGTTATCAAGACAGTTCTCATCTTGATTTAAGTTGGAGTTGGGGTTATGCATCATTACCTTTTCCAAATAAATGGATTTTATGTGTTCTAAAGGCTTAACCATACTCCGCTCCGTTAAATTGATAATTGGGGAAAATACCGTAAAGTTAAATTTACGCTTATTTTCAACTAGTGTCTAATTAATTTTACATAAATAAGGGAAAGCCCTATGTTGTGTAAATTATTTTAAGCGTAAACTTTAGTTGACAGTTGCGATGAATAACACCAACAGGCATACATAATGAACGAGAAGAGCAAACTTCTTTATACACCAGAACAGCGTATCAAGCGAGATAAATCCATCTGGACAATCGTCCAAGGTGTACTAGCGCCGTTACAGTTTTTAGTGTTTTTAGTCAGTATTACCCTTGTCATTCGATATTTGATGACTGGAAAAGATTATGAAATGGCTAACTATTCAATTCTTTTAAAGACATTTTTCTTGCTGCTCATCATGGTTACTGGATGTATTTGGGAAAAAGTGGTGTTTGATAAATACTTATTTGCCGAAGCCTTCTTTTGGGAAGACGTATTTAGTATGCTCGTGATCTTCTTGCATTTATCGTATGTGTATTGTTTGTTTACTCAGAAGCTGAGCCCGGATTCGTTAATGGTATTAGCGCTGTGTGCTTATGTCGCCTACTTCATTAACGCTGCACAGTTCATTTGGAAACTGCGTATTGCTCGCAAAGAATATGAAGCCTTGCAGAAAAAAACTTCTTATGTGTCTTCTGAAGTATTCAATGAAGGTTACGCATCATGAATGCCGTGATTCCCATTCAACAATTACAAACCAGTGGATGTGGTACACCTCCAGAAGTGATCCGTGAGCGTGGTCAACGTGAGGTCTTTTGTGGTTTGACAGGAATTATTTGGATGCACCGGAAGATACAAGATGCATTTTTCTTAGTGGTTGGTTCAAGAACTTGTGCGCATCTAATCCAGTCTGCAGCTGGCGTTATGATTTTTGCAGAACCCCGCTTTGCTACAGCCATTATTGATGAGAGGGATTTAGCAGGGCTTGCAGATGCTAATGCCGAACTCGACAAAGTCGTTCAAAAATTGTTGGCAAGAAGACCGGATATCAAACTATTATTTCTGGTGGGGTCATGTCCTTCTGAAGTGATTAAATTAGATTTACACCGTGCTGCAGGGCGATTAGATAAACAGTTTGGCCCTCATGTTCGGATTCTGAATTACTCTGGAAGTGGTATTGAGACAACCTTTACACAAGGTGAAGATGCTTGTTTAAATGCACTTGTCCCACAGTTACCGCAGACGCAAGAAAAATCCATGATGATTGTCGGTTGCTTACCAGATATTGTGGAAGATCAATTTTCTCGACTGTTTAAAGAGATGGGAATTCAAGATGTGAGTTTCTTTCCCCCAAGAAATTCAATGTCATTACCTGCGATTGGGTCAAATACGCAATTTATTCTTGCGCAACCGTTCTTAGGCGATACAGTAAAGTCTTTAGAGTCCCGTGGCGCAAAGATGCACTGCGCACCTTTTCCATTCGGTATAGAAGGTACTACAGCATGGTTATCGACGATTGCAACAGCGATGGGCGTGGCTCAAGATGTCTTTGAAAAAGTCGTTGCGCCAAAGAAGGCTCGGGCACAAATGGCTTTAGCTCCTTTGAAAGAAACATTACAGAACAAAAAGATTTTCTTTTTCCCGGATTCACAGCTGGAAATTCCACTCGCAAGATTTTTAAATCGTGAGTTAGGAATGCAACTCACTGAAGTTGGCACACCTTATTTGCATAAGCAAATTTTAGAAAAAGAATTAGAGTTAATGCCTGCTGATGTGCAGTTATCAGAAGGGCAGGATGTTGAAAAACAATTAGATCGTTTGAAGTTGGCTGCTCCTGATATGGTGGTATGTGGATTAGGCCTTGCTAATCCTCTTGAGTCAGAAGGCTTCACCACTAAATGGGCGATTGAGCTTGTCTTTAGCCCAATTCACGGCTATGACCAGGCGGCAGATTTAGCTGAATTATTTGCTAGGCCCTTACGTAGAAAAGCAAAGCTACAGTTCAGTACGGGGGTCTTATGCAATTAACGTTATGGACTTATGAAGGTCCTCCTCACGTGGGTGCAATGCGCATAGCAACAGCTATGAATGATTTGCATTATGTGCTCCATGCACCACAGGGTGATACCTATGCGGATCTCTTATTTACGATGATAGAGCGCCTGCCAAAAAGACCTCCTGTTACGTATACAACTTTTCAAGCGCGCGATCTTGGTGGCGATACAGCTAACTTATTTAAGAATGCCGCTAAAGAATCTTATGAACGTTTTAAACCGCAAGCGATGATAGTGGGAGCCTCTTGCACTGCTGAATTAATTCAAGATGATCCAGGGGGTTTATCAAAAGCGCTCAATTTACCAATTCCCGTTATTCCACTAGAACTGCCTTCTTATCAAAAGAAAGAAAATTGGGGAGCCTCCGAAACATTTTATCAAATTGTGCGTCATTTGACTGTGCAAGATACAAAGACTTCTGCCGCAGTTCATATCAGTCAACGTCAAGAAAAATTAACCGCTGGTAAGAAGCCTAGTTGCAATATTTTAGGACCAACTGCACTGGGTTTTAGACATCGGGACGATGTGAAAGAAGTGAGCAAGATGTTAACGATGTTAGGGATTGAAATTAATGTAATTGCCCCTCAAAGTGCAAGCCCAGCTGATATTACTAGAATTCCGCAAGCAGATTTTAATGTGGTTTTATATCCTGAAATTGCGCAATCAACCGCCTCATGGCTTTCTAGAATGTATGGCCAACCATTTACAAAAGTAGTTCCGATTGGTGTCAATGCCAGCATTGATTTTATGAAAGAAGTTGCTGCGTTAGCAGGTATCTCCGAAGAAAAAGTTCTGAAAGAAATTCAGTCGAACTCATCTTGGTATGCCCGCTCTGTAGATTCCACGTATTTGACAGGCAAGCGCGTTTTTATTTTTGGTGATGCGACCCACGTGATAGCCGCCGCCAGAATTTCTCGGGACGAGATGGGGTTCCAAGTGGTTGGTATGGGTACTTATTCGCGTGAGTTTGCTAAAGATGTTCGTGAAGCTGCGAAGTCTTATGGCTTGGAAGCGTTGATTACAGATGATTATTTAGAAGTTGAAGAGAAAGTTGCTGAGCTTTCCCCAGAGTTGGTGCTTGGGACACAAATGGAGCGCCATATTGCCAAACGTTTAGGAGTCCCGTGTGCAGTTATATCTGCACCAGTACACGTTCAAGATTTTCCAGCACGTTATGCGCCGCAAATGGGTTTTGAGGGTGCGAACGTGATGTTTGATACTTGGATTCACCCCCTCATGATGGGCCTTGAAGAGCATCTCATCATGATGTTTAGAGAAGACTTTGAATTTAATAGTAATGTCCCGGCGTCACATTTGGGTCATGCAGGAGGAGGTACTCAAGCCACAACGAATCGCGCGCCAGAGTCTCCTGCTTATTTTGAAACAGAAGTACCCGTGATACATCAAGAGCGGCATGACCAACAAGAAAATCTCACAACGAATGAACAGCCTTTAACACAACAAATTTCTGTCGATGGACCAGCGGCTTGGTCAGCAGATGCCTTAAAGGAATTAGGAAAAATACCATTCTTTGTTCGTGGAAAGGCTCGCCGTAATACTGAAAAGTATGCCAATGAGCACGGTATGCAGCAAATCACATTGGAGACGCTTTACGATGCAAAAGCCTATTACAGTCGTTAATAGAACCCCTCTTAAATTTGTTCTTGTGACGATGGATACCCATCTCATGAGTGCAAGTGAGAAGGCGCATTACGCACTAAAGCGTGAGCTACCAAACTTAGATTTTAAAATCCATGCAGCAGCAGGTTGGGCAACTGCACCTGAGAAGCTTGAAGAGTGTAAAAAAGATATTGCAGATGCAGACATTGTGGTGACCACTATGTTGTTTTTGGAAGATCATTTCAAGCCCATTTTGGAAGATTTAAAAGCGCGTCGAGATCACTGTGATGCGATGGTATGTGCTATGTCTGCCGCTGAAGTTGTTCCTTTGACAAAGATTGGTGATTTTGATATGAGTAAGCCAGCAAGCGGACCGCTTGCCTTACTCAAAAAAATGCGTGGTTCTAAAGAGAAAAAAACCACCGGTGGTGCAGCGCAAATGAAAATGTTGCGTCGTTTACCGAAGATTCTCAAATATATTCCAGGAACGGCTCAAGATGTCCGCGCGTATTTTTTAACCTTGCAATATTGGTTAGGTGGTTCTGAAGAGAACATGTACCATATGGTTCGGTTCCTGATCAATAAATATGCCAAAGGTCCAAGGGCGTCATTAAGAGATTCCAAGAGCAAAATTGTAGAGCCGGTGATGTATCCCGACTTAGGTGTTTATCACCCCAGAATGAAGGGTCGTATTGGTGAAGAGTTAAGTCTAGTTCCAAAATTGGTTCCAGATGCAAAGGCTAAAGGAAAGATTGGTATCTTACTACTGCGTTCCTATGTACTAGCTGGCAATACTCAACACTATGATGCAGTTTTTGCTGCGCTTGAAGCACGTGGCTATCAGGTGGTTCCTATCTTTGCGGCGAGCTTAGATGCAAGACCTGCCATTGATCAGTTCTTAATGAAGAATGGTAAATGTACCGTAGACGCTATGATTTCTTTAACCGGTTTTTCATTGGTTGGTGGACCTGCATATAACGATGCCAAGGCTGCTGAAGAGATTTTAGGAAAACTCGATGTACCTTACATTGCTGCGCATCCGGTTGAATTTCAAAACTTATCAGATTGGGGAAGTTCAGAGCGTGGACTATTGCCGGTAGAGAGCACTCTGATGGTTGCTATTCCTGAGTTAGATGGTGCCACGAATCCGATGGTATATGGTGGACGCTCAGGCGCACCAGGCACATCTTGCACTGGTTGCCATCGTAATTGCACATTTACAGAAATCAATAACGTCAACGACATGTTTACATGTGTTGAGCGAGTAGATATGCTCGCGGCCAGAATGGATAAATTGGTATCGCTCAAAAAATCCACACACCATGATCGTAAAGTCGCCATGGTTATTTTCAATTTCCCGCCAAACGCAGGAAGAGTTGGAACAGCTGCTTACCTCGGCGTATTTGAATCTATTTATGAAACCATGGCGCGTATGAAGCAGGATGGTTATCAGGTTGATATGCCTGAGAGTGTTGACGACTTAAGAGATTCACTCTTGCATGGTAATGCGCAAGATTACAACACGGATGCCAATGTGCATATCAAGATTTCTGCGAATGACCATATTCGTCGTGAAACTTGGTTAAAAGATATTGAAAAACAGTGGGGCCCTGCTCCTGGTAAGCAGTTGAGTGATGGTTCTAATATTTTTGTTTTAGGTAAACAATTTGGCAATATTTTGATAGCGGTTCAGCCTGGTTTTGGTTATGAAGGCGATCCAATGCGTTTGTTATATGAAAAAGGTTTCACACCAACGCATGCATTCTCCGCATTCTATCGTTATTTGCGTGAAGATTTTGGTGCACACGCTGCGCTTCATTTTGGGACGCATGGTGCTTTAGAGTTTATGCCAGGTAAGCAGACTGGTTTATCCGGTAAATGCTGGCCAGACCGTTTGATTAAAGATCTGCCCAATGTTTACTTATATGCATCGAATAATCCGTCAGAGGGAGCTATTGCAAAAAGACGTTCTGGCGCTACTTTAATCAGTTATCTCACACCGCCGATTGCACAAGCAGGTTTGTATAAAGGATTATCAGACTTAAAGGCGTCGATTGATCGTTATCGCTTATTGCCAGAAGATGATCATGATGCTGCAAACGTCAATGAGAGAGAGCAACTGAGTGAATTAATTCTTAGTCAAGCTACTGCAATTGAAGTAATTGCGAAAGATACCTCATGGGCAGCATTGAATCAAAAGCAGATTAGTGCTGAGGTTGTAAGGTTAAGTGAAGAGTTATTGGAATATGAATATGCATTAATTCCAGAAGGATTACATGTCATTGGCAAGAAAAAAGAACGCAGCGCAAGTCTTGAGATGTTAAAGAGCATGGCAAAGTTTAGTGTTGATGTCACACTCGACGATAAAATTTTTGTCGATATCGTCAAAGGTTCATTACCTCAAGAAATCATTTTGGCGCATCAATTAGGCCGCATAGAAAACATTGACAAGATTATTACTGACTTACAAACGGCGTATAAGTTCATGCAAATGGATAGTGAGCTGGATGGAGTCATGAATGCTTTAGATGGTAAGTATATTCCACCAGCCCCTGGAGGAGACGTATTACATAATTTAGAGGTTTTGCCAACAGGTCGCAACTTGCATGGTTTTGATCCTTTCCGTATTCCAAGTCAGTATGCCGTTCAGGATGGATCTCAACAAGCACAGCGTATTTTGGATCGTTATATGGCTGATGGAAATGAATTGCCAGAGTCCATCGCGTTAGTATTATGGGGTACTGATAACTTAAAAACAGAAGGTGCTCCTATAGGACAAGTACTCGCATTAATAGGTGCTCAGCCAAGGTTTGATAGTTATGGCCGCTTAGCTGGTGCAACTTTGATTCCACTAGAAAAATTAGGTCGTCCACGTATTGATGTGGTCGTGTCAATTTCTGGAATCTTTAGAGACTTAATGCCACTACAAATTAAGTTACTTGCAGAAGCCGCGCTGATGGCGGCAAATGCTGAAGAACCTAGTGAGCAAAACTTTGTGCGCAAACATGCGCTTGATTATATGGCTCGGATGGGCTGTGATATGGAAACGGCTGCATTACGTGTATTTGGTAATGCAGATGGCACTTATGGATCCAATGTAAATTTACTCGTTGATAACAGTAAATGGGAAGATGAAGAAGAGTTATCGAATACCTATAAGAAGCGTAAAGGATTTGCATACGGTGTGAGTGGTAAGCCGCAATTGCAAAAAGCGGAATTACTCGACGGAATATTTGCCGATGTATCACTGACTTATCAGAATTTAGATTCTGTTGAACTTGGCGTCACCACAATTGATACATACTTTGATACCTTGGGCGGTATAAGCCAAGCTGTGAAGCAAGCTAAAGGTGGCGTTGCGACGCCGGTTTATATTGGCGACCAAACCTCGGGTAAGGGAACGGTTCGTACCTTGGATGAGCAAGTTAATTTAGAAACTAGAACCCGTATGCTTAATCCGAAGTGGTATGAAGGTATGTTAAAGCATGGCTTTGAAGGTGTTCGTCAAATTGAGACACACCTCACCAATACATTTGGTTGGTCAGCAACGACTGGACAGGTCCAGCCTTGGGTCTATCAGCAAATTACAGAGACATTTATTTTAGATGATCAAATGCGTGAGCGCTTAGCGGAATTAAATCCTAGCGCCTCATCAAAAGTCGCTAATCGTTTGCTTGAAGCAAGCGAGAGGCAGTATTGGAAGCCATCCGCACAGGATCTTGCGAAGTTGCGTCAATTTGCTGAAGAGTTAGAGGATCGACTTGAAGGCGTTTACCAAGGAGTTGCTATTTCATGAACACAGTCACAGTACCAATGTCAGTATTAAATACAAAAAAACCACCTGATGGAGACGGTAGCGTTCAAGTTCATCTTGACCCGAATCTTAAAATTGGCAATGCTAAAGTTTTTGCAATTTATGGCAAGGGTGGTATTGGAAAAAGCACGACATCTTCCAATTTGTCAGCAGCATTTTCCAAGTTGGGTAAGCGTGTATTACAGATTGGTTGTGATCCAAAGCATGACTCGACATTCACTCTCACGGGTACGTTAGTCCCAACGGTCATCGATATTTTAGAGTCGGTAGATTTTCATGCAGAAGAGCTCAAGATTGAGGATTTTGTTTACGAAGGCTATAACGGGGTGATGTGTGTTGAAGCCGGTGGTCCTCCAGCGGGAACTGGTTGTGGTGGGTATGTGGTGGGACAGACCGTCAAACTCCTAAAAGAGCATCATTTACTCGAAGATACTGATGTTGTTATTTTTGATGTCCTAGGTGATGTGGTCTGTGGCGGTTTTGCCGCACCACTACAGCACGCTGATAGAGCGCTGATTGTTACAGCCAATGATTTTGATTCCATCTTTGCGATGAACCGCATTGTTCAGGCGATAGCTGCCAAAGCTAAAAACTACGATGTACGTTTAGGTGGTGTGATTGCCAACCGTAGTGCGGGTACTGATCAAATTGATAAATTCAATAAAAGAGTTGGTCTAAAAACCATGGCCCATTTCCCAGATTTAGATGCTATACGCCGTAGTCGTCTAAAGAAATGCACTATTTTTGAAATGGAAGCAACGCCAGAAATCGAAGCAGTGCAAAACGAATATTTACGATTAGCTCAGTCTTTGTTAGAGGATTTACCGCCGATTGAAGCCGAAAGTTTAAAAGACCGTGAAATTTTTGATTTATTAGGATTCGATTAATGACAACGATACGATACGAAAAAAAACGTAGCGAGTTAGAAGAGTACTTTGACCGGACTGCGGCGCAAGCTTGGGCTAAATTAACATCGGATGTTCCAGTCAGTGGGATTCGTGCGACAGTTCGCGCCGGCAGAGACCAAACTCGTGATATTTTGCTCAGTCGATTACCCCAAGATTTATCGGGAACCAGAATATTGGATGCAGGTTGTGGAACTGGTGCATTAGCCATTGAGCTAGCCAAGCGTGGTGCTCACGTGATTGCGGTAGATTTGTCAGCCACCTTAACCGATTTAGCCAAAGAAAGAATTGAACCCAGCCTAGCTCATTTAGTGGAGTTTCATGCAGGGGATATGTTAGATCCAAAATTTGGATACTTTGATTACGTAGTGTGCATGGATTCAGTCATCCATTATCAAGGTGGTGACAAGGTGTCGGTATTAAGTCAATTAGCGAAAAATACTCAGAAAAAAATTATTTTTACCTTTGCCCCTAGTACCTTCGCACTTGAACTCATGATTCGTTCTGGAAAGTTATTCCCTAAAAAAGATCGTTCACCTTTTATTGTGCCAATTGCAGAATCAACGATTCGTAAAGATATTGGAAATGCAGATGATTTACAGGATTGGGAAGTTACATTTACGCAAAAAGTTTCAAGTATGTTTTATAAATCTCAAACCATGGAAATCACTAAAAAATGAAGCTACCCTTCATGGTCAATAAAAAATCTTGGCAGGCGGTCAGTCCAAAGCTACTCCCATTCGCGGATGTAGTGAGTGAAGACTTACCTCTTTCGAGATTGTTACGCCTTTCCTTATTCCAAGTGACGGTGGGAATGGCGGCAACATTATTGATTGGGACTTTAAATCGGGTATTAATTCTTGAGATGGGTGTAGCCGCATGGTTAGTAGCACTCATGGTTGCCGTTCCTTTAGTTTTTGCACCATTTAGAGCTTTAGTTGGTTTTAAATCGGATCAACATCGTTCTGTCTTGGGTTGGAGACGAGTGCCTTATATATGGATTGGTACATTATTGCAATTTGGCGGATTATCGATCATGCCATTTGCATTAATTCTTTTGTCAGGTGATACACATTGGCCAGTTTGGTTTAGTTATATGGCGAGTATTCTCGCTTTCTTGCTCGTGGGAGCAGGTATGCAGACAACGCAAACTGCAGGATTGGCCTTGGCGACTGATATTGCTTCTGAAGAGTCTCGTCCTCGTGTGGTTGCCTTAATGTATGTCATGCTGTTAGTAGGGATGGTCATTAGTGGGATTGTCTTTAGTTTCTTTTTAAGCCCCTTTACACAAATCCAATTAATTCAAGTGATTCAGGGTGCGGCATCTGTAACGCTCATCTTTAATATTATTGCGCTTTGGAAGCAAGAGGCAAGACGGCCGCAGATGACGAACCCCGCCGTGAAAACACCTGACTTTAAAGAAAGTTGGAGACATTTTGCAAGCCAAGGCAAGATTAAACGCTTCTTGATTACGCTAGGTTTAGGAACCGCTGCCTTTAGTATGCAAGATATTATTTTAGAGCCGTATGGTGGCGAGATTCTACACTTAAGTGTTTCACAAACGAGTTTATTAACCGCACTCATGTCAGGCGGTGCAATTTGTGCATTTGCTCTTGCGGCTCGCTGGTTATCAAAGGATATGGATCCTTACCGTATCGCAGGACTTTCCCTACTGGTTGGACTCGTTGCATTTTCTGCAGTGATCTTTGCAGAGCCGATGAACTCAACATTACTTTTTAGATTCGGTGCAACGTGCATTGGATTTGGGGCTGGTCTTTTCTCGGTCAGTACTTTAGTCATTGCCATGCAAATGGAAAACGCTGGTATGGCAGGAATGGCAATTGGCGCATGGGGTGCTGTGAATACCACCGCGTCTGGAATTGCAATCACTATGGGTGGATTGATTCGAGACGTTGTTTCTGATCTGGCTCTCAAAGGATATTTAGGTGATGCTTTAGAGAATCCCGCGATTGGATATCAATTTGTGTATCACATCGAAATTTATTTAATGTTTGCAACCTTAATAGCCCTGGGACCTTTAGTTGTTTATCAGAGAAAAAGGGCATCAACCACAAAATTTGGATTGGCTGATTTACCCAGCTAATTATTTAAAAGGAGGAAGTTATGACTGGCTTTGGAGCAATTACACCTAACTGGGATGTGGCATCACTGGTATTTACCTTATTCATTCTGTTCTTTATTGGACTAGTCGTTTATTTGACTTTAGAGAGTAAGCGAGAGGGATTTCCTCTAGAAACTGAGCGATTTGGTCAGATTACCAATGAGGATGGTTTGCTCATGATGCCTAAATCAAAGGTATTTCATACAGAATCTGGTAAAGATTATTTTGCGCCGTTAGCAAAAGCACCAGCGCCTGAAGTACTCAATGCTAAACCAGCCCATCACATGAGTGGTGCGCCTTTAGTACCTGTTGGAAATCCATTAATTGCTGGAGTTGGCCCTGGTTCATATGCCAATCGTGCAGATGTTCCCGATGTTGGTTTACATGGAGAGCCACGGATTGTTCCTTTATCCAAGTTGCCGAGTTTTAAGATTCATCCTAAGGATATTAATCTGATGGGTATGAGCGTCTATGGAGCAGATCAACAAGTTGCAGGAACTGTTTGTGACGTATGGGTAGATCATATGGAATCAATGATTCGTTACTTAGAGATTCAATTACCCCAGGGTGGTCATGTTTTAGTGCCTCAGACTTTTGCTTTAAATAAAGCCGATGGCGTAAAGGTTCACGCTATCTTAGCCGAACAGTTTACGTTGGTTCCTCAGACAAAAAGTAATGAACAGATTACCTTATTAGAAGAAGAAAAAATCATGGCTTATTTTGGCGCGGGGCTTTTATATGCAACGCCTGAACGCCAGGAGCCACGTGCATGAGAACTCAACTCAATAACGGACGTGAATATGAGCTCGAGGCTCAATATGGATTGCCTGAAAAGCTTCCAGATGGAGAGTACGTCATTTGGCAAGGGTCTCCAAATGTATGGAGAATGGCTAAAGATGCATTTTATATTCGTCCAATCATTGCCTACTTTGTGTTTTTGGTGCTCTTTAGAATCTTCGATGGAATTTCTCTAGAACACGCCACGCTCGCGATTGTTATTTCTACAATATGGATGCTTGCATTAAGTGTGGTTTGTATTGGCCTTGTGTATTGTTTGGCGTACTTTACAGCCATCACGACAGTGTATACGATGACCAATAGACGGATTGTGATGCGCATCGGGATTGCTTTAACTTTATCGTTTAATTTACCGTATAAAGAAATCATTAGTGCTGACTTTAAAGAAAAGAAAGATGGTTTTGGAAACATTCCATTGCGTATTAGTCCAACTACCAAAATTGCTTATTTTCATTTATGGCCACACGCAAGACCATTTTGTTTTAATAATCCTGAGCCTATGCTCAGAAATATTGCGAATGTAAAAGAAGTTGCAACACTTCTCACAAATGCTTGGGCGTCAGAAAATCAAATTTCTATCACCCCAGCATCGGTGAAGTCCCCGATAAGCACTCCAGGCCGAGTAAAGTCTGGAATGGGCGTTGGGTTATCCAATGATTTAGGTCTAACATAAAGTGACTCCCATGAGCTACGTCTTCCCAAACCCCAAATTATCAACCTCTTTCAAAGCACCCATTATTTGCTTGATGATCATATTTTTTGGCTTTTCATTAGATCATTTATTTTTAAATGAAAGATATCAAGAGTCTGATTTGCGCCCTGCGCAGATTAAGATTCTTAAATTTGAAGATCAGGAAGATGGCGGAGTTACTGTCATTGATGCCAATACGAATCAAGTCATCGATGTAGTGCAAGGTGAGGCAGGTTTTGTGCGTGGAATTTTACGTACCGTTGCTCGCGAAAGACGTATTCGTGGAATTGGTAAAGATGCCCCAATGCGGTTGATTTCGTATGCTGATGGTAGGTTAATTTTGCAAGATACAACAACAAATACAAATATCGAGCTAGAATCTTTTGGATCAAATAATGTCCAAAATTTTAGAGCTTTTTTAAATCAAAATAAGTCTTAGGAAATAGCATGTCACGACAAGTAGATTACTCATTAGATATGGCCAATACTTGGGATGATTTGTATGCGCATGTCGACATTCAAGGAGTAGATATTGGGCCTGGAGATGCCATCAAATTACATCGAGTGCCAGTAGATCTACCTTATGGGCAAAAAAGATTTGTACAGGGTAAAGCATCCTATCTTAAAGCAGGTGCAATGAAGAGATGGTTCATTAAAACTTTTTCACGATTTGAAATTACCATGTTATATGAAGTTAGTTTTTCATCCACTAGATTTTCAAAACAGCGCGCAAAACAGATTAATCAACATATAGATAATAAAAGGAGAACCTTATGAATACATTAGCTCCGGACTTTAAAGATGCTCACCCAATTAATCTTTCAACGGATAAAGCCTTAGAGAACACGGTATTAAGTCCACGTTTTTATACGACCGATTTTGATGAATTAGATGCTATGAAAATTGATAGCATGCGTCAAGAATGGGATAAATTAATGGCGGAATTTGAGGCGGATCCTAATCAAGCTCATTTTCAGCGGCCGGAGGATATGCTCAAAGACTATTCGCAGCTACCTGAAGGTTTATATCAAGAGTTTTTAGATTTTTTAATTAGTTCGATTACCTCTGAATTTTCAGGATGTGTTTTATATGCTGAGATTAAAAAGAAAGTTAACAATCCGGATTTAAAAGATCTCTTTGGTTATATGGCAAGAGATGAGAGTCGTCATGCAGGGTTTATTAACCAGTGGTTAAAAGACTTTGGTATTGGAGTTGATTTAGGATTTTTAGCAAGAACTAAAAAATACACTTTTTTTAAACCAAAATTTATTTTCTATGCAACGTATTTGTCAGAGAAGATTGGTTATGCAAGATATATCAAGATTTTTAGAATTGTTGAAAAAAATCCTGAGATCCGTTTTCACCCGATATTTTTGTGGTTTGAGAGATGGTGTAATGATGAATTCCGTCATGGTGAGGCCTTTGCTGTCTTAATGCGTTCAGATCCTAAATTATTGTCTGGTATTAACCGGTATTGGATTCGCTTCTTCTTGCTAGCGGTCTATGCAACGATGTATGTCAGAGATCATGCTCGGGTTGAGTTTCATCAAGCCTTAGGAGTATCGCCAACGCAATATGATCGGGAAGTGTTGCAACTGACTTCTGAGATTAGTAAACAGGTATTTCCATTTACGATCGATTTAGAAAATTCAAAGGTATGGGATAAGTTTGCTCGCTTAAAAGAAATCTCCGACCGAATGGAAGAGCTCAAAGAGTATCCAGGCATTATTTCTACAATAAAACGCCTTGGTTGTGGCTTAAAAGCAGGAGCCACTTTTGTTAGCTTGTATTTCATCCCTGTGGTGCCGAATGAATTAAAAGTAGATTTCCGACTCAAGCCGGTTTGGTAAGAAGTAATGACGATAACTGGTGCCCTGATCCCATTTTTATTCACCATATTTATATGGTGGTTTAGTACGGGGTTTATTTTGTGGCTAGACCGCTTAGCCCCTCGCTATTTTAAATGGATCATGGCGTGTAGTACGGTTGTTCTTTTTACTGCCTTTGGTGGTCTTTATATCAGTGGTAAAACAATGAGTACAGCAAGTGCTTATTGTGCTTTTACATGCGCATTGCTCATTTGGGCATGGCAAGAGATTGCTTTTTTATTAGGTTATGTGACTGGTTCAAGAAGAACTCCATGTCCAGAAGGTGCTCGGGGTTGGCAGCGTGCTCGTTATGCATTTGAAGCATTAAATCATCATGAGTTAGCTTTATTACTACTGTTCGTTGGGGTCGTCGTTAGTAGTTTTAATGCCCACAATATGACTGGGTTTTGGACATTTATTATTTTGTGGATTATGCGCCAGAGCGCTAAGTTAAATATCTTCTTTGGCGTGCTGAATTTAAATGAAAATTTCTTACCCAAGCACTTGAAATATTTACAAACTTATTTTCGGCGTCGCTCGATGAATTACTTGATGCCCATTTCGATCATCACATCTTGTTTTATCGTGATTCCGTTATGGAGTGATGCGTTGATAGATGGTCCTCAATCCTTCGATATGGTCTCTAAAACTATTTTGGCAACTTTATTAACGCTTGCAATTATTGAGCATTTATTTCTGGTATTGCCATTTCAAATTGAGTTTTTGTGGAAGTGGGGCTTTCGTCAAGAAGGATAAATCATGGGACATCTAGAAGCAGATATTTTATTGGCTCAGCCTAGAGGATTTTGTGCTGGCGTGGATCGGGCGATCCAAATTGTTCAGGAAGCATTGCATCAATTTGGCGCACCCATTTATGTTCGTCATCAAATTATTCATAATGCTAGAGTGATTGCTGAGTTGAGTGCACAGGGCGCTATCTTTATCGATCAATTATCCGAGGTTCCTGATGGTGCAACTCTAATTTTTAGTGCTCATGGCGTTTCGGCAGAAATCAAGCATCAGGCTAGCTTACGCAATTTACAAATATTCGATGCAACCTGCCCTTTAGTGACTAAAGTGCATGTTGAAGTTCGCAAATTACATGCGGCAGGTATTCCTATTGTGATGATTGGTCACAAAGGTCATCCTGAAGTAGATGGAACGATGGGGCAGATTAAGGGTGATATTTATTTAGTAGAGAAAGTGGCTGATGTTGCTCAATTAACTCTAGGTATTGATCAGCCAGTTGCTTATGTCACACAAACGACTCTCTCGATTGATGAGACGAAAGAAATCATTACTGCTTTAAAGGCGAAATTCCAACATATTGTTGAGCCAAAAAAACAAGATATTTGTTATGCTACCCAAAACCGTCAAGATGCCGTTAAAGAGTTAGTGCCCTTGGTAGATATTATGATTGTTGTAGGAAGTTCCAATAGTTCGAACTCAAATCGTTTGCGTGAATTAGCTTCTCGCATGGGTGTTGATGCTTATCTAGTAGATGATCCTCAACTTGTCGAAGAGCAATGGTTTGTGAACAAAAAAAGAGTTGGAGTTACTGCAGGTGCTTCTGCGCCTGAGGCCTTGACTCAAGAAATCGTTACGATGATTAAAAGCTTTGGATTAAAAGTGGTGAAAACTTTACCAGGTATTGAAGAGAAAATTGTTTTTACGATGCCTAAGGGTTTACAAGCTCAAGGTATACAGGCATGAAAGTCATGCAAGATTGAGTTGAGCTAACTCGTTTTGGATTCTGAAATCATGGTGAATAATAATCTACAACGTACGAACTACCGCCGGCACCCGACGCAACAGGCAACAGTTTCTTGGGGATCGAACCTCGTAACGATTGGTGGGGATGCTCCCATTCGAGTGCAATCGATGACTAATACGGATACGGTGGATGTCATTGGTACGTCAATTCAAGTCAAAGAACTTGCTCGTGCAGGCTCTGAGATGGTTCGCATTACCGTTAATACGCCAGAGGCCGCCGCAGCTGTCCCCTATATTCGTGAACAACTGGATAATATGGGTTGTGATGTGCCGTTGGTGGGCGACTTTCATTACAACGGTCATACACTGTTAAAAGATTATCCCGACTGTGCGCAAACTTTATCAAAGTATCGAATTAATCCAGGTAATGTTGGTAAGGGTGCGAAACGCGATACGCAATTTTCACAAATGATTGAGCTGGCATGTCGTTATGAAAAGCCAGTGCGGATCGGTGTTAATTGGGGTAGCCTTGACCAAGATTTATTAGTGCAGTTAATGGATCATAATGCTTCGCTTTCAACCCCCAAAGAGGCTCGTGAAGTGATGGTAGAAGCTTTGATTCAATCCGCCTTGCAATCGGCGCATAAAGCCATTGAGATTGGGATGCCTTCTCATCAAATTATTTTGTCATGTAAGGTCAGTGCCGTTCAGGATTTAATTGCCGTGTATCGAGATTTGGCTGGGCGTTGTGATTTCCCTTTGCATTTAGGCTTAACGGAAGCTGGGATCGGAAGTAAGGGGATTGTTGCTTCTACGGCTGCATTGTCTGTTTTATTGCAAGAAGGCATTGGCGATACGATACGGATATCTTTGACCCCTGAACCGGGAGCTCCACGCGAAAATGAAGTGATTGTGGCTCAGGAAATCCTGCAGACGATGAATTTGCGACACTTCACACCGATGGTCATTGCTTGTCCTGGATGTGGCAGAACAACGAGTACTTTTTTTCAGTCCTTAGCTTCCCAAATCCAATCCTATTTACGTCATCAAATGCCGATTTGGAAGCAGGATTATCCAGGCGTTGAATCCATGAGTGTGGCCGTAATGGGTTGTATTGTGAATGGCCCGGGAGAGAGTAAGCATGCCAATATTGGTATTAGCTTGCCAGGGACGGGTGAGTCACCAGCCGCCCCCGTTTTTGTTGACGGTCAAAAGTTTAAAACTTTACGTGGTGACAATATTGTTACGGAATTCGAGCAAATTGTTCAAGAGTATGTAGTACGTCGGTATGGTCAGGCTACCCAGGAAATTTGATCTCTAAGACCTAGGGAATTCACGCATTAGGGGAAATACCTAGTAATTTCAATGATTTAATCTAATAAAAAGTGTCTAATTTAGTTGACACTATTTTAAGTAAATGTAAAAATACATTTATGAAATTACCTGCATTTATCGAGCTTTTAAAACCGATAACATGGTTTCCACCCATGTGGGCATTCTCGTGCGGGGCAATTAGTTCAGGTGAACCATTTAGCACTCATTGGCAAATTGTCTTATTAGGTATTGTCTTAACTGGGCCTTTAGTATGCGCATCGAGTCAGGCCGTCAATGATTGGTTTGATCGACATATTGATGCTATCAATGAACCGAATCGTCCTATACCTTCTGGTCGAATACCTGGCAGGTGGGGACTCTATTTAGGCATCATTTGGTCTTTATTGTCTTTGTTCGTCAGTTCTTTTTTAGGAATTTGGGGATTTTGTGCAACCTTACTAGCAATCGCTTTTTCTTGGGCATATAGTATGCCACCCATTCGATTAAAACAAAATGGTTGGTATGGAAATTTAGCGTGTTCAGTCAGTTATGAAGGGCTTGCATGGATCACTGGAGCGGCACTTTTATCGGTTGGTAATTCGCCAAGTAAATCATCACTATTATTTGCGGGTCTTTATAGTGTTGGTGCTCATGGCATTATGACCTTGAATGACTTTAAAGCCATTGATGGTGATAAAAAAATGGGAGTACGCTCACTCCCTGTTCAGTTAGGCGCTAACTTAGCGGCTAAAACAGCTTGCTTCATTATGTTGCTTCCCCAATTCGTAGTTTGTATTTATTTATATAGCGTTGATCAAGTCTGGAATAGCGTCTCTATTTTAATATTGATACTGATTCAAATTGGACTCATGAAGTACTTCATTGATAAGCCTGTTGATCGCGCACTTTTCTATAGTGGTTTTGGTGTGCCATTGTTTGTTACTGGCATGATGATTTCAGCATTTGGCATTCGTCATTTAGGAGCTTAAAGATGCTAATGACGAATGTATCTTCCACCTCAACCATGCCTGCTAGCGTCAAAGATAATTCGCTGGGATGGTTAGGGATTATCCGCTTAGGGCTTGTACAAACATGCATTGGCGCCATTGTGGTGATGACCACTTCAACCCTTAATCGCATTATGGTTGTGGAGTTAAGTTTGCCCGCATTGATTCCAGGGATATTAGTTGCGTTGCATTATTTTGTACAAGTGATACGACCAAAGATGGGTTTTATTTCAGATAAAGGTAAGCATAAAACACCTTGGATTATTGGAGGAATGAGTGTCCTAGCGATTGGTGGGGCAGGAGCGTCACTCGGTACGGCCATGATGGGAGTCAATCTGATTCTTGGTTTAGTTATATCTTTTATTGCATTTGTCATGATTGGTATTGGTGTGAGTATCAGTGGAACTTCTTTATTGGCACTATTGGCAAAGAGTGTCAATGATCAACGTCGAGCAGCAGGAGCGACCATTGTGTGGTTGATGATGATATTTGGGTTTGCCATTACCAGTGTCATGATTGGGAAATTTATTGATCCATATACCCCAGCAAAAGTTGTCACGATTGCTTGTGTTGTATCAGTGATTGCTGTGTTATTGACGATGATGTCCTTGTATCGATTAGAAGATAGTGTCAGTCAATATATACAAAATCAACCAGAAATCCAAAAAGAAAATATGCCTTTTAAAGAAGCTTTAGCAGAAATGTGGAGGGATAGCGATATTCGACACCTCACACAATTTATTTTTATTTCGATGTTGGCATTTAGTTCACAAGATCTTATTTTAGAGCCTTTCGCAGGAATTGTATTTCACTATTCAGTTGGCCAAACGACCAGCTTATCAGGGCTACAGCATTCAGGTGTATTGATCGGTATGTTGCTCGTCGCAGCGAGTGGCTTTAGTTTTTTTCGGAAATATATCGGATCTTTAAATGCGTGGGTGGTCTATGGTTGTATTGCATCTGCAATAGGGATGGCGGGTCTTTGCATAGGTGGTTTAGTTGGCCCGACTTGGCCGCTGAACTTAAATGTCTTTTTATTGGGTGTAGCTAATGGTGCATTTTCGATTGCGGCGATTGGAACGATGATGCGTCTTGCGGTAGCTGATGGATTAGGTAAGGAAGGTGTCAGGATTGGTTTATGGGGTGGAGCCCAAGCAATAGCATTTGGATTAGGAGGATTGCTTGGAGCAGTAGCAAGTGATGCGGCACGGTTATTGATTACCGACACAGCATCTGCGTATTCTTCAGTTTTTGCTGTAGAGGCTTTTTTATTTATTGTGTCGGCAAAATTTGCCACGCGTATTCAACGATAAAAGTTTGAGGGGACTAGAAATGGAAAAAGAAATTTTTGATGTGATTGTTGTTGGAGGTGGGCCTGCTGGAGCAACAGCCGCAGAGACTTTAGCCAAACAGGGTAAACATGTTTTATTGCTAGATCGTGATGGCAGAATTAAGCCATGTGGTGGAGCTATACCTCCCCGCCTGATTAAAGATTATGCAATCCCCGATAAGTTATTAGTTGCTAAAGCAACTTCTGCACGAATGGTGTCACCAAAAAACAATAAAGTGGATATTCCAATTGAAAACGGTTTTGTCGGTATGGTAGATCGAGGAGTATTTGATGAATGGTTACGAGAAAGAGCTCAGCAACATGGTGCGATACGACGGACAGGTAACTTTACTGATTTACAGCAAGAAGGTGATTTAGTCAAAATCACCTATCGTGTTAGAAAAAAAGGTGAGATAGGCGAGGGTGTTCATTCCCATGTTTATGCCAAAGCGGTTGTTGGAGCTGACGGAGCGAAATCAGGGGTTGGAAGATCGGCAGGTGTGCCAGGTTGCTCAGAGGCAAATTATGTTTTCGCCTATCACGAAATTATTCGACGTCCTGAAAAAACTAATGCTGATTATGATGGTTCGCGATGTGATGTTTTGTATCAGAAAGATATTTCCCCTGATTTTTATGGTTGGGTATTTCCGCACGGCGATACTCTAAGTATTGGCACAGGGAGTGCTGATAAGGGGTTCTCTTTACGCAATGCGGTTGGTAAATTACGTGAAGACATTGGTTTGGCAGATGCTGAGTTAGTGCGTCATGAAGGTGCTCCTTTGCCGATGAAGCCCTTAAAGCGCTGGGATAATGGTAAGAACGTTATTCTTGCAGGCGATGCTGCCGGCGTTGTTGCGCCAGCTTCTGGTGAAGGTATTTATTACGCGATGTTAGGTGGACAACTTGCCGCTGAAGCCATTTGTGAGTTCTTAGCGACGAGTGAGGTCAGTAAATTACGACTAGCTCGTAAACGCTTTATGAAAGAACATCGTTTGCCATTTATTGTGTTGGGTGTCATGCAATATTTTTGGTATACCACCAACAAGCGGCGAGAAAGTTTTGTCAAAATGTGTGAGGATAAGGATGTTCAAAAGTTGACCTTTGAATCGTACATGAACAAAAAGTTGGTTCGTAAAAAACCATTGGCTCATTTCAAAATATTTATTAAAGATATGGGACATTTGTTGGGAGTGACAAAAGTTTCATGAAGTCAGCCTTTTACAAACAGCCTCATATCATTGCAGCAGCAGTTTGGCTGTTAGTGGTCATTATGTCCGGCAGATTATTGACGGAGATTGGGCCCTGGTATCTCGCTTTAAAACAGCCTGATTGGAAACCCCCAGATTGGGCTTTTGGGATAATTTGGACAATTATTTTCTTGCTCGCTTCATTTTCTTGGAACTTTGCTTGGAGAGGATCTTCAACCAAAAAACAAAAAATTATTTTGTCCTCTTTGTTTATTGCCAATGCCATTTTAAATATGTTTTGGAGTGTTCTTTACTTTAAGTTGCATCGTCCAGACTGGTCACTGATTGAGGCTGCTTTTTTATGGCTTTCTGTGCTGGGAATTATTGCTTTTACATGGAGTTTTAGTAAACCGGCAGCTCTATTTATAACGCCTTACATTATTTGGGTAAGTTTAGCGATTTTGCTTAATTTAGGGACCGTTCGTTTAAATGGTCCATTTCAATAGTCTGACAATATGTTAAATCTTTTAAGCATTGGCATTAATCACCAAATTGCCCCATTAGATGTGAGGGAAAAGGTGGCATTTAATGCTGATATGTTGCCTGACGCTTTGATCGATTTGCGCCAGTATTTAAATCATTTAGATCATCATACAAATTCTGAAGTGGCCATTCTGTCGACTTGCAACCGCACTGAGATCTATTGTGCCGCTAATGATCAAATCTTATCGTCACAAACATTACAAGCCAAGACAATTGATTGGTTGTCCTCTCAGCAAGGGATTGCCAAAAGTGAAATCTCTGACTTTGTTCAAACGACGATTGCTTCCGATGCTGTAAGGCATGTATTTCGGGTTGGGTGTGGTCTTGATTCGATGGTTCTTGGCGAGACGCAGATACTTGGGCAAATGAAACAAGCGGTTCAAACAGCGCAACAAGCTGGCTCGATGGGTACTTATTTAAATCAATTATTTAATCGCACTTTCGCTGTTGCGAAAGAAGTGAGAACTAACACAGAAATCAGCGCACATGCGGTATCGATGGCGAGTGCTGCGGTCAGGTTATCTAATCGAATCTTAGGCGACATTGGTAAACAACGTATTTTATTTATTGGCGCTGGCGAGATGATTCATTTATGCGCCGTGTATTTTCTTGGGAAGAAGCCTGCCTCAATTACGATAGCCAATCGAACCTTAGAAAGAGGTGAGGGTTTAGCTAAATATATTTCAGACCAAGGCTATGCTTGCGACTCTATTCCCTTATCAGAAGTACCTGGAAAATTATCGCAGTTTGATATTGTGATTTCTTGTACTGCCAGCTCCCTGCCAATCATTGGATTAGGTATGGTGAATACAGCATTAAAAAAAAGACGCTCTTCACCGATGGTCATGATCGATCTTGCTGTACCTAGAGATATTGAGCCTGAAATCGGTAAGTTAAGCGATGTGTATTTATATACGGTTGATGATTTGGGTGATGTGGTTCGTGAAGGTGTTGAGTTGCGTTCCAACGCAGTAAAAAGTGCGGAAGTGATTATTGACTTACAGGTCAGTAATTTTATGCAATGGCTGCAACAACGCTCATCGGTACCCTTAATTACTAGTTTGAAGCAACGCAGCGAAGAGCTTCAACACTATGAGTTAGATAAAGCGAAGAAAAAAATACAACGTGGAGATGATCCATTAGAAGTCATGGCAGAGCTTGCAAGAGCTTTATCGAATAAGTTTTTACATGGATCTCTTCATACGTTAAATCACGCAGAAGAATTTAGTATTGATGAGTGCCAGAAACTCGTATCAAAAATATTTATGACCACCGGACGGAAGGGCTGAGTATGTTAAAAATGACCAATTTATTAAAAACTATTCAGTCGCCATCTGAAGTCCGAGAGCTATCACGCTATCAACTCCCTCAATTGGCAGATGAGTTAAGAGAATTCATTATTGATTCTGTTTCAAAAACAGGTGGACATTTATCATCGAATCTAGGTACGGTAGAGCTTGCCATCGCCATTCATTATGTTTTTAATACACCTGATGATAAGTTGATTTGGGATGTAGGTCATCAAAGTTATCCACATAAAATACTGACAGGACGACGTGATCAAATGTCTGGACTTCGTCAATTAGGTGGTATTTCTGGATTCCCTAAGCGTAGCGAAAGTAGTTATGATGATTTTGGTACGGCACATTCTTCTACGAGTATTTCTGCTGCTACTGGTATGGCCCATGCCTCCTTGTTGCAGGGTAAAGATAATTTAGCCATTGCGGTCATTGGTGATAGTGCGATGACAGGTGGTATGGCTTTTGAGGCGATGAACCACGCAGGCGTTACTCGGAATTTGCCATTGATCGTGATATTGAATGACAACGATATGTCGATTTCGCCAGCTGTTGGATCACTTAATAAGTATTTAGCTCGACTTATCAGTAGTCCACTCTATGAGGCAACTAAAAATGGTGTGGGTAATGTCTTGTCGATTGTTCCGCCTTTGCGTGAGTTTGCAAAACGCCTTGAAGCTCAAGCCAAAGGGATGATTGTACCTGCCACTATTTTTGAAGAATTTGGATTTAACTACATTGGCCCTATTGATGGGCATGATTTAGATTCGTTAATACCTACTTTTGAAAATATTAAAAAGATGTCATTAGAAGGTGATGGTCCACAATTTATTCATATCGTCACGAAAAAAGGCAAGGGATATGAAAGGGCTGAATTAGATCCAATTAAATATCATGGCCCAGGAAAATTTGATCCTAAAGTGGGTATATTGCCATCGACATCAATACCTAAAAAAACCTTTACGCAAATATTTGGTGAGTGGATTTGCGATATGGCAAAAGTCGATGAAAAATTAGTGGGAATTACTCCTGCGATGCGAGAGGGCTCTGGCTTAGTTGAGTTTGAGAAAAATTTTCCCAATCGTTATTATGATGTAGGTATTGCAGAACAACACGCAGTAACTTTTGCCGCTGGGTTAGCCTGCGAAGGTTTGAAACCTGTATTAGCGATTTACTCCACATTCTTGCAGCGTGGCTATGATCAACTCATTCATGATGTGGCATTACAAGATTTGCCGGTTATGTTTGCGTTAGATCGTGCTGGAATTGTTGGTGCTGATGGGCCAACGCATGCTGGAGTCTATGATATTGCTTACTTGCGTTGTATACCAAATATGGTTATTACGACACCCAGTGATGAAAACGAATGCCGTCAATTGCTGAGTACGGCTTATCAAGCTGGTCATCCAAGTGCGGTTAGATATCCTCGCGGAAATGGAGTCGGTGCTCCAGTAACATCGAGTCTGGAAGGATTCCCGCTGGGTAATGCGAATCTCAGAAGACTTACCACACAGATAACTGGTAAGCGGTTTGCCATATTAGCTTTTGGAACTTTATTACATCCTGGTTTAGAAGTTGCCGAAAAATTAAATTTAACAGTTGTTGATATGCGCTTTGTAAAACCGATTGATGAAGACATGTTGCAGCAGATTGCCAATACGCATGACGGAATCATCACCATTGAAGAAGGAACGATTCAAGGTGGCGCCGGAAGTGCATGCGTTGAGTACCTACACAGCATAGGTATGGCATTACCGACATTACATCTTGGATTGCCAGATGAATTTAGTGATCACGGAGATAGTGCGGCATTGTTGGCAGGATACGGCTTAGATCACCATGGTATTGAGGCGTCAATTTTAAAGAAGTTTTTTTAATGAAGCGTTCGCTGATTAGGTAGTGCTTCGCTGATTGGGTAGTACTAAGCGGATTAGCTAGCGCTATTTTCTTTAGATTGAGCTAATTTATTCATTTCATTTTCATTAGGGGTGATGCCATAGGCTTGCACTAACGGCCAGATATGTTGGGGAACCATCGATCCCATCTTTGCGGGTTGTTCTCTTCTTAAGTGCAAGACTGTTTCAATCGCTTTCATTTCGACACGTGTTCTAGCAAACTCAAGACCTCGTGGACCCACTTTAGGTATCAACCATCCAACAATGGGTCTTAACCAGTTAGGCATTTTACGAAGTGGTAGACCCCCTGCTGCAAGCTCCACATTTTTCATGAATCCAACAACAGCAGAATGCCGCTTACCTGCGGTACCAGGGGTAGAGAGCTTTACTTCATCGCCGAGGAGTTTTAGTAGTTCTTCCCCACGATGATTACGTACGATGAGCCATTGTTCTCCTTGCCCACCCATATAACCTACCGTAATATCGGATAAGACGTTGGTGTAATCAACACAGGTTTTGCAGGTAAGGGGAAAGAAATCATTTGGTAGCGTCGAAAGGGGTAATTGTAGAAAAGGAATCTCTTTTTTCTTCCCATTTTTAAAACGAACTTCTACGTGATAGTCAGCTCTAAATTCAAGATAATTAATTTCATCGGGCTCAGGACTAATCAGTGATAAAAAATGATGAAAGTTTTCCGTCGTCGTATTGTCTGAACAAGGGGTACCAATCACGTAGAGCTTTTCTAAGCCTAATTCTTTTTCTAGGGCTCGAAGAGCATAGACTTGGCAAGGGATACCGATTAAGCCAATTTTTTTATAGCCCTTTGCAATAGCCGGCTCTAGCAATGAGAGTAGTGGGGCATACCCCATTCGCATTCCTCGGCATTTAGCCATATCGCTAGCACGATCAATCAGAATGGGTAATGGCTTCCAAGAATCATTTGGGTCTTGCGTCATGGTGAGGATGGCATCCACCGCTTTTGTTTCTAAAAGCCGCTCACCGATGCGAGTCGTAATACCCGTCCACTGTGCACCAGTACTTGGATGATTTAAACTGGCACGATGCATTTGGATAAAGGGACCAAAATGCAATTCATCAGGACGGTTTAGGTCTCGAATTCTACCGTGTACTTGAGATTCAAGGCGAGGATAATCTGGTTTTATAAATTGGCAGGCATCACCACAGCGCTTAGGATTACTTGTTCTAGATATGCCACAGTCTGTACATAGCGTGCGATAGGGCGCATTATCTAAAGTCACAGAATTTTCAGCAATCAACTATATCTTTTAGAAATTAATTGAAGAGAGAAACCATAAACAAATAGATATTGTTGTGAAAATAGCGACAAAAATCGCAATGCCATTACGGTAAAAAACTCTTGTTTTATCTCGAGCTTGAAGTGCGCGTCCTTGATTCATATTGCCCCCTTTTCTAAAATTATATTTTAAATGAAAAGCTCTAGAAATTGTAATAAATTAAAGTCTCAGCGAAGCTATAAAACAACTGTATTTAGCGATGATGAAGATGGTGTTGAACTAGTCTACTCAAGAGTATTAGCCACTTGCTAAGCAGCATCTTTTTTATAGATATACTAGTGACACTTTAGTTACTTAGAAATGGAACCTCAGCATGAAATTTAAATTGACTGTTACGCGGATAGTGTATTCGTTCATGATTTTATTGCTGTTGGTTAATAATGCCCTAGCCGCAGATGTGACGGTCATGATCTCGGCTGGCTTTTATGGGGTATATGAGCAGCTCGCCCCTAAGTTTGAGCAAAGCACGGGTCATCGACTGACAACCATTCGTGGCCCCTCTATTGGGGACTCTCCAGAGGCAATTCCGACCCGTCTAGCCAAAGGTCAGCGTGCTGACGTTATTATTCTAGATGGTGAATCTGCTGAAAACTTAGCTACACGCGGATTAGTCAGACACAACTCTATTTCTATATTAGCACTATCTCAAATTGGTGCGGCGGTCAAACTCAATGCAATGAAGCCTGACATCAGTAATACCGAGGCTTTTCGACAAACCTTGTTATCTGCAAAATCTATCGCGTACTCGGATAGTGGAAGTGGTACTTATATTGCTAATACGATGTTTAACAAGTTAGGTATTTTGGAGCAGGTAAAGTCGAAAACGATGAAGGTACGTGGCCCACCATCTGGCGAGGCAGTAGCGGCGGTGGTAGCCCGCGGCGAGGCTGAAATAGGTTTTCAGCAGGTCAGTGAAATTATTCATACTCCAGGCATTACTTATTTAGGACCAATACCTGCAGACCTGCAGCCAGGATTTAGTTTTGCTGGCGCGCTGACGTCTAATGCACTTCAACCGGAAGTGGGAGCTGCACTGATTCGTTTTTTAAAAGCGCCGGATGTTGCTGAAGTCATTTCAAAGGCTGGATTGATCGTTGTTAAGTAATTGTTGACTAATCGACTTTACCAATTTTCAACATCGTCGCTTTAATACGTTCTGCATCTTTTGCTAGAAATTCGCTAAAAGCGGGGGCATCTCTGTAGTCTGTTGTGGCGCCAAGCTTTGCCATATTCTGAATAAACCCGTTTTCTTGAGTAGCGGCTTTTTGTAAATCACTACGAATCGTCTGCACAATGTGATCAGGAGTTTTTGCAGGTGCAAATAGTCCGATCCATAAATAAAATTCTGCGTCCTTAAAACCTAGTTCGATAGCCGTTGGAACATCAGGAAGAGACGATAATCGTTTATTCCCGGTTACTACAAGAGCTCTTAATGTACCGGATTTGATTTGATTGACTACCGCAGTTGGAGAGCTTGCAGTCGTTGTAATATGTCCGCCTAAAAGCGCCAAAATTGCAGGACCGCCGCCTGAAAAAGGGATGTGCCTTAATTTAATGTTTGCAGCATTCGCTAACATTTCAATCGGTATATGAGAAGCGCTATACGCACCAGAAGATCCGTAGGTAATTTCACCAGGTTTAGCTTTCGCCTCAGCGATAAAATCTTTATAGGCCTTCCATGGGGAGTCTGCCTTTACCACTAAAACAATCGGATCTGCCACCAATAGGCCTAAAGGTACAAAATGATTGATATCAAACGTAGCTTGCCTACCAAACATACGATCTGCTTCGGGCACGATGATCATGGAAGGATTAGTGGCCAAAAGGGTATAGCCATCTGCTGTGCTATTGGCCACGAACGCAGCACCGATCGCGCCACCTGCACCCGGTTTAGTTAAAACTACAGCAGGCTGTTGCCAAACGTTAAATAATGCTTGTGAAATTAATCGTGAAGGTTGATCTGCTGCCCCTCCAGGAGGAAAAGGAACAATGAGACTGACGGGTTTATTGGGGAAACTGTTCTGTGCAAAACTTGAGAAACTCATAGTTAGCAACAAACAAAATATCCATTTACGGAATGAGGAGTTCTTATAATGAGGCATCTTAGTTCTCTTGTCTGATTTTAGTTATATGATGAGATTACCATTATTTGAATTTAACATACACATTCCATCAAAAATATAGAAGACTTCTCATGCCCCAATTTTCTTCATCACATTTAAATCAGGTAGTAAAGGCCGTCTTTTGTGCTGCAGGTGCCACACCTACAGATGCTATTCAGATTGCTGATATCTTGATAGCCAATCATTTGGCGGGCCACGATTCGCATGGTATCTTGCGTATACCAGAATATTTACAGAGTATTTTAGATGGCGAGATTGATCCATTAGCGCGCCCTGAAATTCTTCAAGAAACACCCACAAGCGCTGTTGTAAAAGGTAATTGGTCTTTTGGTCAGGTAGCGGGAAACTTTGCCACAGATATAGCGATAGAAAAAGCATTAGCCATGGGGGTAAGTGCTGTTTCTGTTGTGCAAGCAGCGCATACGGGAAGGTTGGCTGTCTTTACGGAAAGAGCTGCTGCAAAAGGAGTCATGATGTTCATGACGATCGGTACTGTCGATCGCCCCATGACGGCTCCTTATGGCGGTGCAGCTCCACTACTCGGAACGAATCCTATCGCCATCACATTACCGAATCAGGACGGGCCTCACGTCACTTTAGACTTTGCAACTTCAGCCATTGCGGCAGGCAAGATTAAGGTTGCCAAGGCGAAGCATGAAGCTCTACCACCAAACTGTTTGGTCGATAAAAATGGTAATCCATCGACCGATCCTAATGATTTTTTTGATGGAGGATTCATGTTGCCGTTTGGAGGGCATAAGGGCTATGCTTTAGCGGTGATGGCGGAGTTAATGAGTGGACCATTGGTAGGTTCAGAATATTTTCCCGGAGTCACTCAACGGAGTGGTATTTTTATGTTTGCTATGAAAGCATCCTTATTTCAACCAATGGAAAAATATAATCAAGCTTTACAAAAGTCCATCAAAAAAATCAAAGCCATACCTCCAGCAAAAGGGTTTGACGAAGTATTACTCCCCGGTGAGCCGGAATCCAATATGCATCAAAAGAGAGTGCAGCAAGGTATTCCGATTCCGCAAGATACTTGGGCGGCGGTTAGAGCTGCAGGACTTTCTGTTGGGGTCGATATAGATACTCTCAATATCGACTCGTAATGCTTTGAGTTATTCGACAAAGAACTAAATCCATCAATTACTCTGCTTTGATCCCTGTTATTTTGATGACTTGAGCCCAGTTGGCATTATCTTTTTTCAATAGTATTGCCAATGCCTCTGCCGATCCTGGCTCTGGGTCATAAGCTAATGAAACTAATTGTTGTTTGATTTCAGGACTATTTAAACATTGTATGAATGCTTGGTTTAAGCGTTGCACAATATGTTTAGGCACTCCTGCTGGGCCAAAGATACCGTACCATGTATTGAGTTCATATCCAGGGACGGTTTCAGAAATCGTGGGAACTGAAGAGAGGATAGGTGTTCGTTTTAATGTCGTTGTCCCAAGAGGCGTTAATTTACCGGCTTGGACTTGCGCAAGAATCGTTGAGGTATTGGTAATTAAGATATCTACTTCATTAGCCAGCAATGCAGACACTGCGGGTCCGCCCCCTTTATAAGGGATATGCGTATATTTAGTCCCCGTTGCAATACCAAATAATTCCATCCCTAAATGAGGCGTACTACCGATACCAGCTGAAGAGTAGTTGATTTTTCCAGGATCTTGTTTGGCAAGATCAATTAATTCGGTAATATTTTTTGCCTTAAATTTGGGGTTAGCCACTAACACACTAGGTGTATTGACCATCACCGCAATAGGCGTTAAATCTTTAATCGGATCATAAGTCAGTTGGGTATAGAGTGCCGTGCTAATTGACAAAGAACTATTGCCTAGGAGCAATGTATAGCCATCGGGCGCCGACTTAGCCACATAATCAGCACCAATATTCCCATTAGCCCCGGGCTTATTATCTAAAATAATAGATTGCCCCAATAACTCAGATAATTTTTTACTTAATGGACGCATTAATACATCAGCACCTCCACCGGGAGGGAAGGGGATTACGATTTTAATGGGCTTGGTTGGATATTCCTGAGCTAAAGAAATTTGGCTCATAGTGAATACAACATTCACTAGTAAAAATACAGATTTTGCAAAAGCTATTTTCATGACGTCTCCTTGTGGACCACGAGCCTCAGCTCCTTTTAGACTTACTAAGTCATATTTTCTCTAAGAGAGTTTTTTTAATCGATCCAGTTAATAAAGTTTTCTTTAGATTGCCGTACTTTCTCCAGATTAGCCAACCAATCCTCATCGATTTTTCGATAACCCAAAGGCAGAATTACAACGCTACGTAAGCCTTTGTCTTTGAGTTGGAGAACCTCGTCAAGAGCCTTCGGATCGAAGCCTTCCATCGGAGTGCAATCAACACCTTCCTCTGCGGCAGCAATCAACGCAGTCCCTAACGCGATATAAGCTTGCTTGGCTGAATGCGTAAAATTCATTTCAGGATCTTTTACCGTATAGGTTTTTAGTAGCATTTGACGATAGGCTTTCCTGGCTTCACTCGTATAGTTACGAATTTGCTCAGTCCTATCAAATACTTCATTGATGCGCTCGGCGGTGTAATTATCCCAAGCAGCAAAGACCAACAAATGTGAACAATCAGTTATTTGAGATTGGTTATTTGCAACAGGTTTTATTTTCTCGCGAAGATCTTTATTCGTGATGACAAATAATTCATAAGGCTGTAATCCACTGGAGCTGGCAGTTAGTCGGATTGCCTCTAATATACGATCTACCTTTTCTTGAGGAATAGATTTGGTTGAGTCCATCTTTTTTGTCGCGTAGCGCCAATGTAAATGATCGATTAAGCTCATGAAATTTCCTTTATATATCTGTCATGCTGTAAGTGATTATTCTAGTTGAAGTCAAGTATTGGAGTATTACTAAAAAGTCGTCCTCAATGAACAAAAATTGATCCGCGGTTGATTAGGGAAGGCACCTACAGATGTTATTTTTTTCGTAAACCAATCACAATCACTGTACTAACGACGATGATGGCGCCAATAATTTGCATGATGGATATTGTTTGACCTAATAGTACCCAAGCAAAAACAAGTGCGAATATAGGCTCGGCATTCATAATCGCAGAATTGCCCACAACCCCTAGGCGTGGCAATAGGCTAAACATCATCGTGAAGCCAGTGCCATAAAAAACAGTAAGACCGATAAGTCCCAACCAGCCACTTGTTGTATGAGGGAGGGATAAGCCACCTTGGTAAAAACTCAGCAGGGTCGCTAGTGCGGTCACGATTGCCAGCGTGTAAGCAGTTCTAACTAGAGCATTAATTGTTAAGGTCTTATGTTCTGTTAGTACCAAGGCAAGACCAAACGAGGCCGCACCCATCAGGGCATAAAATACGCCTTTACCAATCGATTGCCATTGTGCGGCAGCTCCAAGGCCGGAAGCTGTTCCAAGCACATCTAGTGCTAGGGCTAATCCAAAAAGAATAATTGGCATCGACTTCAGAACTAGAGGCTCAGGCTTACGCCGATACAAAATACGAGACCATAATGCTGCCCATAAGGGGTGAGTATTAAAAGCGAGCAAAGCTAAAACGACGGGTATTAAAGAAACTGATGAATAAATACAATAACTTTGTATTGCTACCAAGGTACCAATGACCAGAAATGTAAAATGATGTCCCTTCGAGATTTTCATTGAGACGCCACGTCTTATCAAAAGGATAAAAATAATTGCCGCTGTAACCACACTTCTAAAAAAGACGGCGGTAACGACATCAACCGAGTCATTGAAAGCAAAACGCGCGGCGACATGATTTGCACCCATGACTGCTGCGACCAATAAAAGTGTGAAAAATGCAGTGAGGGAAATAGATGATTTCATGGGGTATATTTTGTGAATTGAGCTATTAGTAAAACATACTTCATGGTAAGGGCTTAAGAATCAGTTGGTTTCACGTGAAAAGGCAGGGAGATACCTAAATTGATTCTAATATACATAATTAAAATCCCAGCCTTTGGTGTTGGACCTAATTTTTAGGTCAGACCACATCACCTGATCGTCATCTTAGCTGATTCAAAAAACGATTTATCACAACTCAAAATTGGTATGTAGTATGATTAATTATGATATCTAGTATTAAAACATAATATTAATAAATATAATCTACGTAAATATTTAATATGTTTGCTGTGCTTATTTAGCTTTTTTCAATTGTCATTTGGTGCTTCACCATTCATCCCGGTATTTCTGGTGGTAACTGGTCGAATGCCAATAATTGGGCTGGCGGCGCAATACCTACCTTAAGTAATGTAGCTAATGTGATTATTCCTGCAAATAATACGGTTGTTTACGACATTGCTAATCTCTTAACTATAAGACCAACAAGTACGATTAATAATAATGGAGTGCTTAGTTTTAATAGTGCTTTAGCAACAACCTTGGCTAATGATATTTCTGGAACAGGCTCAATTAATCAATCTGGTGCCGGCACTTTAACACTGACTGGTACAAATAGTTATAGTGGCGATACCATCATTAATCATTCAAGTCTGATTGCCGGCAATAGTAAGGCTTTGGGCTCTAGCTCTATTAACTCCTCGGGAGGTATATTTAGCACTATTACAGGATTAAGACTACTTAGTTTGACGATCAACGGTCCTGTGACTCTTATCGAAAATATTATGACACTTGGAACGCAAACCTATAACGGGCCTGTTACATTAAATAATGCCGCTAATATCACCACATTAACTAGCGAGAGTGGCAACATTGATTTTGGAAGCACCTTAGTGGCAGGAGCGAATAATCAATCCTTAACGCTCAATGCGTTACAGGGACGAGTTATCTTTAATGACCAAGTAGGCGTCGCTACGCAAACGTATAACGCTGTAACTGGGGTTTATACCTCAAGAATATTTCAAGCCTATCTAGGACTATCACTTCAGAATCTAACAAATCTAACAGTGACAGCAGACACGATATTGTTCAATGGTGATATCACTACCTTTACCGCACAAACTTATAATGGTAACTTGAGGGTGGGAGACAATGGTCAAAATGGCCCAACTAGAGTATTACTCTCTGAGGATCCTTCGATCATCATCAATGGCCTGATTGATGATGTCGTGAGCGGTCAACATAATTTAGTACTTCGTGCAATTAGAATTGGCGGAACAGATACCCCAGTGATTTCTGTGAATGGTTTAGTCGGTAGTTTGATACCATTAAACTCTATCACCATCACTACGGGTGAACAAAACATGAGTGGTGTACCGATCTCTAGTGACTCGTCGATTAATCCTAGCAATTACGTTGGTAATATTTTATTAGGTGGTGATATCACTACGGTTGGAAATCAAATCTATACGGCCAATAACATCTTAGTGTTGAATCAGACTACTTTTACGACTTTCGGCGGAAGTGTAACCTTTAATTATGGTATTCCTGCTAATTTTGGTGGAATTAACCCCTTGATGGGCAATGCCCCTTTATCCTTGAATTTTAACGTCAATGGTGGCGCTGTAACCGGAGTGGCTTATACAGATCCAAGTACCCAACCCAGAGGGGAATTAGTTAATACAGTTCCAACCACCAACAAACAAAATGTAACTGCTACGGGGATGGGTTGGTTAGATGATCACATAAGAAAAAACGTAAAATCTAGCTCAGTAAATACAGAGGTTAATCAAGAAAACATTAGTTTTAGTGAGCCAGAAGTTCAGTGTGTTGAAGCTACTAGCATGGGCTGTAGCTAACTATTACTCAATCAGATAATAGTATTAAGACAATTTTTTTATGCCCCAGACTATCGTTACCCTCATTTCTAATTGATGATCAATATTTGATGTAGATCAAATCTAAAAAAATATCCTTTGTTATCTTGGTATCAATAAATGGGAGAAGATATGATGAATGTAAAAAAAGTGGCTATACATCTTGTCTGTATTGCAGTATTGGCACCATTGTTTGCACAAGCAGAAGAAAATCCATGGATGTTTCGAGTGCGCGCGGTAGACCTATTATTTAAAAATGGTCAGTCTGGGGGTGATGGAACGGTTCAGGCATTAAGCCTTAACGCTCAAAACCAAGTCATTCCTGAATTTGATGTGACATATTTCTTCACAAAAAATATTTCTGCAGAATTAGTTCTTACTTATCCTCAAAATGTGAGTATTGGATCAACGCTGGGTAATATTGGAACGATTACGGCACTTCCGCCATCACTGATTGCTCAGTATCACTTTACCGATTATGGAAATTTTATTCCTTATGTTGGCGTGGGTATTAACTACACTATTTTTGGTAATCGCTCGAATTTTCCAGGCTTATCCAATACGGTTCAGGTAAATCAGTCGAGTGTTGGTGCTGTAGGCCAAATTGGATTTGATTATATGTTCAATAAAAATTGGGGTCTAAATATTGACTTGAAATATATAACGATGGCAACTGATGTAACTAATATTGCTACTGGGGTAAATAACGGAACTTTAACGCTAAACCCTTGGGCACCAGCAATTGGTATTACTTATAAGTTTTAAATGACTTGGAGCCATATTAATGAATGGTGTGGCGAGTATTGCAAAGAAAATGATTTTGCATTGTTACCACTGTGGGAACGAAACACCTCCATGTAATTCCTACGTAGTGGAATTACATGGACAGACTCGTCAATTTTGTTGTGCGGGCTGTCTTGCTATTTCACAAACCATCTATTTAGAAGGCCTAGATATTTTTTACTCTAGGCGAATAGGTACTGGTGATAAGCCTGATGAATATTTTATTTCGGATGAGATTCCCCAAAAACTACTGCCTTATGATGATCTTTCACTGAGAGATCGGTTTACTCGCCTAGCAGGTAAAAATGGCGAATTAGAGACAACTTTACGTCTTGAAAAAATACGATGTGCCGCCTGTGTTTGGTTATGTCAACAGCACTTACTTCATATCTTGGGAGTGCGAGATGTGCAAATGAATTACGTCACTCAAAAAGCAATGGTTGTTTTTCATCCCGATCAAACGAGTTTAGCGCGCATACTGTTTGAAATAGAAAAAATTGGGTATGAGGCGTGGCCATTTGAGCCCTCAGAATTACAAGAACGATCGAAAAGGGAAAAGCGCCAATTACTTACTAGACTGGGCGTTGCATTATTGGGAATGATGCAAGTCATGATGTATGCATGGCCATCTTATACTGATCCAATAATCATGGGGCATGAATATCGTCTTTTAATGAATTGGTCAGGGTGGTTATTAACCGTTCCTGTGATGATATATTCAGCTGGCCCAATATTTCAATCGGCCTGGAAAAATGTTTATTTATTGAGGCGCTCCCATATATTAGGTATGGATGTTCCTATCGCGTTAGCACTAGGACTTTCTTTTGCTGCAGGAACTATTAATCTCATTACTGGTGTAGGTGAGAGTTTTTTTGACTCCATCACCATGTTTGTAGCATTTATCTTAGCCGCTCGCTATATTGAGTTATCAGTAAGGCAAGATGCCCAAGGTGGCGCCGAAGCCTTAGTTAAACAATTGCCGGCAATTTGTGAACGAGTTCCCCATTACCCTGATGTAGAGAAAATTGAATTAGCCCCGGTCGTGAATTGCGCACCTGGCAATATCTTACGGGTATCACCTGGAGAGATTATTCCGGTAGACGGAGTTTTGCTTCAGTCTGAGAGTGAAGTAGATGAATCGATGTTATCTGGGGAATCAAAGCCGGTAGAAAAAAATATCGGTGATCATGTATTTGCTGGTTCATACAATATGGTGAATCCAATATTCATTAGGGTTGATGCCATCGGCCAATCTACAAGAATTGCAGGGATTGCATCACTACTAGATCATGCCCTTTTGATCAAGCCACAAATGGTAACTGTGTCAGAGAAATGGGCCCATTATTTTGTTATTTTGTTAATGGCAAGTGCTTTTATTTCCTCAGCTATTTGGTTATCTATAGATCCGAGCAAAGCCTGGGTTGTTTTCGTCTCGGTATTGGTGGCTAGTTGCCCCTGCGCATTATCTTTAGCAGTCCCAACGGCGATGGCTGCAGCTCAAGGCGCAGTAACTAAGTTAGGATTATTGGTGGTTAAGCCACATGTAATGGAAGGTTTGGTGAAGGTTACCGACTTGGTGTTAGATAAGACGGGTACGATCACCACTGGACGACCCGAACTCCAAGACATCATCAATTTACGTCCTGGATATTCGCGCGCACAAGCTTTAGCATTGGCGGCGGCCATGGAGGTAGGACAAAAACATCCTTTAGCAATTTCATTACTTCGAGCAGCTCAGATGGAGGATATTCAATTACCGCATTTAACGCATATTGTCTCGAATCAATTAGGCAAGGGTTTACATTGTGGGATATATTCGTTAGGAAGTGCTCAATGGTTGGGACTTCAGCAAGATAGACAAACTGGTCAATTTGGGCAAGTGCATTTAGCCGATGACCAAGGTTTAATAGCTAGTTTTGTATTTTCAGATACTCCGAGGAATGGTTTAGAAAATTTCTTACAAAAAGTACAACAAAGAAATATCCGGGTACATTTGATTTCGGGAGACGATCCTATCACTGTTGCGTGGTGGGCAAATCATTGGGGAATAGAGATATATCTTGGAGCGTGTAGTCCTGAGGGTAAATTGCTGTATATCCACAACCTACAAGAACAAGGACGAGTTGTATGGGCTATTGGCGATGGGGTTAATGACGCACCTTTATTAGCAAAAGCGAATATTTCAACAGCTATTGGTGATGGCGCACCACTGGCAACTGCTGGAGCTGACACCATTCTTACTGCGCAATCGCTCCAGGTTTTAGCCATTACCTTAAACATTGCTGATAAAACTCGGAAGATTATTCAGCAAAATTTCATCTGGGCGTTCACTTATAACGTCATAGCCATACCAATAGCGATGATGGGATGGGTTAATCCATGGTTAGCTGGCATTGGGATGTCAATTTCATCTCTAGTCGTTACGTTGAACGCTTGGCGTTTACGAAAGGCATAACGATATGGAAAGTTTATTTATCTTAATTCCTTTTTCACTACTTTTTGTAGGATGTATCGGCTTGATTTTATTGTGGGCTGCAAAGAATGGTCAGTTTGAGGATCTAGAAGGCCCTGGATATGCCGTATTAATGGACGACGATACTCCAAACCCTACTGATCATCATGATCACATAACTTAGTAGTTTTTAATCAAATTCCTATATGAATATATTTATATCTTAATGATTTGACATAGATCAAGAACTTTTTTGAATTCAAAAAGATAATCATCTTCAATTATTGAGATTTATTATTTTCATACGAAGGATGAGCATGAGCCTTGCTTTAAAAGACAATCAGCAGGATTATTTTAATTACAAAGTGGTTCGCCAATTTGCTATTGTTACTGTGATTTGGGGAATTGTTGGGATGCTTGTAGGGGTTATTCTTGCCGCCCAACTCGTTTGGCCAGAAATCACTTTTAATATTGCTTGGCTAAGTTATGGAAGGTTAAGGCCACTACATACCAATGCCGTGATCTTCGCATTTGGCGGCTCCGCCTTATTCGCATCTTCTTATTATATTGTTCAGCGTACCTGCCAAGTACGCCTGTTTTGTGACAAATTAGCCGCTTTTACCTTTTGGGGATGGCAAGTTGTCATTGTGGCGGCTGCCATCACATTACCCTTGGGGATTTCAACCTCCAAGGAGTACGCAGAACTAGAATGGCCCATCGATATTTTAATTGCGGTAGTTTGGGTGGCTTATGCCTTTGTGTTTTTTGGGACAATATTTAAAAGAAAAACCAAACATATCTACGTATCGAATTGGTTTTTTGGGGCTTATATTTTGACGATTGCCATATTACATATTGTCAATAATATCGAGATGCCGGCCAGTTTTTGGAAGTCATACTCTGCATATGCGGGTGTTCAAGACGCTATGATTCAGTGGTGGTACGGACATAACGCCGTCGGTTTTTTCTTGACCACAAGCTTTCTAGGGATGATGTATTACTTTATTCCAAAACAGGCAGAACGCCCCATCTATTCATACCGTTTGTCTATCGTACACTTTTGGGCATTGACATTTACCTACATGTGGGCAGGCCCACATCATCTTCTTTACACCTCTTTACCCGATTGGACGCAGTCATTAGGTATGGTGTTTTCCTTAATATTGCTGGCCCCATCATGGGGTGGAATGATTAATGGGATTATGACTTTGTCGGGCGCATGGCATAAATTACGCAGCGATCCTATTTTGAAGTTTTTGGTCGTTGCACTCTCCTTTTATGGCATGTCAACTTTTGAAGGTTCGATGATGTCCATTAAGACGGTGAATAGCTTGTCCCACTATACGGACTGGACGATTGGACATGTTCATTCTGGAGCACTAGGTTGGGTATCGATGATTTCTATAGGATCAATGTATTACTTGATTCCGAGGTTAGTTGGTCAAAAAGATATGTTTAGTACCAAATGGATCGATCTACATTTCTGGATTGCTACGATTGGTGTAGTCATTTATATTGCTGCGATGTGGATTGCTGGAGTGATGCAAGGTTTAATGTGGCGAGCGTTTGAGCCAGATGGCACATTAACTTATAGCTTTGTTGAATCTGTTAAAGCAACCTATCCATTTTATATAGTACGTTTATTGGGGGGATTGTGCTTCTTTAGTGGCATGTTATTGATGGCACTCAATGTTTTTAAAACTATGAAGATTAAACACTTCATTGATACACGTATTCCACAAACAATTCAACCGACACTGGAAGGATAAATATATGTCCGAACAACGTCGATTTTTCTCACACGAAACGATTGAACGTAACGTTGGCTGGTTGATATTGGCTACGATAGCTGCGGTCTCGATTGCAGGCCTTGTACAAATTATCCCATTATTTTTTCAGCACTCAACAACCGAGCCAAGCGCTGGCATTGTGCCATATTCAGCACTGCGATTAGCTGGAAGAGATATCTACCAGCGAGAGGGTTGCGTTGGCTGCCACTCTCAACAGATACGAACACTACGATCAGAAGTGGAACGATATGGCCCTTATTCTGTTGCCGGTGAATCCGTTTATGATCATCCGTTTTTGTGGGGTAGCAAAAGAACAGGTCCAGATTTATCCAGGGTTGGTGGGCGTTACTCAGATGATTGGCATCGTATCCATTTAAATAATCCGCGAGAGGTTGTTCCTGAATCGAATATGCCGGCGTATCCTTGGCTAGAAAAAAAATTAACGGATGCAAGTTCAATACAGGCCCACTTGAAAGCACTGCGTAGATTAGGAGTGCCGTATACCGATGAACAAATTGAAAACTCACCCAAAGAATTAGAAGGAAAAACCGAATTAGATGCCCTTGTTGCCTATCTACAAGAACTTGGAATTCATCGTCGGTATCTCACGTTGGATGAATCTACACATTAATCAATCCTAAGAAAAATAAAATATATGCAAACTATCACTATTTATCTGAATGCTTTAACGACATTGTTTGGCCTACTGATATTTTTAGGGATTGTCCGCTGGGCATGGTCAAAGGAAAGGCAATCAGCCAATCAGGCATCTGCGCAAATTCCATTTGATCTCCCTGATGAATACAAGAAGGATCCATCATGAGTGATTTCATGAATGAGGGTTGGAGTAACTACATTACTTTAGTAAGTTTAGTTGGGATCATTTGGTGTATTTGGTTATTATTTTCTCAACGAAAAGCGAAAGTTATTCATACGGCAGAGGGTACGGTGAGCGATACTGGACATGTTTGGGATGGTGATTTACGCGAATTGAATAACCCATTGCCGAACTGGTGGCGATGGATGTATCTCATTGGATGTCTATTTGGCTTAACCTATTTAGCTTTATACCCAGGTCTTGGCTCATATTCTGGCTTGTTGGATTTCACGACCAGTAAAGAGTTAACAACATCCATGGAACAGGCGAATCAAGAATTAAAACCGATTTATGCCAAATATAGCAATATGAGTATTGAGCAGGTAGCGGTAGATCCGAAGGCGCAAGAAATTGGGCAACGACTATTTTTAAACTCCTGCTCACAATGCCATGGTTCAGATGCGGGTGGTTCAACGGGCTTTCCTAATTTAACGGATGCTGATTGGTTGTATGGCGGTAAACCGCAGGATATCCAAGCAACCATTACGCTGGGTCGTAATGGCGTGATGCCCCCATTTGCTGCAATCGCAGACCAACAGGTTGATGATGTGGCTAATTACACGCGTAGTTTATCCAGCTTACCAAATGATACAAAAAAAAGTGAGCGCGGCGCAGCTGTATTTAAGACCTACTGCGTGGCTTGTCATGGTAATGACGGTAAAGGAAATATGGCTTTGGGCGCACCAAATTTAACGGATAAGGTCTGGTTATATGGCGGTTCTCAGGAAAAAATCATCGAAACAATTATTAAGGGGCGTATGGCCATGATGCCAGCTCAAGACAAAGTGTTAAGTGTTGAAAAAATAAAACTTTTAACAGCTTATGTTTGGGGATTATCAAATAACAAAGCTACTTCTGATAAATAAATATATGAGATAGTCGATTTTGGTAAAACCGTTTCCGATTGAAGTAATAGAAGAATCTCTTTACGAGATTAGAGAAAAAATATACCCGCGTTCAGTAACAGGTTTTTTTGCGCGCTGGAGAATTGTATGCATTGTCGTTACGCAAGCATTATTTTATGGATTGCCTTGGTTGAGCTGGAATCATCGTCAAGCTGTTTTATTTGATTTGGTACAGCGTAAATTTTATATTTTTGGTCTAGTATTGTGGCCACAAGATATTATTTACTTGACATTTTTATTAATTCTTTCTGCATTAGCATTATTTTTATTTACGGCTGTAGCAGGACGATTATTCTGTGGCTATGCATGTCCTCAAACGGTGTATACAGAAATATTTATGTGGATTGAACGACGTATAGAAGGTGATCGATTTAAAAGAATGGCTTTAGATGATCAATCCTGGCCTTGGGGAATACTTAAATGGCGTAAAAAAATCACAAAACATTTTTTGTGGATTTTGATTGCAGTTTATACCGGATTTACTTTCGTTGGTTACTTCACACCCATTAAAGTCTTGAGTATTGCTATTGGTTCATTGTCCCTTGGACCTTGGCAATTATTTTGGTTAGTTTTTTATAGCTTTGCCACATGGGGTAATGCTGGGTTTATGCGTGAGCAAGTCTGTAAGTATATGTGCCCGTACGCCCGTTTTCAGAGTGTGATGGTGGACAAGGATACCTTTTTAGTTACTTATGACAAACTTCGTGGAGAGCCTCGCGGAAGTCGAAACAAGTCGGATGACCAACAACTTTTAGGATTGGGCGATTGTGTAGATTGTAGTATTTGTGTACAGGTTTGCCCAACCGATATTGATATACGAGATGGCATGCAATATATGTGTATTGGGTGTGGAGCATGCATTGATGCGTGTAATCAGGTTATGGATAAGTTGGCGTACCCCAAGGGATTAATTCGTTATACAACGGAAAATACTGTTGAAAACAAAGTGTCAAACCATCATGCGTTGCAACATATTTTGAGACCTAGAGTACTCATCTATACAACAATCATTGTCATTTTAACTTCGTTGTTTTTGATCTCATTGATAGCCAGAAATCCCTTACGTATTGATATCATGCGTGACCGTGGTGCCATGGCTCGGGAAGTAGATGGTCTTCGAGTTGAGAATATTTACCGTATACAAATCATGAATTCGTCTGAGTATCCAATGCGCATTCATGTTCATGCTTCTGGTTTAGATGATTTACATATACTCAATGACCGAGGTCATGAAATTGATGAAATACAGATTGAGCCCTCAAGTAACCATCTATTCCCGATGAAGGTGAGCACAGAATTAGGTGAGTATCATCCTGGCAGTTATCCAATTCGATTTATGTTTACAGTTCATGAGTTACTCGAAAAAAAGGTGGTTATTCGTGAAATTTCTGAAAAATCTAGTTTTATCGTTTTACGATAAGTTCTTTAAATCATAGGAGGGGTAATATGTCTGAATTTTCATCTGTTAAACCTTGGTGGAAGCAATTATGGCCTTGGCTATTAATTAGCGGACCAGCCTTAGCTATGTTGGGATGTGCTATCACGATTTGGTTAGCCATTCATGCATATGCTGACCAACCAATTCATGAAGGAATGAAAAGGCAAGGCCTAAAAGTGGATCAGGTCTCAAAATGAAGTACCGGGTCATTACATCCGTATTGTGGCCAGCTTTTGTCGTCGCTATTATGGCAGAGGGTTTTTTATTTAGCATTACGCATCCAGCCGAATTGCTATTTTTTGGCCACCATCCAGATATATCTGATGAAGGTATTTACACAATCGGATTTATGATGATCTGGTTCTTCTTAGCTCTCTCTAGTCTATTGACGCTGTATATACAACCTCCGATTGATCATAAAAAGGTTGAAAGCATTGATGAAAGAAAATCCGAATAGACCATGCTAAACATGAGCCTTTTATTTGGTGTATTCTTAGCAGCCTTAGCCAGTGGCTGGCATTGTATGCTCATGTGTAGCGGGATTGCCGTGGCTATTGAACCTAGACAGACTGTTTCTGTTCCTCTACGTAGTAAATCCCAGTTATTTTATTTGCAATGTATCATGCATCTGGGTCGCCTAACAACGTATGTTCTCCTGGGCGCACTAGCCGCTTTTTTGGGGATGGGGTTATGGCAACAAAATGTAGTACCTATTCAACGCCCTATGTTTGCATTCATTTCTTTGATACTGATCTGGATGGCTGTTGGATTCATTCGCCAGCCAAAAAGGAAGATCAATCATTCTGGGGGCAAGCTGGGTTTGTTCATAGCAAAAAATTGGGCAACTTATTTAGGAAGTTATACCAGTCAGCGGTCGCGATGGTTTAGCGGAATACTTTGGGGCTTAGTGCCTTGTGCATTGATATACAGCGTTTTACCTTTAGCTTTTTTATCGGGTAGTGTCTTCTCAGGGGCAGCTTTGATGTTGGCTTTTGGGCTAGGAACCCTACCGAACTTATTATTGATGTCTAAGTTTTCTGCGACTTTGAGTCAGTTTGGCCAATCAAAAATAATTCGCTATTTAGCTGCCACACTTCTTCTTATAGCAGGTACGTTGGGCTTGTACCGAGCTTGGACTTTGCCGAGTGCTTTATTAAAGTCTGGCTTTTGTTTTTCTTAAATAGCTAGATTTAAGTTATCTTAAGCTCGCATTAATTTTTGACAAGATATCATTTCCTGGGCAAAGTACTGGTTGATCTAAGGAGCTTAAAGATTCCTGACAGGTATTTAATGCCCCATGTAAATCCGTTGTGATCGGATCTAAGTAGAGTAAGCCTGTGACCACTTCACCTTGCTCTTGGTGTTTATTGATATAACTTAAAGCGGCATATCTATCAGAGGGATCATAACTATCATCTAATTTACGTAATCGTAAAAATGTCCCATCATGTTGTTCTACTTCAACAACTTCACCTGGTTTGTATTTTGTTGTAATTTCTTCCATATGCGGAACGAAATCAATCTTGTTCACCGCTTCATTGTGTTGACGCACATAGTCATAACTTTTCGTACTACCACCATGATTATTAAAGGCAACGCAGGGGCTAATCACATCCACAAAAGCCGCCCCATGATGCAGTAGTGCACCTTTAAGGAGTGGCACGAGTTGTTCTTTATCGCCAGAAAAACTTCTGCCCACATAAGTAGCGCCTAGTTGCAGAGCAATACCCACCAAATCAACGGGGCTATCGTGGTTGATAACACCTTTTTTACTTTTAGAGCCTTTATCTGCTGTTGCGGAGAACTGGCCCTTGGTTAAACCATAGACACCATTATTTTCAACAATATATGTCATGTTGACACTACGACGCATGATATTGGCAAATTGCCCTAAACCGATCGATGCAGAATCACCGTCCCCCGAAACGCCGAGGTACAGTAAGTGTCGGTTCGCTAAATTCGCCCCCGTTAAAACGGATGGCATTCTGCCGTGCACCGTATTAAAGCCATGTGAAGCGCCTAAAAAATAATCGGGTGTTTTTGAACTGCAACCTATCCCAGAAAATTTAGCGACACGGTGCGGTTCAATATCTAGTTCCCAGCAGGCTTGAACAATGGCCGCAGAAATGGCATCATGACCGCAACCAGCGCATAAGGTGGAAATTCGCCCTTCATAGTCTCTACGTGTAAAGCCTACTTTATTGCGGATCAGGCTTGGGTGGTGCAGAGATGGCTTCGTCATATACGTCATATGGACTCCTCTTTAACAGACTTCTTTTGCTGTGCTGTTTGATTTAATTTGTCACGAATAAATTGGCTAATAAATCGCTCGGTAATTGGGGTCCCGTCATAATGTAATACCTTGACTAAGCGACCGGGATCGATTTCTAATTCTGTTACGAGTAAGGTATGCATCTGAGCATCACGATTTTGCTCAACGATAAAGACCGTTGGATGCGCCATGATAAATGCTTTAACAGCTGGTGGAAATGGAAAAGCTCTCAAGCGCATGGCGTCTATGTGGATATTTTCAGTTTCTAACACATCTAATGACTCTGACATCGCTGGACTCGTTGATCCAAAATAGATGACGCCAAAGGATGTTTTTGTCGAAGCTAGTCGAACCATCGGTTGGGGCACTAAAGTACTCGCTGTCTTAAATTTCTTTTTCAGGCGTTCCATGTTATAGATATAATCCTGACCTTTTTCAGAGTACCTAGCATAGGCATCTTTAGAGGTTCCGCGTGTAAAGAAGCTCCCTTTATTGGGGTGGGTTCCTGGTAAGGTTCGCCAAGGAATACCGTCGCTATCGACATCTTTATACCTACCGAAATCTTTACCTGCTTCAAGCTCTTCTGCGGTCATGACTTTGCCACGATCATAATTTTTATGATCATCCCAGACAAATGGTTTTGATAGGCGTTGATTCATTCCAATATCTAAATCCGTCATTAAAAAAATCGGCGTTTGAAGACGGTCTGCCAAGTCGAGAGCCAGTGCTGCTTGTTCAAAACATTCAAAAGGATCTTCGGGGAAGAGTAAGACATGTTTTGTATCACCATGAGAGGCAAAGGCGCACGCTAATAGATCTGACTGCTGCGTTCTCGTCGGCATACCGGTTGATGGACCGCCTCGTTGCACATTGACGATTGTTACTGGGATTTCAGCAAAATAGGCTAGACCAATAAATTCTGTCATTAATGAGATGCCAGGTCCTGATGTCGCTGTAAAGGCTCGCGCACCATTCCAGCCAGCACCCACCACCATTCCAATTGAAGCCAGTTCATCTTCTGCCTGCACGATGGCATAGCGATGTAAGCCGGTCTTTGGGTCGACACGATATTTTTGGCAGAATTTTTCAAAAGCTTCTGGTACAGATGATGAGGGGGTGATCGGATACCAGGCGGCGAAGGTTGCTCCTCCGTATACACAGCCAAGACCAATGGCTGCATTACCATCTGTAAAGATTTGATCACCAATCTTATTCGATTTTTTAACTTTAATATCAATGGTTAAATCAGGGTGTTGTTGGATGTAATCAAAACCGAGTTTAAATGCTTTGAGATTGGATTCTAGTAAAGCTTCTTTGCCTTTAAACTGCTCTGAAAATAATGCCTCATAGACTTGAATATCCACATCTAATAGGGCGGATAAAGCGCCGACATAAATAATATTTTTAAATAATTGTCTTTGCCGAGGATCTTGGTAGGCAGTATTACTAATTTCTGTTAATGGCACACCAATAATATTGACATCAGTGCGAAATTTATTCGCAGGAATCGGTCTAGTTGAGTCATAGAAAAGATATCCGCCGGTTTGAATTTCTGCAACATCGGCATCCCAGGTTTGCGGATTCATGGCTACCATAATATCAACACCACCACGACGACCTAGGTAACCTTTTTCGTTGATCCGTGCCTCATACCATGTTGGTAGTCCTTGAATATTGCTCGGAAAAATATTGCGGGGGCTCACCGGCACGCCCATTCTCAGAATCGCTTTGGCGAATAACTCATTTGCGGAAGCAGAACCTGATCCATTGACATTCGCGAATTTCACGACGCAATCATTGACTGACTGTAGACGACTCATGCCACCCCCACATGTTCTCTGGCATGAAGACCTACAAAGGTACTTAGACCTGCGTGAGGCATTAACAACGTAAATTTCTGCATATCCCAAGCACCTGTGGGGCAGCGTTCAGCGCATAGCCCACAATGCAAACACATGTCCTCATCTTTCACCATCACGTTTGTTGTTTTGAGTGCTGTTGAAACGTATAAGCTTTGATCTATATTGATAGCTGGGGCTTGCAATTTTTTTCGTAATGCGGGTTCATCTTCATTCGCAGTGAAAGAGATACTATCCACAGGACAAATATCGACACAACCATCACATTCAATACAAAGTTCTGGTTTAAACACCGTTTGAACATCGCAGTTCAGACATCGGTTTGCTTCTTTATAGGCGGTTGCTGCATCAAAACCTAGTTCAACTTCAACACGAATATTCGATAAAGCGATCTTGGCATTTTCCCAAGGTACTTTAAAACGGTGATCATCTGAAATATCATTGCCATAGCTCCACTCGTGGATCCCCATTTTTTGTGAGACGAGATTTGTGTGAGGTAATGGCCGGTCATTAATAGAAATGCCTTGGACATAGGAATTGATCGAAATGGCTGCCTCATGTCCGTGTGCCACTGCTGTAATAATATTTTTGGGCCCAAAAGCTGCGTCACCGCCAAAGAATATTTTTGGATTACTCGATTGAAAGGTATCTTTAGATAGAACAGGTAATCCGTAACTATCAAAGGTAATACCTGACTCTGGCTCGATCCAAGGAAAGGAGTTTTCTTGACCGATCGCGACTAATACATTGTCACACTCAATCAACACATCTGGTTCGCCAGATGGAATTAGAGAGCGTTTACCTTGATCATTGTAGACGGCCTTTACGACCTCAAATTTCATACCAATGAGTTTGCCATTGTGCAACTCAAATGATTTCGGGACGTGGAAGTTAATGATGGGGATACCTTCATGACCGGCGTCTTCTTTTTCCCAGGGAGACGCTTTCATTTCATCGAAGCCACTACGAACAACTACTTTTACTTCTTCACCACCTAATCGTTTCGCTGATCGACAGCAATCCATAGCAGTATTACCACCACCAAGGACAATGACTTTTTTACCGATTTTCTTGACGTGACCAAATGAAACAGAAGCTAGCCAATCAATGCCGATATGGATAAAATCCGATGCTTCTTTTCTACCGGGGATATCGATATCACGACCGCGTGGAGCTCCGCAGCCAATAAAGACAGCGTCATAACCTGCGTCCATTAATGATTGAATCGATTTCACAGGATGGTTATTTTTAAATTCAACCCCTAAGCTAAAAATATAGCCAGTTTCCTCATCAATCACTTCTTCGGGAAGACGAAAGCGTGGTATTTGTGAATGAATAAAACCACCAGCCTTAGCTTCGCGGTCAAAGACGGTGACTTCATAACCGAGCGGAGCTAAATCTCTTGCAACGGTCAGTGAGGATGGACCCGCGCCAACACAGGCAATTTTTTTACCATTCTTTGAAGCTATTGGCGGTAAAAATTTACTGATGTCCGATTTCATATCTGCCGCGACTCTTTTTAATCGACAGATTGCAACAGGTTCAGGTTTAACACCATTATTTTCTTCCACCCGACCACGTCGACATGCTGGCTCGCAAGGCCTATCACAGGTTCTTCCTAAGATACCTGGAAAAACATTGGATACCCAATTAATCATATAGGCATCATCGTACCGACCTTGCCCAATGAGCCGAATATATTCTGGTACTGGGGTGTGAGCCGGACAGGCCCATTGGCAATCAACAACTTTATGCAAATAATTGGGATCTAAAATATTCGTTGCTTCCAATGTTTCTTCCTTGCTTTTTATTTATTGTGGTGAATGAAGACTTGTATCGAGCAGTGCGTCGTTTATTGTTTGTTATGTGTCCCATCGCATAAAGGACTATTGTTGGAGTTCTTGCAGCCACAAAAATACACCTTCTTACTTTCGGTAGGGATGTATTCTTGAGGGATGCAATCGGTACTTTGATGGGAGGTATCGCAAAATGGCTGAGTTTGGCTCAAACCACAGCTACACCACTGATAGGTTTGCCCTGCGACTACTTCGATGGCATATGGTGCATTTAGTGCGGTTTTTCTTCTCATAGCGCCCCCAATGAATTCTTATTATGCCCTCAATCCTCTACCACATTCCCCCGCCTGTCAATTCAGGATTTCCCTTTAAGTTTTGTTCCTCAAGTCTGCATGTATAGGGTAAAACCGAATAAATACCTTTTAATCTTTAAGATGACAGGCTATTTAGCGGTATTTTTTAAAAAATATTTACCATTAGATTGCTTGAACTATCTCAGATCATTCAGTCGCGGTTATATTAGTTAGATAAAATGATTTAGATGATTAATACTAACGAATCACGGAGAGCACACTGATGAAAATTAGCCTTCATTCTTTACGCACTTTATTGACTTTTTGCCTTGCTGTTATGTTGTTGAATTCTTCAAATTGTTTATCGCAAACATCCGATAAAACAGTGAGTTTAGTGGTGCCTTTAGCGCCAGGAGGAATCGCTGATATTACGGCTCGACCTCTTTCTATTCCATTGTCGCGAGAGCTTGGACAGACGGTGATTGTTGAGAATAGAGTGGGAGCAGGTGGAGCTGTCGGTATGGCCTACGTAGCAAAGCAAAAGCCCGACGGTAATACGTTATTGATGGCGTTATCCAGTATTCTCATCATTCCTGAGGCAGAGAAAGCTTCAGGTAAGCCATTGTCTTATTCGATGGCCAACTTTACGCCCATTGCATTAGTCTCAGCAGATCCCACAGTTTTACTGGTGAGATCGGATAGCCCATGGAAAACGTTGAATGATTTAATTCAAGACGCTAAGGCAAATCCCAATAAATTTTCTTATAGTTCATCCGGTGTTTATGGGACTACGCATGTTGCACAAGCAATGTTATGGCAGGCAGCAGGTGTAGATATTTTGCATGTGCCTTATAGTGGCGGCGGACCTTCAATGACTGCTCTATTGGGTGGGCAGGTTCAGATGGTGGCTCAGGCGCCTGGGGTACAGCGGCCCATTTAAAAGCGGGTACCGTAAGATTATTAGGCACTTGGGGTGCTGAACGTTTAAAGGCTCATCCAGATTTACCAACAATGAAAGAGCAAGGTTATGACGTTGAGTTTTATATTTGGTCTGGATTATTTGCTCCAGCAGGTTTGTCTTCAGAGAAGCTAGCGCAATTACGCAAGGCTGCAAAAAACGCCATTGGCGATTCCGCCTTTCTAACAACGATGGGAGTAATGAATACTCCGGTGAAATATTTAGAAGGTACGGATCTTGATAAATTTATCGCGCAAGATCAGAAACGTCTTGCTGTAGTGATAAAAAACATGGGAAAACTTGAATAAACTAAGGGGACTTAAATGCAATTAATACGATTTACTACGAATCAACAACCACATCAACCGCGTCTTGGCGCTTTAATCAATGATCAGGTCGCAGAAATAATGATTCCGTCTGAGCATGCGATTGGTTTCCCAGGAGACATGGCAGGGCTCATCAAATTATTGTCTGATCATAAAATGGATCTAGGATCAATTAGTAAAAGTATTTCTGCAGAACCGTCCAAGCACCATCAACTTAATCAAGTGAAATTACTTGCCCCTATTATTCCAAGTACGATTTTATGTTCTGGTAGTAATTATCACTCGCATAATAAAGAGAAAGCGAATGCTCCTCTATCAGGAAAAGAGCCTGAGTTTTTTGTTAAAACAGGCGATTGTGTCATAGGGCCTAATGAGGGGATTATTCATGATGCTTTACTCACTCAAAAATTAGATTCAGAAACAGAGTTAGCTATTGTGATTGGAAAGCCTGGTAGGCATATACCGGTAGAATCCGCACTAGACCACGTCTTTGGGTACACCATCGTTAATGATGTTACAGCCCGTGATCGCCAGGTTCGCTTTAAACCTGACGGGTCGACTTGGTATGAACTAGGACGGGGTAAAGCTTTTGATTCATCAGCGCCACTCGGGCCATGCATCGTTACCGCAGATAAAATTAAAGATCCTCAAACATTAAATCTTCGAACAAGAATCAATGGTGAGCTCCGTCAATCTGGAAATACTCGCGATATGATTTGGTCCTGCGCTGAACTTATTCATTTCTTTTCAATTAACTTTACCCTTCGCCCAGGGATGGTCATTATTACTGGTACTCCGGCGGGGACTGCCTGGTCATCAGATAAATCACTCGGTGGTAATTGGTTACCTCCCGAAGATGGCGAAGAAAAAATTGTCCCCGCAAAAGGGTATAACCTACCTGGAGACATCGTTGAGTCAGAAATAGAAGGCATCGGAATTTTGATGAACAAGGTCATTTGATCAATAGAAAATAATCATCAAATAACTGAGTTATGATTTATTTTCTGAAGAAGTGCGAGATGACTTCTTCTTCCCTAATTCTTGAAAGATTTTAAAATGACACAAACGATTCAAATTCAACAAATGCTCATTAATGGTCAGTGGGTCGATAGTATCGATGGCGATTGGATTAACGTTGAAAATCCCTCCAACAAGACTATCTTTGCTAAAGTCCCGCGAGCAAACATCCATGATGTGAATTTAGCAGTCGCGGCAGCCAAGCATGCATTTCATTCTTGGAAGAAAACTAACGCAGCTGATCGTGGCAAGATGCTGTTTGCAATTGCAGATGGACTCGAAGCTAACAAAGAAAATATTGCACGACTGATTAGTACAGAAAATGGTAATGCACTGCGCACGCAGAGTAGGGGTGAGGCAGCTATTACTGTTGAGATATTTAGATATGTAGCAGGACTTGCTCGTGAATTAAAAGGTAAAACGCTTTATTTAAATCCAGAAAATTTAGATTACACACGGCGGGAGCCTTATGGTGTAGTTGGTGCGATTGTGCCTTGGAATGCACCTTTAATGCTAGCTGCTTTAAAAATTGCGCCGGCGATTATGACAGGCAATACCATGGTTTTAAAAGCATCGGAAGAGGCTCCGATGGCGGTACTTGAAATGGCCAGAATTTGCGCGCAGATTTTGCCACCAGGTGTTCTCAATGTTCTTACCGGTAATGGGGCAGAATGTGGAGCAGCGATCGCCGAGCATCCAGACATTCCGAAAATTTCATTTACGGGATCAACTGCTGTTGGTAAGTCGATTTTGGCTGCTGCTAGTCAGCGTATCGCATCGGTATCTTTAGAACTTGGCGGTAAAAGTGCTCAGATTGTATTACCGGATGTTGATCTGAACTATACCGCTGATGGAGTCATTACGGCGATGCGTTTTACGCGCCAAGGCCAGTCATGTACTGCGGGATCAAGATTGTTTTTACATGAATCAATTACCGATCAATTTTTAGCAATACTGACAGATAAGCTCAAAAAAATGCGTGTAGGTGATCCTCTTAATGAAGAGAGTGACACGGGATCCTTAGTCAATGCCAAGCAATTTTCTCGAGTCAGCGGCTATGTGCAAGAAGCCATTGATACTTCACCAAGCTCTTTAATTATGGGAGGCTTACCTCCTACAACTGGCCCTTTATCCCAAGGCTATTTCTTCGAGCCTACGGTATTTTTAAATTTACCCGAGGAAGTCAGAATGACTCGTGAAGAAGTCTTTGGACCAGTATTATCCGTATCAACTTGGCGTGATGAAGCGGATGTGATTGAGCGTGCTAATCAGTTGCAGTATGGACTCGCTGCATTTGTTTGGGCTCGTGGAGGTGCTCCAGCGCTAAGAATTGCACATTCACTAGAAGCTGGATGGGTGATGGTGAATCAAGGTGGTGGTCAACAACTTGGCCAATCTTACGGCGGTATGAAGCAAAGTGGCTCGGGTCGAGAGTTCTCCTTAGAAGGCATGTTAGAAAGTTATACCGAGGTTAAACAAGTATCAGTTAATCTTGGGGATCATGGCTTCCCAAGATAGTTTGTGGTGATTTATTGATAACTGGAAAGTTAGCGGAGATGAAGTAAGGTGAAGGATACAAAATCAATGAAACACTTCTGATTAGATTCATTGATTTTAAGGGTTTTATCAAAGAAGGAAAATGTTATGATAATTGTAATATTTTAATTGAAAGAATTTATGAGACTATTGAACATCTTCTTGGTGGGTATCTTATTTACAGGAAGTGCACATGCGCAATTTGGTAGTTTTCTGAAAGATCTGAAATCAGCCGCTGAAGGTATTGTGCAAAACCAGCGACCTGAAACAGTCCCAGTTCCAGCGCCTGCACAATCACAAAATACGAAACAAGAAACATTTGTTCCGGGACCACCATCAAAGGAAAATACGCCGCCTGTAGCATCTTCTTCGAGTCCAACAAAGGCCACTCCCAAGGGACCGCCTGAAAAAAGTCCTTTGATTGCATTTCAATGCAAGATTAATGGCAAAGAGCTTATTTATCGAAATAATTTAGATTCTGATGATCCAAACATTAGTGTTCGAATGGAAAGCGTGAATGCCAAGCCGTTATTAATGGATTATGACTGGAGATCTGAGGCGAAGGATCCTTTATATGTTAGTGAAGAAACTGGCAATCGTGCTTTATTGACAACGGTGTACTTTAAAGTAAAACAAACGACTTACAGTATCTCTTTGTGTGAAGGGATGATGTGTGGGAATGTTAACCAACCTTATTCTTTTGCAGTGTTTAATGGCGATAAAAAAATAAGCTCGGATTTGTGTGATGAAGATACGGCCTCGGAGTTTAATTTCCCTATTAAATCTGATAAAAATGGCAAATTATTGACTCAACAAAAGTCTGTGTTGATGATCAAAAAATCCTCACTTAAGTTCAACCCATTTGACTAAATCCGATAAGGATTGTCTATTGAAGATGCAAAGCCTCTTAAAAGAGTGCAGTAGAGACCAGCCTATTAAAAATAATCAGTGATATTAGGGTTTTACTGAGGAATAAAGGGTTTACTTCTTATCAATTGTAATTAGACTATTGGTTAGACATTTACACTCTCATTAGACCTATGGCACACTATCGAATCATTGGATTAAAGGCAATATTTTTACTACTGAACTTGTGTTTTCTACAAGCATCATTTGGTGAGGATATTCAACTAGGAAAAACTATTTACAGTCAATGCGTCGCCTGTCATAGTTTAGAGACTAACCTTCAACAAATTGGACCTAGTTTGTCTGGAGTAGTCAATCGTAAAATAGGATCGGTTGCAGATTATCGATATTCCAATTCCTTAAGAAATTCGACTGGGGTTTGGAGTCCAGAAAGGCTCAATGCTTTTCTAGAAAATCCCCAAGCGGCTCTTCCAGGTAATCGCATGCCTTACTCAGGCTTAACTAATCCCACTGAAAGAGCTGCCCTCATTGCTTATCTTGCAACGATTAAACCTTAACTATTTTTGAAGGAGGATGTATGGCAAACAATAATTCGGATCGTAGAGGTTTTCTCAAAGGCGCTTTAGTAGGAACATCGGTTGCTGTGACATCTTCAATGACTCAAAACGCTTTAGCGGCAGACACTTCAACCACATCTAAAAATGAGTCAAGCACGGCACAAGTGCAGGGATATGTTTTTTTTAATTTGGCAGAACAAGAATGTATTGAAAAGATTGTTAATCATATGATTCCGGCTGATTCATTAAGCCCTCAAGGAACTGATATAGGTATTCATCACTACATTGATAGGGCATTAGCTGGATCATGGGGTAAAGGTGATCGGCTTTATCAGTCGGGCCCCTGGAAAAAAGGGTTACCGACTCAGGGCTATCAATTACCACTAACACCGGCGGATTTATATCGAGTTTGTATTGAGCAATCGAATCTGTTTTGTGTCAAAAAATATGGTAATAAAGTATCTAAGCTCCCTAGTAATCAACTGGAAGAGTTTTTGCTTAATTTGAGGGGCGGAAAAGTAACTTTTGCGGATGGACCGCCAAGCAATATTTTCTTTTCGATGCTCTATCAAAATATCATGGAAGGTATGTTTTCTGACCCCATCTATGGGGGTAATCGAAACAAGGCGGGTTGGAAGTTGGTTGGATTTCCTGGAGCTGTTGCAACTCACGCACTAGATGTGGAAAACTATTTTGACAAAAAATACACTGCCCCAATGTTTGGCATATCAGATTTAAGTTAATAGGATAAATGATGCCCACTAAATTAAAAGAAGTTGATGTCGTCATCGTCGGCTTAGGTTGGACTGGAGGGATATTAGCCAAGGAACTTTCCGAAGCCGGACTATCTGTCATTGCTCTCGAACGCGGCGACTTTAAAACGACTGCAGATGACTACTCTTTACCAAATATTCGAGATGAGCTGAGGTATGTTGTTCGTCAAGAGCTGATGCAAAACGCCTCAAAAGATACTCTTACTGCGAGAAACAACCCTAATCAAGAAGCTCTCCCTGTTCGTCGACTTGGCTCTTTTTTACCGGGTGAGGGGGTAGGGGGTTCTGCGATTCATTGGAGTGGTGGCACGTGGCGTTGGACCGATATGGAGTTCAAGATTCGAACGAATTATGAAGATCGCTATGGTAAGAAATTTATTCCCACGGATATGACGATTCAGGATTGGGGAATTACTTATGCTGAGTTAGAGCCTTATTATGATAAGTTTGAAAAAATTGCTGGAGTATCTGGAAAAGCTGGAAATATTAATGGTGTGATTCAGTCCGGTGGGAATCCATTTGAAGGGCTCAGAAAAAATGAGTACCCGTTGCCACCATTAAAAAATATTCTATCAGCGAAGATTTTTGAGGATGTGTCTAGAAATCATGGTTATCATCCATTTCCTAGACCATCAGCTAACGCCTCTAAAGCTTATACGAATCCGGATGGTTCGCACTTTGGAGCTTGTCAATATTGTGGTTATTGCCAACGATTTGGATGTGAAGCAAATGCAAAAGGTGGTCCACAAATGACCGTGATACCTATTGCCATGAGCAAACCCAATTTTGAGTTGAAAACACATTGTTGGGTGACAAAAATTAATAAAGACTCCAATGGGAAAAAAGTCACCGGGGTTACATATACTAATCTCAATACTGGTGAAGAGTTTGAGCAACCAGCAGCGCTAGTATTGATGTGTGCATTTGCATTTAATAATGTGCATTTAATGCTGTTATCTAATATTGGTATTCCTTACGACCCGGTCTCGGGTAAAGGCATTATTGGAAAAAACTACGCCTATGACACCGGTGTTGGTGCAGAATTATTTTTTGAAGGACGAAATTTCAATCCCTTTATTAATGCTGGTGGGACCAATACAGTTATCGATGATTTCCATGGCAACTGGAACTTTGATAGAACCCAAGCAGGTTTTGTGGGCGGATATATTGTATCTGCTGGCCATAATACCAATTTGCCGATTGGCTATCGACCAGTACCTAGTGGAACTCCTCAGTGGGGTAGTCAATGGAAAGCAGAAACTGCCAAGTGGTATCAAACCGCCATGAGTATTTCTACTCGATCTGGAGTCTTACCGCATCGAAATAATTATTATGACCTGGACCGAACCTATAAAAATGCATTTGGCCAACCTTTAATGCGACTCACGTTTGATTACCAAGAAAATGAATTTAAGCTAGATACGCATGGTGCAAACACTATCAATGAAATGATCAAGACCTTAAACCCCACAAAATTCTCAAAAGCAAATGCGGTAAAGCGCTCTTGGAATATTGTGCCTTATCAAAGTACGCATAGTACTGGCGGAACCATTATGGGTAGTTCACCAGCAAATAGTGCGGTAAATAAATATCAACAGAGTTGGGATTGCCCTAATTTATTTATTCTTGGGGCTAGTGTTTTTGCGCATAACAGTGCATATCAACCCACCGGTCTTGTTGGAGCTTTAGCGTATTGGACTGCTGATGCCATTAAAAATAAGTATCTCAAAAATCCTGGAAAACTATTGGCTTAATGGGGTAATTTTTTTGAATTATTAAAAATGATGAATAATGAGCAATAGATTGTTTGTTGAAAAGTCAAGGATGGGAGAGGTATGTGCTTTAAGAGATTTTTTGTAGTTTTGTGTTGGGGGATGTTTCCGCTGATGGGTTTTTCACAATCAGCTAGCGACTCTAATTATCCAAATAAGCCAATTCGCATTATTATTCCTCAGAGTGCAGGTTCGGCGACAGATACCTTAATTCGATTGATGGCTCCAAAACTAACAGAACAATTGGGGGTCCCTCTCATTTTAGAAAATCGTTTAGGTGCTGGTGGAATTATTGGTGCGGAAGCGGTTACTAAATCTGCACCAGATGGTTATACCCTTTTGGTAGGTGCCACGTCTTGGATCACCATTGCACCTCATGTGTATCCCAAATTAAACTATGACCCATTGAAAGATTTAGCGCCCATTTCTATTTTTGCTATTGGACAAAATGTATTGGCTGTAGCTGCTAATTCCCCATATTTAACGGTAAAAGATTTAGTGAGTAATATGAAAGAACACCCTAACTCACTCAACATGGCCTCTGCTGGGATTGGATCAACGAGTCATATGGCTGGTGTCATGTTGACTTCGATCACTAGCTCAACGGCGGTTCACGTCCCTTATAAAGGCGCTGGTCCATCGGTTATGTCCGTCTTATCTGGAGAGTCTCAATGGGTTTTTACGCCAATGCAGGGACCTATTGCTTTGATTCGTTCTGGTAAATTACGCGCATTAGCCGTTGGTGGAAATGTGCGTTCAGCCATTTTGCCAGAAGTACCCACCATCAAAGAGTCAGGGTTCACTGCGTATGACTTACGGAATTGGTATGGCTTATTAGCGCCTGCAGGGACTCCTAAATCGATTATTGATAAACTGAATACAGCGATAGTAAAAATTTCGAAATTACCAGAAATTAAAGAGCAATTTTATGGGCAAGGTTCAGAGCCAATATCTAATAGCCCTGCTGACTTTAGTCATTTTATTGTTGACGAGACACAGCGGATGGCTGGTATTGTAAAAACAGCAGGTATTAAAGTTGAGTAATCTAATGTGGAGTCATTATGCAAGCACTACGTTTTAATCAAACAGGAGATTTAAATTATCTAGAATTAATCGATTTCCCGATTCCTCAGATACAAGAGAATGAAGTTCTGATTGAAGTTCGAGGCGCGAGGCTCAATCGGAATGATTTATCAAACGTGATGGGGCGCCTCCCATATACAACAATACCAAGAACCCCAGGGCGTGATTATGCAGGCGTTGTAAAAGATGGCCCTTCAGAGCTCATTGGTCAAGAAGTGTGGGGAACTGGGAAAGAGAATGGATTTATTCAAGATGGTAGTCACGCTGCTTATATGAAAATTCATCGAGACGCTATTTCTATTAAACCCAAGTCACTATCGTTTACACAGGCAGCAAATTGCGGTACTCCCTACATAACAGCTTGGCATGCGATAGAAGGATGTCAGGTGTACGAAGCTACGAAAATTGTTGTGATTGGTGCGAGTGGTGCAGTCGGTAATGCCGCCATCGAATTAGCCTTAAGAAGAAAAGCAAAAGTATTGGCGTTGGTCAGAAATGAATCGCAATTAAAAGAACTCAGCTTACGTGGGGTACAAGCGGAACTATGTAATGTTGAATCTAATTCAGATAGTCTCAAAAAAATAATCCATCATTATTTTGCGGGTGGCCCGGATGTTATCTTTGATACCACGGGACATTGGCTACCTGCTGCGATTGATGTGATTGGTTCATATGGCAAGGTAGCAGTCATTGTTGCACCTGGGGATGGGCAAGTCACCATCTCTGTCCGGAATCTGTATCGTAATGGAGCCTCTATCGTTGGCGTGAATTCATTACTCTACTCAGCTCATGAATGTGCTGTGATATTAAATCAGTTAGCTCTTGATTTTGATGCTGGTTTGATGCGCCCGCCTCAACATATTGTGGAACATGCTTTAGCTGACGCTAAAAAAATATACCAGGCATTACAGGGGGGGCTACCTGGCATGCATGTTTTCATCCCTCAGCATATATAGCCATGATTAAAATTGTTGATGCACATATTCATATTTGGCAAAGTGGGACCCCTAGAAAAGCCCACCGTCAAACCCCTTATTCTGCTGAAGAGGTATTGTACGACATGGACGCTGCGGGTGTTCAAGCGGCCATTATTCAACCGCCTGGATGGGATCTAAAGTCGAATCAAATCGCCATAGATGCTGCTAAAAAATACCCAATGCGATTTGGAATTTTAGGCAACTTTCCCTTAGATGATCCTCATCGTATCGAGATACTTCAGCGTTGGAAGCAGTCTACGAACATGTTGGGCCTGCGTTATATTTTGAATGATCCAATCCATCACACCTGGATGCAAGGCAATACATTAGATTGGTTGTGGTCAACAGCCCAGGATTATTCCATTCCTATTGCGATTGCCGCAAGTAGCCATTTAGAAGTTTTCGCTACGATTGCAAAACGTTTCCCATCGTTGAAACTGATTATCGATCATTTAGGAGTGCCCTTAGATGCAACTGGCGATCAAGCATTTTTACAAATACCTACACTAATTGAATTGGCTCAATTTTCAAATATAGCCATCAAAGCAACAGCAGTACCTGCTTATGCAAGGGATGAATATCCTTATCAAAGTATTGAGCCAGCCATCCACTCGATTTATAAAGCGTTCGGGCCCCATCGATTTTTTTGGGGAAGTGACATTACCAAACTGCAATGTACATGGTCACAATGCATTGAGTTATTTACTAAAGAGTATGCTTGGATTGGCGAAGAAGAAAAAGAACTCGTCATGGGTCAAGCTCTTTTAACTTGGTTAGATTGGCATTAAGAAAGAATCATTCAAATAGTATTGACTTTGAGTTACTTGCAGAACAAAACGTATAAGGTGCTATAGCTCATCTCTTTGGCAAGGACTTAAAGAGCTAGATAAAGCCTAATTATTCAGGCTTAAGTCCAGCGGCCTCAATGACTTTTCGCCAATGATTTTTATCTTTAATGAGAAAAGATCTGAACTCATTGGGGCGACTACCAACGATGACAGCGCCAAGATCATTGAGTCTTTTTCTTATTTCAGGCTTCGCTAGAGCAATTTGCATCGCATTATCAAGTTTTTGAACCGAACTTGCCGAGGTACCGGCGGGGGCGAGCATCCCTACCCACGGCGCAGTTAAATCAAATCCTTTATAGCCAAGTTCTTCCATCGTTGGCGTATTTGGAAAGTCGGGGTGGCGTTTTACTGTTCCGACAGCTAGTGGCGATAATCTTTTTTGTGCGACCAGGTCGGCAATACCAATAATGGGATAAAAAATAAAATTCACATTGCCTGCCATAACTTCTGTCAGCGCTGGGGCATTTCCTTTAAAGGGAACATGAATCAGATCAATCTTTGCTTCGGTAGCGAGTAATGAACCCGCTAAATGTGAGGATCCTGCATTCCCGGAGGAGCTGTAGCTAATGGTGCCTGGTTTTTCAGAGGCCACTTTGATGAACTCTGGCAATGTTTTAATGGGCGAGTTATAGCCAGTTACTAAAATCATCGGAAGATCAGCTACCATGCTGATGGGCTCAAAGCTGGCAACTGGATCATAGCCAGGTTTTTTAAACATGATCGCATTGACATTGTGAGATAACGAAGCAAACAGCAAGGTATAGCCGTCGGGAGCTGCCTGTGCGACATACTCAGTAGCAATTTTGGCGTTAGCCCCAGCTTTGTTTTCGACAATCACCGATTGCCCAAGGGTAGCCGTCATATCCTGAGCTAATACCCGTGCAATCACGTCTGTTGGGCCTCCTGCGGCAAATCCAATAATAACCTTGATTGGTTTTTCAGGGTAATTTTGCGCCAAGGCCAAAGAAGCAGATAGTAATCCAAAAACACACATCAAGTTCTTATATACGTGGCTCATAAAATGGGAATCTCTTGGTTAAATTAAAAAAATAAATTAGCGGCAACTTGGCAGCGTTTGATATATCGATGTTCATGAGGTAGGTAGTCTGCAACAGCGTTATGAATCGTACCCATGTTATCCCACATCAAAACTGTTTTTTCTTCCCACTCAAAGGCATAACGATATTTTTTTTGTAATTGATGCTCAAAGAGAAAATTCAGCAGTTGAGTACTTTCATCGTCATTGAGTTCATTAATGCGGATGGAGTACCCAGGATTTGCATAAAGCACTTTTTTCTTTGAAATCGGGTGTATCAAAATGGCAGGGTGGGCAACTGGAGGCTTGGAACGCAGTTGCTCTGGAGTTAGTGGTGGACGAGAGCTACCTTTTTCTTGACGCATCTTTTCCCAGAACTTATTGAAATCGTGTGTAATTGTTTTGTTTTCCAGGAGTGTCTGAATATCTTTAGGTAATCCTTCGTAAGCCGCTTGCATATTGGAAAACTCTGTATTGCCTAATGATTGGCCATTTCGGTAAGGTATTTTGATACCATAAAGAATATTAGCGAAGGCAATCATTTTGTTGTATGACATATCTGTATGCCAGTCTTGACCAGCGTCAGATAGGCCAAGAGGCTTACCGTCTTCGACCATATTCGATAAGGTCATTACTTCTGGCAAGTCAGGATCTTGAGCAATCTTTGCGACATTGATTTCTAGGTCACCAAAATTGGCGCTAAAGTCTCGTACTTGTCTTGGGTGGAGTTCTTGTTTTGTAAAGGCTAAAACGCCGTATTCTCCCAACCAATGAATAATTTGATCACGGTCCACTGGGGTAATCGGCTGCGATAAGTCTGCGCCAACGACCTTAGCGCCGAGTACTTTATTTTCTGGAATAACATGCATATTCATTAACTAATGGTTGTACTGAGCCTATTTATAAAAGATATTCGTATAAATAACAAGTTAGGATTACCCCATGGCCTTTGTGAAACGGTTTAAGGGTGAAACGCTGTAATGCATTAATATCATTATATGAGCACCTCAATACAACGATTTTATTCAATTGCTGATTTACGTTCGCATGCCAAAAAGAGGCTACCAAAGGCTATTTTTGATTTTTTTGATGGCGGCGCGGAAGATGAATTAACTCTTCGCAGAAATGTGCAGGCATTTCAAGAAAAGAGGCTCATCCCTAAAGTCCTGAATGATGTTTCTTCGATTAATCACTCTGCCCCAATGCTTGGTGGTCTTAGCTCTCTGCCATGCGCGATAGCCCCCACTGGTGCAGTCGCTTTTGGGTGGCCTAAAGGGGATATTGCCATTGCCAAAGCTGCCGCCGCATTTAATATTCCGTATTGCTTATCAACAACTGCCACAGCTTCGATAGAGCAGATCGCGAGAGAAGCTCCTGGAAGGCATTGGTTTCAGGCATACATACTTAAAAATCGAGTGTTTTTTGATCAATTACTCCAGCGTGCTCATGATGCGGATTATGAAGCTTTGATGATCACGGTGGATTTGCCCGTCGGAGGAAAGCGAGAAAGAGACTCTCGGAACGATTTTAAAATTCCTTTTCATCTGACCTTGCGTAATTTCATAGATTTTTCTTCGAGACCTTTTTGGGCCTTGCCGATGCTTTTCAAAGGGATACCTGAGTTGGCAAATTTGATTGGCTTAGAGACGGCAAATCCAGAAAAGCAAAATTTAGGTTCATCTGTTGGCAAAAATTATGATCCATCATTTAATTGGGAGAGACTGGCTCGTATTCGAGATCAATGGCCCAGGAAATTAATCATTAAAGGTGTCCTTAATCCTGAGGATGCTCAGCGTTTAGTTCCATTGGGTTGTGACGCTATCGTTGTGTCTAACCATGGCGGTCGTCAACTTGATGGTTCCATTGCAACTTTAGATGCTTTACCAGATGTTGTTAGGGCAGTGAACCAGGCAGTTCCGGTGTATATCGATGGTGGGATTCGTCGGGGCTCCGATATCGTGAAGGCACTTGCTAGTGGGGCTAACGGAGTTCTTATTGGCCGGGCAACTTTATATGGTGCTATTGCGGCGGGTGAGGAAGGGGCACACCACGCCCTAGCGATATTGCAAGATGAATTAAAGAGGACGATGCAACTGTGCGGAGTATCTAAACTGGAAGAAATTGATCAGACACTGTTAGCAAGACCTCATTCATCACCTTAGAAATTTAGATTTCGGCTACCACAGCATTTTTCAGTATTCCAAGATGAGAAATTTCTACTTCTAATTGATCTCCAGCCTTCATCCATAATGGTGGATTTCTGGCAAAACCAACACCTTCTGGCGTTCCTGTAGCAATAATGTCACCAGGTAAAAGAGGTGTATAGCTCGATATATATTCGATTAAATAAGGGATATCAAAAATCAGGTCATCAGTTTTAGTGTGTTGGACTTCTATACCATTTAAACGAGTTTGAAGATGCAAATCGCTTGGGTTACCAACCTCATCGGCACTCACGAAGTAGGGGCCAAAACTACCCGTCCCAAAAAAATTCTTTCCAGCGGTGAGCGAATGCGCAAACTGAAAGTCACGAATACTACCATCCATAAAAATCGAATATCCAGCAATATGACTCAGCGCATCTTGACGTGAAATATGTCTACCTTCTTTTCCAATCACAACGGCAAGTTCACCTTCAAAATCAAATTGATTCGAGACCTTTGGCAAAATAATATTTTGCTGATGAGCAACAACAGAAGAAACTAGACGGATAAACATACTCGGAAAATCTGGCATTTTCATATTCGCCTCAGCAAGATGGCCGCGGTAGTTTCTGCCGATGCAAATAAATCTACCCGCATCAAGGAGAGGTTTTTGAAATTGAATATCGGATAAAGCATAGTCAGTATCAAATCGAAGGGCTTGGTCTTGGAGGTTTTTTAGAGAGCGGTTGGTGAGAGTGCTTATTAACGAAGTCCCAGGCAACCTTACGCCTAGATCGATGACTCGATCCTGATCGACGACGCCGAAAGATAATTGATTATTAATGCTAAAGGAGATGAATTTCATTGCATTACTTTCTTGAAAGGGGTTAGTCGCTCAATGGTTCTGGGGGGGGAGTTAAGTCTATCTAAAATCATTTATGCAATAATAATCTCATATAAAAATGAGGAGACAAAATGCCATACCAAGGACCAGTTATTGATACACATTATCATATTTGGGAACGTAAGAATATTGGGTGGTTACAAGATCCAGCATTGCCAAGAATGGCAGGAGATTATTTTGGACTAAGAAGGGATTACCCTATTGAAGAATGGTTACATGATATTACGCCAGAGGGGGTCACAAAATCCGTTCATGTCACTGCCAATTGGGGGGCTGACAAAGGATTAGAAGAAACTAAATGGCTGCAAGCCATTGCCGACAAGCACGGGCATCCTCACGGCATTACATTTCAAGCAGACTTAACGGATCCCGATATCGAAAATAAGATCAAGGCGCAAGTTCAGTATCCGAACGTGCGCGGGGTTCGTCAACAGCTCCATTGGGATAGTCATCCTATTCGCCGCACCGTTAGTCGACCAGATCTTTGCAATACCCCGGAGTTCCGGCGTGGCTTTGCCTTTTTAGAAAAATATCATTTACATTTTGAGTTGCAAATCTTTTCAGCTCAAATGCCTTTTGCATTAGAGCTGGTTAAAGCTTTTCCCAATGTTCAGTTTATTTTGTTGCATAGTGGCATGTTAAATGATCGATCACAACTCATGATTGATCAGTGGCGCGCTGCATTAATGTCAGTTGCTGTTTATCCGAATGTTCACGTTAAATTGTCTGGGTTAGGGATGTTTTCTTTAGGTGTTACACAACCACAATTAAGGCAAGTGATTAGAGACTCGATTCAAATATTTGGCGTTGATCGAACAATATATGGAAGTAATTTCCCATTGGAAAAATTACACTCGAGCTATGCTGATTTATTTGCAGGATACAAAAAAGTGATGTCTGAATATCATGAACACGAGCAAAAAAAGATTTTCTATGAAAATGCGGTGAAGTTCTATCGACTCTGACAGTTTATTGAGGCTCTATACCGGCGTTTTTCGTATAGGTAATCCAGCGATCAATTTCAGACTGGACATATTTTTTCATCTCTTCAAGAGTCATGTTTTGAGAATGGATGCCAAGATTATCAAATTTGGTTTTAACCGTCGGATCACTTAATGATTTATTCGCCCATTGATTTAAAGCATTCACGATATCGGGTGGTGTTTTGGCTGGCGCACTAAGGGCGAGGTATGCGGTTAATTCGAAGCCAGGGTATGTTTCAGCAATCGCAGGGACGTTTGGCCATTTTTTATAACGTTGAAGGCTAGTCACACCAATAGGAAGAATTTTTTTACTCTCGACAAAACTTCCTCCAGATGCTGTTTCTAGGAATAGTAATTGAATTTGTCCTCCCATCAAATCGGTAATAGCATTACCAATTGTTTTATAGGACACGCCAGTTAAATTTGCACCTGATCGTGATTTTAACTGTTCTGCCGACATCAAAGATGCGGAGTTATAAAACCCATAAAAAACTTTTCCTGGATTATTGTTGGAGTAAGTGACTAATGAGTTGATCGAGTTAAACGGTGAATCTGGGGGAATTGTTCCCACCATAGATACATACCCAAAAGAGGCAATGTTCACAAAATCTTTAACAGGGTCATAGGGTAGTTTTTTAAATAGGCTAACGTTAGCTGCGTGCGTAGTATTGGTGGAGAGAAGTAAAGTATAGCCATCTGGCTCAGCATTTTTGGCAGCTTCAGTGCCTAAAATACCACTTGCCCCAGGTTTGTTTTCTATAAAGACACTTTGCTTTGTTTGTCCTTCTAGGTATTGTCCAAAAATTCGAGCCAAAATATCACCTGTTCCACCAGCACCAAATGGAACAATAATTTTTACAGACTTAGTTGGATAACTTGTTTGAGAATAGGCGTTTTGAAAAATGGGTAACAAGGTAAAGCAACTTAAAAAAAGCACTTTTACTAATAATGTTCGATTCATGTTAGCCCCTAATATTATTTTTTTATATTGATGAACTAATTTAACATTAAAAGCAATCAATGACGTATTTTCAATAAAGCCCATTAATCAGAGTTCTATTTCCCATCATTTTCAAACAGATTCTTTTTAGAAACGCTTCTATGGCTTATCAGCAATTTTTGCGCTTTTAAGAATCTCACCCCATCTTTTATATGCTTTTTCTAAAAGGAGTTGAGTTTCTAGGATGGAACTAGGAGATCCGTTAATACCAATTCTATCTAAATTTATTTGAGTGCTGGGCTGATTCAAGGATGCCGTTAAAGCACGATGAAGTTTATCTATAACCTCAGGCGGGGTTAATTTTGGAGCGACCAAAATATGCCAGCCACTGATTTCAACAGGAAAATTTTGTTCAATCAGGGTTGGGATCTCCGGGGCTTGGCTAACTCTTTTTTTACTAGTAATTCCGAGGATGATAACTCTACCATTTTTGGCTTGAGGAATAGCGACGGATAATGGCACCATCATTGCCTGAACTTCTCCAGATGAAACCGCCGTGATGGCGGGTGAAGCCCCTGGGAAAGGGACGTGAACTAAGTCAATCTGTGCAACGTTCTTTAAAAGTTCAAATGCTATTTGGGAAGTGCTTCCGACACCCCAAGATGAAAAATTATATTTACGGGGATTCTTTAGAGCTAGGGAAACTAGTTCACTGACACTACGAATGTTTAGGTTTGGTGATGCCACTAAAGCAAATGGAAAGTCCCCAATAACACCAACGGCAGTAAAGTCTTTGAGTGCGTCGTAATTGATTTTAGAATAGTAATGGGGATTAATCGCTAATGTTTCAGCCGTGCCAAGAAGCAGTGTGTAACCATCCGGCTTTGCATGAGCGACATAGTCTGCACCAATCATCGCATTTGCCCCGGGCTTATTATCCACAATGATTGATTGATTCAATTTCTCTTGAAGAGCTTGGGATATTGTCCTAGCACTAATATCGACATTTCCCCCAGCAGTAAAAGGAACAACGATATGAATGGGTTTATCGGGAAATTCTGCAAACGAAGAGGAGCAGAAAATGATAGAAAAAAGTAATAGCCATCCATGCTTGCGCAAACGATGTAAAGTTTTAGTGATCATATTTTCTTTCAAGTAAGCTGCCAAAATGATTAACGCCACTTTTTATCCCGGATATATTCAATGCTTGCCACATCGTCGCGGCAATACTTGAGATCACAGGCTTATTCGTTTCATTTTCAGCCTGAGTTAGGATATCGATTGTGGGCATTCCAACGCCACTGAGAAAGATGGCTTGTGCTTGTGGGTGATTGACTTGGTGAGCTAACGATAATGCTCTTTTTGATGTTTCATCATAAATGTTTTGTACATCGTTCAGTCTGCCGTATTGAACCACTTCAAAGCCATATGCCTCAAGCAGTTTTTTACATTGCAGGGTACTGTTTTCGTTATATGGGGTACCAAAGGCAATTTTTTGGGCGCCTATTTGATGAAGGGCTTTGACAACACTCCCAAACGCTGTAATAAGACGTATCTGAAATTCTTGTTCCATGCGTTCAATGAGCGCTTCTTCTTTTTCTTTACCCAAGGTATAACTCGTTGCTGTATGCGTTAAAGCAATCACACTGGGCTTGACGAGGCTTAATAATTCGATACAGTCTGGAAGATGATCAATTTGAGATTGATTTCTAGCTTCTTGCCCATCCAAGCTACCCGTTACGCCCCGCGCCACCATTCTGGTGAAATGCAGCGAAACATCAGGATGCTGCATGTGCATAATTTCAGGTTCGCTATTGGGGTTGCCGGGAGGAATGAGAAATCCTAAGCGAATCAATTTAGCTGTTGTCATAAGGATATTAAAATGATGAAGCAATTTTTTAGAAAAACATGCTGAGCGAATCATCATCATAAAGGATAGCATTCTCAGATCGGTGATTTAATCCAAAAACTGCTGTAAAGTTCAATAAGAATGAAAAAAGGACATATTGTGAAGATCAAACTTATCGGCATACTGCAATTTATAGCGATTTATTTTTCTTTTTCTACCGTAGCTATTTCTCAAACGCCACTTTCTCCACAAAGTGATCAAGTATTACTTCTTGGCATCTATAAAGAGTTGGTAGAAATTAATACCACTGACTCCGTTGGGAGTTGTACGATTGCTGCTGAGGCTATGTCTAAGCATTTAAAAAAAGCGGGTTTTGATCAAAACAATATCAACTTAATTATTCCTGATGGTGGTCCGAAAAAAGGTAATTTAGTAGTAACTATCAAGGGTAAAAATTCATTACTTAAGCCGATACTGCTTCTCGCACATATTGATGTTGTAGAGGCCAATCGTGAAGATTGGGAACGTGACCCATTTAAGTTAATAGAAGAAAATGGTAATTTTTATGCGCGTGGAGCGGCTGATGATAAATCGATGGCCGCTATCTATGTGGCTAATTTGATTCGGATGAAAGCTGAACAGTTTGTGCCAGAGCGAGGAATTGTGATGGCTTTAACTTGTGATGAAGAAAAGATTCCATCAAAGTTTAACGGCGTTGAATATCTACTAAAAAACCATCGCGCATTAATTGATGCGGAATTTGCGATTAATGAGGGAGCTGATAATTTAGTCACACCTGATGGAACAAAAGTATTCGTCGCCGTGATGGCTAGTGAAAAAGTGTTTCAGACCTTCACCTTTGAAGTCACCAACCCTGGTGGTCATAGCGCAAGACCTAGAAAAGATAATGCCATTTATGACTTAGCAAAGGGTTTAGTGAATTTAGGTAATTTTGCCTTTCCAGTGCAACTTAATGATGTAACGAAAGCCTATTTAGAAAAAATGTCGAAATTTGAAACTGGTCAGTTATCGCAGGATCTTTTAGCGATTTCAAAAAATCATTACAGTAAGGACGTCTTAATCAGAATGAGCGACAAACCTTATTACGATAATTTATTACGAACCACTTGTGTGGCTACCATGCTGAGTGCAGGGCATGCAACCAACGCATTGCCACAAAGAGCAAAGGCGACGGTCAACTGCAGAATCTTGCCGGGCGCATCGGTCGAAGAGGTCTATCAAACGCTACAAAAAGTTGTTGCTAATGACAAGATTAAAATTACTCCAGATCATGAAGCAGTAAAAAGCCCTCCTTCACCATTAACTCCTAAGATAATGAATGCTGTCAGTTCAGTTGCTGAACAAATATTCCCTGGGTTACCTATTGTTCCAACAATGATTGTGGCAACCACAGATGGACGGTTTTTAAATAATGCAGGAATACCAACTTACGGCATTAATGGGATGTTTAAAGATGCCAATGGGGGGTTTATTCATGGATTAAATGAACGCCTACCAGTTAGCTCTTTATTTGAAGGGCAAGAGTTTTTATATCGACTAACCAAGAGATTAGTATCCGAATAGAGGATATAAAAATAAATCAAGACGTTGATGAAATAATGATACAAATACTAAAGAGTTAGGAAATGAAATGGGACCAACGCAATTTGATATAAAAGATTCAATCGCTGTAATTACACTGAATAGCCCTCCTGTTAATGGTCTTGGTCATGCCTTAAGAACTGCCATTGTTGAAGGCATTCAAGCAGCTCAGAGCAATGATGCGATTCATGCCATTGTGATTACTGGAACCGAAAAAGCATTTTCAGGTGGTGCTGATATTAAAGAGTTTGGTACACCAATGGCGGTCACTGAACCACATTTACACACTGTGATTCATTTGATTGAAACCAGTAGTAAGCCAGTGGTTGCGGCTATTCGGGGGGTATGCATGGGAGGAGGCATGGAATTAGCGCTTGGCTGCCATTATCGAGTTGCTCATCCCAGGGCATCTTTAGCTCTACCTGAGATTAAATTAGGTTTAATACCTGGTGCAGGAGGAACGCAGCGGATGCCGCGTGTCATTGGCGTTGAAAAAGCCCTCAATTTTATTCTCTCCGGGGATCCTGTTCCAGCAATTGGCTTTAAAGGAAGCGCTCTGATTGATGCATACTTTGAAGAGGACTTCATTGAGCAAGCCATTGCATTTGCAAAGCGACTGGTTTTGGATCAAAAACCCAATAAAAAAATTCGGGATATCAACATTGATTATCCCAATCATGAGAGTTTTTTACAATTTTCTCGTAATACGGTGAAAACAGTTGCCGCCCCATATCCTGCTGCAGTCAAAGCGATAGATGCGATTGCTGCGTCAATCACCCAACCTTTTGACCAAGGTTTAGCGGCTGAGCGTGAGTACTTCATGCAACTCATGAATACTTCTGTTTCTCGTGCGATGCGTTATGCATTTTTTGCGCAGCGCGGTACTAGTAAGATTGCAGATATACCAAGTGATACTCCTTTACGAGCCATTAAGAAGGTAGGTATTGTTGGCGCAGGCACGATGGGTGGTGGGATTGCCATGAATTTCATCAATATTGGTATGCCAGTTATTATTCTTGAAACTGAACAAGCTAAATTAGATAAAGGCTTGGTAACGATTCGTTCCCACTATGAAAACACGGTTAAAAAAGGTAAGCTGACCCCAGAAAAAATGCAACAAAGGATGGCCTTAATTGATACAACCCTAGATTACGGGGCTTTAAAGGATGTTGATCTTGTGATTGAGGCTGTTTTTGAAGAGTTAAACGTTAAAGAAGCAGTATTTAAAAAACTCGATGAAGTCATGAAGCAAGGGGCTATTCTTGCTAGCAATACATCCACACTAGATATTAATAAGATTGCTAATTTCACAAAGCGGCCTCAAGACGTTTTAGGGATGCATTTTTTTAGTCCTGCGAATGTGATGCAGCTATTAGAAGTGGTACGGGGCGATCAAACGGCTAAAGATGTTTTAGCAACCATCATGAAATTAGCTCCGTCGATTAAAAAAACACCTGTTGTCTGTCGTGTGTGTGATGGGTTTATTGGTAACCGGATGGTTGAACAATATTTACGCATGGCAGGCTTTCTCCTTGAACAGGGTGCCACCCCCTCTCAGGTTGATAAAGCCTTAGAGAACTTTGGTATGGTCATGGGACCATTCAGGATGTCTGATTTAGCTGGCAATGATATTGGGTATGCTATTCGTAAAAGAAGAATGGTTGAGCAACCCAACTTAAAATATTCAAAATTTGCTGATGTGATTAGTGAAGCTGGAAGATATGGGCAAAAGACTGGTAAAGGCTGGTATATGTATCAGCCGGGTAATCGTAAAGCGCTTCCGGATCCGGAGCTTGAGGCTATGTTGGTGAAATACAGAGCAGATAATGGTTTAAAAGTACGCAAGATTTCAAATGAAGAGATTGTGCAAACTTGTATTTTTGCCTTGATTAATGAAGGATGCCGTATTTTAGAAGAGGGGATTGCGCAACGCGCCTCTGATATTGATATTGTGTATCTTACGGGATATGGATTCCCCGTATATCGTGGCGGACCTCTGAAATATGCCGACGAAATTGGACTATATAAAGTGGTTCAAAAGCTTGAACAGTTCTATAAAGATACTCAAGACGAATTTTGGAAACCTGCGCAGCTCTTAAAACACTGTATTGCAAAATCAACATCTATTAGTGGTTCTTGAACCTCATACATTATCGGAGATATTATGACTGACGCAGTAATCGTATCAACTGCAAGAACTGGACTAACAAAATCTTGGCGTGGTAGTTTCAACATGACCCATGGTGCTGTTTTAGGTGGTCATGTTGTGGAGCATGCCGTTCAAAGAGCCAAAATTGATCCAGCTGAAATTGAAGATGTCATTATGGGGTGCGCCAATCCAGAAGGTGCTACAGGCCTTAATATTGCTCGTCAAATCGCGATTAAAGCAGGGCTACCAGTTTCTGTTGGTGGAGTTACCATTAATCGTTTTTGCTCATCAGGCTTGCAAGCCATTGCGATGGCGGCGCAACGGGTGATTGTTGATCAAGTACCGATCATGGTTGGCGGTGGTGTTGAATCTATATCTTGTGTTCAGCAGGAGATGAACCAACATATGTTGTTGGAGCCTAGTTTACAAAAATCTAAACCTGAGCTTTATTGGACGATGTTACAAACTGCTGAGCAGGTTGCGAAGCGTTATAACATTAGTAAAGAGATGCAAGATGAGTATGGTGTGCGTAGTCAATTACGTGCAACTGCTGCTAGTAAAGCTGGTCTATTTAAAGATGAAATTGCACCCATTACTGTAACGATGGGTGTTGCGGATCTGCAGACAAAGGTGTTATCGAGTAAAGAGGTCACCGTCATAGAAGATGAAGGTATTCGACCTGATACGAACATCAAAGATGTCAGTAAAATTCGATCAGCTCTACCGGGCGGTGTTATTACTGCTGGTAACGCCAGTCAATTTTCTGACGGTGCAAGTGCTGCGGTTGTGATGAATGCCAAGCTAGCGGAACAGCGGGGCATTGAACCCTTAGGAATCTTTCGTGGTTTTGCTGTCGCTGGTTGTGAGCCCGATGAGATGGGTATTGGGCCAGTCTTTGCGATTCCGAGATTGCTCGAGCGAACCGGTATCAAAATGTCAGAGATAGGATTGTGGGAGCTCAATGAGGCATTTGCAGTTCAAGTTATTTATTGTAGGGATAAATTAGGGATTCCTGATGAGCTTCTCAATGTTAATGGTGGGGCCATTGCAGTAGGCCATCCTTATGGTGTTTCAGGTGCTCGGATGGTAGGACATGGATTAATAGAAGGCAAGCGTCGCAAAGCAAAATATGTCGTTGTAACTATGTGCGTTGGTGGCGGCCAAGGTGCCGCGGGACTATTTGAAGTTTGCTAAAAAATTATTCTGAATTAATTATTTTTCATATTTGCTGCAGCAATTAAGTCACCATATTTTTTTCGATCTGCAGCAATCGCATCTTCAAATTGTTTACCGGTAACTTGCCACGGCACCATGCCAGACTTCAGTATTTTTTCCTGCATCGCTTTGCTCGATAAAATTTCATCAATCGCTTTATAGAGCTTCGCAGTGACCTCTGGTGGCATGCCAATGGGACCAACCACACCTCCAAGGGAACTACAGTCATAACCCTTAATACCGAGCTCATTCAGTGTAGGCATCGTGGGACGATTAGGGATTCGAGTGCTGTTTGAAGTCGCCAGCGCAATCACTTTTCCAGAGTCAACAAAGCCCAGTATGGACGGACCTGAACCAAAGGTAAAAGTCACTTCATTGCCGAGTAATGCAACAGCTGCAGGACCTGCTCCTTTATAGGGAACATGCGTCATTTGAGTGCCAGTCATTTGGCTCAACATGGCTCCTGCAAGATGGATGCCGTTACCAACGCCTGCAGAGCTATAGGTAACTTTCCCTGGATCTGATTTTGCAAGTGTGATCAGATCATTCACAGACTTAATTCCTGATTCAGGAGTCACGGCTAAGTAAAAAGGATACTTATTAAATGACGAGATATAAGTAAAGTCTTTGGCAGGATCGTACGGTAAAGTCATTAACGCCATATTGACATCTAAGGCGCCAGTTGAAACCATCGCAATCGTATAGCCATCAGGTTTTGATTGGCGCAAAAGATTCATAGCAATTGTGCCGTTGGCACCTGCTTTGTTATCAACAAAGACAGATACTTTGAGCTTTTCTTCAAGGGCTTGAGCTAACATCCGACCAGCACCATCCACACCGCCACCGGGCGCAAAAGGAATAATTAATCGAATAGGGCCTGATGGCCAATCATCCGCACGAGCATGCGAAAAACTCAAAAGGGTAATAAAAGATACAACAATGATTCGAAGGAAATACATTGTGCTCATGTGATGGCTCCGTCTAATTTTATATTCAATGGCAAACTGCTAGCAATGCTAAAAACAACATTACATAAACTCAACTTTTGCAACATTGCCTGGCTGTACTGTTAATAACAGTCCTTCTTCACGACCTTCACCAGGTGTGAGATTGATAAAACGACGTGGTACAAAAGGTGGAACGGAACAAACATCTAAAGGGTTCAGGTCAACTGAATACTTTTCTCCAAGTCCCCAAATAACCCGCCACTGGCCTTTAATGGCAACGAATGTTTCATTGGTATCGTGGTTGTGTAATTTAGGGCCATTACCAGGCTTTGCTTCCACATAGGACATCTGAAAGCCTTCAGAAATCGGAATCGCAGACATGGGCTCTTTACCTCCATCAACGATAAGTCCAGTGCCTACAACAAGATAATTTTTACGCTCATTACCAGGTAATAAGCTATCAGGATAACGATCTGGTGGATATTTAAGTTGTCCATAACGAGCTACTCGTTGATTCATTTGCTCTGGAGAAACTTCTTTGATTTCCATTTCATACTCTTTGATTTCAGACATGTATTTCCCACTTGGTTATCGACATCATTCAATTGATGTAAAAACGATTTATAAAAATTCATTTTTACGCAGACTCATTGATAATAGAAGTTGCTACTTTTTTAACATATTAGGGTTTATGCTAAGTTGATGAATATAGAAACTCATTTTGAAACAACAGACTTTTTTACACAGGTTGGAGAGCGTCAAGTACCAGCGAGTATTTGGTGGCCTAAAGCATCAAATACCCCAAGTCCTGTAATATTAGTTGGTCACGGTGGTAGCGGTCATAAACGCTCACAGCTAGTCCTTGATTTGGTTCAAGCTTTGATACCCCATCAAATGGCGGTTGTTGCAATTGATGGCCCCGTTCATGGTGCAAGAAGAGCTACGTTTTCTGATGGTCCGGTGGTACGACAAGAGTTCAGAGATTTATGGGCTACTGGCCAGAGTGTTGACCCAATGATTGCTGATTGGCAATCGTGTATTGATCACATTTGTCAAATGCCACATATTAATGCCCAGCAAATAGCTTGGTATGGTATTTCAATGGGGACTGCTTATGGAATTCCACTCATTGCCATCGACGCAAGAATTAAAGCTGCGGCACTAGGCATGTGGGGAACCTGTCGGGAACCAGCACTTCGCTTAAAAATGGACTCTGCAAAGATTGAGATACCTGTTTTATTTCAGCAAAAAGAACAAGATGAAATCTTTACTCATGAAGGGCAACTCGATTTATATCGTTGTATTAAAAGCCAAGATAAGATCTACCGATCATACCCAGGGGGTCATACTGACCCTAAAGAAGAACAACTCAATGATATTGTGCAATTTTTAGCACAATATCTTTAGTCTTAGTTACTTTAGACACTCAACAGCTTTAAAGTTACACCACAAAAAAAGCCCTCTTCTGAGGGCTTTTTGTGATAAACGCCATGTTTTAAATAGCGAATAATCTACTACTTATTGTGTAACAGGTGCTTCCATTTTAATGAGAGCTTGCTCAAAATAATCAACAGATCGTTCAACGTTTTGTAGTTTCTCTAAGCCAAAAAGGCCTAAACGGAAAGAGCGATAGTCAGCGCCTTCATCGCACTGCAATGGAACACCAGCAGCAGTTTGAAGACCGAGTTCAATAAACTTTTTACCAGATTGAATATCTGGGTCAGTTGTGTAACTAACGATGACACAAGGAGCTTGAAAACCTTCTGCTGCAACAGATGCGAATTGATGATTGGTTAACACTTTTCTGATTTTTGAACCAAGTTCCATCTGCGCTGCTTTTAACTTTTCAAAACCTAAGGCGCGTGTTTCTAGCATAACGTCTCTTAAGATTCTTAGAGCATCGGTCGGTAAAGTGGTGTGATAGACAAAGCTAGTTGTGGCATAAGCTTCCATAATTTGCGTCCATTTTTTGAGGTCGTTGGCATAGCTTGAGCTCGTTGTGCTTTCCATTTTTTCACGAGCTAGCTTACTCATGCTGACCATTGCACAACATGGTGAGCTACTCCAACCTTTTTGAGGAGCGCTAATTAAGATATCAACAGCACATGCTTTCATATCAACCCACATTGCACCAGAGGCTACGCAGTCTAAAATAAATAATCCGCCGACGGAGTGGATGGCGTCACCAACGGCCTTCAGGTAGCTATCTGGCAGAATGATTCCTGCTGATGTTTCTACATGAGGCGCGAATACTACAGCAGGTTTTTCTTTTTTGATGAGTGCGACAACATCTTCAATTGGGTGAGGCACAAATGGGGATTGATTTGTTTGGCCTACACGTTGTGCTTTCAGGACGTGTAGATCACCAGCAAAATTACCCATTTCAAAAATTTGTGTCCAGCGATAACTAAACCAGCCATTACGCAGGATCATACATTTTTCTTTGTTAGCAAATTGTCTAGCGACAGCTTCCATACCAAATGTTCCGCTTCCAGGTACCAGCGCACATGTGTCGGCGTTATAAACTTCCTTAAGTACCATCGAAATGTCTTGCACTACTTTTTGGAACTTCTTTGACATATGGTTCAGGGAGCGGTCGGTGTAAACGACGGAATATTCTAAGAGTCCATCTGGATCAACATTTGGGAGTAAGCCTGGCATATGATTTCCTATCTTATATAAAGGGTATCGGACTGCGTTTAATTAATTAGACCTATGATTCTAACAATTTAATAGAGATTCTTGTAAATACTATCGTAAATCCCCATTTGATTATTTGAGGATTAGTTTATATTAACTAGTAATACTTGATCAAAAAATTCATTAGAAAACGTCAATACTCATGAAAAGCGATATAGAAATTGCCCAGGCGGCTCAAATTCAGCCCATTATTCCTCTAGTTAATGAAAAATATGGCATATCAGCACAAGCCTTGAACCCTTTTGGGCATTACAAAGCCAAGCTTTCTTTAGAATTCATTCAGTCTTTAGAGTCAAAACCTAACGGCAAACTTGTATTAGTCACAGCCATTTCCCCTACGCCTGCGGGTGAGGGTAAAACCACCACAACGGTAGGATTGGGTGACGCATTAAACCTTATTGGTAAAAAAAGCCTTATTTGCCTTCGTGAGCCTTCTTTAGGTCCTGTGTTTGGAATGAAGGGTGGCGCTACAGGTGGTGGTATGTCTCAGGTCATCCCGATGGAAGACATTAACTTGCACTTTACAGGCGATTTTCATGCGATTTCTGCAGCGAATAATTTACTTGCTGCGTTGATTGACAATCATATTCACCATGGCAATGAACTTGAATTTGATGCAAGAAGGGTTTCTTGGAAACGCGTCATGGATATGAATGATCGTTCATTACGTAAGATTACGATTGGTCTTGGTGGCCCAGGGAATGGGTTTGTTCGCGAAGATGGATTTGATATTGTTGTTGCATCTGAGGTGATGGCTATTTTTTGTTTAGCTAGTGATCTGAATGATTTAAAAGAACGACTTGGCAAGATTGTTGTTGGTTATACGTCTGCACAAAAACCGATCTTGGCTAGTGATTTACAAGCACAGGGTGCGATGGCGGCCTTGTTAAAGGACGCATTTTCACCGAATATTGTACAAACCTTGGAAGGTAATATTGCCTTTGTGCATGGCGGCCCATTTGCTAATATTGCGCACGGATGTAACTCTCTGATTGCTACTAAAACGGCACTTAAATTAGCTGACTATGTGGTTACTGAGGCGGGCTTTGGTGCTGATCTTGGGGCAGAAAAGTTTATTGATATTAAGTGTCGTAAAGCAGGATTGACTCCTTCGGCGGTTGTCCTTGTTGCGACCATTCGCGCCCTTAAATACCACGGCGGTGTAGAGGTTAAACAAACAGGACTTGAAAATCTAGACGCTCTGAAAAAGGGATTAGTTAATTTAGAAAGACATATTCAGAACATTAAAAATCAATATGGCTTGCCTTGTGTAGTCGCCATTAATCAGCGTTTAGAAGATACTGAAGCTGAAATAGCTTTATTAAAGTCAACGACAGAGCAATATGGTGTTGAGATGATTTTAGCCAAACACTGGGCGCAAGGTGGAGCTGGGGCCGCGGAATTAGCGCATGCAGTTGTTAAGTTATGTGATACCCCAAACCAATTTAAATTTGTGTATGAAGATTCATTACCTCTGATTGATAAAGTGCGAGCCATTGCAACAAAGATATATGGTGCCGCTCAAGTAACAGCGGATAAGAGTGTGATGGAAAGATTGGCTTTTTTTGAAAAATTAGGTTACGGCAGCTATCCTGTTTGCATCGCAAAAACACAGTCTTCATTTTCATCGGATGCCGCTTTAAGAGGCGCTCCTTCAGGCCATACATTACATATTCGTGAAGTGAAGTTATCAGCAGGTGCTCAGTTTATTGTCGCCATTTGTGGAGATGTTATGACGATGCCAGGATTACCAAAAATTCCTGCAGCGAACACAATTGATGTTGATCAAAATGGTGTTATTAAAGGACTCTTTTAGTTCATTGAACCTAGCGAGTTACTGAGTAGGTCGATCAGCTAATCCAGCAATATAGTCTGACAAAATAACAATATCAGCCTCATTTAAATTCGCTGCTGCGGATGACATATTTCCATCCATATCTGAACGTGTTTGAGCTTTAAAACCGCGTAATTGCGTAATGAGATATTCATGTTGCTGTCCTGCAACTCTTGGGATATGTTGTAAGCCGAGTAAATTAGGTCCATGGCACTGCGTGCAATTATATTTATTGGCTAGTTCAGGGCCTAGAGCAAGATTTTTCTCACTCGTCATGTGTGTCGTTGTTCTTTTTTCGGCAGAAAAATAGGCTGCCAAATTATTCATATCTGCGTTACTTAAATCTGCCGCAAGAGGCGTCATGATGGGGTTTTTACGATTACCTTCGCGATAGCGAAAGAGTGCTGTTGAAATTGCTTGGGCTGGTTGACCTGATAAGGATGGAATTTCTGGGTTTAAAGAGTTGCCATTTGGGCCGTGGCAAGCAAAACAGGTCGCTGCTTTGGCTTTACCTGCTTCAATGTTCGCAGCAAAGACGTGATTTGTTAGGAATAAAAAAACAACCCCCAACAAAGTGGAGGTTGTTCTATTTTTCATTGTTAAAACCATAAAAATTATTTAGATGCAGAAAGTGTTGATTTCTTGTAAGAGATACGATAAATAATACCATTGTAGTCATCAGAAACAAGCATCGCTCCATCTGGCATTATGAGCAAATCAACTGGTCTTCCCCACATTGGAGGATCGCCTTTATCGTCTAATAAAAAGCCGGTTAAGAAGGGCTCATATTTAGCCACTTTACCTTTAGCATCCAAAGTCACGCGCATTACATCATAGCCTTGCTTCGTAGTACGATTCCAAGAGCCATGGCGTGCAATAAATAAGCTATTTGTATACTCAACAGGGAATTGCTTACCAGTATAAAAATGTAAGCCAAGAGGGGCAACGTGAGCCCCTAAATTGAGTGCAGGTGGCGTAAATTGATCACAAGATGCATATTTGCCATAAATTGGATCAGGCATATCCCCTTGATGACAGAATGGGTAGCCGAAGTTCTCTCCTTCTTTTGAAACCACGTTGAGCTCATCGTTTGGTTTGTCATCCCCCATCCAATCCCTACCGTGCTCTGTAAACCATAGTTTTTTAGTCACTGGGTGGAAGTCCATACCCACAGAGTTTCTGACGCCAGTAGCAAATCTTTCTAAGCGACCATTTTTAGGATCCACACGCATAATTGCTCCCTGCACATAGTTCGGAATCGTAATGTTTTGTGGAGAACCAATATTGAAATAAAGCTTTTTGTCTGGACCTGCCGTTAAATATTTCCAAAAGTGGCCTGGACCATTTGTTGGATCAAGTCCATCGACGACTAAAATACCTTCTGGTGGATTATCAAGACGATCTTCAATATTTTCATATTTTTTGATCATAGTTCTTTCGGCGACATATAAAGCGCCATCCAAAAACGCAATACCATTTGGCGCTGTTAATCCTTTAAGAATCTTTTTAACTTCCCGTTTGCCATCTTTTTCAACAACCGCATAGACATCATTTGCCGCTAAATTACTGACGAAAATAGTTCCTTTAGATCCGCGCGCTAATGAGCGTGCATTTGGTACTTCAGCCCAGACATCGATCGAAAATCCAGGAGGTAATTTCAACTTTGACATCTGTAACTCACTTAAATCCGCACCTGTCAATTTAGGGTTAAATGGGTGTAAGGGCGATTTAGCATCTGCTTCGCTTCTACCTTGGAGCCATCTTGGTGGCGGATCTGCTGGGCTTTGTTGAGCAAATGCTGGAATCGCCAATGCCAATATCATTGCTGACAATAATTTTTTCTTCATTGTAAAAGTCCCCTAGTTATATAGTTTTAAAACTGATCAAATACATATTGAGTTGAACATACAAGTTATATTAAATCAGAAAGATACATGATTAGTGATTACCCTGATATACATTCTTTTCAAAATGGGTAGGTGGCATTCAGACCAATTACCCAATTACGTCCTGGAGAAGGTTCGAAGTACTGCGCACTCAACTGGTTGATGATGACAGAGCCCACATAATAGGTATCAAAAATATTGTTGATTCGGATAAATTCGGTCACGTTCCATTTATCTATTATTTGTTTGGCAAAAGCGCGTAGGTTACTTACTAAATAGCCGCTAGCATTTGAATTAGTATTATTCGTATCGGCAGCATACATATTACTTGCTGCTAAAAGCTCTGCCCCGATATTGATGGAATGATCCGGAAGTTGCCAAGCGAGTTCACCAAATAAACGATGTGCAGGAACCCCAGGGATATTGGCGCCAGAGTTTATTGTATTGCCAGATGTTGTTGTATAGTCTTGGCTCACTTGTGCCAGGGTATAGGTATAGGATAAATTGCTATAGAGGTGCATTGGTAAATCAAGATGACCAAAAAGTTCGAAGCCTGTTCGAGACGTGTTATTTGCATTTTGATAGACGGTTTTTCCAGAGATGTTATTTAGGGCAACGATTTCGTTACTACTATTTGCTACAAATATTGCGGTATTAAAGTGACCGACCTCAGGCAAGATACTTTTCCAACCCAATTCATACTGAATGGTAGTAGCGGCATTCAGCATATTGGGGTTGGAAGAGGTCGTTGAACATAGGGTGTTACCACAACTGTATTTAATTTGGTTGAGGGTCGGCGTGTCATAACCAAGCCCCACTGAGGTATAAATCCGATTGAGCGGATTAACGAGATAACTAGCAGAAGCCATTGGCATGACTTGGTTGTAGTTCGATGTGGTGTAAGCAAAAGCATTTAAGTTGTCGCTACCACTGAGTTGTGTAGCGGTATGTCGCAGACCTGCGGTTACGTTCACTTTTTCTGAAGGATCAAACCCAATTTGAAGGTATTGATCCAGATTATTGGCTCTGTAGTTCGCATCTGTATTAATGGAAGTATTTTTTCCGGTGCAGTTCACTAATGAGCCAAAGGCATTGCAGTATCCCATGCTGTGATCATTATCATTTCCATAATTAATGCCAATGGTCATTTTGACGGGGGTTTGATTCACCATTGTTTTAAATTGGTATTGACCCTCAAGTCCTGAGTAGCTTCGATCAAGGCTAATCGCACCATTCACAAAGGGAACTGTAGTTGTTGAGGGCGCTTGAAATTGAAACTGGTTGCGAGTACCTGTATAGGCCATCAATTTAAAAGATGAAGAAGAATCAATCTTTTGCAGTAATTCCATACCACCTTGAAGCTGAGTGACGGTTTTACGCGTATTCCAAGACTCGGCATTTGTACCAGCACCTTGAGGATTTGAAGTTAATTGAGCTGATGTCAGTCCAAGTGGGTCGCTTGCTGACAGATTCACACGATTACCAATGATGGTAATTTTGGTGTCTCCATCACCGCCGATGATTAACTTTGCATTTTCATTATCTCGACTTGCTTCGCTATGTGTTCTAGAGCCATTCGTCATGAAAGTATTGGAATCGAGAAGATAATTGACAGAGTTTTGATCACCACTAGCTTTGACCCCAATCTTGCTCGTATTGAAGGATCCATAGGATGCATAAGGGGTTACTGCAAAACCTGGTTTGCCTTTTTCTGAATAAATATTGAGAACTCCACCTGCAGAATTACCATAGAGAACAGAAAATGGACCCCGTAATACTTCCATATGGTCTACGGAGCTGATGTCGACATGGGATAACTGGCTTTGACCGTCCGGCATTGTGGCAGGAATACCATCGACATAGACCTTAATACCTCTCGCGCCAAAAGCGGAATTTGCGCCAAAACCACGGATAGAAATCATCGTATCTTGAGCATAGTTTTGGCGATTGATGGCATGTACACCTGGCACTCTAGAAAGAGATTCGGAGATATTGACTTGTTGCTGTCCATCTTGGATTTCTGATCGATTAATTAAATCAATGGAGGCAGAGGTTTCAAAGGGCGTTTGATAAAAACGGGAAGCACTAATCACCATCTCATCAAGGTTTTGGAGTGGTTCAGCGATTTTTTGACTATAAGCTTGGCCACACGTCAAAAGACCAAAAAGCATGGTCATATATGGAATTTGGTTAAAGAGATGCCTCAAGATTGTTTGTCTCATTATTTTTGTGATGATTAATTATAGGCACTTTGACATCTTGGTGTCATAGAGGCTTCATTTTTAGCCAGATCACAAAAATACCACAAAAGATCACGCCGAGTTTTGATGACTTAATGCCGATGCTTGAATCTTGTTTAATCGTATAAATTTTTAAGCTGCTTTGCTAAATCTATAAAATTTTTCGCATGATAATTCGTGAAGTCTTCTTGGTGAAGGTCGTTCCGCGAATGATGAGGGCCGAACTCAAAGGGCCTTTCAATAAAAGCTGTTTGTAAACCACATTGATGAGCAGCGAGTAGATCATCCTTATGAGAAGCAACTAACATCACTTCCTCAGCTTTTAGGTCAAATGTACTAGCTACTCCTAGGTAGGTTTCAGGGTCCGGTTTGTAATGACGAAAAACTTCTGCGCTGAGGATGAGATCCCAAGGTAAAGATGCATGCTTTGCCATATTGGCTAAAAGCCCCAAATTCCCATTTGATAAGGTCACAATGGTAAATTGTTGCTTTAAGAGGGTGAGGCCTTCAACGGTATCTGGCCAGGGTTGTAATCGATGCCAAATGTGATTGAGCGCATATTTCTCAGCTTCAGAAAGTGAAGAGATGCCAAATGCTTCCAATATTTCATCAAGAATCATGCGGTGCAGGTCATCGATCTTCGTCCAAGGTAATTCTCCCGAACGCACCCTAGCCATTGCTGGCTGATACCCTTTTCGCCAAGCTGACGCAAATGCATTTGGATCTACCGGCAATTGAATTCTTTCTACTTCTGCCGCAATGGAACCGTGCCAATTAACGACCGTACCAAATACATCAAATGCTAGAACTTTTGGCAGGCGCATTACTTTTCATCCATGATCCAAACACCTTGCCAATCTTTGGGCGGATTTGCTTCTAGGTACCGGCATCTTTCAATATAAATCTCAGATAGACGATCATTTTTGTTGAGTTTTAGCGTATTTTCAAACGCGACAATGGCAGCGGACCATTGGCCATTTCTATATTTATCGATACCGTCTCTGAATTGATTGATGGTGTCCATCAAGTTAGGAAAAGATTCTTTATCGTGATAGTCGAGAACTTCATAGATGGCTACAGGTTTTGTCTTCCCTTTAACCACTACGAAATCCACTTCACGGGTACGATAAGTCCCTTTAAGTTGGTTATAGGTAAATTCGCTAATCAGGATTTTTGCAGCGTATTGTTTACAGGCTGACTCTAGGCGAGCAGCGAGGTTAACACCATCACCAATAATGGTGTAATCCATCCGTTTTTTAGAGCCAATGTTGCCAGATACGACGGTGTCAGTATTCAGGCCAATACCGATATGGATTGGCAGTTTACCTTCTGTGGTTCTGGTGACATTCCATTCGTTCAGTTTTTTGATCATTGAGATTGACGCGCGCACAGCGCGGTCTTCATCATCATCATGTCCTACCGGAATGCCGAAGGCGGCCATGATGGCATCACCAATAAACTTGTCCAGCATGCCACCTTCTTTGGTAATGCAATCTACCATCAGCTCAAAATATTCATTGAGCATACTGACTGTAGCTTGAGGACCTAATTTTTCTGAAATAGTCGTGAAGCCTCGGATATCAGAAAATAGAACCGTTGCGGGCAGACTTTTGCCCCCCATAATATCTCCACCAGAAGCGAGAAGTTGGTTTGCTATAGAAGGGTCAATATAACGAGACATGGTTGACTTCATTCTTTTTTCATTAGAAATATCTTCAATCATGATCATTGAACCAATATTTTTTTGGTGAAGATCAACTAAAGACATTAAGGTGAGGTTGGTTGAATGAACTTCTTCACCAAACTGGATCTCTGCATCCATGATCATCTCAATTTCACCTGAGGCCTGAACTACTTTCAGTTTATCGAGGACCCAAGCACTACCTTCATTAAAAATTGCCTCAATTGGCTGACCAACGATATCCTTGATATTTTTACCTACTAACTTAGCACCAGCTTTATTGCAGGTCACGATCATTTCTTCGACATTGGTCGTGATCACGCCATTGGTCATCGACTCCAACATACTGTTGTTATAGTTTTTAAGATTTTGTTCTTTAGCAAAGAGATCGGCATTGTGTAAGGCGGAGGCAATTTTGGCACCAAAAGCTTTTAGGCGAAATTCATCATCTGCTGAAAACACTCCCGTTCGTTTATTAAGAACTTGAGCTACTCCAATTGATTTACCGGATTGATCAATGATGGGTACACAGAGAATAGAGCGAGTAAAGAAACCGGTTTTTTTATCAAATTCAGGATTGAATCGAAGATCTGCATAGGCATATGGAATATTAATAGCTTCGCCGGTTGTAAAGACGGTTCCGGCGATACCGAGATGACTCGGGAAACGAATCTCTGACATTCCGGTACCTTGTGCGACTTGCGACCAGAGCTGGTTATTTTTCTCATCAAATAAAAATAGAGTGGATCGATCTGCATCTAACATTCGTGTTACTTCGCTCATGACCTTTTGGAGGAGTGCGGTAATTTTTATTTCTGAAGACATTTCAGAAACAAGATTTAATAACTCCATTTTTTCTTGTTGCTCGATATTAGAAGCTTCGATAAATTGGTGATTTTGAAGGATGTGTGAAGAGTAAAGAACGATTGCCTTTAAGGTATCGAGATCTTTTTTAGTAAATCGACCTTTCGTCTTGTTTAACGCCTCGACTACACCAATGATTTCATTTTTAGAGTTCTTAATAGGTACACATAAAATATTTTTCGTTTTGTATTGAGTGCCTAAGTCAATATTTTTTAAGAATCGAGGATCTTTTTGGGTGTCATGAACAATGACTTCTTCACCGGTTGTAAATACATGTCCTGCGATTCCTTCGTTGTTTAAGATACGAATTTCGTGGCTTAGGTTACCTTGTGCAATTCGTGAATATAACTCATTAGTTTTAGAGTCATTTAAAAAAAGGGTAGATCGATCAGCCATCAACACATCACTTATGATGGCTAGAAGCTCATTAAAGACTTCATCTAGAGTATCTAGTCTGGATAATCTAGATGAAGTATCTAGCAATAAATCAGAAAGGCTGGTATTCATTTTAAGTCCTTATTTTAGGGTCTCTTTGCCAGGTAGGAAGACCGTTGCTCTTGTAGAACGGCAATAGTTTCTTTTAATTGACGTATTTCTTCGTTAGCAGCCACTTTTCCCGCTTGAAGGTCTTGTTGCTTTTTAA
>CANJBQ010000003.1 GCA_947472645.1 Burkholderiaceae bacterium
TGAGGAAAGAAAATTAGATCCAACTTGTTTTAATGAGTCGTACCTCATGCATACATCGACTAGTCCTCAATACGCCATCATTGCCTCTTGTGACGTTGCTGCTGCCATGATGGAGCCTCCTGGAGGGACTTCTTTAGTCGAAGAGTCAATTGCCGAGGCCATTGATTTTCGACGTGCCATGCTCAAAGTTGATGAAGAGTATGGGCATGATTGGTGGTTTAAGGTTTGGGGGCCAGACCATATTGCTGAGTCTGGTATTGGTGAGCAAAATGACTGGGTCTTACACTCTAATGACACTTGGCATAACTTCGGTAATTTAGCCGAAGGCTTCAATATGCTAGATCCTATTAAAGCGACTGTGGTTACTCCAGGAATCGATATCGACGGCAATTTTGGTGAAGAAGGGATACCTGCTAGCATTGTCACCAAATACTTGGCAGAGCACGGTGTGATTGTTGAAAAGACCGGGTTATATTCGTTTTTTATTATGTTCACCATTGGTATTACCAAGGGGCGTTGGAACACCTTAGTTGCTGAGCTTCAGCAGTTCAAAGATCACTACGATAAGAACATGCCGATTTGGCGAGTTTTACCTGAATTTTCAGCTAAATTTCCACAATATGAGCGCATGGGTTTAAAAGATGTCGCAAATAAAATACATGCTTTTTATCGTGAGAATGATGTTGCTAAGATGACTACGGAGATGTATTTATCCGACATGATTCCTGCGATGCCACCTTCTGAGGCTTTTGCAAAGATGGCTCATCGGGATATTGAACGGGTCAATATTGATGAGTTAGAGAATCGTATAACGGCTATGTTAGTAACGCCATATCCACCAGGTATCCCTTTACTCATTCCAGGTGAGCGTTTCAATCAACGGATTGTTGACTATCTCAAGTTTGCTAGAGAGTTTAATGAAAAGTTCCCCGGGTTCGAAACTGATATTCATGGACTTGTTAAGGAAGAGATTAACGGTCGCAAGGTTTACTCAGTGGATTGCGTTAGAAACAGCTAATATTTCTATTTGCTGATGCTGGCTTTGACTTTCGCAATTGCTGCGATGACTTGATTTGGAGCGGTTCCACCAACATGGTTGCGTGAGTTGACGGACCCTTCGAGGGTTAAACATTGAAAGACATCGTCACTAATCATTTCATCTGAAACATGGCAGGCTTTTCTGAGGTCATTGATGGATAAATCAGCTAGATCCATTTTTTGCTGTGAACAATACTTCACAGCATTTGCCACCGCCTCATGCGCATCTCTAAAGGCCATCCCTTTTTTCACTAGGTAGTCAGCTAGATCGGTTGCTGTTGCGAAACCTCTGAGAGTAGCCTCACGAAGTTTAGACTCATTAAACGTAATATGGGGAACCATATCAGTAAAGATCCGTAAGGTATCAATGACAGTATCTGCCGAGTCAAAAAGCGGTTCTTTATCTTCTTGATTATCTTTGTTATAGGCTAAAGCTTGGCCTTTCATCAGGGTCAATAAACTCACTAAATTACCATTGACACGACCTGTTTTTCCTCTGGCTAGCTCAGGCACATCCGGATTTTTCTTTTGGGGCATGATGGAGCTGCCTGTACAGAAACGATCCGGTAATTGAATAAAGCCAAATGCAGGGCTCATCCACAGAACCAGCTCTTCGGAGAAACGTGAGATATGGGTCATGATCAGACTTGCACTGGAGCAAAACTCGATGGCAAAGTCGCGATCAGAAACTGCGTCTAAGGAGTTTTGACACACTCCGTCAAAGCCGAGCAGTTCAGCAACTCTCTCACGTTGGATGGGGTAGCTAGTGCCCGCTAGAGCAGCAGAGCCTAAAGGTAAATAATTGAGTCGTTTGCGGCAATCTTGTAATCGAGATACGTCTCTACCAAACATTTCAGCATAGGCCATTAAATGGTGGCCAACGGTGATGGGTTGGGCAACTTGAAGATGTGTCAAACCTGGCATGATCGTACTGACGTATTTTTCTGCAAGGTGACAAAATCCTAGCCGAAGCTCTTGTAATTGGGCGATGGTTTGATCAATGCTTAGTCTTAACCAAAGCCGAATATCTGTCGCTACCTGGTCATTTCTTGAACGTGCGGTATGCAAGCGTTTACCTGCATCACCAATTAAATGCGTCAGTCGAGCTTCAATATTGAGATGAACATCCTCAAGCTCCAATTGCCAAGTAAAATGTCCTTGTAGAATTTCCTGATCGATTTGTTGCAAACCGGTCCGTATTTGAACAAAGTCTTCTGAGCTGATGATTTTTTGCTCACAGAGCATTTGGGCGTGAGCTAAAGAGCCTTGAATGTCAACCTGAGCTAAACGGTAATCAAAACCAATAGAAGCGGTGTAGCGTTGAACAAGTTCGGATACAGGCTCAGAAAAACGAGCTGACCAGGCTTTTGATTTATTATCAAGTGAATTATTGGATGATGACATGAATACTAGTATATTGCCCCCAACGAAGTTAGTCATTGCTTCTCGTGAAAGTCGCCTTGCCATGTGGCAAGCAAAACACGTTCAAGCCCTTTTAAAGGGATTATATCCACAATGTGAAATATCAATTCTAGGAATGACTACGAGAGGCGATCAAATTTTGGATAAAAGTTTATCTAAAATTGGCGGAAAGGGTCTTTTCATTAAAGAGTTAGAGACTGCTTTACTTGAGGGAAGAGCAGATTTGGCGGTACATTCATTAAAGGATGTGCCGATGGAAATGCCTGATGGCTTTGAATTAACCGCCATTTTAGAGAGGGAGGATCCACGTGATGCCTTTGTTTCAAATCGGTATGACTCTCTACAGCAAATGCCTGCGGGTTCTCAGGTAGGTACTTCGAGCCTACGCAGAGAGTCACAAATTCGTAAAAAATTTCCACATTTAAATATTGTTCCGTTGAGGGGTAATTTAGACACAAGGTTAGCCAAACTGGATCGGGGCGAGTTTGATGCGATGATATTAGCCGTCGCCGGATTAACGCGTTTGGAGTTAAGTTCCCGTATTAAGGCGAAGATTGCGCCTGAAGATTCTTTACCGGCAGCGGGACAAGGTGCGCTGGGTATTGAAATTTTAGCCCAAAAAACGGATGTAGCTAGTTGGTTAGCTCCGTTACGAGATGTCTTAGCTACGTTCCAAGTTACTGCAGAACGACAAGTATCAAGACGTTTAGGTGGGTCTTGTGAGATTCCGATTGCTGCTTATGCGACTTGGGATAGTTATCAAACTCAACTACATTTAAAAGCTTTAGTCGCCAACACGGATGGTACTCATTTGATTGAAGCTAAGGCGAATGCTAAAGTGACTGATTTTTATCAAGCGATTGATTTAGGGGATCTTGTCGCTAATCAGTTGATTGCAGATGGCGCTCAGGCATTAATCGCTAATTTAGGAAAATAAATTGTTGGTACCTGCCTACTCTCGAATCATTATTACGCGACCAAGAGAGCAAAATAAAAAGTTAAAGAACAAACTTTCAAAGGCATTCTTAGGCCATGGGATGGATATTCCAATTGATTCAATGCCACTTTTGGAAATTGTCCCCATCCTTGATAAACATCTAGCCAGTGAGCTCTGTACGGCGTTAAATTCTGCAGATTGGGTAACTTTTGTTAGTCCCAACGCTTATTTAAAAAGTGATGAGCTTTTCAAAGCTTTTGGATATCAGTGGCCTTGTGGACTCAGTATTGCTGTTGTCGGGGGCGGTAGTGAGCAAAGTATTATTGACTCAGGATTAGATTTTCAGCGAATTGTTAAGCCTCAAGATGCGGGGATGTGGGATTCGGAGGGTTTATGGTCTGAGTTACAAAAAGTTCAGCAGGATTGGAACGCTACTAGGGTTGTCATGGTGCATGGCGAGGGCGGACGTACTTTTTTATCTGACCATTTAAATAATGCCGGCGCCATCATTGATGAGTTTGCTGTTTATCAGCGGCAAGCCTTAGCGGTTAGTGATCCTTCATGGCAAGATCTTGTACGACAATATCAAATTGATCCTAAGATGCGTACCTTATGGATGTTTAGCTCTTCTCAGGCAGCTGAATCTCTGCGCCGAGGGATGAAAGAGCTTCAATTGAGTCAAGATTTATTAAGTCAAGCGACAGCAATAGTTTCCCACGCAAGAATTCAGGACAAAGTAAATGAACTAGGCTTTGGTGAGGTTCAAATGATTCTTCCTGGGGATGATGAATTAATCAAAACAATCATCGATATTGTAAAAAGGGGATTATGATGATGATCACCCTGTTTAACAAATGAAAGTATAGGCTTTTCAGCATGGCAGAGCAAAATACCCCCCCATCAACACCCACTGAAAACGCGCCAAAATCTCCTAGAAAAATTCTTTTATACCTAGCGATTTTGACGACATTGATAGTGTTGATCATATTGATGTTGGTCAAGATGAATTCTTTATCCAAGAAATTATCTGAAGTTGAACAGATTTCTAAGAGTAATGACCATCAGTTAATTTACTTAAATCAAATATTAGGTAAATCACTAGAGGAATCTCCAGAAAATATTAGCTCTTCACCATTAGAAATCAAAGATTCTTTAGACGCTTTTGAGAAATTAACCATACTAGTGAGTAAGGTTGCTGATTTACCTATCAAGCCGATTGATCAATCCCAGCCATCGCAAAAAATTTCAGAACCAAAAGTAAAGTCAAAAAATAATGTGAGTGTCAATGCAGAAATGCGTTGGTGGTCACAAATTGGGCAATTTGTATTCGATCCATTAAAAGAGTTTTTAACCAATTTAGTTAAAATTCAAGTTCTAGATTCTAGTGTGGATCATCTCGCAATGACGGCTCAGTCACAAGCGCAATTGAGGGAAGAGTTAACGATACGTCTACTAACTTCTAGATCTTTATTATTAAATGGTTTAGTGCATCAAACGTCCGCAGAGGTTGTTGAAATTACAAAAATCGTACAAAAAAACTTTGCAATACAAGATAAAAAAACACAACTTTTTTTAGATAATCTTCAAATTATTACGAGTGATTTGGACCGTTTAAACAAAAAAATATCTCAAAAATCTTTATCTTTGAGTGAGAAGAAATAATGCGCTTCATCATCTGGTTAGCCATTCTCGCTATCAGCGCTTTTATTGCCGCGTGGCTATTTGCTAATAATCATGGACATGTCACGATGTATTGGAATCAATACCGAATTGACTTAGCTATGAACTTATTTATGGCGTTGAGCCTTTTTGGATTCTTTGTTATTTTTCAATTTTATAAAATACTTTCGATGTTCATCGAGTTGCCACTTAGGGCAAAAAACTACCGCTTAAAACAAATTGAAATCAAAGCATTGCAAGAACTCAAAAATGCAACCGAGCACTTATTTGCGGGGCGTTATGCAAAGTCTTTGAAGTCTGCACAAATGACGATGAGCTTTAAAGACACATCACAGGTTGGTTATATGGTTGCAGCACAGGCTAGTCATCAATTAAAGCAATATGAGGAAAGAGATGACTATCTTTCAAAAATTATTCACCCAGATAGTCAAACCACCAAATTCATCTTAACAGCGCAAATGTTACTTGATGAAAGAAAAGCTAGTGAGGCATTAGATACACTGAATCAATTGCAAAAAAGTGGCGCTCGTCAATTTTTAGTACAAGCATTAGCTATGAGAGCGCATCAAATTTTGCTGCAGTGGCCGCAGATGTTACGCATTGCTAATAGTCTGACAAAAAGAAATTACTTACCACCCGCCCTAGGCAAGGCTCGAGTTTTTGAGGCGCTCACCCAGTGGGTAGCTAGTGGCAGGATTAGTCGTGACGAATTACAAAAACAATGGACTGAATTTGGCGAAGAACTATATCGAGATGCTTCATGGGTCAAACTATTTGCGCAAGGCTTTTTGATTGCTGGGGATAGCCCGATGTCAAAACAGATCTTAGATCATGCTCTTGATAAGGCGCCCGAAGAAAATTTACTTATTCTATATCCACAGTGCTCGTCGCATCCACTATCGACTACCTCGAAGGTGTCATTAATTCTAAAGCTTGAGGGGTGGCTCAAAAAAGAGCCGGCGCACCCTTCCTTACATTTAGCTCTTGGAGAGGTATGTCAGCAAGAGCAGTTATGGGGTAAGGCTTTATATAGCCTGCAACAGGTTTTAGACTCAACAAGAAGTTCTAAAAAAATGCTCTTGATAGCACATATGGGAATGATGCGTATTTATGAAACTCTTGAAGATAGTGAAAGAAACGCATTGCATCAAAAAGAGGCTTTGCGTTTATTTCCTAAACTTTATAAGATGGATTAACGTGGGCGAAAGCCACTTGGTTTGCTAAACGGCTTACTAGATTTATCTCTCCCTGCAAAGCCTTCTCCTCTGGGTTTTGTAAATCGTTGTTCAGACGCATTTGCTTGAGGTTTTGGTGCTCTTGCTGGAAAATCCCCAAATGGTTTAGATGGACTTTTTGAGAAACTTTCGGTTTTTGGCCCGGGTTTACGGGCTTCACTTCTTTGCCCTTTTCCGTACTTACTATCCCTTGGTTCGCTATTTACCGGCCTTGAATCGCGATCACTACTTGCGGGTCTTGAATCGCGGTCATTACTTACCGGCCTTGACTCACGGTCACTACTTGCAGGTCTTGGCGCGTGCTCACTTCTAGCAGGCCTTGAATCACGGTCATTACGTGATGAAAAACTATTGGAACTATTTGAGCGACTCGGCGCACGACCACGTCCACCGCCTCCACCACCACCTCGGTCAGAACGACCACTACCTGACCGCGCACCTGGGCGCGAACCACTACCGGATTCCGGTTTTTTCTGTGGTTCAAGTCCTGGAATAACTGAAGGAGTTAGTGTGTTTTGAGTAAAACGTTCGATGCCGCGGATTTTGACCCGCTCGCTATGTAGAGCAATGGTAATTGCAATACCAGATCTTCCGGCACGGCCAGTTCGGCCAATACGGTGGGTATAGTCTTCAGGCTTCATTGGCAATCCAAAATTGATAACATGGCTGATGGTGGGTACATCAATACCCCTTGCCGCGACATCGGTAGCTACTAAAATTTTGGTGAGGCCTTTGCGTAACGAATCAAGACGACGATTTCGAACAGCTTGTGGCATCGCGCCGTGCAAAGCACTTGCGGCAAAGCCATCAACTCGTAAATTATCAGCGATATCTTCACTTTCAATTTGAGTGCTAGCAAAGACAACAGCTTGAACTAATGCAGGATCGGATAACCAATGACGTAAAATTTTATGTTTATGGGACATGCTATCAGCCCAGTGCATTGTTTGAGTAATGTTGGTGTGTACATCACCAGCATGGGCTAGTTCGATTCGAGTCGGATCATTAACGAGTTCACTAGCGAGTTCCATGATACGTGGCGCAAATGTTGCGGAGAACATCATTGTTTGAGCGAGATTTTCGCAGCGACGATGAATGTTTTCTAAGTCTTCAGCAAATCCCAAATCCAGCATACGGTCCGCTTCATCTACTACTAAGTGTTGAACTTTATCTAAACGAATAGCGCGGCTGTCATTAAGGTCTAAAAGTCTACCGGGTGTAGCAACAACTAATTGTGCGCCTTTGAGGGATGCAATTTGCTTGCCATAGGGCATGCCGCCCATGATGGTGGCAATTCGAATACCCCTTGCAAATTTAACTAGCTCAATGGCATCGGCAGCAACTTGTTGGGCTAATTCACGAGTGGGGCAAAGAATCAGTATTTGTGGTTCAGCTCGTCCAGGGACGGGTTTGCCGTTAGGATTAGCGTTGAGAATTTGATTAATTAATGGAATCAAAAAGGCTGCGGTTTTACCACTTCCTGTTTGGCTACTTACCATCAGGTCACCACCAAGGATGGCGGCAGGAATCACTTCTTCTTGAACTGGTGTAGCGTGTTCAAAGCCGAGTGCGTTAGTCGCCTCAACAATAGAAGGGTGAAGATTTAATTCTTTAAATGAAATAGGCATATCTATATACCCCTGTAAGGGTATCTCCAAAGTTGGTACCCAAAATTAGGTACAGGTCGTCAAAAGGCATCGACCATCAACATGAGGAGTAGGCGCTTTCCAAAATTGCAGGGAAAAAATCTATAAGATCTAGATGCGGCTACGTCTTAAAGACTTACAGACATACCTAATTAGGTTATTTGTGTCAGCAGTGCTGGGGACGATGAAATTACTACAAAGCGGACTATAGCACGAAAATATCAGGGTTGTCCCTAATTAGTTGTATTAAAGTCTAATAATTAGACTTTTCCGAGAGTTTTCATCAATTTCGCTATTTTTTTGCCATAGGGCGGATGAATCATTTTTGTTCCCGCTAAGGACATCATACCCAGCAAACCTTTGGTTTTAAAGATGGGTTTGTAATGGGTAAAGGTATCAAAACCATGTTTGCCATGATAAGAGCCCATACCACTTTGACCAATCCCACCAAAAGGTAAAAAGTGATTGTTGTAATGTAACAGGGTGTCATTAATACAAACGCCACCAGCTTGAGTTTGTTCAAGAAGGTTGCGCAGTCTTTCTTCATTGGAGCCAAACCAATACATGGCTAAAGGGTTAGGTTTAGAACGAATAAATGCAATTGCTTCACTAAGATCACTATAAGCAATAATGGGCATGATAGGTCCAAAGATTTCTTCAGTCATCACTTTTGTAGTACTGATGGCATCGACCACTAAGCTTGGTACGACTAATTGATGAGTAACTTCCTCGTTACTCAGAGGAATAATGGCGGCACCTTTATTTTGCGCATCTTGCAGTAAATCTTGCCAGCGCTGGGCTTGCCTATCATCGATCGCATAAGTGCGTTGCGTATTATTTTCATACATCGCAGCAAAGGCAGCTTTCATTTTTTCGATGAGTTCGTCCTTCATTTGATGAGGGACCAAAATATAGTCTGGGGCAATACAAGTTTGTCCGTTATTAAAAAGTTTGCCATATAAAATTCTACTGACACAGTCTTTCAAAGAAGCCGACGAGTCAATGATCACAGGTGACTTACCTCCTAGCTCTAGTGTCAGAGGGGTTAAATTTTCTGCAGCGGCTTTTGCCACAGATTGGCCAACAGAAGTACTGCCAGTAAATAGTAGGTGATTAAAGGGTAATCCTGAAAAATGTTCTGCTGTTTGTGGACCCCCATTGATAACAATCATTTCTGTTGGGTGAAAATATTGTGCGACCAGGGTGGCAAGGTAGCCAGAAGTTCTGGGGGATCGCTCAGAGGGCTTGAGGATAACCCGATTACCTGCAGCTAAGGCTGAAATCGCTGGGATTAAAGCCAAACATAATGGGTAGTTCCATGGACTCATAATGCCGATAACACCTTTTGGCTGTGGCAATAAAAAGCTTCGACTCGGTCGAAGATGGATGGGAGTCTTTACCTTAACAGGCTTCATCCATTGATTTAATTGACGAAGGGCAAAGGTGGCGGCTTGGCGAATGCCGATGATTTCTGCCAGTTGTGTTTCGACAGGTTGTCGGTAACCAAAATCGGCGTCAATAACTTTACACAAATTTTCTTCATTTTCATTTAGCATAGACAAGATACGCTTGATTCTGCTCCGTCGAGTTTCTATATCTGGATGAGGTTCAAGCATAAAAGCCTGTTGCATTTGTTCGAAGTCGAAAAGTAATGGGTTCATAGGCAAAGATATTAACAATGAAAAAGGATAAAATGATGCAAACGCAAATGATTACTCTAGGTGGCGGATGTTTTTGGTGCTTAGAGGCAGTGTATCAAGAATTAGTTGGAGTTGAAGATGTTATCTCCGGATATGCTGGTGGTTTTGTCGATTTTCCTGACTATGAATCGGTTTGTGATGGAGTTACAGGACACGCTGAAGTGGTACAAATTCATTTTGACCCGCAAGCAATGTCTGTAAAACAAATTTTAGAGGTCTTTTTCGTCATTCATGATCCAACCACCTTAAATCGTCAAGGTAATGATGTTGGAAGCCAATATCGATCTGTTATTTATTGTGAAGATGAGGCTCAAATTAATTTGGCATTAGATGTGATTCAAGAGCTAAAAAACAGTCATATCTACAAAGATCCAATAGTTACTGAAATTATGTTGGCTCCCAAGTTTTACCGAGCGGAGGATTATCATCAAAATTATTTTGTCACGCATCCTTATCAGGGTTATTGCATGGGCGTGGTAGCACCAAAATTAGCTAAATTTCGCAAGACCTTCACTAACCTCAATAAAAAATCAAGTTAGGGGGCTAGTCGCTCAATTTTCCAAGCATGATTCACTTTGCTGTAATTAATTCGATCATGCAGTCTGGAAGGACGACCTTGCCAAAATTCAATACGATTTGGTTTTACACAGTAACCTCCCCAATGAGGTGGTCGAGGTGGTTGGTCGCCGAATTGCTGCTGATACTTTTTTTCTTCAGCTTCTAAAAACTCACGGCTGGGCACTGCCTGGCTTTGTGGAGATGCCCAAGCACCGATTCGAGAAGCGATAGGTCGGGAAAGATAGTAGTCGTCACTCAAGTTTGGGGCAAGCAAAGAACACGTGCCTTCGATACGTACTTGGCGCTCTAGCTCATGCCAAAAAAACAATAATGCAACATGAGGATGGCTAGCGATAGCTTGTCCTTTTTCACTTTGGTAGTTCGTATAAAAGACAAATTGATCCTCGATGACACCTTTTAAGAGGACGATTCGAGCACTAGGGGAGCCCGATAGGTTAATCGTGGCAAGAGTCATCGCATGAGGTTCGGGACATTCAGCTTTGGAGGCTTGTTCAAACCATTGCTCAAATTGATGAATCGGATTAGGGTCAACATCGGACTCAGAGAGGCTTCCTCTGGAGTAGTTTTTTCTAAGGTCAGCTAAATTTTTCATTTTATTAGTATATCGGTTCTATGAATGATTGATAATAGCTAAAAATGAATAATTTACTCGAAAAAACATCCTTAGTTGATGAGCGTCGTTTAAGTGGCGTAGCCCGCTTATATGGTGAGGTTGGCTATGAGGTCTTAAAAAAATCCCATGTGGTTGTCATTGGTCTTGGCGGAGTTGGATCTTGGGCGGCTGAGGCTCTAGCCCGCAGTGCAGTTGGCGAGATATCTTTAATTGATTATGACCAGGTGTCGGTCAGCAACACCAATCGCCAGCTTCATGCAATGGATGGTGAATTTGGTAAATCTAAGGTAGAGGTAATGACCCGAAGATTGCGGTTGATTAATCCCGAGTTAAAAATCAACAGTATTGATGATTTTTTAAAACCTGAAAACATGGAGCTGTATATCCAGTCAGGCTGGGCCATATTAGATGCAATGGATGACATTCCTAGTAAGATCGCTTTAGCTGCCTGGTGTCAAAAAAATCAAAACATATTTGTCATGAGTGGTGGTGCTGGAGGTAAGGTAGACCCAACTAAGATAGATGTCATCGATATCGCAAAAGCAACCCATGATTCTATGTTGTCAAAGATTCGAGCTCAGTTACGTTCGCAGCATCAATTTGAACGAGATCCAAAAAAGAAGATGGGGATAAGCGTTGTTTATTCATCTGAACCTAGACTGGGGAATATGAGTGGTGGCTTGTCCTGCGCAGGATATGGGTCTACGGTGATGGTCACCGCTTCATTTGGATTTGCTGCTGCTGCGGAAATGATACGGCAAATCATTTCTTCACATGAAACGGTCTAATACTTTTTTACTTAGTTTATCTAAGCTTTTACGATTTTTAATCAAATACTGAATACCATTAGCATCAGTAATTAATAATGCCTCATTAGAAACTCGCCGAATATCTTGTTCGTTCTTTAGCTTTAGACGAGTATTGCCACGATCAGTTTCAATATCCCAGATACTTGGTAGGGCATAGGAATTTAAACCTGTGATACGGTGAATGACAGGAATGAATTCTATTTGCCCAAGTGATTTTTGAATAATCTGTTGATTATTAGCGCTCAGATCAGATACTTTTTCGAACCACACTAGCTCATGGCCATCTTGATCTACGATAGAGAATCCATGATCAGGATTTGTGATGGGGAAAGCACGAATCACTCTCACTTGCTCATAAGATGGGCCGGCTTGAGTCATTAATTTGATATTCCCAAAGCTATCTTGTTCGAGGGTGAAGTTCATGGTTATAGTTCTTTCATCAAACCGATTGAGCAATCTCTGCGGCGTGTCGAGCTTGTGCTTGATAGAGTTCAAAGTAAGTGCCTTGTGCGGCCATTAATTCGTCATGATTGCCAACTTCAATAATCTCACCTTTGTCTAGTACTATCAAGCGATCCGCCTTGCGTAGGGTTGATAGGCGGTGGGCTATGGCAATTGTCGTCCTACCTTTTACAAGGTTATCGAGAGCTTTTTGGATTTCTTTTTCAGTGGTTGTATCTACCGAGGAGGTTGCCTCATCTAAGATCAAAATTTTAGGGTCAATTAATAGTGCTCGAGCAATAGAAATTCTTTGTCGCTCGCCACCCGATAGAGATTGACCTCTTTCGCCCACCAAAGAATCGTAGCCTAATGGTAGTCTTAAGATGAAGTCATGAGCATTAGCTGCTTTGGCAGCTTGAACAATTTCTGAACGACTAGCTTGCGGTTTTCCGTACGCAATATTTTCTGCGATAGTCCCAAAAAATAAGAAGGGTTCTTGCAAAACCATGCCAAATAACTTCCTCAGTTCCTGAGTATCAATCATTCTTACATCGATACCATCAATCTTGACAGAACCTTCACTGACATCATAGAAGCGACAAATGAGATTAACAAGAGTGCTTTTACCTGAACCGCTATGCCCCACCAGACCGATCATTTCACCAGGTTGAATTTGTAGTTGAATATTTTTTGTGACAGAGCGATTTCCATAACGAAAACTGACATTCGTTAAATCAATTTTTCCTTTGATATTTTCGGGTAGGGGTATAGGATTTTTGGTATCTGGCACGCTCGATTGATGGTCCAATATGTCAAAAACACGCTTTGCACCGGCGGCTGCTTTTTGAGTGTGAGAGACAATGCGACTCATCGAGTCCATTCGACCATAAAAGCGTGATATGTAAGCTAGGAAGGCTGTGAGAACACCTACAGTAATTTTATCATCAGCTACTTGATAAATTCCAAATCCCCAAACAACTAATAAACCAATTTCGGTTAATAGGGTTACGGTAGGAGCAAAGGATGACCAGATTCGATTGACACGGTCATTGACTTCGAGATTTCTTTGATTAGCAGCAATGAACCGTTTATTCTCTCGATCTTCTTGAGCAAAGGCTTTAACTACGCGTATCCCAGGGATAGTATCGGACAGGACGTTGTTTACCTCAGACCAATTACGATCTACTTTTTCAAAGCCATAGCGTAATTTATCTCGGACATAATGAATCATCCAAGCGATAAAAGGTAGTGGCAGTAAAGTGACTAAAGCCAATAAGGGGTCGATACTGATGAGGATACTAGCGGTCATAAACAGCATCAACATATCTGTCAGAAAGTCTAAAAGATGCAATGACAAGAAAACACAGATTCGGTCAGTCTCATTACCAATCCTTGCCATTAAATCCCCAGTTCGTTTGGCGCCAAAATACTCTAGGGATAATTGAATTAAGTGATTGAAAGTTTTAGTGCGTAACTCCATACCAATGCGTTCACTCACTAGTGCCAGAATATAGGTTTTCCACCAACCAAGACCCCATGCAAAAATAGCAGCTAAGCATAAGCCTCCCAGGTAAAGACCTGCCAATTCAAAGTTCATTTGATGCGTAGTTTGAAACGGGATTAACACATCATCCATGAGTGGCATGCTGATATATGGGGGCACCAAAGTTGCTGCTGTTGAAAGTAAGGTCAACACAAATCCTAGCAAAATATCTTTTTTATATGGTTTTGCAAATCGCCAAAGTTTGAATAAAGTGAGAGTAGAGGGAGGTACCTCAGTTTCGGGGTCGCAAACAATGCAAGTTGTTTGGTTAGTGGGTAACGGACTTTGACAAACTGAGCAGATAGACAGATCTGATGCAATAAGATCTTCTTGAGCAGTGAAGTTTTTAACAAGCTCGTCTCTTTGTTCAAAGACTTCCTTAAACTGAGTAATTAGATGATTCAGAGCAAGGGTATAGTGCCAAGTATGAATCAGACCATCTGGTGAATACAGGGATAAATGTCCTACACCTGCATGATCGCTGAGTTGAAGGCGATGGTGATCACTGGTGACCCAATGTTGAATTTGACCATTCTCGCTCACTTGTGAAATTGCAGTGATATTTGATGACTCTTGTTGATCAAGTGTTAATAATGATTTTTCAAAATGTAGGATGTCATTAAGATCAATTTCAACCCATGCTAGGGATGGCTTAGATAGGTATTCGGCCTTATTTTGCCAGCGCGGGGGAGGACGACTTGAAATAGTAGAAGAATTCGTGGTTATATCCATCGAAAAAGTATAGTCCAGTCTCAAGAAGTTTTAGGGCAAATTATCAAATTTCATAGATATTTCTAGATTCTTATAAGCGTTCATTAATTTCATTTCTCCTTGATTTGTCAACTTTTTCACCCTTTGAGAGTTATAGTAGATATCAGTTAGAATTTAAGACATATTTAATGGATTTTTCAAATTTAATTTACTAAAAGAAACTTGAAATAGATGCCGCAACTCCTTGATAAAACAATTAATATTCTTGATATCAAGTATATTCGCGGTCCAAATATGTGGTGTTGGGTGGAGATCCTCGAAGCGTTGGTCGACATTGGTGAATTAGAGGAGTACCCATCGGATAAAATCCCTGGATTTTATGAGCGTTTAGTAAAAAACCTCCCTTCTTTAGTAGAGCATCGTTGTAGCTACGAAGAGCACGGAGGGTTTTTAAGGCGCGTTGAAGAAGGTACTTGGCCGGTTCATATCATGGAGCATTTAACCCTAGAGCTTCAAGGTTTAGCGGGTTTTGCGGGAGGCTTTGGCAGGGCTCGTGATGGTCATGCCGTTGGTATTTATAAATTAATGGTTGCAACACCTCATGAAGAGGTGACTAAGCAAGCTATTTACTACGCAAGAGACTTTCTTTTAGCGTTAATCCAAGATCGTGAATATGATGTTCAAGCCAATATCCTTCATTTAAAAGAGATGATGGAGGATTTGTGTTTGGGCCCTAGCACTAGCTGTATCGTCAAGGCTGCGTCTGAAAAACAAATTCCTTATATTCGTCTATCAAAAGGTAACCTGGTTCAATTAGGTTATGGTGCGCAACAAAAAAGAATTTGGACGGCTGAGACCAATCAAACCAGCGCAATTGCTGAGAGCATTTCTAGGGACAAGGATTTAACAAAATCGTTGTTAGCATCTGTGGGTGTTCCGATTCCTTATGGTGAATTAGTCAACAGTCCTGAACATGCTTGGACAGTTGCTCAAGAGATAGGTCTTCCAGTTGTTGTTAAACCTCAAGATGGTAATCATGGTCGAGGTGTTTTCACCAATCTTCAAAAAGTTGAAGAAATCTATGCAGCTTTTGAAATCGCTCGCCATGAAGGCAGTGGTGTTCTCGTTGAGAAATTTATTATTGGCGATGAGCATCGCCTTCTTGTTGTAGGGGATAGAGTAGTAGCTGCTGCAAAAGGTGAAGAGTGTAAGGTGCGGGGTGACGGTCAGCACAATATCCTTGAATTGATTGAATTACAGATTAACTCTGATCCCAGACGAGGGTCTACCGAAGATGCCCCCCTGAATAAGGTCAGGATTGACTCCATTGCTGAGCTAGAGCTAAAAAGTCAAGGTTACACGTCAATCAGTGTTCCGGATAAAGACATAGAAGTCTTAATACAGCGCAATGGTAATGTGGCCTTTGATGTGACAGACTTAGTTCATCCATCAGTAGCAAAAAAAGTCGTGCTTGCAGCCAAGGTTGTAGGCTTAGATATTGCCGGCGTCGATTTAGTTGCTAAAGATATTTCTAAGCCATTAGAAGAGCAGGGAGCTGCTATCGTAGAAGTGAACGCTGGACCAGGTTTGTTAATGCACATTAATCCTGCTAAAGGAAAGCCACAACCAGTTGGTGAAGCGATTGTGAATCATTTGTTTCCTCTCGAAAATAGTGGTCGCATTCCCGTGATTGGGGTATGTGGTTCTAAGGGGGCAACAGTCGTGGCTGAAATTTGCGCTTATTTTTTAAAGTTGAGTAATTTTTATGTCGCTTTATCTAATCAACGTGGCTTAAGTTTTAATCAACGGTGGGTTGATAAAAATGGCAGTACTGAATGGGAACTTGGACGGCGAACCCTACTCAATCCGATGGTAGAGGCTGCGGTGATTGAAAGCACGGCTAAAGGAATTTTGATGCAAGGAGTTCCTTATGATTTTTGTTCTGTGGGTATTATTACTGACATCGATAAAACTATTTTTTATCCTGAACAGGCGATTACAGAAGAGTGGCAACTGTTTTCGATTCATCGTACTCAAGCCGATACGGTGATTCAACATGGGGTGGCTGTTATCAATGCAGATGAGTCGATGGCGGCTGAGATTGCAGAGATAAGCCCAGCAGAGGTAATGTACTACGGCCTTGATGCAAACAATCCTACTTTGTCCAATTTTGCTCTTCAAGGTGGTCGGTCGATTATTATTGAGCAAGATCAGATGATTTTGCGTCATGGAAATGAGCAAGTTCATGTGTTTAACCTAAATGATTCAGAGTATTTAAAACAAGACAGCCATTCAAGTCGATTAAGTTATATGATGGCAGCTGTTGGTGCTGCATGGGCCCTTGGCTTGCCCTTTCAGACGATTGAGACTGGTATCGAGACTTTTTTCTCTGAGGAGCTTGTTGCCTAATGGAATTACAGCGCGTTAGAGCTTTACGTGGACCTAATTTATGGAGTCGTCATACAGCGATTGAGGCAGTCATTGTTTGCGATGCATCAGAGCGATCGATTGAAGGCCTCTTTGATTTTGAGATTCAATTACGCTCATTGTTTCCCCAATTACATTTGCGCAGTGTTGGCTTACAAAATGAATCTATTTCTATGGCGCATGTTATTGAACATGTTTTCTTAGGCTTGCAAGCTCAAGCAGGATGCCCAGTAACATTTAGCCGTACTGTCAGAGTCAATAATGAAGGTATATACCAAGTGGTTGTGGAATATAGCGAAGAAGAAGTTGGTCGTTTGGCTCTTGATTTGGCATGGAAGCTAGTGATAGCTGCACGTGCCAAAGAGGCATTTGATTTACAGGATGCTCTTCAGCAATTAAGTGTGTTGGACGAGGACGTTCGATTAGGCCCTAGTACTGGATCGATCGTACAAGCCGCTGTCGAAAGAAATATCCCTTATCGTCGATTGACACAAGGAAGCTTAGTTCAATTTGGGTGGGGCTCCCATCAGAAAAGAATTCAGGCTGCTGAGACTAGTCACACCAGTGCCATTGCGGAGTCGATTGCCCAAGATAAAGAATTAACCAAAGACTTACTGCATGCTGCTGGAGTTGCGGTACCTTTAGGTAAGGTGGTTAATAACGCAGACGATGCTTGGCGAGTAGCTCAAGAACTGGGGTCAACCATTGTGATTAAGCCACGTGACGGTAATCAGGGCAAGGGAGTTGCCGTCAATATTAAATCTGAAGAGCAGGTTCGTGCTGCTTTTGAAGTGGCTCAGCACTATGGCTCAAAAATTATTGTTGAACGTTATATGCCGGGCCAAGATTTTCGTTTACTCGTCGTTGGGGATCGTTTAGTTGCTGCAGCAAGAAGAGATCCGCCACAAGTCATTGGTGATGGCGTATTAACCATTACACAACTGGTTAATCGCGTAAATCTTGATCCCTTAAGAGGCGATGGACATGCCACTCCATTAACAAAAATTCGCCTCGATGATATTGCTATTGCGACTTTGTCTAAACAGGATCTTCATGCGCAATCAATTCCTCGTCATGGACAAAGAGTTGTATTGCGAAACAATGCTAATTTAAGTACTGGTGGTAGTGCGACCGATGTGACTGATGATGTTCACCCTGATTTAGCTGCTAGTGCTGTGTCAGCAGCCAAAATGGTTGGTTTAGATATTTGTGGGGTCGATATTGTTTGCGAGGCTGTTTATAAGCCCTTAGAGGAACAAGGTGGAGGAGTTGTTGAAGTGAATGCGGCTCCTGGGCTACGGATGCATCTCAATCCCTCGTATGGAAAAAGTCAAGCGGTGGGTGATGCCATTATTTCCATGATGTACCCACCTTCTAATAATGGCAGAATTCCCATTGTTGCAGTTTCAGGCACTAACGGTAAAACAACTACGGTCAGGTTGATTGCGCATTTGTTGAGATCGCAAGGGCATCGTGTTGGTATGACGACGACAGATGGTATTTATATTGAAAATGAAAAAATTGATTCCGGTGATTGCAGTGGCCCCAAAAGTGCTAGAAACGTACTGATGCATCCTGATGTGGATGCGGCTGTTTTTGAAACAGCACGAGGTGGTATTTTGCGGGAAGGTCTTGGTTATGATGCTTGTAATGTTGCAGTAATCACCAATATTGGTGAGGGCGATCATTTAGGTATGAATTATGTAGATACGGTTGATGAGCTTGCAACGGTAAAAAGTGTCATCGTGCGTAATGTGGCAAAAAATGGTTATGCAGTTTTAAATGCTGCAGATCCAATGGTCGTCAAGATGGCTAAATCTTGTCGCGGTCAAATTATTTTCTTTGCCTTAAGCGCTCATAACCACGTCATATCTACGCATCGTGCGCAGGGGAATAGAGCCCTGTTTAGAGAGAAAGAATATCTTGTAGCAGCAATTGGTAATCGTATCGTTCATCGGATTGCTTTAGCGAATATCCCGCTGACGGAAGGTGGGCAAATTGGTTTTCAGATTGAAAATTCTTTAGCTTCGATTGCAGCAGCATGGGCGCTAGATCTTGATTGGAAAAATATTGAAATTGGATTAAGCCAATTTGTTAGTGATACACAAACCGCGCCAGGACGGTTTAATATTTTTAAGCACCAAGGTGCTACAGTCATTGCTGATTATGGGCATAACCCTGACGCTATCCGCGCGCTAGTTCAAGCCACCAATTCGATACCAGCAAAAAGAAGGCTAGTCGTCATTTCCGGCGCAGGGGATCGTCGAGATGATGATATTCGTAAACAAACCCAGATTTTGGGTGAGGCATTTAATTGTATCATTTTGTATCAAGATCAGTGCCAAAGAGGCCGCGAGGATGGTGAAGTATTGGCACTTTTACGTGAGGGCTTAGTGGGTGCTTCGAAGGTTGATCAAGTAGAAGAAATTCGTGGCGAATTTTTAGCGATTGATACGGCCTTAGAAAAGTTAAAACCGGATGATTTATGCCTTATTTTGATTGATCAAGTACAAGAATCTCTCGATTATTTACATAAAGTCACTAAACCTTAAGGTTTAAACTCAATTCTATCGTTACTTTTTAGATTAAAACCATGTAGGAAATTTCTGATTTATTCTTAAAACGTAAACTCAATATTTTATTTATCCTTGTTAAATAAAGAGGTAATGCAAAAGACATAATTTATTTTTATTGGTTATGTCGATTTTGTCGATTACCCATACTAGTTATTTTCTCTTCTCTTTTTTAGACTTTCACAGTTAACAAAAAAAAGGAGAAAAAATTGCTTAATCAAACAAACTCATCAACTGAGCAGGAAATCCATCAATCGGATCAACATGCGTTAAAACGACATTTAAAGGCTCGACATATTCGTTTGATGGCTTTGGGATCAACGATTGGCGTGGGTTTATTTTTAGGTTCAGGTACTGCCATTTCGCAGGCAGGTCCTTCGATACTACTGGGATATTTATTTGCCGGAATGATCGCCTTTATTGTTTTAAGAGCATTAGGTGAAATGGCGGTTCATAACCCAGTGGCAGGTTCCTTTGCGCAATATGCACATGAATATGTAGGACCTTTAGCCGGTTATTTAATGGGTTGGGGGTATTGGTTTTACTGGGTCATCGTTGGAGTTGCTGAAGTCACAGCAGTCGGTATTTACATGGGATTATGGTTTCCGGATACACCGCAGTGGATATGGGCTCTAGGTTCACTTGCTTTAATGGGCGGATTGAATTTCATTGCAGTACGTCTTTTTGGTGAATTTGAGTTTTGGTTTGCCCTCATTAAAGTGGTTGCGATTATTGCATTGATTGGAGTTGGATGTGGTGTTATTTTTCTTGGTCTAGGAAATCAGGGGATACCAATTGGAATTTCAAATTTATGGTCGCATGGAGGTTTTTTCCCTACGGGGTTAAATGGATTTTTACTCTCTGTACAAATGGCGGTATTTGCCTATGTAGGTATAGAAATGATTGGTTTATCAGCAGGGGAAACAGAAAATCCCGAAAAAACAATTCCAATTGCAATTGACTCATTAATTGTCCGTATATTGGTATTTTATGGAGGTGCGCTTTTTGTCATACTCTCCATTTTTCCATGGAATGAAGTTGGTCAGGTAGGCAGCCCGTTTGTGGCCATGTTTGAGCGCTTAGGATTAAGGGAAGCCGCAGGAATTGTTAATTTTGTTGTAGTGACAGCAGCACTATCTTCCTGTAATGCAGGCATCTTTAGTGGTGGACGATTATTATTTGGCCTCTCATTAAATTCCTATGCCCCAAAGATCATGAAAAAACTTTCTAAGAGTGGCGTACCTACGGTGGCTATCTTAACAACTGTCACAGTTGCTTCCTTAGGTGCTTTCTTAAATTATTTTGTACCAGAAGAAGCTTTCTTATTAGTAACAGCTGCGGTTACATTCATTGGCTTAATGGTTTGGGTTGGTATTTTATCAACGCAGTTAATGTTTCGTAAAAAGGTTCCAGAGAATGTAGTGAAATCACTTTCGTATAAAAGTTTTATTTGGCCATATGGATCATGGATTGCTTTAGCAACAATTGGGTTTGTTCTTGTCTTATTAGGTTATCAAGAACAAACGAGAGTTGGAGTTTATGTAGGTATACCTATCATATCAATTTTGATTATTGTGTTTTATTTATTTGGATTACATCGTCAGCAACAACATCAAGGAGAAAGTAAATGATTATCGGAGTTCCTAAAGAAATCAAAAATCAAGAATATCGAGTTGGATTAACACCCAATCAAACACAATCTCTTGTCATGCAGGGTCATCAAGTGAATGTTGAATCTAAGGCTGGGGTTGGTATAGGCGTGTCAGATGAGGATTATCAGGCATCTGGAGCGAAGATTATGTCCGCCTCTGAAGTATTTAAACATGCTGATTTGGTCGTAAAAGTGAAAGAACCGCAAGCGAATGAAATTGCAATGTTAAGACCGGGACAAATTTTATTTACTTACCTTCATCTTGCTCCAGATGTGGATCAAACGAATTTATTAATTACTAGCGGTGTAACTGCTATTGCTTACGAAACCGTAAAAAATAGCCAGGGAACTTTACCATTACTAGCGCCGATGAGTGAAGTAGCTGGGCGACTTTCTATACAAGCAGGAGCTCATCATTTAGAAAAAATACAAGGTGGCAGTGGCTGTCTCCTATCCGGCATTCCCGGTGTCAAGGCAACACAAGTCCTTATTTTGGGTGCGGGCATAGTTGGAACAAATGCCTTACAAATAGCAATGGGTATGGGGGCAAGTGTCACGATTGTCGACAAAAATATTCATCGATTACGAGAGTTAGATCAACTCTATGGAAATCGTATACAAACTTTGTTTGCTGATGATGGAACGTTGTCGAAATTATATAAAGAAGCAGATTTAGTCATTGGAGCTGTCCTCATCCCTGGAGGAAGTGCTCCTAAATTATTAAGACATGAACATTTAAAACTAATGCGAAAGGGCAGTGTGATTGTCGATGTTGCGATTGATCAAGGAGGCTGTTTTGAGACATCACATGCAACATGCCATGATGCACCAACATATGAGGTAGACGGGATAGTTCATTATTGTGTAGCGAACATGCCTGGAGCTGTTCCAATCACATCCACCTATGGCCTTACAAATGCCACATTCCCCTATATAGAAATGTTGGCGAATAACGGCTTTCAGAAAGCGGTTCAAGTGAGTGCGGCGTTAAGAGAGGGCGTTAGCGTTTATGAGCATTACTTAACATGCTCCGCAGTCAGTAATTCTCAAAAAAGACCTTATAAAGAGATCGGCACATTTTTATAAAGATACTTTTGATTATCGGAGTTGAATTTTCCGACAGGGAAATTCAACAAAGATATAAAGAATATGAGCAAACACCCAACTAAGTAGCCAGATAACAATCATCAATATCATTGCTATGACTGGGGACTCAAAATGGAAATAATGAAATATCGTATTACCTAGAAGAAGTAAGGAAAAATGGATCAGAAAAGCACAATAAGCACGTTGGCTAAACCAGATACAGATCTTTGTCCATTGAAAGGTTTCTGATCGATAAAGATTTTTACCTTTCCAGATAAGAATTAATGCAATGATAATTTCTAAGATGTTTTTGAAATAGATTTCAAAAAAGGTTTCACTGAGGATTAATATTGAAAAAATGAACAGCAAGATACGTGCTGGATTTTTTGTTTCTGGATGAGAACTTCCCTCGGCAAGAAAAGCAATAATACCTAATCCGTAGGCGCCAGCAAAGTAAAAAAAGTAGTTCTCAAAAGAAGCATTTTTACTAAAATATATTAATGAAGCCGCCATGATGATGGCAAGTATACAAAGGATTTTCCGGTAACTTTTAAAGAAAAAGAATATACAAGATATAAAAATATAGAGTTGCCAATCAATGGCAACATACCATACTCCAACAGAAATCGAATCATAGCCAAGAAGGTTCTGTAAAAAGAATAAATGAGATAGTATCTGCAGAATGGTTTCAGGTTTTCCAATGTAATCTTCGTAATGCACCAGTCTGGCAATGGCTGCACAAACCATTGTAAAAATAATAGCGACTACATAGGTTGGGATTAAACGAAGGTAACGATTAAAAATAGTCTTTAATAGGCCTTGTTTTTTCAAAGCTTGGGGCAAGTTTCTGACGGAAAGATAGCCTCCAATAACTAAAAATATTTGTACTGCATAACGGGCATAGTCTCTAATGTTATCAATGAAGTTCGGTAAAAGTTCATGAACTTTTAGTGGAATTGGCCCGTAATTGCTAAGGTGATGCAATATGATGATTTGAACTGCAATAGTTTTTAAAAAATCGATCACGAAATAGTGATTTTTAAAGTTAATAGGAGGTTGTGACATATTTAATAACTTTTTCAACAAATACTGATCCTGAAACAAGGTTTTAAATCCCCATTTCTTTAAAGACTTCTTTGGCGACCCTAAAGCTATCTAACGAGGCTGGAACACCACAATAAATAGCCGCTTGTAAAAAGACTTCTTTAATTTCATCTTTTGTAAGGCCATTATTGATTGCGCCACGAACATGTAATTTAATTTCGTGCGGACGGTTGAGAGCAGTTAACATCGCAAGATTTAAAAAACTTCTTGTTTTCCGATCAAGACCTGGGCGATTCCAAATATCTCCCCAGCAATAAGAAGTCACTAACTCTTGTAATTCTTGGGTAAATGCATCTGCATTTTTAATTGAAGCATCAACATACTCTGCACCTAAAACTTCGCGACGGGTCTTAAGACCTTTTTCAAACATTTCACTAGCCATTTATTTCTCCTATTTAGTTAGATTGGTGGTACTTCATTATAAGGTTCACTTCATTCGCAGATCCCAACATGACTGAGACGCGCTCGTGTAATTTGCTAGGCTGTATATCAAGGATGCGTTGTTGACCATTGATCGAGACACCACCAGCTTGTTCAACTAAAAGACTCATCGGATTAGCTTCATACATCAGCCTTAATTTACCCGGTTTATCTGGCTCTCGTTGATCCCAAGGATACATAAAGACACCGCCACGAATTAAAATTCTATGGACGTCTGCAACCATAGAAGCAATCCAACGCATATTAAAGTCTTTTTGCCGAGGGCCTGTAGATCCTTCTAGACATTCGCTAACATAGCGAGATACCGGCTTCGCCCAGTGGCGCATATTTGACATATTAATCGCAAATTCTTTAGTATCTTTGGGGATTTGAACATCTTCTTGAGTGAGATAAAACTCTTGACTTTGCGGGTCCATCGTAAACATCTGAACACCATGACCCAGTGTCAGCACAAAAATTGTTTGAGGACCGTATAGCGCATATCCAGCTGCTACTTGATTTTTACCCGACTGTAGAAAGTCGGCTTCGCTTGGATCATTTGTGATTGAAGACGATTTTAAAACAGAGAAAATGGTTCCAATTGAAACATTGACATCAATATTGGAGGAACCGTCTAAGGGATCAAAAAGTAGTAAATAGGGTCCTCTTAGATGTTCTTTAATAGAATAAATAGAATCCATTTCTTCAGAGGCCATCGCTGCTAATTTACCTTTTTCAGCGTGATCTTCTAGCAATAACTCATTCGCAAAAATATCGAGTTTTTGTTGCGTTTCTCCTTGAATATTCCCAGTACCTGCTGAACCTAGAAGATTTGCTAAAGCTCCTTGATGGACGGCGTGGCTAATTTTTTTGCACGAGTTAGCAACATCGAGTAATAGATCTTTTAGATCTTGCTGGATGAGGGAGTTCTTTTCTGAGTTCAAGAACTCAATAAATGTTTTTGACTGTTGTGACATAAACGTTAAATTTAAGAAAGTGCTTTATGGATAACTTCAGAGACATCGTTGGATAAAGAGTGCTTTGATACCGACTCTAAGGATACACGCATTTGATCCTTATAGGGTGAGCTAAACTTTTTCCAATGGTCAACAGCCCTTGCTAATCTAGCAGCTACTTGAGGATTGATTTTATCTAGCTCAAGAAGACTTTCTGCCCAGAATTGATATCCCTTCCCACTAATATCATGAAAGCCTGCTGGATTATTCATACAAAAAGTATGAATAACACTTCGGACACGATTAGGGTTGCGCATATTAAATGCCGGATGAGTTTGAAGAGACTTTATTTGAGTCATTAAATCTATCGATGCATGAGGTTGGCGGGATGCTTGGATGGCGAACCATTTATCAATCGCCAAATCATCACTCTCATAGCGCTTGTAATAAGCAGTTAAGCAACCATTTGCTTGTGGGGAACAGTTTTGAACTAATGCCACAAGGGCGGCTAATCGATCCGTCATGTTATTACTATTTTGAAATTGTTGAACTGCTAGTTTGGCGCCATCAACAGGTTGGTGTTCGATGATCATCTGAAGCGCTAAATTTTTAAGGGCTCTTTTTCCTGCCTGATCTGGATTAGGTGAGTAATGCTCAGTAGTTTGATGTGTTTCGTAGATATGCTTCCAAGTCTCTATTAAAGAAGATGCCATGGACTCTCGAAATATTTTTTTCGCTACATGGATTTTTTGTGGATTGACCTCTTTTACTTGTTCATGAAGGTAGGTTTCAGCTGGCAAAGTAAAGAGTAGTTCTTTGAACGCCGGATCGAGCAGAGGATTTAAAAGTAGTTGTCGCCATATTTGAATGAGATCTTTACTGGGGGCGGTATGTTCTAAAATCAAACTGATAGCAATCTTTTGACCTGCTTCCCATTGATTAAAGGCGTTGTCATCGTGTTCGTATAAAAAATAAAGATCAGATAGGCTTTGTTCAAACTGCAAAATAATGGGAGCAGAAAAGTCTCGGTTGATCGATAGAATGGGTTTGGTGGTGATGTTGTCAAAAGTCAATGTTTGTGACTGCTCTTTTAATTCAATCAAGAACTCTTCACTAGGCGAGTTATCTAATAGCAGCTTTGTTTTTAAAGGAATATGAAATACAGGTTTTGTGTTTTGGTCTGGGGTGGTTGGGCAGGACTGCTTCAGAGTGATAGAGTATTGATTTTTAGCATCATCATATTTTGTCTCAACGCTCACCTGAGGAGTTCCGGCAAAGCTATACCAATGTTTAAATTGTTCGAGTGATCGATGATTGGCATCCGACATTGCAGCTACAAAATCATCACAGGTAACAGCTTGACCATCATGGCGTTCAAAATATAAATCCATCCCTTTTCTAAAACCTTGCTCTCCGAGTAAGCTGTGTTGCATACGGATGATTTCAGCACCTTTTTCGTAGATAGTCACGGTATAGAAGTTGTTGATTTCTTGATAGCTGTTAGGGCGGATAGGATGCGCCATTGGCCCAGCGTCTTCAGGGAACTGAACTTGTCTAAGAAGACGCACATCCTCGATGCGTTTGACCGCGCGACCTGAATCAGAGCCCATGAGGTCAGCAGAAAACTCTTGATCTCGAAATACGGTGAGACCTTCTTTTAGAGATAACTGGAACCAGTCGCGACAAGTTACACGGTTTCCTGTCCAGTTATGAAAATATTCATGTCCAACGACACTTTCTATATTAGCAAAATCGGTATCGGTGGCACTTTGTTCATCGGCAAGAACATACTTTGTATTGAAGATATTGAGGCCTTTATTCTCCATAGCGCCCATATTGAAGTCTCCAACTGCGACAATCATAAATCGCTCAAGGTCAAGCTCCAGTCCAAAACGCTTTTCATCCCACTCAATAGCTTTGATTAAAGATTGCATTGCGTGTTCAGTCTTTGATATATCTTTTTCTCGTACCCAAACCTGTAAGAGTTTTTTGACGCCAGATCGCGTTGTAATTTCTCGTTCAATAGCGCTCAGTTTTCCAGCGACAATCGCAAATAAATAGCAGGGTTTATAGAAAGGGTCTTCCCAAAGAGCGGTATGCATTCCATGATCAAGATCGTCTTGTTCAATTAAATTCCCGTTCGATAACAGGACCGGGTAAAGACTTTTATTAGCGGTTAGTCGCACCTTATATTTAGTAAGAACATCAGGTTGATCTAGAAAATAGGTGATTTTTCTAAAGCCCTCAGCCTCACACTGCGTAAAAAAATTACCGCCAGAAACATAAAGACCCATCAAACTTGTATTTTGCTCAGGGTGATTGGCGCAGACAAGCTCTAATAGACCTTCATCAGGTAAGTGATGAATGACTAAGGAGGTTGAAGAAATGTCAAATTCTTTATAAGCTAGGCCATTAAAAGTGATTGAAATCAGTTCTAAATCTTCCCCGTGAAGCGCTAGAGATCCTTCAGAAAGTCGTTTTATCTGAATTTTGGAGCTAACAATCGTTTTTATTGGATTTAATGCAAAATCTAGCTCAACGGCGGAGAATGAGAAATTGGGCGCTCGGTATTGGTCGCGGTAAAAAGTGATGGAATTTTCTGTTCTTGTCATTAAGTCATTGTATTGCTTATGTAAGATAAATTTAGAGTCTAACAAATCGATTTTATATGACAACTTGATTAAGTAATAGTCAAATACTATCGATTTATTTAATAAATACAATTTTCCTATTTAATGTTTTACCCCTACACTTCTATTGTCGCTTCAATAATGAATTTAATAGAGCGATAAGAGAGTTTTTTCAACTAAACAGGAGCATGTTATGCCAACTTTAAAAGGTACTAAAACAGAACAGTGCTTGAAAGACGCCTTTGCTGGCGAATCACAAGCTAATCGTCGTTATTTATATTTCGCGAACAAAGCAGATGTAGAAGGACAGAATGATGTTGCTTCATTATTTCGCTCAACGGCGGAAGGTGAAACTGGCCATGCACATGGACATTTAGAATTTTTAGAAATGTCAGGTGACCCAGCAACTGGTATGCCAATCAAATCTTCTAAAGATTGTTTAGCATCAGCAGTTGCCGGTGAAACACATGAATACACTGACATGTATCCAGGAATGGCAAAGACTGCACGTGACGAAGGTTTTGATGAGATTGCTGATTGGTTCGAAACATTAGCCAAAGCAGAGCGTTCACACGCTAATCGTTATCAAAAAGCTTTAGATGCATATGTAGATTAATAGTTGTAGGGTTTTTTTTAGATTCCTGTGAAATAGCGGGAATCTTTTAAAGAGTCTTATTGCATAGTATTGAAATTAAAAGGGATCAAAATGAGTCGTGAAGGAAACCTAGAAGCCCCAACCAGGCATGCTCTGGATTGGAAGAATCCAGACTTCTATAGTGAAGAAAGTTTAAATGTTGAACTCGAACGAGTTTTTGATGTTTGCCATGGTTGCCGTCGATGTGTCAGCTTGTGCGGATCATTTCCAAAACTATTTGATCTCATTGATGCCACAGAAGATGGTGAAGTCCACGGCGTAAATAAAGCAGATTATGCAAGTGTGGTGGATCAGTGTTATTTATGTGACTTGTGCTACATGACTAAATGTCCATACACACCACCTCATCCATGGAATCTGGATTTTCCACATTTAATGCTGCGTGCTAAAGCCGTTAAACACAAAGAAGGTGAGAATAATTTCCGAGATAATTTACTCTCATCGACTGACAAATTAGGTCGATTTTCTGGGATACCAGTAGTGACTCAAATCGTGAATGCGGTTAACCACAATACCCTGGCCAGATCGGTAATGGAATCGACATTAGGGGTAGATAAGAATGCTTGGATTCCAGATTTCGCGCCCAAAAAATTCAAACAGTTAGCCAAAAAATCTAGTCAATGGGAAGTGAAGAATGGCGCGAAGACACCAGGGAAGGTTGCAGTGTATGCAACGTGTTTTGTCAACTACAACGAACCGGGCATTGGTCAGGACTTGTTAAATATTTTGAACCATAACGAAATTCCTTATCAAGTTGTTGATAAAGAGGCTTGCTGTGGAATGCCTAAACTCGAACTAGGCGATTTGGATGAAGTTGAAAAATTAAAAAATATTAATATTCCTCAACTTGTCAAATTGGCAAGAGAGGGTTATGCCATAGTTACCCCAATACCATCTTGCACACTCATGTTCAAGCAAGAGTTGCCATTGATGTTTCCAAATGATCCTGATGTTCAACTGGTGAAAGATGCCATGTGGGATCCATTTGAGTACATCATTGCACGGAAAAAAGATGGCTTACTCAAAACGGAATTTCCGAAATCCTTAGGAAAAGTCAGTTATCACGTCCCATGTCATTCTCGCGTACAGAACGTCGGAAAAAAGACAGCGGAAACTTTACAAATGATTCCGAACACTGAAGTGCATGTTGTTGAGAGGTGCTCTGGCCATTCTGGAACATGGGGCGTGAAGAAAGAATTTCATGCAATGGCAATGAAGATTGGTAAGCCAGTATTTAAAAATATGGCGGAGAATGAACCGGATTACATTAGTTCTGATTGTCAATTAGCGGGACATCACATTGAACAAGGTATGTCAGAGGCTGGTTTAAAGTCAGCTCAAATGGAGCATCCTTTATCTTTAGTCGCAATTGCGTATGGTATTAAAAATTAATTCTGAAAGAAAATATGAAAGAAGTCGATATGCCCAAAATTACCCGTGACCAACTCTTGACCCTAGAGGCTTACCATAAAGCCCGTCCTCAAATTAGAGATCAAGCCATAGCGCTTCGTAAGTTAAGGACTGTTGCCCTTGGGGAGCATTTAAATGTCATTTTTGAAAATGAATTTCTCATGAAATATCAGATTCAAGAGATGCTTCGTGTTGAAAAAGTATTTACCGAAGAGGGTATGCAAGATGAGCTTGATGCCTATAATCCTTTAATTCCCGATGGTTCGAATTTTAAAGCAACGATGATGTTAGAGTACCCCAATGAAGCAGATCGTCGGATTGCGCTGGGTAAGCTCGTGAATATTGAGCACAAGATGTTTCTCCAAGTTGAGGGGCAAGGCCGAGTCTATGCGATCGCAGACGAAGATTTGCAGAGATCAACAGAGCATAAAACCTCAGCGGTTCATTTTTTACGGTATGAGTTAACCATCGATATGAAAAAGGCTCTAAAAGCCGGAGCTCAAGTGATGGTTGGTTGTGAGCATCCTGAATATCCGATGCATGTCGAAACGTTACCAGCAGAAACTTTAGCTTCGTTATTAACGGATTTATCGTAATTCGAGAAATGAATAAAAAACGCGGCTATAGCTGCGTTTTTTATTGGATAATCGATAAGTGAATTTAAAAAATACGATTGATTTTGTTTTGCTCAGCGCCCTTTGGGGAATGTCTTATGTATTTATTCGTTTAACGGTGGGTCATGTTGCCCCCATTGTCATAGCAGAATCAAGACTAGTTATTGCTGCATTAGGGATTGCTATTTTTGCTATTTTTAAAAAAAGTTGGCGAGAAAACTTAATACCTTGTAAAAAAGATCTTCCACGAATTACTATTATTGCTAGCCTTAACTCGGTAATACCATTCGCCTTATTTACTTATGCCATGCAATACTTGAATGCGGGTATGGGTGCTATTCTTAATTCAACATCCCCAATTTGGACTGCTATCATCGGCGCGATTTGGCTAAAAGACCGACTCAGTCCTAGTCGAATCGTCGGCTTAATTTTAGGATTTTCGGGGATTGTTTTTATGATGTGGGGCAAGGCGCACTTTTCTACTGGGGGTCTCGGATTACCCATTTTGGCGAGTATAGGGGTAACTTTTTCTTATGGCATCGCGACAAACTATATTAAGGTTTATGGACAGGGAATTCAACCCTTTGGGTTAGCTTTTTCGAGTATGGTGATCGGATCATTCATGCTCGCAATACCAGCTTTTATGAATCTACCGACAGAGCCTATACCACTGTCTGCTTGGGTAGGAATTCTTGGACTTGGGATTGGATCAACATCCATCGCATATATTTTATTTTATCGATTAATAGATGAAGCGGGGCCAACTGTAGCAATTACAGTGACGTTCTTAGTACCTGTATTTAGTATCTTATGGGGCGATATATTTTTAGATGAAAAATTAACTTTACAAACATTCTTTGGCGGCTTAATTATTATTTTAGGTACAGCATTAGCTGTTGGTTTGATCGCGTTTAAAGGAAAAAAATTAGCTGCTCTTAAAGATGAAGTGCAATAAAATTTTTAGCAGCAGATGTTTGCGGTGAAGAGAAGAACAAATTTGTTGGTGACTGTTCTTGAATTTGACCATCCGCAATAAAAACGACATTATGGCAAAGTCGTTTGACTTGAGCAAAATCATGAGATGCCATTAGAAAATGAACCCCTTTTTTGGTAAAATCGACAATCTTAGATTCAATAAATAAGGTGGATGCTGGGTCCAGGCTAGCGGTAGGTTCGTCTAAAAGGACTAATTTAGCATCCATCAAACAAGCCCTAGCTAGTGCAAGACGTTGTTTTTCACCTGCTGATAGTTTTGTGGCCGGCTGACTACTTAAATGAGATAAATGAAACTCATCCATCAGCTCCTGAATACGTTGAGGGGTTAGGCTTGGGTAGACATTTTTTAATAAAAATAAATTGTCATAGACCGACATTTTGATCATTGGGGTTTGATGCAAAACCATCACTAAATCATCGTATGGATGATCAATATCAAAGTCTTTTTGTTGAATAAGTCCTGCAATAACTTTTAAAAGAGTAGTTTTTCCAGAGCCATTAGCACCAATGATGCCCGTAATAGATTCACATTGAATATGTTGATTCGTAATATTAAGAATCTGTCGATGGTTATAAACAACCCGGATATTTTTTAAAGTGATATCAGCCATATTTTTTCTCTGATATTTTTTTAATCAAAAAAGCTAAAAGATTGACTATCAGAACTACTAAGATGAGAACTAGTCCCAGTGATAGAGCTAGAGAAAGATCACCTTTACTCGTCTCCAGCGTAATTGCTGTTGTCATAGTGCGGGTATGGTGAGCAATATTTCCACCTACAATCATTACGGCACCAACTTCAGAGATGGCGCGCCCAAACCCAGCTAAGAGAGCAATGATCAAAGAAAAACGACAGTCCCATAAGATCCATTTGATTTGCTGAAATAGTTTCAGGCGTAAGGATAAAAAAGGTTCCCGATGGATTTGCCAAGCATCGCTAATGATTTGTCGTGAGATAGCAGCAATGAGTGGTGTGGTTAGTAAAGATTGCGCAATGATCATCCCCGGGACAGTAAAAAGAACCCCCCAATATCCAAGTGGGCCACTTCGAGAAAGCAGTAGGTACACTAAAACTCCAATGATCACCGTAGGCACATTCATGAGGGTGTTTATGAGGGTAATTAGCCCATCTCGGCCTGGAAAATTGGCTATTGCAAGAATTGCACCGATGGGAAGTCCAAAAATAGTTCCAACAATCAGTGCCGTAACACTAACTTGGAGTGAAGTTAAAACAATTTGCCAAACATCGCCATCTAGATGAAGTACAGCAAGCAGTGATTGATTAATCGTTTCCCACATTATTAGGGTTTTGCGTTGGGGAAGAAAAGTTGCTCACCATTGATTTGATAGCTTGCAATTGATTTTTGACCATTGGGTGAGATGAGCCAATTGATAAAAGATTGACCTTCTTCTTTTTTGATATGAGAATATTTATCAGGATTAACTAGCATGACACCGTATTGATTAAATAGTTTCGGATCACCTTGAACTAAAATTTTGAGCTTTCCACGGTTTTTAAAGGAAATCCATGTTCCGCGGTCAGTAAGGATGTATGCATTCATCGCAGAGGCTGTGTTTAGAGAAGCCCCCATACCTGAACCACTTTCTTTGTACCAAGTATCTTTTTGCGCATTTGGCTCAAGATTGGCATCTTTCCAGTAGCGAAGTTCTGCGGCATGTGTGCCGCTTTTATCTCCTCTTGAAACAAAGGTCGATTTAGAGAGAGCGATCAACTCAAGAGCTTTTTGAATAGAGTTTGTTGCGACAATCTTCGCTGGATCATTCTCTGGCCCAATCAAGATAAAGTCGTTGTACATCACCTCATATCTTTTTTGACTAAATCCGTCGTTTAAGAATTTTTCTTCAGCGACTCTGTCATGGACAAAGACAACGTCAGCATCACCTCGACGCCCAATATATAAAGCCTGACCTGTGCCCACCGCAATGACTTTTACTTGAATACCTGATATTTTTTCATAGATAGGTAGTAAGTAATTAAACAGGCCAGATTGTTCTGTCGAAGTTGTCGAAGATACCACTATGCTTTTTTGAGCAATGCAAACCTGAGTCAATATGAGTGTAATAAAGATGCTATGGATTAAAAATTTTAGTAATTTCATCAATTCCAGAACCTTTTTTTGGTGAGTGTTCATATTCTAACAATATGAACACTGCAATGTGCTTCTTCTACGACTTTCGTCATCATGGATCGCCAAGGGATGACTCGGTTGGGAATGTCTTGACTGGCACCAATGAGAATGATGGATGCTTCATTATCAGCGGCAAACTCAATAATTCGGCTAGCAGCATCCGTTGATTCTAATACGTGACAAGAAATACGTTCCGTTGGCATTTGGAGCGGCTTTGCCCAATCCATTAAGCGTATGAGGTGACCTCTAAACATGCCACTGGTAGAGTCGATTTCACGCTCACCTTCAAAAGTTGGGGTATTCCCAAGAATATGAATACAAGAGATTCTACCCTCGGGGAAGACGCGCATAATATTTAAAGCGGCTCGTTGCATACGTTCAAACATGGCAAGATTCTCAGTGCTAGTATCAATAGCGATAACCATTAGAGGCGCTTGTTCATGAATCACTGTACTTTTTAAAATAGGTGAAGGTTCATATCCAGCAACTTTCACCCAACGATGACAACTTGCCCAGAATGATAGGGTTTGATTACGGTTTGCTCGTTCAGTCAGCTTGACTCCTTCAGGGTCTCTTAATAATTGCCGAAGATGTGTAGCGCTTTGGAAGCGATCTTTTGCGAAAGGCTCTAAGCAGCGCAAAATAATTTCTTGTAACCATGGGGGAATTTCTTTACGGATTACTCTAGGTGGTGTGGGTTGTGACCAAAATCGTTTTTTTAATCCATTGAGTGTTTGCGGATTATCAAAAGGGAGTCTTCCTGTCAAAATCTCATAAAGAATGACGCCAAATGAAAATATATCGCTGCGTAAATCGTCTCTGACTCCAACAATTTGTTCGGGAGATATATAAGGGGCTGAGCCGATACCTTTTCGCATCTCTTCGGCTAATAAATCAGGATAGCGAGCGTGATGAGCAAGTCCAAAGTCAATAATCCGAGTTTGTAGGTTGTCATCCACAAGAATGTTATCAGGCTTTAAATCCAGGTGAATAACTTCTTGGCTATGTAGGCTTTGAATGGCGCGGGCTAGATTAATCGCCACCGTAATGACTTGGTCAATCGGTAATTGCGTATTTTTTTGAATCATTGATTCTAAAGAAATACCAGCAATTTTTTCCATCGCGATATAAGGATTTCTCGCCATATGACCACCTTTGATAAACTTCGGTATATAGGGGCTATCAAGCCCTCTCATAACGGTTAGTTCAGTTTCAAAGCAGATGAGATTTTCGATCGGTTGATCTTTACCCACTTTAGGGATTTTTAAAAGAACAGAGTGTTGCGTGCTTTCTTCTATAGCTTCTTTGAGAACGGCCATACCACCTTGATAAACTTCTTTACCAATTAAAAAACCATCGACGATTTTCCCCATTTGGAAAATTTCTTCAACTGATTCTATGTCAATGGAGTAAGGTGAGTCAGATTGAAAAAAAGAGAACATAGTCTGTCAATTAACCGCCCTTTAAAAGTCGTTGGACAAGTTCGTCAGGCAATCCAGCAGTTCTTACTTTGTCAGCTGCCAAAAGATGGTTGTATGCTACTCTTTGAAAATACATTGTTTCTTTTTCTGAATCATAGAGCAGATAATTTGCCTTAGGATTCCCATCGCGTGGTTGTCCGAGAGATCCTACAATCGCGACCCAACGACGATGGCGCCCAGTGGGGATTTCATCTCCAGCGTGGGGGCTAAAACGAATTAATTTACCAACGGAGCTTTGGTAATAAAGTGCCTGATCATGCACATGACCGGAAAAGGTATAAATCTTTCCCGATGATTCCGCGCTTCTCCATGCGGATAACCCATCATCGACGTAGTGCCATAATTCAGGTTGATATGCAGAAGCATGAACATAGCATCGATCTTCCTCATGAATGATGAGTGGTAAATTTTGTAAAAAACTTTCTTGATCAGTGCCTAATTTTGATTTTGTCCATTCGATAGCCATCTGTGCGATAGGATTCATTTTTGAAGCGTTAGGTTCACAACACGCTTTATCATGATTGCCTTGAAGAGCGATTGCTTTACCTTCATCGATTAGTTGTTGGATTTTTTGAAGGACTTCACAAGGATTTGCGTTATATCCGACGAGATCGCCAAGAAACACAAAACGAGATGCGCCTTGTTGGTTGGCGTGTTCTATGCAAGCATCCAAAGCTTCTAAATTACTATGAATATCTGCAAAGAAAGCAATATGTTGGGTACCCATAACCATCATCATAAGAGAAAGAAGGGTAAAAGTCTTAAATCCATTAAAATAGGATATTTACACACTGGAGATTTTTATAATGCGTCAGCAAATCGTTCGTATTTTATTAGTGCTTGTAAGTTGTTTTACGCTGACATTGTATGCACAAACGCAGGTAGGCAATCTGCAGATATCCCAACCGACAGTTAGAACAACAACTCCAGGGCATATGATGAGTAGTGCTTACTTAGTGATTGACAACAAAGGTTCAACTCCAGACCGGTTGCTGTCTGTTTCGTACTCGCGTGCGAAAGAGGTTCAGATTCATGAGATGAAAATGGATGGTGACAAAATGATGATGCGTCAAATGACTGCGTTAGAAATTCCCGCCAATGGTTCTGTTGAACTTAAATCGGGTGGATACCATCTCATGGTGATGGGTCTTCAAGAGCCGATCATAGAGGGCGCGGCAGTGAAGATGACTTTACAGTTTGAAAAAGCAGGAAAAGTAGAGATATCTTTTCAAACGAAAAGTATGGCTGGTATGAAAATGCATTAAAAGAAATCGCCCAAGGGCGCTTTCTTTATTCTTCGTCTAAATTAAGATCTAAATCTGTTACAGCACCTAAGCTTGCTGAGCTAGCTAGCTTGGCATATTTTGCCAAGATACCTCTCGTGTAACGTGCCTTTGGTTTAACCCATAATGCTCGTCTTCTAGCAATTTCAGCTTCTGGCAGGTTTAACTGAATGAGTAATTGATGGGCATCAATCGTAATTGAGTCACCCTCTTCGATCAGCGCAATGGTACCGCCCATATAAGCTTCTGGAGCTACGTGGCCGACTACCATACCCCAAGTTCCGCCTGAGAATCTTCCGTCGGTAATTAAACCAACGGTTTCACCAAGACCTTGCCCGATTAATGCTGAGGTTGGCGATAACATTTCGCGCATTCCTGGACCACCCCTAGGTCCTTCGTAACGAATAATGACCACGTCACCGTGAGTGATTTTATTGGCCATAATGGCGGCCATAGCATCATCTTCTGAATTAAAGACTCGTGCTGGACCAGTAATACTTGGATTTTTTAAACCACTAATTTTTGCGACGCAACCCTCTGGAGAAATGTTTCCTTTGAGAATTGCTAAATGACCTTCAGCATAAATAGGGTTTGATAATGGGCGAATCACAAATTGATCTGCGCGTGGAGTTGAAGGCACATCTTCCAAGGTTTGTGCAATGGTTTTACCGGTGATGGTCATACAATCTCCATGAAGCAAGCCCCCATCAAGCAACAGCCTCATTACCTGTGGGATTCCACCTGCTAAATGAAGGTCAGTCGCTAAGTATTTACCGGAGGGTTTCATATCGACGATGACCGGCACCTTCCGACGGATTCGTTCAAAGTCATCGATGGTCCACTCAACTTCTGCCGCACTGGCGATTGCCAAGAAATGTAATACTGCATTGGTGGACCCGCCAACTGCCATGATGACCGAGACAGCATTTTCGATCGATTTTTTGGTAATGATGTCACGCGGGCGTAGATTATTTTTTACCGCTTCGATGAGAACTCGAGCAGATTCTGCAGAACTGACCCTTTTTTCTTCATCGATGTTCGACATAGTTGACGAGTAGGGTAAGCTCATTCCTAATGCTTCGAATGAAGAGCTCATTGTGTTTGCTGTGTACATCCCACCGCAAGAGCCGCTACTAGGGCAAGCATTTTGTTCGATACCTTTTAAGTCTTCTGCACTTAGTCTGCCAGATGTAAACTCACCTACGGCTTCAAAAGCCGAAACAATATTGAGCTCTTTACCTTTAAAGTGACCTGGTTTGATAGTTCCCCCGTAAACATAAATACTAGGGACATTGGTTCTAGCCATGGCCATCATCCCACCAGGCATATTCTTGTCACAACCACCAATAACAATGACACCGTCTTGCCAAAGTCCATTGACACAAGTCTCAATACAATCTGCAATCACTTCTCTAGAGATTAAGGAGTATTTCATGCCTTCAGTGCCCATCCCCATTCCGTCGGAGATGGTTGGGGTACCGAAGATTTGAGAATTAGCTCCACCATGCTCTAAAGCTTCAACTGCAGCGTCCGCAAGGGTTTGTAGACCACTATTACAAGGGGTAATCGTTGAATGGCCATTTGCGACTCCAATCATGGGTTTTTTAAAGTCAGCCTCTTGATAGCCCATCGCATAGTACATAGAGCGGTTAGGGGCGCGGGCAACACCTTCAGTGATATTACGTGAGCGGCGATTAATAGGGTTTTTGTCATCAGACATAAAGGTTCTCCAGCGATTAAATAATAAAAATATGTTTATCCCTCTATTTTGCCGTTATTTTAGAAAACTGATAAAAATTCTTCTTCCAAATACAATATAGGTACTATTTTGTGGAATAACGGACTTGGTACTCATTGAAAAATTTTGATCTTATTGTTATTGGAGCTGGCGCTGCAGGGTTATTTTGTGCTGGTGTAGCCGGCCAATTAGGTAAAACTGTTTTGGTGATTGATCATGCCAAGGTGCTTGGCGAAAAAATTCGGATTAGCGGCGGTGGGCGTTGTAACTTCACGAATCTCAATACAACCCACCAGCATTTTTTATCCATGAATCCGCATTTTGTAAAGAGCGCTTTAGCGCAATATTCTAGCCATGACTTTATCGAGCTGGTAAAAAAATATCAGATCCCATTTCATGAGAAACATCAGGGGCAGCTATTTTGTGACGAATCAGCTAAAGATATTATTCAATTGCTTCTCAAAGAGTGTGAACTAGGTCAAGTTGAGATATTGCATCCAGTTGCGGTTGAAAAAGTAGAGCCAATGAATGGTTTATGGAATATCAGCACAAAAGATACTGACTATGTGGCAAAAAATCTCGTCATAGCCACAGGTGGTTTGCCTGTGCCAGCGATTGGGGCTTCAGATTTTGCTATGCACATAGCAAAACAACTGGACATTGCAGTCGTTGAGCCAAGGGCCGCACTTGTGCCATTAGCATTTACTTCACAAATATTTTCTGCCATCGAAGATTTTGCTGGGTTAAGCACTAAGGTCCATATTTCGGCGGGAAAAAATAAAGAGCGTTATGGTTTTGGCCAGTTTGATGAGGACTTATTAATTACTCACAAAGGCTTATCTGGACCAGCAGTTTTACAGGCAAGCTCATATTGGGTAGAAGGTGAGGCGATTCATGTTGCCTGGGTTGCTAAAGATCGATTAGAAAATTTATTGGCACAAGACTCATCGCGGCAAAAAACCGTTGATCAGTTACTGATAGAATTTTTACCCGCTAGACTCGCTAAAGAATTTGCTAAACAATTAGGGTTACATGGTAAGAAATGGGTTGAAGTTGCTAAAAAAACACGAGAAGCTTTAGTTGATCTACTTTGTGAATGGAACGTCAAACCTGCTGGAACACTGGGTTGGAATAAGGCAGAGGTAATGTTGGGTGGCATTGATACAAAAGAACTTGATAGTAAAACTTTAATGTCTCGCCGCTATTCCGGCCTATTTTTTATTGGGGAATGCGTTGATGTGACAGGACATCTGGGTGGGCATAATTTTCAATGGGCTTGGTCTAGCGCCTACGTTAGCGCTAATAATTTAATTCTTTAATTGGGCGATGAGGTCCAGAACCTCTTGCGGTTGATGAACTATTTTGATTTTCTCAAAGTGTGATTCCGCCATTAGTCCTTGATTTACTGAATGCTTTAAGAAGCTAATTAAGCCATCATAGTAACCAGACCAGTTGGCAAGGATGATCAATTTTTGATGAAAGCCAGTTTGTGCAGTTGCCCAAACATCAAAGAATTCATCAAGAGTCCCAACGCCACCCGGAATAATGATGTATGCATCAGAAAATTCATCCATACGTTGTTTACGCTCACTCATTGTTTTCACGTAATGGACTTCTGAAAGGTGTTCGACGAGACCTTCTTTTGGTTGTAGTTGATGCGGAATAATACCGATAACGGTACCATTTTCTCCTAGGGCGCCTTTAGCAACTTGTCCCATTAAGCCGCCACTTCCACCCCCAAAAACTAAGCCTTGCTGATTTTTGGCGATTTGAGCGCCAAGTTCTAAAGCCCACTGAAACCATTCTGGGTTGTTGCCAGGCCTAGACCCGCAAAATACGCAAATATTTTTTTTCATTATCTAAGCATAACAATAAATTCATAAAACTCAATTTTTATTCAGAAAATGAATATTTCAAACGAGTTGATTACAATAAGTAAATAACTAATTTTATAAACGTTTTTTTATATAACCCTGAAGAGAAGTGAAATATGACAAGTCAATTAAATGAAGCCAGCCAAAAGCAATTATTTTTAGATGCAAGAACAGTCCATGGTTTTCTTCCAGAAGCTGTATCTGATGCGCAAATTCATCAGATTTATGATTTGATGAAATGGGGGCCAACCTCATTTAATGGTCAGCATGCACGTTTTGTGTTTTTGAAAAGTGCCGAGGCTAAAGCAAGATTAAGTCCAGCACTAACGCCTGGTAATGTTCCGCAGGTGGCCGCCGCAGCAGCAACGGTAATCGTTGCATATGACACAAAGTTTTTTGATAACTTTGCTACTCAATTTACGGCAATTGATCCAAAGCCTTTTTATGACACTAAACCCGAATTTGCAGATGCTACAGCATTCCGTAATAGTAGTATTCAAGGCGGTTATTTGATTTTGGCGGTTCGTGCGCTAGGCCTTGATTGTGGTGCAATGTCCGGTTTTGATAATGCCAAAGTGAACGCAGAGTTTTTCCCGGACGGACGTTTTAAATCGAACTTCTTGCTCAATATTGGGCGCGCTGATCCAAAAGGGATTTGGCCAAGAGGTCCGCGTTTGCCATTTAACGACGCAGCACAAATCCTCTAAAAGACTTACGGCCCCATGTGGAGCTCGGTTATCGCAATCAGCATTGGGGCCTCATTAGGGGCCCTTCTGCGCTGGGCGTTTGGCTTGTGGTTAGACGCAATGCCTAGCATCATGTCGATGGGTATACTTGCTTCAAACTTGGTTGGGGGCTATTTTATTGGTGTTGCAGTAGCGTTTTTTAGCATGCATGCTGACTTACCTCCTCAGTGGCGTTTGTTTATTATTACTGGATTTTTGGGTGGGCTCACCACATTCTCATCTTTTTCTGCTGAAGTGACTAAGATGATTCAATATGGTCAGTTAAGTGCCGCATTATCAACGGTATCCATCCATTTAATTGGATCTTTAGTGATGACATTTTTAGGTATCTACACCTACCAATTATTTAAATAAAGGATTTGTATGGCAATTTATCAACTTGGGGATTTAATTCCCAATATTCATCCAGATGCGTATATTTCTCCTGAGTCTACGATTATTGGTAACGTTACTATCGGCGCGAACTCATCGGTATGGCCTGGTGTAGTGATTCGTGGGGACAATGATGCCATTACAATTGGCACAGGAACTAGCGTGCAAGATGGTACTGTGCTTCATGCGGATGAAGGCGTCCCACTCACTATTGGTGACAACGTAACTATCGGGCATCAAGTCATGTTGCATGGTTGTATCATTCATAATGGGGCATTGATCGGTATTCAGGCGGTCATTTTGAATAATGCAGTTATTGGGGAAAATTGCTTAGTCGGCGCTGGAGCTTTAGTGACTGAAGGTAAAGAGTTTCCCGCAGGATCAATGATTATTGGCTCACCTGCAAAAGTGGCTAGAGAGTTATCTCCTGAAAATATTGCACGTCTTAAAATGAGCGTTAGTCACTATGTTGAAAAAGTTCCGGTGTATAAAAAAGACTTGAAGAAAATAGGTTAATCGAAAAAGGAATTGACATGATTTTAGAAATTGCAGATATCACCATTGTTGCAGGTAAAAATGCTGAATTTGATTTAGCTATTGAGCGAGGCGTTAGAGAAGCAATTGCCTCTGCAAAAGGTTTCATGAGCTTTAAGATACAAAAGGGAATTGAGAATCCTAATCGTTATTTATTGATGATTCAGTGGGCAACTTTAGATAATCACATCGTCGACTTTAGAACTTCCCCGAATTTTCTAAAATGGCGTGAAATCGTGTCACCATTTTTTGCGGGTCCTCCAGTAGTGGAGCACTTTCAGTTATTGACGGAGTGAGGTCTTCTAGGAGCATTCTCTAGGGGATGCTCTGATAGTTCTGGATCGAGGGCGATGCGATCATCAAAAACAAAGCAACCGCCTTTATAAAACTCTTGCCCAACCTCTTCGAAATATTTGAGTATTCCTCCATCGAGTTGAAGGGTGTTGGATAGACCAATTTCTTGCATGAGAAGATTCGCTTTTTCACAGCGGATACCTCCAGTACAAAAACTAACTACTGTTTTACCTTTGAGCTCATCAACTCGCTTTGATAATTTTTCTGGAAATTGACTAAATTTTTCAAGATTAAAGTGAATCGCATTTTTGAATGTTCCGTATTCCACTTCAAAAGTATTTCTAGTATCAAGAAGGACGATTGGTTGACCTTGATCATCATAACCTTGAAGTAACCACTGTTTGAGTTGTTGAGCTGAAACACTAGGAGCTCTTTTTTTAAAGGCTTGGATAGTGGGGTGGTTCATCCGGATAATTTCGTCCTTCACTTTGACGAGCATTTTTTTGAAGGGTTGATAGTCTGACCAACTATCTTTTGTCACAACATCTTCTAAGCCAGGAAATTGATTGAGCCACTGGAAAAATTCTCTGATGGAGGCCTCTTTACCTGCTAAAAACATATTAATGCCTTCTGTCGCCAAAATGATGGTGCCTTTTAATTCTTGGACGAGGCATTTTTCTAGAAGCTTCTCCCGCAGGTTATCTAATTCACTTAATTCACAAAATCGATATGTAGATATATTGAGAAACATCCATGCACTCGCGGTTTAAAATTTTTCGTTAGCTCGAAGAAAGCGCCATTGACCCACAGGTAGGTTACCAAGTGGGATCTGGCCAATGCGGATTCGTTTGAGGCCGATTACTTGAAGTCCAACAAGTTCGCACATTCGACGGATTTGTCGGTTACGACCTTCCCGAAGGACAAAGCGTAATTGATCTTCATTTTGCCAACTGACCTTTGCTGGCTGCAATGCTACGCCATCTAAAGAGAGTCCGTGACAGAGAAGGCCAAGACCGGAAGGGACTAACTTGCCCTCAACACGGACTAAATACTCTTTTTCAATAGAGCTTTTTTCACCAATGATTTGCTTGGCGATACGTCCATCTTGGGTCAGGATGAGGAGCCCTGTCGAGTCAATATCTAGTCGACCAGCAGGTGCAAGACCTTTTGTGTTGATTCGAGCATTCCGATCGGCGTCCAAATGGGTTCTAAAAAAGCGATCAGGTGTAATGAGAGAGGCAGCGGGTTGATATTCCTTATCCTCATCCAAATGAGAGATAAAGCCAACGGGTTTATGCAAAAGGACGGTAACTCGAGCATTTTGCGCTAGTTTAGCTTCTTTTTTAAGTTCGATTTTTTGATGAGGATAGGCCCGCGAACCAAGTTCATTCACGACTACGTCATCAACTGTGACAAGACCTTGTTCAATATATTGATCAGCCTCTCGGCGTGAGCAAAGGCCTTGTTCTGACAGTAATTTAGATATTCGTATTTTTTCCACAGCTCTATTATCAAGCAAGCGACACATGTTCGGCTTAAAATAGCTACTTCAGACAAAATCCATTGCGATTTTTCTTCACTCAATTGGATTGTAAATATTTCATGGCTTTATTTGTACTTAGTGACGCCCAACTTGCATACGGGCACGTGGATTTGCTGGCAAAAACCTCATTTTCTTTAGAAGAAGGCGAAAGAGTTGGATTAATTGGCCGAAACGGAGCAGGTAAATCATCTTTTTTAAAAATCGTCGCAGAGTTAGAAAAGTTAGATGCTGGGTTAATTCAGAAACAACAAGGGGTTCGTATTGCCTATGTTGCTCAAGAGCCCATTTTTTTGTCGACAGATTCTGTATTTGAGACAGTTGCAAAGGGTTTAGAGGAAATTCGGCATTTAAGAACTGAGTATGAAACCTTAAGTATGCAAGAGTGGAATGATGACGTTGGTCATCAACTCGATGTTTTGTATGGCAAAATTGATGCTAATGAAGGCTGGGCCTGGGAACAGAAAATTGAAGAAGTTCTCCATCAGTTGCACTTAGATGGGACGCGTTTAATGTCTGAATTATCTGGGGGAAATAAAAAGAGAGTTGCGTTAGCACAAGCTTTAGTTACCAAGCCTGATGTGTTGCTGCTTGATGAGCCCACCAATCACTTGGATATGGACTCCATTGAATGGTTGGAGCAACTTCTTATTGATATGAATCGTTCACTCGTTTTTATTACGCATGATCGAGCCTTTTTAGACAAGGTGGCGACCCGAATTATTGAATTAGATCGCGGCATTATTCGGAGTTATCCAGGCAATTTTCAATCCTATTTAGGTCTTAAAGAGCGCCAATTAATGGATGAGTCTTTAGCGAATGCAAGGGCGGATAAATTACTCGCACAAGAGGAAGTTTGGATTCGGCAAGGGGTTGAAGCTAGAAGAACGCGAAGTGTTAGCCGGATTGCGAGATTAGAACATTTAAGAGAACAGCGTTCTCAACGCAGAGAGTTGGTTGGACAGGTGAAGTTGGACATCAAGACGGGCGATCGAACTGGAAAAATTGTCGCTGCCCTAGAGAATATTTCACACTCATTTGGTGAGAAAAATATTATAAAAGACTTTACAGCCACTATATTAAGAGGTGATAAGGTTGGCTTGTTAGGTCCAAATGGCGCCGGAAAATCTACCTTATTAAAAATCATTTTAGGGCAACTAGTGCCGAGTAAAGGAGAAGTTAAACAAGGTAGCATGATTGAAATTGCCTATTTTGATCAGCTTCGAGAAGCTTTGGATCTAGAAGCGACCTTGGAGGATTTTATTAGTCCAGGAAGCGAGTGGGTTGATATTGGTGGACAGCGCAAACATGTGAAAAGTTACTTAAATGACTTCTTGTTTTCTCCAGAGCGCGCTCGGTCTCCGATAAAAACACTTTCTGGCGGTGAGAGAAATCGCCTTTTATTAGCTCGCCTATTTGCTAAGCCAGCCAATGTTTTGGTTTTAGATGAGCCAACAAATGACTTAGATATTGATACCTTGGATTTGTTAGAAGAGTTTTTGCAAGACTATAAGGGAACCGTCTTTTTAGTGAGTCATGATCGGCAGTTTCTTGACAATGTCGTTACAAGCATGATTGCCTTTGAGGGTGATGGTCAGTGGCGAGAGTACGAAGGTGGTTATGAGGATTGGAAGATTCAAAATCAGCGTCGTTTAGATTTACAAAAAACGCGAACGGTGACTGATGATAAGTCGACTAAGCAGCCAAAGATGAAAGAAGATTTAAAACCCAATAAAAAACCAACTATAAACAAATATCAGCAACTTGAATTCGATAAAATAACTGTACAAATTGAAGCTTTGGAGCAAGAGCAAGTAAAGATTTCAGAACAGTTAAGTGAGCCTGGGTTTTATGCAGAAAAACCGCAGGTAGCAAAAGACCTTCAGGTTAAGGCAAGTGAGATTGATGCTAAGCTCGAGGCACTCATGTCAAAATGGGAAGAATTGATGGCGCAGGGTTGAAATACAACGAAGGAGATAAGCATGGATTTTGGAATAAAAAATAAAGTCGCTTTAGTACTGGCATCTAGTAAAGGCCTTGGCCGTGCAATTGCAATTTCTTTAGCCAAAGAGGGTGTCAAGGTCGTTTTAACGGGAAGAAGCGTGGATGAGATGAATGCCACGGCAAAGGCAATCACAGCAGATGGTGGATACGCCTATGTACTTCCTTGGGATTTACATCAATTAGACGAAATTGATGCAAAAGTAACTCAAATTGAGAAGGATGTTGGTCCGATTGATATCTTGATTAATAATTCCGGTGGGCCACCAATGAGTCAGGCCTTTAATCAACCTATCGAGTTATGGCAGACCAGTTTTAATCAGATGATCCTCATGATTATGAAGGTGACTGATCGAGTTTTACCAGGAATGAGAGAACGTAAATGGGGGCGAGTGATTACTACGACGAGTTCTGGAACCGTATCACCAATCGCAAACTTGGCCATCTCTAATACCTTGCGTATGGCCTTAAATGGGTGGTCAAAGACACTGTCGAACGAGGTAGCGGCTGAAGGAGTCACTGTTAATATTATTCTACCTGGTAGAGTTTTGACGGATCGCATTATGCATTTAGATGGACAGCGTGCGGTTAAAGAGGGTAAGCCTCTAGAAGAGATTACTCAAAAGAGCGTTAGTACAATTCCAATGAAGCGTTACGGTACACCGTCTGAGTACGCCGATGCAGCAACATTTTTAGCAAGTCAACAAGCTTCTTATATCACTGGTACATCGTTACGTGTCGATGGTGGAAGTTTTGCGGGGCTTTAAACAATCGGTTTTTCCAAGCAATGAATTAATTTGGTTATTTATTGCTTTGGTCGTATCTGTGACGGCCATTACCAGCGTCACTTTTTTGGCGGATCGACTCAATCAATCTTTTCGTCAAAATGCTCATGAACTCATCGGTGCTGATGTAATTGTTCGCGGTGATCAAGAGCTTGACCCTTATTTTGAAAGAGCCGCCCAAAAGTTGGATTTGGTAATTGCACGTACGGTCATTCTTTCAACAATGATGCGAACAGGTCAACTCAGTAAGTTAGTTTCTCTTAAAGCCGTTTCTCAGAACTATCCGTTACGTGGCAAGATAACTTTAGCTCAAGAGGGTCAGGGACTTTTACCCAGTGAGATTTGGTTAGAGCCACAATTAGCGAGAAATTTTAAGATCCAAATTGGTGATCAGGTCTTACTTGGTGAGAAGTCATTCATTGTGTCTAATCTCATTACAAAAGAGCCTGATCGAGGTGCTACTTTTATGAATTTTGCACCCCGTGTCATGATTCGTGAAGAAGACTTAGAGGCAACGGGGCTGATTGGAATTGGAAGTCGAGTGACTTACCGATTGTTAGTTGCGGGACAAGATCAGAAAAATATTTCTCCTGATATCAAGAATGTGGATGAATTTACCGCATTGGCAAAAGACTATATCCCCTCAAAAAATCTTCGGGGAGTTCGTTTAGAAGATCTCGAGAATGGCCAACCGTTACTACGAAAAACGATTGATCAAGCAAGTCGATTTTTATCGCTCGTGGCTATTTTAACGGGAATGATCTCTGCGGTTGGAATTGGTTTAGCTAGCCGTCGTTATGTTAAAAAACAAGTAATCAGTACCGCTGTTTGGCGATGTTTTGGGGCTAGTAGCTCACAGATTTTAAAAAAGCATGTACGGTATTTTTTTCAAATGATGATGGGCGCAAGTGTCATAGGTATTTTATTAGGATATGGACTCCAAGAAATTTTGATACAGGTTATGCAAGGTCTTCTTGATAAGCAATTACCTAGTCCAAGCTTATGGCCTGTATTGTGGGGATTTCTAGTTGCATTCATTCTTCTTTTTGGATTTTCGATACCTTCCTTACTCGCCTTATTAAAAGTTTCACCCATGGTTGTTCTTCGAAAAGAGAACATCTCAATGCAATTTAACGAATGGTTAGCTTGTTTATTAGGAATTGGTAGTTATTTTGTTTTACTTTTATGGATTGCGCACAATATTCGATTGAGTCTAATGGTTTTAGGTTCTTTTGTAGGCGCATGTTTAATTTATGCGGTATGTGCTTACTTGATTGTGAAATACATTGGGAAAAAAATAGCCAGACCTGGATATGCATTACCTGGTATTCGGTTTAGTGCCCAAAGAATTGTTGGCAATCCATCGTGGATGAGTTTTCAGATCACTTCCCTTGGCGTTGCAATGTTAGCTATTTTGTTGCTTGTAGTGATCCGTGTTGATGTTTTAAATGCTTGGCAAGGAAGTGTTCCAAAGAATGCAAACAATCGCTTTATATTAAATGTATTACCCGATCAGAAAGATTCTGTTGAAGGGCAGCTACGACAACAATTGCGTTACCCAGACTTTGATTCTTATCCAATGATAAGAGGACGCTTAATTGCGATTAATGGCAATGATCTTCAAAGTAAGGACTTCGATGATGCAAACACAAAGAGATTGGTTGAGCGAGAATTTAATTTATCGTATTCATCGTCATTACCTTCTAAAAATCGGATCATTGCCGGCAGTTGGTTCACTACAGGGGAACCTAATCAAGTCTCTATGGAGGCAGGGATTATGAAATCGTTACACACCAAGTTAGGAGATGAATTAACATTTGATATTGCTGGTCAAATATACCAAGTGCAGATTACTTCGATCAGAAAATTGGATTGGAATTCGATGCGCGTCAATTTTTTTGCGATGATGCCAATGGAGCTTTTAAAAGAAGCTCCTCAAAGTTGGATCATGGCATTTCGACAGGATGAGGCCCAACGTATAGATATGGATATTGTTGATCGATTTCCCAATATCACCGCCATTGATATTCAGGACTCATTAACTCAGGCACAGGATATTCTTAGCCAATTAATCTTTGCGATTGAACTCCTCTTCATTTTTACGTTATTAGCGGGACTACTTGTTTTAATGATTGCATTAGTGACAGTCCAAGAACAGAGGATGAAAGAGGTTGCTGTTTTAAAGACTTTGGGCGCTGATCACACATTTCTTATGAGAGTATGGCTATTAGAATTAATACTTTCCGGTAGTATTGCGGGATTTTTAAGTGGTGGATTTGCCAGTTTTGTTGGCTGGTATTTGGCAACTTATCTACTTGAAATTGAAATGGGTATTACTTGGTGGGTCTTTGGTTTAGGATTTTTGATGGGAATTGCGCTTAACAGTTTGGCAAGTTTGTGGCTTCGTAGTAAGACATTTAAAGCTTCGCCACTAATGATATTGCAAACCTAGCAGTACTTATTATTGAATGACAAGGATCAATTTAGTTTTTGCTAATCGATCTGCGATCGATTGTGCTCCAGATGGATTGTGGCGATCAAATAAGCAAGTTAGTGGCCAAAATAATAGACTCATGAAAAAAAGTAACTCAATCGTTGGCCAGTGACCTAATGGGTAATCAAACACATATTTAAAAATAATGTAAATGATGACGGTTGGGATCAACCATAGGGATGAGATGGCATAACGAATCAATGCTTGGTTTCGTTTTAGTAAGAGATCATTCTCATCCACCATTTTTACTTTCCAAGTCTGCATTGCCAGAGTTTGTCCTGTTTTAGTCCAATACCAGGTAAAGTAAACTCCAAAAAGTACATAGACATGACCAAAGGCCAGCCAGCTAGGAAGTTGGGTATTCAATAAAATTCCCAGCAATAGAGATGGGACTAAATATCCAATTGCCCACACGCCGAGAAGAATCAACATTTCATAAAGAGTCGTTGAAATACGACGACGAATGCTTGGCGCTAGAAAAGTATTTTGCAAAACAGAATTAATTTGTTTTAAGAGATGGTGCGTTGACTAAAGAAGGCTTCCTTGTTTTATTTTTTTCAGCAGCTTCATCAGCGAATTGTTTTTTTTCTTCAGGAGAAAGTTGTTGATAGGCTTCCCAGGCTTCTGATTTTTTATCATTAGGAATATCAAGGCTTTTGATGAAGTTAGATCTTGCAGCCCGACGATCTTTTGTCGATAATTTTGCCCAGTCAGCCATTCTTGATTTGAGCCTCTCACGCTCTGCCTCTGGAAGGGTTTCATATTTGTTAGATAATTGAATCCATTTAACTTTTTGTTCAGAAGATAGCGTATTCCAGTCTTCCTCTAGGGTCGACAAAGTTTCTTTTTGCGAATTGGAGAGGCTTCCCCAGCTTGGCCCATTGGACAAAACTGTTTGCGCTAAGGATAAGTTGCTGAAAGTGCAAAGAAGAATCATCGTAAGGAAGATCGTCTTCACGAAATTTCTGCGCATAGTCTGATCAACTTTATTCAAAGAACTTATTGATTATTACTTGGGTCTGTAGCAGGCGATCCAGATATTTTGGGGTTACTTGATTCCTGATCGATACGATTAGTGTTAGTGGTCTCAAGACGTGACTCAATTTCTTTTTCCTCTTCTTTTGCTTGTGCAATCATCTTTTTCATAAAAAGTCTAAAACCATCATCAGCATAAGCATCAGGGGGTACGGAGTCAGTAAGAATTGCAGTATCAACATCAACGATGTCTTTAATCCGCGCATTTTGTTGCCATTGTGCGATGACAAAGACCAACATTAATACGAGCAGGATGGGACCAATTGGACCAAGCCTCGGAAAAAACTGAGTTTTCTGCTTCAAGGATTTTTGTGTACCTGAAACAGAAAAACCAGTTTTTTGGTGTAATAGGGCTAATTCTCGAGCATTTTCAAGACGTTGTAATACTTTTGGCGAAAGATGGGAAAGTTCTCTATCGAGAGAGCGGGCGACAGTTTTACCAATTTGGTCTACAAAAAGGTCATCACTCCCTAAGTGATTAACTAGAGTGGTGTCTAAAATAGAACTATTTGTTGGCACAGAATTCATAAGTTATTGATTTTAAAAGCTAATTCCAAGTTTTTTTAAAGCTGCTGCAAGAGTGTGACTGGCTCTTGAGCAGTGTGTTTTAACACTTCCTTCACTACATCCCATCGCTTCAGCAGTTTCAGAAATATCTAGTTCCTCCCAATAACGCATGAGAAAGGCTTCTCGTTGACGCTTAGGTAACTTTTCTATCTCTTTTTCTAAAATTGTCGATAATTCCATTCTTTCTAACTGTAACGAAGATTCTTTTCCATAGCTTGCCGTCTCTGGATTTTCAAAAAAGTCTTGTGGATCAATATCATCCCCATCATCATTTTTACCAAACTTAGAGAAGAGGGTAACCCACGTGTTTCTGACTTTTTGTCGTCTAAACCAGTCCTTTGTGCAGTTTTGCACAATTCTTGTGAAAAGTAATGGTAATTCTTCAATATTTTTATCGCCATAACTTTGCGAAAGCTTAATCATGGAGTCTTGCACGATATCAAGGGCAGCATCCTCATCCCTAACAGCGTAAAAAACTTGCTTGAAAGCTCGCTTTTCACTGGATTTAAGGAAGTCGGATAGTTCTTTTTGAGATGCCATAGGTTGAATATTAGACTTCAATTCACAGGTTTTGTAAAAATATACTACAGAAATGTAATATAATCGTCAGTTCGCTTGTACTAAACCTTTCAAAAGATGGATTGAGAACAATACAAGCAAAGAGCGGTTCAACGTTTGGCCATAAGCAAAACCAAGAACAGACCAACCAATTTTTTGCCGAAAATTGCAAAGGACTATAAAGAAAATGAATACTGTTAAAGAAACAATGGCTTTAGATTCTTCGAATCAAGCACATCACAACAACCTCCCCGAAATCATTGGTGCAGAAGTCTTAGTTCGCGCTTTAGCTGAAGAAGGTGTGGAGTTTGTATGGGGCTATCCAGGTGGATCAGTTTTATACATTTATGATGAGATCCATAAACAAAATAAATTTGAACATATTTTAGTCAGACATGAACAGGGCGCTGTTCATGCTGCAGATGGATACGCGCGCGCAACTGGTCGTGTTGGCGTAGCTTTAGTGACATCAGGCCCTGGCGTAACCAATGCGGTAACTGGAATTGCCACAGCATATATGGATTCAATTCCTCTGGTGGTGATCACTGGAAACGTGCCGTCGCATATGATCGGTGAAGATGCATTTCAGGAATGCGATACCGTTGGTATAACTCGCCCGATTGTTAAACACAACTTCTTAGTGAAGGATGTGAATGATTTAGCAATGACCATTAAAAAAGCATTCCATATTGCACGAACCGGAAGACCTGGCCCAGTAGTGATTGACATTCCCAAGGACATTTCTTTTCATAAGACGTTTTACGATTACAGTAAAGAAGTTGATATGCGTTCCTATAACCCTGTTCTAAAGGGGCATTCAGGACAAATTCGTAAAGCCGTTAGTTTGTTGCGTGAGGCTGAACGGCCTTATATTTATACAGGTGGTGGTGTAATTATCGCCAATGCCGCCGCTGAACTCAAAGAGTTTGCAGAGTTATTGGGATATCCAGTCACAAATACATTGATGGGTTTAGGGGGGTTCCCAGGAACACATCCTAACTTCTTAGGAATGCCTGGAATGCATGGCACATATGAAGCCAATATGACAATGCAACACTCCGATGTTGTAATTGCTATTGGTGCTCGTTTTGACGATCGAGTGATTGGCAATCCTGAACACTTTATGAGCTTACCTCGTAAAGTGATTCATATTGATATTGATCCATCAGTTATATCAAAAAGAGTTCGTGCAGATGTTCCGATCGTTGGAAATCTCAAAGAAGTTTTGACAGATATGATTGCGCAATTGAAAGCTGCTGGACCATTGAAAAATAAATTATCAGTGGATGCTTGGTGGAATCAAATTAATGAATGGCGTAAAACAGACTGTCTAAAGTATGATCGTGAGTCACAAATTGTTAAACCTCAGTATGTGATTGAAACGCTTTCTGAGTTAACTCAAGGTGATGCGTTCATCTGTTCTGATGTTGGACAACATCAAATGTGGGCCGCCCAATTCTATAAATTCAATAAGCCTCGTCGATGGATTAACTCTGGTGGTCTCGGCACGATGGGTGTTGGTTTGCCTTATGCTATGGGGATTAAGAAAGCTTTCCCTAATGAAACAGTTTGTGCTGTGACAGGTGAAGGGTCGATTCAGATGTGTATTCAAGAGTTGTCTACTTGTTTGCAATATGACACACCCATTAAGATTATTTCATTAAATAATCGTTACTTAGGTATGGTTCGTCAATGGCAAGAGCTTAGCTACAGTAAGCGCTATTCTCATTCATACATGGATTCTTTGCCCGATTTTGTTAAATTGGCTGAAGCCTATGGGCACGTTGGCATGAAGATCGAGAAAAAATCTGACGTTGAGGGAGCGCTTCGGGAAGCTTTGGCGTTAAAAAATCGAACTGTTTTTATGGATTTCCAAACTGATCCTTCTGAAAATGTCTGGCCGATGGTTCAAGCGGGTAAAGGGATTACGGAAATGATTTTAGGTTCGGAGAATGCGGAATGAGGCATATTATTTCTGTGCTCTTGGAGAATGAGCCGGGAGCTTTATCGAGGGTTGTAGGATTATTTTCAGCGAGGGGTTATAACATTGAAAGCTTGACTGTAGCCCCTACCGAAGATGCTTCATTATCGCGAATGACCATCGTAACAGCTGGTTCTGACGAGGTCATTGAACAAATTACTAAACATTTAAATCGCTTAGTAGAAGTTGTTAAAGTTTATGACCTTAGTGACGGCGCTCATACAGAGCGTGAATTGATGTTAATCAAAGTTCGGGCAGTTGGTAAAGAGCGTGAAGAAATGAAGCGTACTACGGATATTTTTCGAGGGCGTGTCATTGATGTCACTGATAAGAGTTACACAATAGAATTAACAGGTGATACAGCCAAGCTTGATGCTTTTATTGAGGCTATTGATAAGACTGCTATTTTAGAGACGGTCCGAACAGGCGCTTCAGGCATTGGTCGCGGTGAAAGAATTTTACGAGTATAAAACTGGTAAAGAGCAGTTGTTGTTCATGATTAAAACGATATCTTATAGGAATACAAATGAAAGTTTTTTACGATAAAGACGCTGACTTATCCTTAGTTAAAGGAAAACAAGTAACAATTATTGGTTATGGCTCACAGGGTCATGCGCACTCTTTAAACTTGCACGACTCCGGTGTGAAGGTTACCGTTGGATTGCGTAAGAATGGCGCATCTTGGGCAAAAGCCGTGAATGCTGGTTTGCAAGTAAAAGAAGTCGCAGATGCTGTTAAGGGCGCTGATATTGTCATGATGTTGTTGCCAGACGAGCATATTGCAGAAGTCTATAAAAATGAAGTTGCCCCGAATATTAAAGCTGGCGCTGCTCTTGCTTTCGCACACGGGTTTAATGTGCATTATGGTCAAGTGATTCCACGCAATGATGTGGACGTCATCATGATTGCTCCTAAGGCTCCAGGTCATACAGTTAGAAGCACATATGCACAAGGTGGAGGAGTACCCCATTTAGTTGCGGTATATCAAGATAATTCTGGCGCTGCTAGAGATATCGCTTTATCTTATGCTACAGCGAATGGTGGTGGTCGTGCCGGAATTATTGAAACTAATTTCCGTGAAGAAACTGAAACAGATTTGTTTGGTGAGCAAGCCGTTTTATGTGGCGGTGCTGTGGAATTAATTAAAGCGGGTTTTGAGACATTAGTTGAAGCTGGATATGCTCCTGAGATGGCTTACTTTGAATGCTTACACGAACTCAAATTGATTGTAGATTTGATTTATGAAGGCGGTATTGCCAATATGAATTATTCAATCTCCAACAATGCTGAATATGGCGAGTATGTTACTGGTCAAAGAATTGTTACAGAGCAGACCAAGCAAGTCATGCGTGATGTTTTAAAAGATATTCAGACTGGAGAGTATGCGAAGAGCTTTATTCTTGAAAACCGTGCAGGCGCACCAACTTTGATTTCACGTCGTCGCTTGAATGCAGAGCATCAGATTGAAATCGTTGGCGGTAAGCTTCGTTCAATGATGCCTTGGATTGCTAAGAACAAATTAGTTGATCAAAGTAAGAACTAAGTCAAATAAAAGCGCAATGTCTGTATATAACCACCCTATTATTGCTCGTGAAGGATGGCCTTATCTATTAGCAGTTGGATTGTTGGCTATTCTTTTTTCAAAGTTATTTGGGGTGTTATATACACTGCCCTTGTGGATCATATTTTTCTTTGTGTTGCAATTTTTTCGGGATCCACCTAGATTAGTTCCTGTAGCCCCCAATGCGGTTCTAGCTCCTGCCGACGGAAGAGTTATTGTTGTTGAAAAGATATACGATCCCTATGCGCAGCGTGAAGCTCTAAAAATCAGTATCTTTATGAATGTATTTAATGTGCACTCCAATCGAATAGCTGTGAATGGGCGCATCAAATCAATTCAGTATTTTCCGGGTAAGTTTGTTAATGCGGACTTTGATAAAGCTTCTTTGGAAAACGAAAGAAATGCGATGGTCATTGAAGCCAATGGGAATGACATTACTTTGGTACAAGTTGCTGGATTAATTGCTCGAAGGATACTTTGTTATGCTCGTGTTGGTGATCTGGTAAAAAAAGGTGAGCGTTACGGGTTCATTCGTTTTGGATCGCGAGTTGATGTTTATTTACCGCTTCATGCTGAGCCATTAGTAAGTGTTGGGGATAAAGTCCGGGCAACGAGTTCATTATTAGCTGTTATGAGTCATTTAGATTCATGAAATATAAAATGCGGTCACCACGACCTAAAATCTTTAGTCGTAACAAGCAGAAGAGGCGTGAGCGTATTCAGGATATGAATGAATACGATGCTGGTAGTGATGACTTCTATGTCCGCCCTCGTAATAAAGCAATTTACCTATTACCAAATGCATTCACAACGGGAGCCTTATTTTGTGGTTTCTTTGCGATTGTTCAGGCGATGAATCAGCGGTGGGAAATCGCCTCCATAGCTATTTTCTGCTCACTGATATTAGACGGTATGGATGGACGTGTTGCAAGGATGACGAATACACAAAGTGCCTTTGGTGAGCAATATGATTCGCTTGCTGACATGGTTTCATTTGGCGTTGCACCAGCACTAGTTGCTTATGAGTGGGCCTTAAAAGGTTTAGGTAAGTGGGGTTGGGTAGCTGCTTTTATTTATTGCGCTGGAGCAGCGCTTCGTTTAGCACGATTTAATATTTCAACTGGGACTGTTGATAAGCGCTTTTTTCAAGGATTGCCGAGTCCAGCCGCAGCATCCATCGTTGCTGGTTTTGTTTGGTTGGCAGAAGATAATCATTTACCTGTAAATGACGCAGCGATTCCATGGACCATGTTTTTTCTCACGATTTACGCAGGTATTACGATGGTATCAAATGCCAAGTTTTATAGCGGTAAGGCGCTTGGGATTCGTTATCATGTCCCGTTTGGTGTGATGGTCTTGTTAATCTTAATTTTTGTTTTAGTGTCAACTTACCCACCCTTAACGATTTTTGCTTTTTTCCTTGTTTATGCTTTGTCAGGATATGTTCTGGGTATTTGGGAGTATGTTCAAGGCTACTTCAAACTCAAAACGACAATCAAACTAGAAAAGTGACATAAACTCCATTTCGGTGTATAGTTAAATTTATGAATACAAATTTTCAAACTTTATTATTGCTAAACCTTCTTGGACTTGATCTAGAGATCGGGGCCGGTTTGCGAGCGGATTAATCATAAAGATTGAAACTCACAAAATCAGCCCCAGCAAGTTTGCTGGGGTTTTTGCTTTAAAGAGTATGTTTTTAGGAGAGTGATGATGAATCAAGTAAGTGAAGAAAAAATAATCATTTTTGATACCACATTGAGAGATGGTGAGCAGTCACCTGGCGCTTCAATGACGAAAGAGGAAAAAGTCAGAATTGCGCGGCAATTAGAGCGGCTAAAAGTCGATGTCATCGAAGCTGGTTTTGCGGCAAGTTCCCCTGGAGACTTCGAGGCAATCAAAGCTGTAGCTGCAGCGGTGAAAGATGCAACTGTTTGTTCTTTAGCGCGTGCCAACGACAAGGATATTGCCAAGGCCGCTGAAGCTATCAAGGGAGCAAATTCAAAGAGGATTCATATCTTTTTAGCTACGAGCGCCTTGCACATGGAAATGAAATTACGAATGACTCCTGATCAGGTTTTTGAGCAGGCAGTGCAATCGATTCGTTACGCCAGAAATTTTACTGACGATATTGAATTTTCTCCAGAAGATGGTTACCGTTCAGACCCTCAATTTTTATACAGAATTTTAGAAGCTGTGATTAAAGAGGGTGCTACAACGATTAATGTACCTGATACGGTGGGTTATGCGATTCCTGAGTTATATGGTGAATTCATTCTTGATTTAAGAAATAAAATCCCGAACTCCGATAAAGCTGTTTGGTCTGTACATTGCCATAATGATTTGGGTTTGGCGGTTGCTAATTCTCTTGCCGGAGTCCGGATTGGTGGCGCAAGACAAATTGAATGCACGATTAACGGTCTTGGTGAGCGAGCAGGTAATACATCGCTGGAAGAAATCGTGATGGCGATTAAAACGCGGAAAGATTATTTCAATTTATCACTTGGTATTGACGCAACTCAGATTGTTTCAAGTTCTAAGATGGTTTCTCAAATTACTGGTTTTTTAGTACAACCGAATAAAGCTGTCGTGGGGGCAAATGCATTTGCTCATGCATCTGGCATTCATCAAGACGGCGTGTTAAAGGCTAGAAATACCTATGAAATCATGCGTGCAGAAGACGTAGGTTGGAGTGCCAATAAGATTGTCTTAGGCAAGTTGTCTGGTAGAAATGCTTTCAAACAACGTTTACAAGAGTTGGGCGTTACCTTAGATTCAGAGGCTGAAGTTAATGAAGCATTTGGAAGATTTAAAGCCTTAGCTGATCAAAAAAGTGAAATTTTTGATGAAGATATTTTGTCTATCGTCTCAAATGCAGGGGTAAAGGATCAAGCCGATCATTACCGTTTTATCTCTTTAGCGCAACATTCAGAGACTGGCGAAAAACCGCAGTCAAAGATCGTCTTACAAGTTGGCGGGCAAGAAAATGAGACATCTGCAAATGGTAACGGTCCAGTTGACGCCACTTTGAATGCTATTGAAATGCAGGCGAATAGTGGCGCAGAGTTATTGTTGTATTCTGTCAACGCCATTACTACGGGGACTCAATCTCAAGGTGAAGTGACTGTTAGGTTGGCCAAAGGTGGGCGTGTAGTGAATGGGGTTGGTACAGACCCTGACATTATTGCGGCTTCTGCAAAAGCGTATTTAGCCGCTTTAAATCGGCTACATGACCCTTCGCAAGAGAAATTAAATGCGCAAATGGCTCAATAAAGCATGTGTATGGGGGGGTATCTTCTATTTTTGGTATAAATTTGATATAATAGAGGGCTATCTGATTGAAAAATTGATAGAAATTTGATGAATCACGACACCAACGAGGTGGTTTTCACTTCGGTGTTCGCTTGTAAGGAGTAATAAAAATGGCAGTTAATACAGATGCAAAAGCAGGAATTGTTAAAGAGCACGCTCGTGCTGAGAATGACACGGGCAGTCCTGAGGTTCAGGTCGCGTTATTAACAGCGCGCATTAATGATTTAACACCTCACTTCAAAGCTAATCTAAAAGACCATCACAGCCGTCGTGGCTTATTGAAAATGGTATCTCGTCGTCGCCGTTTGTTAGATTATCTAAAAGGTAAGGATCTAGATCGTTACAAGATGTTGATTGAAAAATTAGGTTTACGTAAGTAAACACAGATGCCCGCGTTCAAATGCGGGCATTATTGTTTTACCTGTAGTAATAGAGCTTGGGTTTTTGAAGAAATAAATGGGTATGTGTCATTCCAACGGTGTTTTAGGTAGGAAATTTTTGCAAAACACCTCTGGAATGGCATGCCTTTTCTTGTCAATTTTCTCCATCAGTCTAGCCTCTAGATTTTCCTTCGGATTAAATTACCGTCGGTGCGAGGCGCAATGATTTTTTGCGTCTATTGTTCATAAATTGGAGAGAAAAATATGAGTATGTTTAATAAAGTTACAAAATCGTTTCAATGGGGTAAACACACGGTTCGCATGGAGACTGGTGAGATTGCAAGGCAATCTGGTGGCGCGGTCATGGTGGATGTTGATGACACTGTTATTTTGGCAACGGTAGTTGCTGCAAAAAATGCCAAGCCTGGCCAAGATTTTTTCCCATTAACAGTGGATTACGTCGAAAAAACCTACGCCGCCGGTAAGATCCCTGGTGGTTTTTTCCGTCGTGAAGGTCGTCCATCTGAAGGAGAAACATTAACTTCACGATTGATTGATCGTCCGATTCGCCCATTATTTCCAGAAGATTTTTACAATGAAGTACAAATTGTTATTCATGTAATGTCGATCAATCCTGAAGTGCCTGCAGATATTCCGGCTTTGATTGGCGCATCAGCAGCCCTTGCTATTTCAGGGATTCCATTTCATGGCCCATTAGGCGCTGCTCGTGTAGGCTATAAAGATGGAGAGTATCTTTTAAATCCAACGCGTTCCGAGCAATTAGAAAGTCAACTAGACTTAATTGTTGCTGGTACTCAAAATGCAGTTTTAATGGTTGAGTCAGAAGCGCATGAGTTATCAGAAGAGATTATGTTGGGTGGTATTGTTTTCGGACATGAACAGGCAAAAATTGCAATTACTGCGATTCAAGACTTGGTAAAAGATGCTGGTAAACCTGATTGGGATTGGCAGCCGGCTCCGAAGAATGAAGAATTGATTTCTAAGGTAACTGCTTTAGCTGAAGAGGGCTTACGTGCCGCTTATCAAATTCGTCAAAAGCAAGCGCGTTCAACAGAGTTAAAACAAGTAACCAAAAAGGTTCTTGAGCAATTAAATGCTGAAGGTGATGTTGATGATGTAACTGTTGGTAATATTTTATTTGGTTTAGAGTCAAAAATTGTTCGTAGCCAGGTATTAAGTGGTGAGCCACGGATTGATGGTCGTGACACAAGAACAGTTCGTCCTATTGAGATTCGTACCGGTGTATTACCTCGTACGCACGGTTCTGCTTTGTTTACTCGCGGTGAAACTCAGGCCTTAGTTGTTGCTACTTTGGGTACAGCTAGAGATGAGCAGATTATTGATGCCTTAGAAGGCGAGTATCGCGACCGCTTTATGTTCCATTACAACATGCCTCCATTTGCCACTGGCGAAACAGGCCGTGTTGGGAGTCCGAAGCGTCGTGAAATTGGTCATGGCCGTTTAGCTAAGCGCGCATTGATTCCTATTTTGCCAAAGCCTGAAGATTTTGCTTACAGTATTCGTTTAGTGTCTGAAATCACTGAGTCCAATGGATCTTCTTCAATGGCTTCAGTTTGTGGCGGTTGTTTAGCGCTCATGGATGCTGGGGTTCCAATTAAGGCGCATGTTGCTGGTGTAGCAATGGGCTTGATTTTAGATGGTAATCGTTTTGCTGTTTTGACAGATATCTTGGGTGATGAGGATCACTTAGGTGATATGGACTTTAAGGTTGCTGGAACTGCAAATGGTGTTACAGCTTTACAAATGGATATTAAAGTGCAGGGAATTACGAAAGAAATTATGCAAGTGGCATTAGCTCAGGCTAAGGAAGGTCGCTTGCATATTCTATCGAAGATGCAAGATTCAATGTCGACTGTTCGTACTGAGTTGTCTGAGCATGCTCCCCGCATGGTAACTATTAAGATTCATCCAGACAAGATTCGTGAAGTTATTGGTAAGGGTGGAGCTACTATCCAAGCATTGACGAAAGAAACTGGTTGCAGCATTGATATTAAGGATGATGGAACTGTAACGATTGCATCTACAAGCTCTGTAGGTATGGAAGAAGCTAAGCGTCAAATTGAAGGTATTACTGCTGAAGCTGAAGTTGGTAAGATTTATGAAGGCCCAGTTGTGAAGATTCTAGAGTTTGGAGCCTTAGTGAATATTCTTCCAGGTAAAGATGGTCTTTTACATATTTCTGAAATCGCTCATGAGCGCGTTAAAGAAGTTAAAGATTTCTTATCAGAAGGTCAGATTGTTAAAGTTAAATTACTGGCTGCAGATGAGCGCGGTCGTTTGAAGTTGTCAATGAAAGCGATTTCTCCTGAAGATGGTGGTCCATTACCTCCAGTGGTTCAGCAAGCTCCAGCTGTTGTTGAGCAAGCGGTTCCTCCAGCGGATGAACAGCCTTCTGCTGAGCAGTAATCGTTCATTTGGGTATGCGCTCAAAAATTATTATTGCTAATTGGAAGTTAAATGGCAATTGGTCATTTAATGAAGAGTTTGCGAGCGCATTATCTAAAGGTTTAAAAGAGATAGATTTAAAGGATCGGCAAATTGTGATTTGCCCTCCAAATGTTTATTTGCAGCAATTGAATGGCTTACTGTTAGAGAAAAGTATTTTTTTAGGCGGGCAAGATCTTTCAGATGAATTATCTGGTGCATATACTGGTGAAATATCTGGTGCGATGTTAAAAGATTTTGGATGTCGCTATGTTCTTGTCGGGCATTCTGAAAGACGCGCTCGGCACTTTGAGACGACTGATATGGTTGTCAGAAAAGCGGTGAATGCCATTTCTGCAGGAATTACTCCTGTGATATGTATTGGTGAAACACTTGAGCAACGACAAAAAGGGTTGATGAAAGATGTTTTATCTGACCAAATTCAAGCATTAGTAGTTGGTATGACAGATCAAATTGACAGTATTGTATTAGCGTATGAACCCCTTTGGGCGATAGGTACTGGGGAGACGGCAACAGTTGAAGAGGCTCAAGAGGTGCATACTTGGTTAAGAAGTGAGTTTGAAAAAGTAAATCCTGCGATTGCAGAAAAATTACCTATTATTTATGGGGGAAGTGTAAAGGCTGGAAATGCAGCAGAGCTATTACAAGTCGCTGATATAGATGGATTGTTGGTTGGCGGGGCATCGTTGGTGCCTCATGAATTTTTATCAATCTGCTTAGCAGGTTTGTGAACGTTGGAAAGGTAAAAAAAGATGGAATGGTTAAAAACATTATTGATGGTTGTTCAAATTATTTCCGCTGTTGGAGTAATAGGGCTTGTTTTAGTTCAGCAGGGTAAAGGTGCCGACATGGGTGCGGCATTTGGTTCTGGCGCATCCGGAAGTATTTTTGGAGCGACTGGATCCTCTAATTTTTTATCAAGAACTACCGGTATTTTTGCGACTGTTTTTTTTCTATCAACCCTAGCCATTAGTTATGTTGGTACTAAACATACCGAAGGTGCAGGAGTTTTATCGAAGCCAGTGAGTGAGACGGTACCAGATCAAGGTTCGTCTGCAGGGTCTAAGGATGTTCCAAAGGCCCCTGAGGCTCCAGTAGGGTCTACAGTTCCAAAATAGTTTTTTATTGAATTTATTTTGCCCCTGAGCTTTAAAAGGGCTAAAATAATATCTTGTTTTAAAGATGCCGTCGTGGTGGAATTGGTAGACACGCTATCTTGAGGGGGTAGTGGCTTAGGCTGTGCGAGTTCGAGTCTCGCCGACGGCACCATCAAAATGTATGAATGACGCAAAAAATTCATATGAAGTTGAAAAGTGTAGAAAATTGATTTTCTCTTCCTCTCATGCCCCAAAAGACAACATCATTTGCATGATGAAAAAAAATATTAGGCTATTCTAACGAGATAGCTAAATGGTTTATCGAACTATAAGAGGAGTATCTAATGAATTTAAGTCGCCAAAATTTTGTCAAAATAGCACAAATACTTTTGATGATGTGCTCATCTTTATCTATCATTCCAGCCTATGCACAAGATGTCAGTAGTTTTCCAAGTAAGCCCATTCGCCTGATTGTTGGATTTTCTGCGGGTGGAATATCAGATGTTCTTGCAAGAGCACTTTCTGCTAAATTGGCTAATAATATTGGTCAGGGGGTTATTGTTGAAAACAAGCCTGGAGCTGGAACGACGATAGCGGCAGATTATGTAGCAAAATCGAGCCCAGATGGTTATACCTTATTTCTTCAAGATATGACAACCCATGCCATCAATGTGGGTCTTTACAAAAGTTTACCTTATGATGTTGTTAAGGATTTTTCCCCGATTACTTTAGTGGCTTCCACCCCTTTAATGCTGGTTGTAAACCCCAGTTTAAAAGTTAATAATTTAAAAGAATTTATGGTTGTGGCTAAAGCAACCTCCAAGAAACTTGCGTACGCATCCTCTGGGAATGGAACGGTACCTCATTTAGCTGCAGAAACCTTTAATCAAATGCTAGGTATCGAGCCGGTTCACGTTCCTTTCAAAGGTAGCTCCCCGGCGACTCAAGCCGTTTTGGCGGGTGATGTAGGATTTACTTTTTCTAGTATGCCTCCTGCTTTAAGTCTCGTTCAGGGTAAAAAATTGATTGCACTAGGCGTTACTACTAAAAATCGAGTTAATGCTGTACCTGATGTACCAACTATTTCTGAAGCGGGTTTACCGGGTTATGAATTTGTTTTGTACAGCGGAATTTTAGGGCCTAAGGGAATGTCACCCGAGTTAGTTAAAAAAATTAATCAATTATTTGTAGATGTGGTTAATAGTTCAGAAATGAAACAGGTTTATGCCTCTATTGGAGCAGATCCGATTACCAATACTCCTACGGAATTTACGGTGCATATGAATCAGGAAGTCATTAAAATGGTTAAAGCCGTTAAAGTTGCTGGCGCACATATAGATTGAGATAAATGATTAAATTACTACCAAAACATACTCGATATGATTACATTCCTCTTCCAGAGAGAAAAGATTACAGTTGGCCAGATGGTAAGCGCTTAGCCTTTGTCGTCACCACCAATGTTGAGTGCTTTGCCTTTGGAGCAGGACTTGGGCATGATCCGGCAAAGATCGGTGAGCCTCAAACTCACCGAAATTACTCCTGGAGAGATTACGGAAATCGTATTGGTATTTGGCGATTTTTTGAGCTTTTTGATGAGCTAAAGATGCCTCTGGGGCATAACGTTAATAGTCTTTTGTATGATTACGCCCCTCAAATTATGGATGCCATTCGAAAGCGTGGGGATGAGTTTGTTGCCCATGGTCGAACTAATGCCGAGAATTTGCGAGGCATGTGGGAGGCTGACGAAAAAAGAATTATTGATGATATTGTGCAGACATTCGTGAAACATGAGGGAGCTGCACCGATGGGTTGGATGGGAGCAGGGGCTTATGAAACCCCCCATACTCCAGACCTATTGAAGGAGGCTGGATTTAAATACCTGATGGATTGGCCAATGGACGATCAGCCTATCTGGATGAATACACGAAGCGGGCCTATTTTGTCTGTACCTTATCCGATTGAACTCAATGATTCGCAAGTAGTGATTCATCGTAAACAAGACGGCAAAGATTTTTGTGACATGATTGTTGATCAATTTGATGAAATGATGGATCAGTGTCTGAATCATCCTTTGGTAATGAATGTATCCGTCCACCCATACGTGTTTGGGCAGCCTTTTCGGTTAAGAAATCTGCGCCTCGCCTTACGTCACTGTTTGGAGCACCCTAAGGCTCAAGAGCTGGTTTGGAAGGCGAGACCGATGGATGTTGCTAACTACTGCCTTAGCCTACCTCAAGGCATTATTCCAGGTAGTTAATGATGAAATTTGAACTTAGTAGTAAAGTGGCTTTATCAAGTACTCTAGTTTTAATTCTGTCATCAAATATGCTCTATAATCATGCATGTGAATATGTAATTTTAATGACATAAATTATTACTGGAATTAAATTGAATCTTGGCAACTATCTCCCAGTTTTATTATTTATATTAGTCGGCATAGGTGTCGGACTTGTGCCAATGGCTCTAGGTAAGATTCTCGGCCCATCAAATCCAGACCCAGAAAAAATTTCTCCTTACGAATGTGGTTTTGATGCATTTGAAGATGCTCGAATGAAGTTTGACGTACGTTATTACTTGGTAGCTATTTTATTTATCCTTTTTGATCTTGAGACAGCATTTTTATTCCCTTGGGGAGTTGCTTTAAAAGAGATTGGAGTTGCAGGGTATATGTCAATGATTGTGTTTCTTTTGGAGTTTGTAGTAGGTTTTGTTTATATTTGGAAAAAGGGTGCCCTCGACTGGGAATAGTTAAGGGCCATAAAAAAAGTATATGGCGCTAGAAGGTTTGTTAAAGGAAGGTTTTGTCACAATGTCAGCTGATAAGCTGATTAATTGGACAAGAACTGGATCGTTATGGCCAATGACATTTGGCTTGGCTTGTTGTGCCGTCGAAATGATGCATGCTGGCGCAGCTAGATATGATCTAGACCGTTTTGGGGTTGTGTTTAGACCATCTCCTCGTCAATCTGATTTAATGATTGTTGCAGGAACCCTTTGCAATAAGATGGCACCAGCTTTGCGTAAAGTCTATGACCAAATGCCAGAACCGCGTTGGGTATTATCAATGGGTTCTTGTGCAAACGGTGGTGGTTACTATCACTACTCTTATTCTGTTGTTCGCGGTTGTGATCGGATTGTGCCGGTTGATGTGTATGTGCCTGGCTGCCCGCCCACTGCTGAAGCTTTGATGTATGGAATTATTCAGCTTCAAGCAAAGATTCGACGTACTTCGACCATTGCTAGAAAAGAATAGAGACTACTCATGGACGATCATTTAATTCAACTTGCGCAAACTCTTGAGAAGTCTTTTGGAAAATACGCCAAGATTGAAGTTGCGTTGAATGAGGTTACCTTAACTGTTCCCGCAGAGCACTACATACAAACGGCGATGACACTTCGCGATGATAAGGTATTTTCCTTTGAGCAACTGATTGATTTGTGTGGCGTAGATTTTCAGAGTTATGGTGATATGCAGTGGACTGGATTAAGGTTTGCGGTGGTATCGCATCTTCTTTCAGTGAGCAGAAATTCTCGGTTACGTCTAAAGGTTTTTGTACCTAACGATGATTTTCCAGTAATCCATAGTTTATTGGGTATTTGGAGTTCCGCAAATTGGTATGAGCGTGAAGCATTCGATTTATTTGGGATTATTTTTGAAGGTCATGATGATTTGCGTCGAATTTTGACGGATTATGGATTTATCGGCCATCCGTTCAGAAAAGATTTCCCAGTTTCTGGTCAAGTAGAGATGCGTTATGACGCAGAACAAAAGCGTGTTATTTATCAGCCAGTCACCATCGAGCCCCGTGAAGTAACGCCACGTATTATTCGTGAAAAAAGTTACGGAGCTTAATATGGCAGAAATTAAAAATTACACGCTTAATTTTGGACCTCAGCATCCAGCTGCACATGGAGTACTACGCCTTGTTTTAGAGTTGGATGGTGAGGTGATTCAACGTGCGGATCCGCACATTGGTTTGCTCCATCGCGCGACCGAGAAATTAGCTGAAACACGAACTTGGGCTCAAAACATTCCCTATATGGATCGCTTAGATTATGTATCGATGATGGCGAATGAGCATGCTTACGTCATGGCGATTGAGAAATTATTAGAAATTGATGTGCCGATTCGTGCTCAGTACATACGGGTCATGTTTGATGAGATCACTCGATTACTCAATCATCTATTGTGGATTGGTTGTCATGGACTCGACGTAGGTGCAATGGCAGTTTTCCTGTACGCTTTCAGGGAACGTGAAGACTTATTTGATATGTATGAGGCTGTTTCAGGAGCAAGGATGCACGCCGCATACTATCGACCTGGCGGAGTTTATAGAGACTTACCAGATCAAATGCCTCAATATACAGCCAATAAAATTCGTGGCGAAAAAGCAATGAAGAAAATTAATGAGAATCGTACAGGATCATTACTTGATTTCATAGAAGATTTCACGAATCGATTTCCAACTTATGTTGATGAATATGAAACCTTGTTAACAGATAATCGTATTTGGAAGCAGCGTCTAGTTGGTATAGGTGTGGTTACTCCTGAGCGTGCTTTGCAATTAGGTTTTACTGGTCCGATGTTACGTGGATCAGGAATCGAATGGGATCTACGTAAAAAGCAACCTTATGAAGTGTATGATCAATTAAATTTTGACATCCCTGTTGGAGTCAACGGCGATAGTTATGACCGTTATTTAGTGCGTGTTGAAGAAATGCGTCAATCGAACAATATTATTAAGCAATGCATTGCTTGGCTAAAAACAAATCCAGGCCCAGTCATTAGTGATAACCATAAAGTGGCCGTGCCTAGTCGTGTGGATATGAAGTCCAATATGGAAGAGTTGATACACCACTTTAAGTTATTTACTGAGGGATTGCATGTGCCTGCAGGGCAAGCATATGCAGCTGTTGAACACCCAAAAGGTGAGTTTGGAATATATGCTATTTCAGATGGAGCCAATAAACCATATCGTTTAAAAATTCGAGCACCTGGCTTTCCACATTTAGCGGCTTTAGATGAAATGGCTAAAGGCCATATGATTGCTGATGCAGTCACTATTATTGGAACTCAAGACATTGTGTTTGGTGAAATAGATCGTTAGGAAAAGTAGATGCTGTCTGAAAACTCCCTCAAAGAAATTACGCGTAATATCGCGAAATATCCGGCGGATCAAAAACAATCAGCTGTGATGGCTGCATTAGCCGTTGCTCAAGATGAGTATGGTTGGTTGTCCTCTGAAGCTATTGCCGAGATTGCGCAAATTTTAGAGATGCCTCCTATTTGGGTTCAAGAAGTTGCTACGTTTTATAACATGTATAACGTAGCACCTGCCGGAACATTTAAATTGTCAATCTGTACTAATTTACCATGTGAGTTATCAGGTGGTAAACGTGCCGCAGAATATCTTAAACAAAAACTTGGCATTGACTTTGGGCAAACAACTCCTTGCGGAACTTTTACTTTGGTTGAAGGCGAGTGCATGGGCGCTTGTGGTGATGCTCCGGTAGCACTAGTTAATAACAAAAGAATGTGTAGTTGGTTGAGCAACGATAAATTAGATGCTTTACTGGAAGAGTTACAAACCAGTGTGAAAGTGACGGGCTAGACAAGATGACCTCATTGCATGACTTACACATTAACCCATTAATACTGGCTAATTTAAATGGTACGAATTGGCATTTGAATGACTATGTTGCTAGAGGTGGGTATGCATCTTTAAGAAAAATTATTGAAGAGAAGATTCCTCAGGATCAGGTGATTGCCACTGTGAAAGCCTCAGGTCTTCGTGGACGTGGTGGTGCAGGATTTCCAACCGGCTTAAAGTGGAGCTTTATGCCTCGGCAATTGCCTGGCGATAAGTATTTAGTCTGTAATTCGGATGAAGGTGAGCCGGGTACATTTAAGGATCGTGACATTTTGCGCTATAACCCTCATGCTCTGATTGAGGGAATGACGATTGCTGCTTATGCCATGGGTATTCCTGTGGGATACAACTATATTCATGGAGAGATTTGGCGTGAGTATGAGATATTTGAAGAAGCGCTTGAAGAAGCTAGGGCGGCTGGTTATTTAGGAGCAAATATTCTTGGCTCAAATTTCTCATTTCAGTTACATGCGCATCATGGTTATGGTGCATACATTTGTGGTGAAGAGACAGCTTTACTAGAGTCATTAGAAGGTAAAAAGGGACAACCTCGATTTAAGCCACCATTTCCTGCAAGTTTTGGTTTATACGGCAAGCCGACGACGATTAACAATACAGAGACATTTGCAGCAGTTCCTTTTATATTTTCTATCGGCGCAGATGCCTATGCCAAATTGGGTAAGCCGAATAATGGGGGTACCAAAATATTCTCCATCTCAGGTGATGTTGTTCGTCCCGGTAATTATGAAATCCCTTTAGGGACACCATTCCATAAATTATTGGAGTTGGCTGGTGGGATGCGTGATGGCAAGAAAATTAAAGCAGTGATTCCTGGCGGGTCGTCAGCTCCTGTAATACCCGGTGAGATGATGTTAGCTACGGATATGGACTATGACAGTATTGCGAAAGCGGGTTCCATGCTGGGTTCTGGAGCTGTCATAGTGATGGACGAAACACGTTGCATGGTGAAGTCACTACTGAGACTTTCTTATTTTTATCATGAAGAGTCTTGTGGCCAATGTACACCTTGCCGTGAGGGAACTGGTTGGTTATGGCGAATGGTCAATCGGATTGAACATGGCCAAGGTCGTCCAGAAGATTTGGATCTTCTAAATGATGTAGCTGGCAATATCATGGGCCGTACAATTTGTGCACTTGGCGATGCAGCCGCAATGCCAGTCCGTGGCATGTTGAAGCATTACATGAGTGAATTTGTTTATCACGTTGAGAATAAGCGCTGCTTAGTTCCACAGTACGTTTAATGTTAACGATTAAGGTGAGTTAAAGAATGATTCAAATTGAGATAGACGGAAAACCGGTAGAAGTTAAAGAAGGCTCGACCGTGATTCAGGCTGCCCATAGTATTGGCACGTATATTCCTCACTTTTGTTATCACAAGAAATTATCGATCGCGGCGAATTGTAGAATGTGTTTGGTAGAGGTTGAGAAAGCTCCAAAGCCTGTTCCTGCATGCGCTACACCGGTTAATAATGGCATGAAGATTTTTACCCGATCTGAGAAAGCGATTAACGCTCAAAAATCTGTCATGGAGTTTTTATTAATCAATCATCCTCTGGATTGCCCCATTTGTGATCAGGGTGGGGAGTGTCAATTACAAGATTTAACGGTGGGTTATGGTAAGTCAAGCTCTCGTTATCAAGAAGAAAAAAGAGTTGTCTTTCATAAAAATGTTGGCCCATTGATTTCCATGGAAGAGATGAGTCGTTGTATCCATTGCACAAGATGTGTTCGTTTTGGTCAAGAGATTGCTGGCGTTATGGAACTGGGCATGTTGGGCCGTGGTGAGCATTCTGAGATCACATCTTTTGTGGGACAGACGGTTGATTCAGAAATGTCGGGCAACATGATTGATATTTGTCCGGTAGGTGCATTGACAAGTAAGCCATTCCGTTACGCAGCTAGAACTTGGGAACTTGGGAGGAAAAGTTCTTTAAGTCCGCATGATTCTCTTGGTAGTAATACGGTAATTCAAACTAAGGCTGAGCGTGTAATGCGTGTAGTCCCTAGAGAAAATGAAGATATTAATGAATGTTGGATTTCTGATAAAGATCGTTTTGCCTATGAAGGATTAAATAGTGAAGATCGCCTTCAGCATCCGATTATTAAGCAAAATGGAGAGTGGATTGATTGTGATTGGCAATCAGCTCTAGAATATGTGGCTAGTGGACTATCAGGCGTGATGGCTGATCATGGGCCTACTGGTGTGGCAGCCTTAGCTCATCCGATGACGAGTGTTGAAGAATTATTTTTATTACAAAAAATGATGAAGCAGTTAGGCGTTAAGGATATTGAGACTCGATTGAGACAGTCTGCACCGATGAGTGATATTTCAGTTCCTTGGCTGGGTTTACCTATTGTGGACCTTGAAAAATTAGAAAGAGCTCTTGTGATTGGGAGCTTTTTACGTAAAGATCACCCATTAATAGCATCACGTTTACGTAAGGCTACTAAATCAGGCTTGAAAATGATGAGGTTAGATGCGGGTTCTGATGATTGGCTAATGCCAATCAAGAATTATTCATCAGCCCCATCACTTTGGTTAAAAAGTTTGCAATCGATCGTCGTCGCAGTTGCTCATGCCAAATCGATACCAACTCCATTAGGTCTTGAAGAAACCTCAGAGCAGGCCACATTGTTTGCTCAACTCCTCTTAGATGGTGATAAAAAAGCTATTTTTATTGGTAATGCAGCCCTTTCTCATCCCCAAGCACCTCAAATTGTCGCTTGGGCGCAATGGCTAGCTGATCAAACTGGAGCAAGCATTGGGTTTTTAGGTGATGGGGCTAATTTTGTTGGAGCTAATATTGTTGGGGCGAATAGTCATGGTGTTGAACCTATTCTTAATGGTTCTAAAAAGGCCGTTGTCCTATATCAGGTAGAACCTTTGGCAGACTTATCAAATCCAAAGGTGGCAAAAGCAGCACTCTTACAAGCACAAACAGTGATTGCCATCAGTTCATTTATTTCTGATGATTTATTAGAGCTAGCGGATGTCATATTGCCGGTGACTACTTATACAGAACAAGCGGGAACCTATATTAATATTGTTGGAGAAGTACAAACCATTCAAGCATCAGTTAGGCCGCTTGGTCAAGCACGTCCGGGTTGGAAAATACTCCGCGTTTTAGGGGATTTATTAAAACTAGATGGCTTTCAATTTAATACTGTTGAAGAGGTTAGAAATACTGCATTGGATGGAGTGGATATTGCGACGTTACTCTCTAATAGAACACAGACAGTATTAGAGGTAGGTAAGACGACATTGAGTCATGATGTAGAAAGAGTTGCTGATGTGCCTATTTACTTTAGTGACGCCATTGTCCGCAGGGCTCCTTCTTTACATTTGACGACTGATAGTAAAAATTCAATGAAAGTTGGTATACCGGCAGGCCTCTTTGCTCAGATGCAGTTAAAAGAGGGAGACCCTATCAAGATTACACAAGGTGATTCGCAAGTAGTTTTGCCGGCAACTATGCAAAAGGGCTTAGTAGAGGGTGTTGCACGTATTGCTTCGGGTACTCCAGCTAGCGCTAATTTAGGTGATGCATTTGGTCAAATTGTGTTGGAGAAAGCATGACTTTTTTAGAGACAATTACAACACAAGGTGAGGCAATTTTTGGACCGTTATGGCCATTAGTATGGGCTCTCATCAGAATTGTCATTATCGTATTGCCGATGTTTGCTTGTGTTGCATACCTAACTTTGTGGGAACGTAAGTTAATTGGTTGGATGCATTCAAGGTTAGGTCCAAATCGTGTCGGCCCATTAGGCTTGTTACAACCAATTGCTGATGCTCTTAAATTATTATTAAAAGAAGTTATTCAGCCGATTCGTGCGAATAAGGTCCTCTATATTATCGGTCCGATTATGGTTATAGCACCTGCCTTTGCTGCTTGGGCGGTAGTGCCATTTCAGGCGGACATGGTTTTAGCTGATGTCAACGCCGGTTTGTTATATGTCATGGCGATTACCTCTGTTGGAGTTTACGGGGTAATTTTGGCTGGTTGGGCATCAAATTCAAAATACGCTTTTTTAGGGGCAATGCGCGCATCTGCGCAAATGGTTTCTTATGAGATTGCGATGGGTTTTGCCTTAGTTACTGTATTGATGGTGACTGGTTCTTTAAACTTAGGTGATATTGTTCGTTCTCAATCACATGGCTTGTTTGCTGATCATGGCGTTAATTTTCTATCGTGGAACTGGTTACCGTTGCTGCCTATGTTTATGATCTACTTTATTTCTGGGGTAGCAGAAACAAATCGCCACCCATTTGATGTGGTTGAAGGGGAGTCAGAAATAGTTGCGGGTCATATGATTGAGTATTCAGGAATGGCTTTTGCTATGTTCTTTTTGGCGGAATATGCCAATATGATTTTAATTACTACGATGTGTGCAACTTTATTTTTAGGTGGATGGTTACCTATTTTAGACCTACCTATACTGCGTGATATACCAGGTTTTTTCTGGCTGTTCTCAAAAACTTTTTTATTACTTTCCGTTTTTATTTGGTTAAGAGCTTCATTACCAAGGTATCGATACGATCAAATCATGCGTTTAGGATGGAAAGTTTTTATTCCTCTATCTGTTTTTTGGGTCGTTGTCGTTGGTGCATGGATAGTCTCCCCATGGAGTGTATGGAAATGATCAACCTTCGCGAGGTAAAGTAAATTATGTTCAATCAGATGAAAGAATTTTTAAATAGCTTGCTATTAAAAGAAGTATTTAAAGGCATGGGATTAACAGGGCGTTATTTATTTCAGCCAAAGATAACGGTGCAATATCCAGAAGAGAAGACACCTATGTCTCCGAGATTTAGAGGCTTACATGCTTTGCGCCGTTATCCAAATGGCGAGGAGCGTTGTATTGCATGCAAAATGTGTGAAGCAGTTTGTCCTGCTATGGCCATTACTATTGAATCTGACTTGAGAGAAGATGGGACACGTCGTACATCTCGTTATGATATCGATTTAACAAAATGTATATTTTGTGGATTTTGCGAAGAAGCTTGTCCAGTAGACGCTATTGTTGAGACTCATATTCATGAGTATCACGGTGAAAAACGTGGAGATCTTTATTTCACTAAAGATATGTTGCTAGCCGTTGGAGATCAATTTGAAAATGAAATTGCTGCGAATAAAGCAGCTGATGCAAAGTATCGCTAAGAAAACTATTTATGTCATTTAATCCGACCTTATTCTTTTTTTATAGCTTTGCTATAGTCCTAGTGATATCAGCATTGAAAGTGATCACGGCTAAAAATCCAGTTCATGCTGCTTTATTTTTAGTATTAGCATTTTTTAATGCTGCAGGAATTTGGATGTTGCTTGAAGCAGAGTTCTTGTCGATTGCTTTAATTTTGGTTTATGTTGGTGCAGTGATGGTTTTGTTCTTATTCGTGGTGATGATGCTGGACTTAGATGTATCTCATTTAAGAAATCAGTTTAAACAATTCATCCCCTTAGCCTCCTTAGTGGGTGCTGTGATTGTGGCTGAAATGACTTTGGTTTTGGTGCGTGGTTTTATTGGAACGATCCATCCGATGGCAAAAATGACTCCCGAGGGTGAAAGTAACTCGATGAGTTTAGGTAAATTAATCTACGGTGAGTATGTTTTTAATTTCGAGATTGCAGGAATCATTTTATTAGTTGCCATTATTGCAGCGGTAGCTCTTACTTTACGTCGTCGCAAAGACCATAAGACACAAGATATAGCTGCTCAAATTCGAACGAAAGCCAGTGATCGTATTCGTATTGTTTCGATGGATGCAGAAAAAGATCATCGCCAGATAGGGAAAAAATAATGATAACTCTTGCGCACTATTTAGTTCTCGCCGCGATGTTATTTGCGATTGGTATTATTGGCATCTTTTTAAATCGTAAAAACATAATTGTTTTATTGATGTCGATTGAACTGATGTTATTGGCCGTCAATACTAACTTTATTGCTTTTTCTCACTACTGGGGAGATATGCTCGGCCAGGTGTTTGTGTTCTTCATTTTAACGGTTGCAGCAGCAGAAGCTGCTATAGGCTTAGCGATTTTAGTCATTTTATTCCGCAGTAGTGACACGGTCAGTACTGAAGATCTTGGTCAGTTAAAAGGTTAATCGAAAACATGACTCCAACTTTAAATCCTCTACTACTAATTCTTGTTCCATTAGCGCCATTGATTGGTGCAATTTTAGCTGGTTTTTTCGGCACGAAATTCATGGGTAATCTATTAGGTCGTAAGGCATGTCATCGAATTACTATTCTAGGTGTTTTGATTGCATGTGGACTATCTATTTACGTCTTGGTGCAAGTAATTGGCGGTGCGCGCTTTAATGGAAATATTTATGAGTGGATGCGCTTAGGTGATGAGTTAGTTTTACCGATTGGTTTTTTAATTGACTCACTCTCAGCGATGATGATGGTCGTTGTGACCTTCGTTTCATTAATGGTTCATATTTATACGATTGGGTACATGGAAGAGGACGAAGGTTATAACCGTTTCTTCTCCTATATTTCGTTATTTACTTTTGCCATGTTGATGCTTGTGATGAGTAATAACTTTTTGCAATTATTTTTTGGTTGGGAAGCAGTTGGACTTGTATCCTACTTATTGATTGGGTTTTGGTATACAAAACAAACAGCAATCTTCGCTAATATGAAAGCCTTTTTAGTCAACCGTGTTGGCGACTTTGGTTTTATTCTGGGTATTGGTTTGATTTTAGCGAATACCGGAACGATGGACTATCAAGAAGCTTTTGGTCAGGCTGAGAATATTGCAGCTCAGACTCTTCCTGGAACAAGCTGGGGTCTTATGACAGTGGCCTGTATTTGTTTATTTATTGGGGCGATGGGTAAATCTGCACAGTTCCCATTACATGTATGGTTGCCTGATTCAATGGAAGGTCCAACGCCGATTTCGGCATTAATCCATGCTGCTACGATGGTGACTGCTGGTATTTTTATGGTTTCAAGAATGTCGCCCTTCTTTGAACTTTCTGATACAGCGTTGTCCTTTATTTTGATTATTGGATCAATTACCGCTTTATTCATGGGTTTTTTAGGAATTGTGCAAACGGATATTAAAAGGGTTGTTGCTTATTCAACACTGTCTCAGCTAGGTTACATGACGGTTGCCTTGGGTGTATCAGCATATCCTGTTGCTATTTTTCACCTGATGACACATGCATTTTTTAAAGCGCTTTTATTTTTAGGGGCAGGTAGTGTCATTATGGGAATGCACCATGATCAGGATATGCGTAATATGGGCGGGTTACGTAAATACATGCCCATTACCTGGATTACTTCATTGATTGGTAGCTTGGCTTTAATTGGCACACCATTTTTCTCAGGCTTTTATTCGAAAGATTCGATTATTGAGGCCGTAGCAGAAAGCCATATTTTTGGTTCAGGGTTTGCTTATTATTCAGTGATGATAGGAGTGTTTGTCACAGCGTTTTATTCTTTCAGAATGTATTTTTTAGTTTTCCATGGTAAGGAGCGTTTTGGTAAAGAGCATCATCACAGTCAAGACCACCACGATGACCATGCTCACGAGCACCATGGATTAGCTCCTGGTCAAAAACCACATGAGTCGCCATGGGTTGTTACGTTCCCATTGATCATGCTAGCAATACCATCTGTTTTAATTGGATTCTTGACGATCGAACCTATGCTTTTTGGGGGTTTCTTAGAAGATTCGATTGCTATTGATTTGCATGCTCATCCGGCTATGGAAGAGCTGACTGCTGCTTTTCATGGTGCCGTAGTAATGGCACTTCATTCACTATCTTCCCCGGTCCTTTGGTTAGCAATGAGTGGTGTCGCTACAGCCGCCATCTTCTATTTGTTCAAGCCTCAAATTCCTGAAAAAATGGCGACTATTTTTTCGCCGATAAAAAAGGTACTAGATAACAAGTACTATCTTGATGAATTTAACCAAGCAGTATTTGGGCGTGGGGCTGAGTTGATTGGTAATAGTTTCTGGAAGGGTGGTGACCAATCTGTGATTGACGGTTTTATCGTCAACGGCAGCGCTAAGGTTGTTCATTGGTTTTCGATGTTAGTCCGACATTTTCAATCTGGGTATTTATACCACTACGCATTTGCCATGATTATTGGTGTAGTTGGTTTAATTGCTTGGATACTATTTACCCACTTGGGTTCAATTCAATAAACGGCCAGACATGATTTTATCTTTAGCAATTTGGATGCCGATTGTTTTCGGATTGGTGATATTAGGTAGTGGCTCAGACGCTAACCGCTCCTACGTCCGCTGGATGGCTTTATTTGCCGCCTTGTTAAGCTTTGTGATTACGATCCCTTTAATCACTGACTTTGATAAGACAGTGATTGGTATGCAGTTTGTTGAAAATATACTTTGGGTCGCCCGTTACGACTTAAATTATCACCTAGGTGTGGATGGTATTTCAGTTTGGCTGGTGGTTTTAACGTCCTTTATTACGGTCATTGTTGTGTTGGCGGGGTGGGAAGTAATTCAAGATCGTGTTGCCCAATACATGGCAGCATTTTTGATTTTGTCAGGCATTATGATTGGTGTCTTTGTTGCCTTAGACGGTCTTTTGTTTTATGTCTTTTTTGAAGCGACATTAATACCGATGTACATCATTATTGGTGTATGGGGCGGAAAGAATCGTGTTTATGCCGCTTTTAAATTTTTCTTATACACGTTGATGGGCTCTTTACTCACATTGATTGCCATTCTGTATCTGTATAACGCCACCGATACTTTTAACATTCTTGAGTGGCATAGTGCCAAACTCAACTTTAAAGAGCAGGTATTCATTTTCTTTGCTTTTTTAATGGCCTTTGCTGTCAAAGTCCCGATGTGGCCTGTTCATACTTGGTTACCTGATGCACACGTTGAAGCTCCGACTGGTGGGTCAATTGTTTTAGCTGCCATTATGTTGAAATTAGGCGCATATGGCTTTTTGAGATTTTCCTTACCGATTGCTCCAGATGCAAGTCAATATTTAGGGCCTTTCATCATTACGTTATCGCTGATTGCTGTCATTTATGTAGGATTAGTTGCGCTGGTACAAAAGGACATGAAAAAACTTGTAGCATATTCTTCGATTGCACATATGGGATTTGTTACTTTAGGATTTTTTATCTTTAACCCAATGGGTATTGAAGGTGGCATAGTACAAATGATTTCTCATGGATTTATATCTGGCGCGATGTTCTTCTCAATTGGTGTTTTATATGATCGTATGCACACACGACAAATCGCTGATTACGGTGGTGTCGTTAATACGATGCCAAAATTTGCGGTATTTGCCGTGATATTTGCGATGGCGAATTGTGGATTGCCTGCGACTTCAGGTTTTGTTGGTGAGTTCATGGTGATATTAGGTGCTGTAGATTACGATTTCAAAATTGGATTCCTAGCAGCAACTGCCTTAATTTTAGGGGCGGCTTATTCTTTATGGATGGTCAAGCGTGTCTTTTTTGGCGAAATTTCTAGTCCTCATGTCGCTGAATTAAAGGACATTAATGCTCGAGAGTATTTGATCTTAGGCGTACTTGCTATATTGACGATTTTTATGGGTGTCTACCCTAAAGTATTTACTGATGTGATTCATCCTGCGGCAATCGGATTACTTCAACATGTCGCGATCTCGAAGATATAAGAACTGGAACTAGTATGCAAGCCCTTGACCTTCTAGAAATTTTGCCAGAGTTAATTCTTCTTCTGGTGATTTGTTTTATTTTGGCAGTAACACCATTCTTAAAAGAGACAGTTTCGACAGATGCTGATGTATTTTATACACCCCGTGCGGCAGCAATTTCTTATCGGTTAGCGCTCTTTACTCTTTTTGTATTGGCAATCATCTTTGCAACGAGAGTAGGTGATTTGCCACAGATGATTATGAATGGATTGTATTCAATAGATCCTTTATCGAATGTATTAAAGTCGGTTTCCAGCATTGCGGTGATGATTACTTTAATTTATTCCAAGCAGTATATGAAAGATCGAGATTTATTTCGGGTAGATTATATTGCGCTCGTATTGTTAGCACTCTTAGGTCAGTTTGTCATGATTTCTGGGGCGAACATGCTCACTTTATATCTTGGCTTAGAGTTGTTAGCCTTATCGACGTACACATTAACTGCCATGCGCCCTAATTTTCCAAGAGGCATAGAGGCTGGTATGAAGTATTTTATTTTAGGGGCACTATCTTCAGGATTTTTACTCTACGGCATGTCGATGATTTATGGGGCAACTGGATCCTTAGCTTTAGACGATATTTTGCGTGTCACGAATAATGACCCAGTCATGCGTTTGGTTCTAGCTTTTGGAATTGTATTTTTACTGGCTGGTCTTGCATTCAAACTAGGCGCTGCTCCTTTTCATATGTGGGTGCCCGATGTTTATGATGGCGCTCCAACTTCTGTAACTTTATTAATTGGTGGCGCGCCAAAAATTGCTGCCTTTGCTATTACCTTTAGATTATTAGTTGGTGGTCTTGAGCCATTGCAGGCTGATTGGCAACCGATTTTAATTTTCTTGGCGATGGCCTCACTCGTCATTGGTAATTTGACGGCGATCGCTCAGACAAATATCAAGAGAATGCTCGCTTATTCAACCATATCCCACATGGGTTTTATGTTGTTAGGTTTTTTATCAGTTTATGACGAACACGCCTATAGTGCAGCTTTCTTTTATGCCCTAACTTATGTTTTATCCACATTAGGTACTTTCGGATTATTAATGATCTTGTCCAAGAAGGGGTTTGAGTGCGAGACAATCGATGATTTGAAAGGATTAAATCGTCGAAGTCCATTAATGGCCATCATTATGTTGTTACTTATGTTTTCGTTAGCGGGTATTCCACCAACGGTTGGGTTTATCGCTAAATTATCCATCCTTGAGGCATTAGTTGATGCGGGATATATTTGGTTAGCTGTGTTCGCTGTCATTGCTTCGTTGATAGGGGCTTTTTACTATCTGAGGATTGTTAAAACGATGTACTTTGAAGAACCTACAGATCCCACGTTATTTAAAGGCCAGGGCTTTGCTCAAGGTGTATTGACCTTGAATGGATTATTTATTCTGTTGGCAGGAATTTTCCCAGCATTTCTGACCAGCCTTTGCTTCAATGCGATGCGAATTACTCTGCAAGGTTGATGACGAAGATCTTTCCGTATATTCCCTCATTTACGGATCTTCGTCTTGGGGATAGTCATTTAAAAGAAACCCAGTTAAGTAGTAAGAAAGTCTATGAAGGTTATTACCTTCAACTGATTCAAGATCGTGTGACATTGCCCGACGGTAAAGAAGCTGGTCGCGAGTATTTAATTCATCCTGGTGCAGTAGCTATTGTGCCAATATTGCCTGATGGGCGTATTTTGCTGGAAAGGCAATATCGTTACCCTTTACATCAAGCCTTTTTAGAAATTCCTGCAGGCAAACTTGACGCAGGCGAAGATTCTTTAACTTGCGCAAAGCGTGAGTTACAAGAAGAGACTGGTTTTATAGCGAATGAGTGGCAATTTTTAGGAAAAATTCATCCAATTATTTCTCATTCCACAGAGTTTATTGATATTTATCTAGCCAAAGACCTGTCTTTTACCCGTCAAAATTTGGATGATGGTGAGTTTTTAGATATATTTGGGGCGTATTTAAAAGAAATTGAAGATTGGATTAAAGAAGGTCTCATAACTGACGTAAAAACTATTATCAGTACTTATTGGTTGAAAGACCTTCGGGTGAGGCTGGGTGAATAATTAAGCATTATTCTAATTTTTGTTTAGAATAGTAATTGGCTTTACCATTTGTATCAAACTATAAAATTAAATCGATAAAACTATGAAAGTTTATAACTTAGCATGCCCACTTAACCACCATTTTGAAGGGTGGTTTAGTTCTGAGGACGACTTTACCTCTCAGCAGAAGAGCTCTATATTATGTTGCCCTATGTGTGATAGTGTGGAAATTGCTAGGATGCCTTCAGCGCCGCATATTGGTGGTAGGCACCACCACGATAACTCAACCTTTAATGCATTTGAAAAAACAGCGTTGGCTCTACCAGAAACAAATGATGCGATGCACTTAACGCCTGATCAAAAGGTTGTATTTCAGGAGAAGATGCAAGCAATGATGTTGCAAGTAGTTCGTGAGATTATGGAAAAGACAGAGAATGTAGGCACTTCATTTGCAGAAGAAGCTCGTAAAATCCATTACAAAGAAGCGCCAGAGCGAAGTATTCGTGGAATCACAACTACTGATGAAGCTTCTGAACTGATGGATGAAGGTATTGAAGTTTACTCACTGCCAGTACCACCTTCTTTGAAAAATACTTTGCAATAAAACGTACAAATAAAGTAAAAAAAGTCGCATCAATTGATGTGACTTTTTTATTTGCTCAGCGGCACCTTTTACAGGTTGATTCCATTTACTTAATGGTTGGCATGACAAACTCGCCACCTTTAGAGATGCTTTCTGGCCAGCGTTGCATGATACTTTTTTGTTTGGTATAGAAGCGAACACCCTCACGTCCATAGGCATGCATATCACCAAACAAAGAATTCTTCCACCCACCAAAACCGTGCCATGCCATTGGAACTGGGATTGGAACATTGATACCAACCATACCAACTTGGATTCTGCGAGCAAATTCACGAGCAATGTTACCATCGCTGGTAAAACATGCAACGCCGTTTCCAAATTCGTGAGCATTGATAAGGTCGACAGCTTGACTAAAGTTCTCTAGCCGAACACAAGACAACACAGGTCCGAAAATCTCTTCTTTATAAATTTTCATCTCAGGTGTGACGTTATCAAATAAAGTGCCTCCTAACCAAAAGCCATTTTCTAAGCCAGGAACAGTGAAGCTTCTACCATCTACAAGTAACTTTGCACCTTCATCGATACCTGCTTGGATGTAGCCACTGATACGATTTTTGGCCATACTTGTAACAATTGGACCCATCTCAGCATCGAGTTCCATGCCGTTTTTGATTTTGAGGGATTTTGTTTTTTCAATTAAAGCCGGCATGACTCTTTCTGCTGCAGAGCCCACTAAAACAGCTACTGAGATAGCCATACAGCGCTCACCTGCAGAACCATAGGCGGCTCCGACTAATGCGTCAACAGCTTTATCAATATCGGCATCTGGCATGATAACCATGTGGTTTTTTGCGCCACCTAAAGCTTGAACACGTTTACCAAAATGCGCGCCACGTTCATAGATGTAGTTAGCAATTGGCGTTGATCCCACGAAACTAACAGCTTTCACATGAGGGTTTTCTATCAGTGCATCAACTGCTTCTTTATCGCCTTGAACAACATTAAAAACGCCATCAGGCAGACCTGCTTCTTTAAATAAATCGGCCATAAAGAGTGATGCGGATGGGTCGGTGGGGCTTGGTTTGAGAATGAAGGTGTTACCGCTAGCAATGGCCATTGGGAACATCCACATAGGAACCATGACTGGAAAATTAAATGGGGTAATTCCTGCGACCACGCCCAGTGGTTGACGCATGGTCCAGTTATCAATATTGGTGGACACTTGTTCGGTGTATTCACCTTTGAGTAGTTCTGGAATACCACAAGCAAATTCAACGATTTCGATCCCACGTGTAACCTCGCCTTGTGCATCCGTAAATACTTTGCCGTGTTCGGCAGTAATAATTGCCGCAAGTTCATCTTGATGTAGATTTAAGAGTTCAAGATACTTAAACATGATTCGAGCACGTTTAAGTGGGGGGGTATCCGACCATTTAGCAAAAGCGGCTTGAGCAACCTCAACCACTTGGTTGACATCAGCTACGCTCGCTAAAGCGACGCGACGGCTTTTTTGACCGCTGGCAGGATGATAGACATCTTGAAAACGGGTTGATTGGCCAGAAAAACGTTGGCCATTAGCATAGTGGACTACATCATTAGAAGAGGAAAAAGCGGGTGTTGTCATACTGGTCTCCAAAGGGGAATTTTCTTGCGAATGGCACCATTTTACATTCATGAATAGCATCTCGTGCATTATTCATAAAAGTGCTCAATGAAACAAAACGATTTCAGGTGATAATAGTCTTTTAGATCAATATTTAGATATCCAGAATGGAATTACCAGTGAACAGAGAGACTTGGCTTCAAACTGCGGTACAAGGCTTAGAACCCATTTTTTCCGCTGTAGGTTATGGCATTCCCCCATTAAAAGTGTCATGTGGATTTGCGGCATCGAGTAGTCCAAGAACCACTTTGGGCCAATGTTGGCCAAGGCAGCGCTCTGGAGAGATGGTGAATGAAATTTTTATTTCACCAAAAATTGAAGACCCTGTTGAAGTTTTAGATACATTAGTTCATGAGATTTGTCATGCGATTGATGATTGCCAGTCTGGTCACGGCGCCGACTTTCAAGGCATAGCACATGTTGTAGGCTTAGAGGGGCCTGCCAGGATGGCAATGGCAGGGCCATCTTTAAAAATTCGCTTAGTTACGCTGAGTGACAAGTTAGGGCCATACCCTCATCGCGCCTTGAACTTTCCGCCCCCTAGACCAAGTAATTCCACCCGCAGTAAAGCCAAGTGTCCTGAATGCGGATATGAAGTAACTTTACTCAAACGCTGGGTTGATTATGGTCCACCGATTTGTCCAAAAGATAAAGTTAGAATGGAATCGTTCTCTAATGAAACAATTGAGGAACAACCAACGGTTGAGACGGTTGATGAAAAACAAAAAGAATTTATTCATAGGGCAGTGAGTTAAATATGACAAAAAAACATGAAATTGCAGTAATTCCAGGTGATGGTATTGGAGTCGAGGTCATGCCAGAGGGCTTACGAGCTCTTGAGGCAGCATGTAGTAAATTTGGGATTGATATCAACTTCCATCATTTTGACTTTGCAAGTTGTGATTACTATGTCAAACATGGCAAGATGATGCCAGATAATTGGTTTGACCTATTAGTGAAGCAAGATGCGATTTTCTTTGGAGCGGTAGGTATGCCTAAGTTAGTCCCAGATCATATTTCTTTATGGGGCAGCTTGATTCTCTTTCGTAAACGTTTTGATCAGTACGTTAATTTACGTCCTGTTAAATTAATTGCTGGCGTTCCAAGCCCATTAGCAGGACGCGTTCCTGGCGACATTGATTTTTACGTGGTACGTGAAAATACAGAGGGTGAATACTCGAATGCTGGGGGTATTTTATTTGAAGGTACTGAGCGCGAATTTGTGATTCAAGAAACGGTCATGACTCGAACTGGGGTTGATCGGATTCTGAAGTTTGCTTTTGAGCTGGCGAGCAAGCGGGAGAAAAAGCATTTAACATCGGCCACAAAATCCAACGGTATTTCGATTACGATGCCTTATTGGGATAAGCGTGTTGCCAACATGGCTCAGTCCTATCCAGAGATTCATGTTGATCAATTTCACATTGATATATTGACGGCTTTTTTTGTGCAAAGGCCGCAGAACTTTGATGTAGTTGTAGGAAGTAATCTGTTTGGAGATATTTTGTCTGACTTGGGACCTGCTTGTACAGGAACTATTGGAATCGCTCCTTCCGGAAATATTAATCCTGAGGGTATTTACCCTTCATTATTTGAGCCAGTTCATGGCTCTGCCCCCGATATTGCTGGCAAAGGGGTTGCTAACCCCATTGGTCAAATTTGGAGTGCCGCAATGATGCTTGAGCATCTAGGTCATCCTGAGGCATCCAAGGCCATCATCGATGCTTTTGAAAAAGTTCTTGCCGCTGGCCCTGCGCATGCGCCTTTTACCCCGGATATGGGTGGTACAGGTAATACGCAAGACTTTGGTAAAGTGATTGCGGCAGCTATTTAAAGTCCCATACTGCATAAGGAATACGGTTGATGTTGAAATACTTATCCATATTAGATCAATCCGCATCTGTGATGGGATCATCTCATTCTGAGGTGATTCAACAAGCTATTGATTTGGCTATTTTTGCTGAGGGCCTTGGATATCATCGATTTTGGGTATCTGAGCATCATAGTCATCCTAGTATTGTTGGCACAGCTCCAGAAATTCTGATGGCGGCGTTGTCACAAAAAACACAAACAATTCGTTTGGGTAGCGCCGGAGTGATGTTGCCTCACTATAGTTCCTTAAAAGTTGCAGAACAGTTTCGTGTTTTAGAAAGTTTAGCCCCTGGCCGTATCGATCTTGGAGTTGGGAGAGCGCCAGGTAGTGATATGCGCACAGCGCAACTTCTCAACCCGAATCAACAAGCCTCAGCACATTTTCCTCAACAGGTCCAAGAGCTCGACTTATGGCTCAGAGATCAACCATTTCCGTCAGGACATCCCGGTCGAGGAGTGCAGGCATTTCCGTTGGGAGATTCTTGTCCAGAGTTATGGATTTTGGGAAGTTCCGATTATGGCGCGCAACTTGCAGCACATTTAGGGTTGCCTTATGTTTTTGCGCATTTCATCACTGATGGCATTGGCGCAAAAGAAGCAATTGAACTTTATTATGCTCAATTTAAACCCTCAGGTCGTTTAAAAGAACCACAAGTCATTGTATGTGTGTGGGCCTTGGCGGCAGAATCAGAAGAGGATGCTTTTTATTATTTCCGTAGTAGAGCAAGATGGAAGATTGATCGTCAACGTGGTGTTTTAGGATCGATGATGCCGCCAGATCAAGCTTTAGTTGGTTTGAATCAACAAGACTTACAAATGTTTGAGAGGATGTGTCGACAAGGGTTTGTTGGTGATGCTGTAACTGTGATGAGTAAACTAGAGGAATTAGCAGAAGACTTAGGTATTGAGGAAGTTGCTATTATTACTTGGGCACAAGATTTTCAGGTTAGAAAAAATTCTTATGAAGTATTATCCAAACATCATCAAAGCTTATTGGTATAAAGCCATGAAACCATTTGTAAAATATATATTATTGTTAAGTCTTCCCATCTTATTAATGGCTTGTGGGCCCAGTAGTGATGACGTTTCTAAACAAGTCTTGGCCTCTATGCAAGAAAAATTTGATACTGACGCTAATTTAAAGCAGTTTCATTTAACCGCAAAAAGTGCGCAGTTTGTTAAGCAAGAGGGCAACCAATTTAAAGGGATTGTTAAAGTTCAGAGTAAAGATGGTATTCATGACATTTCTGTAACTGCAACTGCTGATGGAAAAAATGTGGTTTGGGAGGCTCCGTCAGATGCATTTTCTTTTTTGGCGATAGAGCAGCTTAATCAGTCATTACAGCAGTTACAAAATTTATTTCAAGGAATGATTAAGTAAGTTCAATGTGATCAGTTGTATTAAAAAGTACAAAATTTTCTTTCCTTCAGCATCAATGCCTAACAAATGATTGATGGTTTACCCTCTTATTGAACTCAACTACGATAATAATACGGAATTTGACAAATTGAATATTTGTATCAAACTGAGTAGCTTTGATTTCATCCTTATATAATAAATTTATAGAAAATAGCTGTAATTTGCAAAAAACAGGGACTAGATGGCTTCAGTAAAAAGAAAATTATTGGTGGTTGTTATATTTTTAAGCTTGATTACTGGGCTCACTGCTTTAACTTGGAGGCAAGCTCATGTATCTAAAGAGATGATAGATTCTTTATCGACTTCCCAAGAAATAGATACTCATCAAAAAAATGATGTTGTTCATGAAGAGGTGATTCAGGTCATTACTCCAAAGACCCCATCTGAGAGTGATCAAGTTGTTGATTTAATTGCTGGCAATTTGATGAGTCAGGAGATGCCCTCTAATCTAAAAGATGCAGATTGGGATAGCTTTACACAAACGGTTAAAGCCAACTGGAATATTTATAACACGTCAATTGGAAAACCAATGTTGGAGTGGTCAGCTCACGAAATTCCAGGAGGACAAAAAAAGGTTTTTTATCCTTTTTCTGGGCCTGACTTTACAACCTTATTCCAACTCTATCCACATGCCAATCATTTCGTGATGACTGCGCAACAAAGGGGGGAGCGTTTAGTCAATTTATCCACGTTAAATCCAACTGCCGCAAAGCAAACGATCGAAGTACTCAGCTCCGCATGGAAAAGTTTTGGTCATGATGGCTTTTTTGTGACTGAGTATTTGTTTAAATATATTTCTCAAAATAAAGTGAAAATTGGCTCAACAACGTTAATTGCATCATTTGCTCATTTACATGGGTTTTCAATTCAAAAGATTGTGCCCATTGAGATTGATGAACAAGGAATACTTCGGGAATTAGGTGATGAGCAACCTTGGGACTCTGTAAGATTTTATATGGTTAAAGATAATAAGTCGGTTATCTTAGATTATGTTCGTATGGATTTATCTAATGCAGGCTTCAAAAAATCCCCGCAACACCTCACTTTCTTTGTGGACGCTGCAAAGTCACCGATTTTACTGAAGGCGGCCTCCCATTTGCCCCAACATAAAGACTTTACTTTGGTTAGAGATGCTTTACTCAATAACTCTCCGTACATCATTCAGGATGAAACAGGGTTGGACTATCACCCATTGAGCAGTACTTTTAACACCGTTTTATATGGTAGCTTTGTTAAGGCATACAAGGTATTTTCAACTTATAATATCGAACTTGCCAAGGCATATAAGGACCGTGAGGACGAAAAACCACTCCCTTTCCGGGTGGGGTATTTTAAAGATGGTAATTACGCTTTAATTACTGCGACCAAAAAAACTTCACAATAAGCCATTAAAACGAAGATTGCCAATGTGTTGTTTCAACTTTAGCTATTCAATGAATTAACGGATCATTACAAAAGATACAACCCCTGGCTTTTCTGGACGAATCGAAACTCTTTGAACTGTTGAAACCGGCACTAGATAATTTAATTGCGCAGTGACGACATGATGATGGTTGTTCAAATTGGGGAGTGCCTGAGCATTTAAGTTACTCAATTGAGGAGTAATACCAAGAATCGAAATGCTTAAAATAGCGGTTGCCTTTAGAAAGTTTTTCATTTCAGCCTCCAATGGGTTTATATACCTTATCTACGGCATATTCAATGAAAATATGAGGGCATCTCACTCTATATAAACTTCATAACGGTGGGCTAAGGTGATTAAGTTGAACTCTAAAAGGATGTTCTTGAGTTGGTCGTGTGCCTTTGCCATCTTCCCTGCATGCGGGGATTTATGGGCGATGATGAGTTCGTTTTTTAAGGAGTGCTCCCACCCAACTAATTCAGTGACGGTGACCTCATAGCCTTTTGACTCCAGATAAAGACAGCGTATGACATTTGTCAAATGACTACCAAATTCACGAGTGTGGATAGGGTATTTCCAGAGTGCTGTAAAGAAGTTATTTTTCAAGGAGGCAGCTTTATTTTTCTTCAATAAACTGGCAAGCTCTGCTTGGCAACAAGGTACCAAAATAAGATGCGCCACATCTTTTTGTAGGGCAAATGAAATAGCATCATCGGTTGCCGTATTGCAAGCATGGAGTGCTGTCACTATATCAATAGTGCTTGGTATTTGAGTTGCTGTGTGGGTTTGCTCAGCACTTAATTGATAAAATTCCATTTGCTGAAAATCTAATTGCTTGGCCAATTTACGGCAGTATTCTACTAACTCTTGTCGAACTTCAATACCGATGATTTTGTAGGGAGTTTTTAAAAGTTTGGTAACGAGGTCATACAACATAAAACCAAGGTAAGATTTTCCTGCACCAAAGTCAATCAGGTGAAACTGTCCCTTTTCGGCAGTAACAGAATGAATAATGGGCTCTATAAATTGAATGAGATGAGATACTTGTTTAATCTTTCTCCGACTATCTTGATTCATTTTTCCATCCCTAGTCAAAATATGTAACTCTTTTAACAGTTCAATGGATTGATGATCTTTGACTTCATATTTATCTACTTGCGAAGTTACTTGTTTATTTGGCATAAAGTTGTTCGAATATATCCTTCAAGTTTCACTATGAGTTAGGGTTTGTACTAATCTGCTAGTATAGGCAATATGCAGAAAACACTATTTTATAAGTTTTAAATTTATACAAGGTTGTTTTGCTAATAATCTGCAAATAGTTAACACTTGAAGTATTCATGCATAAAAGACCATTTATCTACCTCCTCTATCGAAACAGTATTTATTTCCTGTTTTTGATCTTGACTGTGTCTTGCACAGTTTTTAAGGAAGATAAATCAGAAATCAAAAAACTATCTCAATTAGAGAAAGTCTCAGATCAGGTCCCAATAATTTCAGCAAAGTGGTGGGAACACTTCAATGATCAGCAATTAAATCTTTTACTTGAACAATCATTAAAAGATTCGCCAAGTATCTCAACAGCAGATGCTCGAATGCAAGCAGCTCGTGCCTTGATGTTATCTAATCAATCCGTATTACTTCCTCAAGTCGCATTAAATACGCAAGCTAATCGCCAACGGCTTTCAGAGAATTATATTTTTCCTCAGGGGTTTGATTCCATAACGAATTACGGTTATGTTGCTGGAACTTTTAATTGGTCACTTGATTTGTGGGGTAAACAAAAACGATTGATTGACGGCAGTAAATATCGATTAGTAAGTGCGCAAGCACAGTTAGATACTGCTAAATTAAACTTAGCAATTGCTGTTGTCACAGCGTATATAGAGTATGACTATGCTTGTAAAAGCCTTTTAATTACTAAAGTAGATGTTCATTCACGTTTAGAGCTCGTACAAATTGCTCAAGAAAGATACCGTGTTGGAACCGTAGATTTAGTAGTTGTGAATCAAGCCAAAGTTGAGTATCAAGATAGCCATGCTCAAGAGCTGATGGTCGAAAACCAAGTCAAATTGTGGCGTCATCAACTAGCGGCCTTAGTGGGTCAAGGCCCAAGTTTTGGAGATCAAATAAAGCCGCCAAATCTTCAAGTTCAAGTCATTGCCAATCAGAAAATCACAAAAATTCCCTCAGATCTCATTGCTAGACGACCAGATTTACAAGGATTGCTTTCTCAAATTGAGGCTTCTCGTCAGGATCTTAAGGCAGCTCATTTAGATTATTTACCTAGCTTTGATATAACGGCCAATTATGGTTTACAAGCATTTGGTTTAGGTAATTTGATTAATTCAGGAAGTCAGATCTTTAGTTTAGGCCCGGTGATTAACTTACCTATTTTCAATGGAGGTAAGATTGATGCAAATATTACCGCCAAAGAAGCGACAAAAAATCAAGCCATCGCAGATTATCATGAGCAATTACTCATGGCGCTTCGACAATCTGCAGATGGAATCAGTAGTGTTCAAAGCTCTACAAAAGAGTGGCAGTCGAAAGATCAATCTCTGCAGGCAGCTAAACAGATTAATGAGATTTTTATCAAACGCCATCATGCTGGAGTCATGTCTTTGGAACAGTTGGATCAGGCTCAAATAGTCTTAGATCAGAAAAAACTAGCCGAAGTTAGCGCTCAAAAACAGATTTTTAATGCGCATGTTAGTTTAATTCAAGCCCTTGGCGGCGGTTACTTTACAAATGCACCACTGGCATCTTCAACTTTAGGTAAATAATGGTAAAAAAATATGACAACCAATACAACTGAAGATCATCGTCCAAACTCCTATAACCGAAAGTTGGCTTTTCAGATTTTTTTCGGTTTACTCATTACTTGTTTAATCATCTATATGTTCTATTGGTTCATTGAGTCAAGCCATTATGAGTCAACAGATAATGCTTATGTTTCTGCTCCTCAATTACAAATTAGTTCTCAAGTAGAAGGTACGGTTTCTGCAGTCCTGATTAGTGAAACTCAAGAGGTTAAAGCTGGAGAGTTACTTTTTAAAATTGATAACACTGAGTCGAAAATCGCATCTGAGATTGCTGATGCTGATTTAATGAAAGCCATTCGCACCGTTCGATCTAATGTATTGATGGCAAAAGTAAAAAAACAAGAGTTGGATCGAACAAAATTAGATTACGAACGACGCTTTGCTGTTCAAGGAGTAGCAGCTTATTCAGCAGATGAATTGGCGCATTACAAATCACAATTTGATTTAGCACAAACAGCCTATTCTCAAGCCCTTGAGAATGCTGATAGTATTGTGAACCTTGCGCAAGTGGCTAATCATCCAGATGTTCTTCGAGCTACTGGATTAGCGAAAAAGAGTTATGTCGCCTTGTTACGAGCAGATGTTGCCGCACCTGTTAAAGCGGTTGTTGCAAGACGTTCTGCACAAGTTGGCCAAAGAGTCTCTCCGGGAGTACCTTTAGCCACTTTGATTCTGAGTGACGTGATGTGGGTTGATGCTAACTTTAAAGAAGATCAACTCGCAAAGATGCGGATTGGTCAACACGTGCAGTTAGAGGCTGATGTATATGGGAACAAAGTGAGTTTTGGTGGGACAGTATCAGGTTTTTCTCCAGGAACTGGATCTGCTTTAGCGGTATTGCCTGCCCAAAATGCAACTAGTAATTGGGTAAAAGTTGTTCAACGATTGCCCGTTAGAGTAGCCATCGATTCTGAAGTATTAAAAAAATATCCACTACGGGTTGGTTTAACGATGACAGCAAAGGTTGACATTCGAAATTCTGAAGGTGTTGCCTTGCAATCGATGCAAAAAAATGAAGCGCTGCAAACTGACTTATATGATCAGCAGACAGTCGCTGCCCTGACGCATGTTCAAAAAATTATCGACCATGCCACTAAGTCTAATTAACGATGGCTGAGCAAGTCCAAGCCCAAGCTTTGTCAAGGAATTTACCCTTGGGAGAGGTAGAGCCTTTGCATGGATTTAAACTCATTTTGGCAACATTTGCTTTGGGCCTGGGATCTTTTATGAATGTCCTGGACATTTCTATTGCGAATGTATCTTTGCCAACGATTGCGGGTGACTTTGCTGTGAGTCCAGCACAGGGGACTTGGGTGATCACCTCTTACGCAGTCAGTGAAGCAATTATGTTACCCCTTACTGGTTGGTTATCAAGTCGTTTTGGTGAAATTCGACAATTCATTTTTGCGACGCTCATGTTTGCACTTGCCTCAGCATTGTGTGGTCTAGCAGTTTCGTTTCCGATGTTATTGATTAGCCGAATTTTGCAGGGCATTGTGGGTGCCTCCATGATTCCATTGTCACAGGCGTTGATCATTAAAAGCTTTCCACCAGAAAAAAGAGGGATGGCATTAGGCATTTGGGCGATGACAACAATTGTGGCTCCAATTATGGGGCCAGTCATTGGCGGGTGGTTGACGGATAACTATTCTTGGCGGTGGGTTTTTTATATCAATATTCCATTTGCCTTGTTATGTGCCTACCTAATTGGTTCCTTATTCAAAGGGCGCGATAATGTTCGAGTAAAAAAACCCATTGATAAAGTTGGTTTAATTCTTTTGGCGGTTGGAATTGGTTGTTTACAAATACTATTGGATAAAGGAAATGAATTAGATTGGTTTTCTTCGCCGATTATTGTCGCAATCGCTTTAACTTCATTCATTTGTTTAGTGTGTTTTGTTTTATGGGAGTTGGGTGAGGAGCATCCGGTAGTTAATCTTCGATTATTTAGATTGAAAAATTTTCGAATTGCGTCTATTTGTTTATTTGTAGGCTCATTTGCTTTTTATATCTTTGTTGTGATTGGTCCCTTATGGATGCAAACACAATTGGGGTACACCGCTTTTACGGCAGGTTTAGTAATGGCAAGTACCGGATTATTAGCGATTGTGGCGGGGCCATTTTTTGGCTCTCAACTACCTAGGTTAGGGGCTCGACGCATTGCGACTTTAGGCTTTTCCTGTTTTGCCATTGGCGCCATTTTAAGTTCTTTGATAACTTCTGATGTCAGTTACCATTATTTACAACAGACAAGAATTATTATGGGATTAGGGGTTGCTGGATTTTTTGTACCTATGACCGCGATATCTTTATCGCAATTACGACCCGACCAAATGGCAGCAGGTTCTGGATTGACTAATTTTTTAAGGAATATTGGTGGAAGCACCGGCACAGCAATTGGTGCTACGGTATGGCAAAACGAAGCTATTCGTAACCATGCCATTCTTTCTGAATCTTTAACAACTAGCAATCTCTCATTAGCGAATTTACAAGATCAATTAACGAGTGCTGGAATTTCTCCAGAAGGGCAACTACAGTTTCTTGATTTGATGGTGAATTCGCAAGCGTATATTTTGTCAACGAATCATTTGCTAACTTTCTCAGGATTGATTATGTTGTGTTTAATTCCGGTAGTTTGGTTAGCTAAGCCACCATTTGGAGCAGGTGGCAGCGGTCATTAATAGAATTTAATGCAGCCAAATAGGCGGTATTTTTGATTTCTTTGCTAGTTCGTCCATTAGTTTTTGATGAAGGTCTTCATCTTCGGCACTTGCAGCCAATATGATAAGTTCGGAGTTCCCTGGTAGAGGTGTATCGAGAACTGATTGGTTAGTTGACTGCATGGCATCTTCCATCATTAAATCATTTTGCCCGCGGGTCATACATAGATAAACCTCTGCAAGAAGTTTGGCATCCAAGAGAGCACCGTGAAGGGTGCGGTGATCATTTTTTACCCCAAATCGATTACAAAGATCATCTAATCGATTCCTTTTTCCAGGAAACATATGTTGCGCATTAATCAGAGTATCGATCACTCCTGAGACGATACTACTAAAAGATTCTTTACCTAATCGTTGAAATTCCATATCCAGGAAGCCTAGGTCAAACGCTGCATTATGAATAATGACCTCTGCGCCAAACGAAAAATTAACAATATCTTTAGCCACCTCAGCAAAGAGTGGCTTATCTGCTAAGAAGTCATTGCGTAATCCATGAATAACAGCAGCTTCTTCTGGCATATCTCTTTCAGGATTAATGTAAAAGTGAAGTGTATTTCCGGTAGGGCGACGATTGATTAACTCAATACAACCGATCTCAACTAAGCGATCACCGCTCTCAGGATGAAGGCCAGTTGTTTCAGTATCGAGGATGATTTGTCGATTAGCAATCATGATGGGTTAAACAAGATCTTCTTTTGCAATATTAAGAGGCCCATTACCCGCGTATTTATCTAGATAGATATAAATAACAGGAGTGATGTATAGAGTAATGACTTGTGAGAAAGCTAGCCCACCAACCACTGCAATACCTAGCGGTTGACGAAGTTCAGCTCCAGCACCAAGCCCTAAGGCAATTGGCAGGGCGCCCATCATTGCAGCAAGGGTTGTCATTAAAATTGGCCTAAAACGAACTAAACAGGCTTTGTGGATAGCTTCATTAGCGCTGAGATTATCTGTTCGTTGAGCTTCTAATGCGAAGTCAATCATTAAGATGGCATTTTTCTTCACAATACCGATAAGTAGAAGGATGCCGATGGTGGCAATAATCGTTAGTTCCATACCAAACATTTGCAAGAAGATTAAAGCCCCAATCGCAGCAGAAGGAAGTCCAGCCAAAATCGTGAGGGGGTGGATATAACTTTCATACAGCACACCAAGAAGAACGTAGATCACTCCAAGAGCTGCGATGAGGAGGATAGCTTGTCCAGTTTGATTGTCTTTAAAAACGGCAGCATCTCCACCATAGCTTGTTAAGATAGATCCGGGTAATTTAACATCTTTTGTAATTTGTGCCAAACGCTGAGTACCATCACCCAGAGGTACATCGGGGGCTAAGTTAAAGGAAATAGTAACGGCTGGAATTTGACCTTGGTGATTGACCGCTGTTGGACCGATGAATCGATTAAAGGTTGCCAGACTGGATAGGGGAACTAATTTATCGGTTGCACGCCCCCTTAGGTAAATTGAGTTTAGATCAGCTTCGAACTGCTTATCTTGAGCAGTCACTTCGAGAATTACTTGATAGGTGTTGACAGGGGTGTAGATCGTAGAAATTTGTTTTTCACCATATGCTGAGTAGAGTGCTGTTCTAATATCTTGGATGCTCACTCCAGCACTGGCCGCTTTTTCACGATCGATATCTACTTTAAGATTGAGTCCTTTTAGTTGTGAGTCACTCGTCACGTCTCTAAATATAGGATCTTTCTTCATTTGCGCTTGAACTTTTTCAGCCCAGTCGTTAATACCCTCTAGACCAACACTTTGTAAAATAAATTGATATCGACTCTTACTCGACTTACCGCCGAGCTGTAAATTTTGGATTGGGCGCATAAAGACATTTATGCCAGGAATTGTCTTAAATTGTTTCCTAAATTCTTCTTGAATTTTACTCATCTTTGGGCGCTCGCCCTTTGGTTTGAGGTTTAAAAAAATTCGACCTGTATTGGTTCCGGAACTTGCGCCACCACCAAGAACTGATACGAAACTTTCCACATAAGGGCTTTGGTTCACCATTTCAGCTGCACGGTCTTGTAAAACCAACATCGACTCAAAAGAAATATCTTCTGCACCCTCAGTTGAAATTAAAATTTGGCCAATATCCTCTTCTGGGAAAAAACCTTTTGGCACAAGGATAAACATAACGATAGTAATTGCAAATGTAGCAAAGGCAACTCCCAGTACGACTTGTTTATGTTTTAAGGCAATGAGTAATGTTCTGGAGTAACTCTCATAAACAGCATTAAACAGAATGTCAAACTTTTTTGTTATCCAATATTCTTTTGGGTGCAGTGCACCTTTCGACATATCGGGCAAAAACCGACTGCAAAGCATTGGTACAAGGGTTAAGGAAACAACGGCAGAAACTAGGATCGAAAGACTCACCACTACAGCAAATTCCCGAAAGAGAAGACCAACTGGGCCTGGCATAAAAAAGATGGGTATAAATACCGCGACTAAAGAAATTGAAATCGAGATAATCGTAAATCCAACTTCTTTACTACCTTTTAGGGCCGCCTTCAGTGGCGACATACCTTCTTCGAGATAACGAATAATGTTCTCGAGAACAACAATGGAATCATCCACCACAAGTCCAACCGCTAAAGTAATACCCAGTAAAGAGATGTTATCAAGACTATAGCCAAACCAATACATCAAGAAAAATGCACCAATCAGTGAAATTGGCAAACTTAGTGCTGGAATAACAGTGGCAGAAATATGTTTGAGGAATAAAAAGATGACGAGGACTACCAAGCAGATCGTTAGAGCTAGAGTAATGTTGACATCATGGATTGCTTCTTTAATTGACTTTGAGCGATCATTTAATTGATGAATTTCAATCGATGCCGGAAGTTGCGATTGAAATTTTGGAAGCATCGCTTTTACACCATCGACGACTTTGACCGTATTGGCATTCGGTTGACGTTGAATCGCTAAAATAATAGCTCTTTCTGATTTATAACGTCCAAGAGTTTTAATACTTTCGAATGATTCTGATACTTCAGCAACATCCCCTAAGCGAATCGGATAGCCACTTTTTTGAGAAATAATCAGGTTTGAATAATCCTTTGCTTTGACCATTTGGCTATTGGCATAGATAGTTAAGGATTGGCGTGGCCCATCTAAAACGCCGATTGGTGAGTTAGAGTTAGCTTTATTAACGGCCACGTTAATATCGTCTAACGTAATATTGTTCTGAGCTAATTTGGCAGGTAGGGCACGAATTCGAATGGCGTAACGTTTTGCACCATAGATTAATACTTGAGCTACACCTTCAATTGTCGATAAATTCGGGGATATCAGATTTTCAGCATAGTCATTGATGGCGGCCAAATTCATGGAGGGCGAAGTCATCGTTAAATAAAGCACTGGAGCGTCAGCTGGGTTCACTTTTCGGTATGACGGAGGGATTGTCATTTCTATCGGTAAGCGTTTTTGAGCGCGCAGTAAAGCTGCTTGAACATCGACTGCAGCCTTATCGATATCTTTTTCATTGCTGAACTCTAAGGTAACACTGGTAGTACCTAAAAAATTCGTAGAGCTAATAACGTTGATACCATCAATCGTTGAAAATTCTTTTTCAAGTGGCAGCGCTACGCTAGAGGCCATATTTTCAGGGCTTGCTCCAGGCAAGCTTGCCGAGACTTGAATAACTGGCGAATTGAAACTAGGTAGAGCGGCCACAGGAATTTTTGTATAGGCGATAATCCCAGCAACAACAGTTGCTAGTGACAACAGCACAGTCATCACTGGGCGTCTAATACATAGTTCAGAAATGGTCATTGATGGTATTTGGTCGAGGGAATGAAAAAACTTACCTTGATTAGTTCTTTTGTTCAGCAGGTTGACTAGGATTGTTTGATTTGGCTTCAACAACCTTTATATCGGGACGAATGTTTTGTTTGCCTTCCACCACAATACGATCGTTGGCTTTTAATCCGGTAACAACTGCACTTCCGTTTCCTTGTTTAACGATTTTTATTTTATTCATGACCGTTTTATTATCAGCATCCACTGTATAAATAAGATTTCCCAAGGTATTGGAAATAATGGCTTGAATAGGTACTACTAAGACGTCTTTTAGTAACTGAGTTTGTAGATTGATGTGTACAAATCTGCCGGGGGCAAGAGTGAAATCAGAGTTATCTAAAACAGCTTTCACTCGGACAGCACCAATTGCTGGATCAACCTGATTATCGACAACATACACTTTGCCTTTCTTAGTGATCCCGCCGCCAATGTCAACATTAACAACAAGGCCTTCAGGCGTGCTTTGTAACTTGATTAGACTGGGCATTTCAGCCTCTGGGACCGTAAATTGAACATTGATAGGGTTCAGTTGACTAATCGTTACCATAGACCCTTGCGCAGTGGTTGCTGTTATTGAGGAGGATGTGCTAACCACATTACTGGGCGAAACCAATGATCCTGGAAACACATTGATGACCCCAGCTCTCCCAGAAATAGGGGAGCGAATATAGTCATAACTAAGAGTAACCTCAGCAGAATTTGATGCAGCGCGTGCGGAATTGGCATTAGCCATGGCCGTATCAACACTAGCTTGAGAAATAAAATTTTGTTTAGCGAGTTCAAGTGCTCTTTTGTATTGACGCTCAGCATCGTCAGCGAGAGCCTTAAATTTTTCGTAATTCGCTTTATCAGCTCGATCGTCTAGAGTAAAAAGCAAATCTCCAGCCTTCACGTTTTGACCATCTTTAATATGTATTTTAGAGACTAAGCTTGAAACTTGGGGACGAATATCCACAATACTCGTTGCGACGATATTTCCAGAGGTTTCAATAATGACGGCGAAATCCTTTTGTTCGACGAGAGCTGTCGTCACGGTTTGGATAACTTCAGGGGGCGTTTTTTTGGGGACTAGAAAATAATTGAATAAGGTATTGGCAACATATGCCAAAACACAAATGCCTAAAATCAAAAATATTATTTTTTTATTGAGACGAAAACGATTACTGAATAATGTATTCATGAAACTCCAAAAAGTTAAAGCGATAGCAAGCAGGTCTTTTTAAGGCAAATTTTCTACAATAACGTTCAAAATCAATAGTTATTTATTTTCGCACAAGTTGTTTTATAAATGATTCTTCTATGATAAAAGTATAAAAAACTCATAAATTAAGATAAAGAGGTCTCTAAAGCACCTTCGTTGGCTAATTGGTCTGCTAGGTCATTGCCGACATCTCCTGAGTGCCCCTTTACCCAATGCCAGTGAATATCATGAGTTCCTAAAAGTTCATCTAATGCCATCCAAAGGTCCACATTTTTGACCGGTGCTTTAGACGCTGTTTTCCAGCCGGATTTTTTCCAGCTTTGTAACCATTCATTGACGCCTCGGTTGACGTATTGTGAGTCGGTAAATAGTTCAATGACGCATGGAAATTTGATGGCTTTTAGGGCTTCGATCACAGCAGTCATTTCCATGCGGTTGTTAGTGGTATTTTTCTCCCCGCCCTTGAGTCGTTTTTCGTTGTCCCCTGAACGGAGTACAACGCCCCAGCCCCCAGTTCCGGGATTGCCTTTACAGGCGCCATCCGTGTAAATAATGACGATTGGTTTATGAGTTGTCATGAGTATTTTTTTGGCTAGGATGGCTTTGGGAGTGAGTGGCTGGCTTAAGGGCGCTTGGCAGAATCTGGCGATTATTTTTAATTAAACCGACCAATCTCTTGGCAGGTTTTCTTTTAATGGCGCTGAGCATAAAGACTGAGCCTAAAAATGGCCACCAACGGTCCCCTATCTTATCTAACAAGGTAGTGCCTTGTAAGCGCATACTTTTCTTAATAGGAATACCGTAACAGCCAAACTTACCTCGGTCGATCGAATAATTCAGCAAATTGAGCCAATCCTTAATTCTTCGATGCCCAATAAATTGACCATCCGTAGGCAGAAAAGGTTGGTTAAAAAGTTTTCCGCTGTATTGTCGAAGTCCCCAAAGGCTAATAGGATTAAAGCCGGAAATCACAATTCGTCCCTCAGGCCTCAAAATCCGATGGACTTCTCGAAGGGCTTCATGAGGGTTTTCCATGAATTCAAGGACGTGAGGTAGGGCTATTAGATCCAAGCTTTCGTTTTCAAAGGGAAGATCGTAAATCGAGGCCTGACAGATGACATGAATTTGTGGGATTGCGTGATGGTTAATAAATGTTTGTGAGGGTAGAAGCATTTGCCAGCGATGATTGATTCTATTTGCGGCGAGGCAAGTCAGTTGAGGTAATCCAATTTGTAAAGCGTCAAAACCAAAAGCATCCTCAACGGCATTGCCAAATTGAGTCTCCTCCCAATTAAGGACATATTGACCGGGAGATGTGTTCAGCCAATTATCCCATTCGTTTGGGGTATGATTGGCATTTTCTAGAGCAATTGTTATCATCGATCTATATTAATGAAGTCTAAGGTCATTTCAGCCATTTTTTGAAAGTTCATTTGAAAAATATCCTATTGCAGTTTAAACAAATTCCAGCTTTTACTGATAATTACCTTTGGGTATTAGTACAAAATCAACAGGCTTGGGTTGTAGACCCTGGTGACGCGGATCCAATTATCGAATTTTTTGAAGCCCAGCAGATTATCTTAAAAGGTATTCTGATTACACATCATCATCAAGATCATATTGGTGGAGTGTTAAAACTGCAAGATTGGGCTAAGGGTAATGGTCAAAAAGATTTTCTGACCTTAGGGCCATTACACCCCCAGATTTCAATGGTGGATCGAGTCTTACAGCATGATGATGAAATTGATCTTTATCCTGATGTACGTGTAAGAGTGATGGCAGTACCTGGACACACGTTGAGCCATATCGCCTATTTCTTGCCAGTTGGACCATGCAACCCGATACCTAGACTATATTGCGGTGATACCTTATTTGCCGCAGGCTGTGGAAGATTATTTGAGGGATCAGCAGAGCAAATGTATCACTCCTTAGCTTATTTCAAGGAATTGCCTGACGATACCTTAGTGTGTTGCGCACATGAATATACGATGTCAAATTTAAAGTTCGCCTGTTTTTTAGAACCTCATAATTCTGATTTACTGGATTGGGCTCAACGAGCGCAGAAATTGAGGGATCAGCATCAACCTACAGTGCCAACCAGTATTGGTCTTGAGAAAAAAGTTAATCCATTTATGCGTTGTGATTTATTGAGTTTGCTCAAGTCAGCCCAACAGCACTCAGATAAGCCTATTGTCACACCTATAGATGTTTTAGCAACCATTCGTAAAATGAAAGATAGCTTTTCATGAATCGATTTTTTTATCTGCTGATATCGATGGCAATTTTGTTGTCTGGATGCGCATCAAATAACGTGAAAATAGATACATTAGAAACGTGGACGAATGAACCTATTCAAAAAGTACCTGAAAAAAAAATTGTTATTAATAAAGAAGTGACCAAGATTAATGACGATTTATGGGAAAGAATTCGACAGGGCTTTGATGTTCCTGACCCTGATCGAGAAATCATTAATCGTCATGTTCGGCAACTCCAATCCAACCCAGCCTATGTAGATAGATTATTGCAACGGTCAGCATCCTATCTGTTTTATATCATTGAAGAAGTAGAGGCGCGTGATATGCCTAGCGAATTAGCTTTATTACCCTTTGTTGAGAGTGCTTTTAATCCAAAAGCTGTTTCTCCTGTTAAAGCCGCTGGGATGTGGCAATTCATGCCAGCGACAGGTAAGCAATTTAATTTAAATCAAACAGTTTTTCATGATGAGCGTGGTGATATTGTTAAATCGACCCGTGCCGCCTTAGATTATTTGCAAAGGTTATATGACATGTTTGGAGATTGGCAGTTGGCTTTAGCCGCCTATAATTGGGGTGAGGGCTCTGTTGGTAGGGCGATTGCTAAAAATCAAGCATCCAAACTGAATACTGATTATTTCAGCTTGACCATGCCCAACGAAACTAAAAACTACGTTCCCAAACTACTTGCATATAAACGCATCATCGATCAACCGGAAAAATATGGTTTTAAGTTACCTAAAGTAGATAATCATCCTTATTTTGTATCGATACCCGTGAATCAGGATATCGATGTAGCTAAGGTGATTGAGCTTTCTGAGATTACACAAGAGCAGTTTTTAGCCCTGAATCCTTCCTACAATAAGCCAGTTATTTTGAAGGAATTTAATCAAGATATTCTTTTACCCTTTGGAAAAGCTGAGCTTTTCCAAAAGAATTTAAATCAGAATAAATCCCCCCTGGCCTCTTGGACCGTGGTTAAAGTGAGCAAGACGGATACCGTAGAAAAAGTCGCGGCTGATTTAGATATTGAGGCGGATCAAATCCGAGACATCAACAAAATTCCTAAAGGCATGAAAATTCGATCTGGATCGACAATTTTGATTCCTAAAAAAACGATACATAACGACAATGTATCTACGGAACTTGCTCTAAACCCCGTTCTTAGTTTAGAGCGTGAATTTGTACCTGTTCCAGTTGTAATGAAGTGCCATGGGAAAAAATGCGTGGCAGTTCCAAGTAACCTTGCTAATTATGGGCCTAAAGGGACAAATATAAACACAAAAACATCGCCGCTATTGGATAAAACAACGGCAAAAAATAATCATTCATCTAATGCCACAAAAGGGAAAGAGCCAACTACTGCAACAAAAGCACCAACCAAAACTCCTAACGCTAACAATAAGACGCCTAGTAAAGAGTCGACAGCGAATAAAAGCACGTCAACCAAGAAAAAGAGCTCTTCCAAAGATCAATAATTAGCGCTTTTGTTAAAAGACTTTTTTGCTTGGTATAATTAAATTGTTTTATTACTTCCTACACATCTCTAGCGCTTAAATAGATTTTTTCTCCCCTCAAAACAAACCTCTGGGATTCGTCTTTGGAGAATGGATCTTAGGGCGGCAGGGTAATGAAGAATGATTTGCTGCCAATGTCGATAAATAAACTAATAACACCTTTAACAAACCCTCTTCCACCGGCAGTCTTAGTTCTTGCTGATGGCGCTACTTTTTTAGGCCAAGGCATTGGTTTTTCTGGAGCCACCTTTGGCGAAGTTGTTTTCAACACTTCAATGACCGGTTATCAAGAAATCTTTACAGATCCTAGCTATACCCAACAAATTATTACTTTCACTTATCCGCATATTGGTAATGTTGGCGTCAATGAAGAAGACAATGAGTCTTCAAGTATTTATGCTGCTGGTATTGTTATTCGTGCCCTGTCTCCGATTTCATCAAACTTTAGGGCTCAGAAGTCATTAAATGATTTTTTAATTGAAAAGAAAATCATTGGAATTGCTGGAATCGATACTCGACATCTCACTACGCATTTGCGAGAGCATGGTGCACAAGGAGGATCGATCGTTACTGGTGAAATTGGTCAGTCGATGGATGAACTTATCCAGATTGGTAAAGCTAAAGTACGATTATTTCCTGGAATGACTGGTTTAGATTTAGCGAAAGCTGTTTCAACAAAACAATCTTATGAATGGTTAGAAGGTGAATGGCATTTGCATGGACCTAGTGGCAAAACTGGATTCAATGAAGTACCGAAGACCAAACACGTTATCGCCTATGACTTTGGTGTCAAAAGAAATATTCTTAGAATGTTGGCTCAGCGTGGATGTCGTGTAACCGTAGTGCCGGCTCAAACGACAGCCCAAGATGTATTAGCTATGAAGCCTGATGGGATCTTTTTGTCTAATGGACCAGGCGATCCCCAACCCTGTGATTATGCGATAGCAGCAACTAAAATCTTTTTGGAAAAGAAAATTCCCTTATTTGGTATTTGTTTAGGTCATCAAATCATGGGTTTAGCGGCTGGCGCATCCACAGTAAAAATGAAGTTTGGTCATCACGGGGCCAATCATCCAGTGAAAGATTTAAACACCGGTAAGGTGGTTATTACATCACAAAATCATGGTTTTGCAGTAGACGCGAAGACCCTACCGAGTCATGTTGTGCCAACGCATATATCTCTTTTTGACGGTTCTTTACAAGGGTTAGCTTGGACTGATCGTCCTGCATTTTGTTTTCAGGGGCATCCGGAGGCTTCTCCAGGTCCGCAAGATGTCGGTTATTTATTTGATCGCTTTATTCAGTCGATGTGAGAGTTTAGATGCCTAAGCGTAGCGATATAGAAAGTATTTTAATTATTGGTGCTGGTCCAATTGTGATTGGTCAAGCATGTGAGTTTGATTATTCCGGAGCTCAGGCTTGTAAGGCTCTGAGAGATGAAGGTTTTAAAGTCATTTTAGTTAATAGCAATCCTGCCACCATCATGACAGACCCTGAGATGGCTGATGTGACTTATATCGAGCCTATCACTTGGGAAGTATTAGAGCGCATTATTGAGAAAGAGCAGCCAGACGCCATTTTGCCAACGATGGGTGGTCAAACAGCACTCAACTGTGCCTTAGATTTATTCCGCAATGGGATATTAGAAAAATACAATTGCGAATTGATTGGGGCATCACCTCAAGCGATTGATAAGGCCGAAGATCGTCAAAAATTTAAAGAGGCGATGACCCGTATTGGTCTTGGTTCAGCCAAATCGGATGTTGCCCACTCTTGGGAAGAAGCGCAACAAGTTCAGCAGAAGATTTCAAAGGAAACCGGTGGAAATGGTTATCCCGTCATTATTCGACCATCATTTACGATGGGCGGTTCTGGCGGAGGTATTGCCTATAATCGGCAAGAATTTGAAGAGATTTGTAAGCGTGGTTTAGATTTGTCCCCAACTCATGAACTATTAATTGAAGAGTCTTTGTTGGGTTGGAAAGAATATGAGATGGAAGTCGTTCGCGACCGAAATGATAATTGCATTATCGTTTGCTCCATTGAGAACCTTGATCCAATGGGAGTTCATACGGGTGATTCCATCACGGTAGCTCCTGCCCAGACCTTAACGGATCGGGAATACCAGATCATGCGTAATGCATCAATTGCTGTTTTACGGGAAATTGGTGTGGATACCGGTGGTTCAAATGTTCAGTTTGCGGTTAATCCAATCGATGGGCGCATGATTGTCATAGAAATGAATCCAAGAGTTTCAAGGTCCTCCGCACTAGCATCTAAAGCAACGGGCTTTCCGATAGCTAAAATCGCGGCCAAATTAGCGGTTGGATTTACTTTAGATGAATTGCAAAATGAAATTACTGGTGGGGCAACACCGGCTTCATTCGAACCTTCTATAGATTACGTTGTGACAAAAGTACCAAGGTTTGCCTTTGAAAAATTTCCAGAGGCTGATAAGCACTTAACAACACAAATGAAATCAGTTGGGGAAGTCATGGCGATTGGCCGTACTTTTCAGGAGTCTTTACAAAAAGCTTTACGTGGCTTAGAGGTAGGTGTTGATGGGTTAGATGAAAAAACTACCGATATGGACGAGGTGATTGCAGAAATTAAAGCTCCAGGTCCGGAACGAATTTGGTATGTTGGTGACGCATTTCGTTTAGGAATGAGTTTAGATGAAGTGCACGAACATACTTCTATTGATCCTTGGTTTTTAATTCAGATTCAGGAAATTATTGAGTTAGAAAATGTGATCGCTAAAAGGTCCTTAGCTTCTTTGAACGAAGTAGAGTTGCGATTTGTTAAACAAAAAGGATTTTCAGATCGTCGTTTGGCCAAATTAATGATCTCCAATCCAGCCATGGTGCGTCAGCGCCGTCATGAATTGGGGATACGTCCAATTTATAAGAGGGTTGACACTTGTGCCGCAGAATTTTCGACGAATACCGCGTATATGTATTCAACGTATGAAAATGCACAAGGTGTTTGCGAATCAAATCCTACCGTACGAAAAAAAATCATGGTTTTAGGTGGTGGACCTAATCGTATAGGTCAAGGTATTGAATTTGATTATTGTTGTGTTCATGCAGCTCTTGCGATGCGTGAAGACGGTTATGAAACGATTATGGTGAACTGTAATCCTGAGACTGTTTCCACAGACTATGACACATCTGATCGCTTGTATTTTGAATCATTAACCCTGGAAGATGTTTTAGAAATCGTTGCCCTTGAGAAGCCTTTAGGTGTCATTGTTCAATATGGTGGGCAAACTCCGCTCAAGTTAGCGTTAGATTTAGAAGCCAATGGAGTACCGATAATAGGTACTTCTCCAGATATGATTGACGCCGCTGAAGATCGTGAGCGTTTTCAAAAATTACTGAATGATTTGAAATTAAGACAGCCCCCAAATCGAACCGCAAGAACCGAAGAAGAGGCGCTTACTTTAGCCTTAGAAATTGGTTATCCTTTAGTGGTTCGACCTTCTTATGTCCTTGGTGGAAGGGCGATGGAGATTGTTAATGATGGGACAGATCTACAGCGATATATGCGCGAAGCGGTCAAAGTCTCGCACGATTCCCCGGTTTTGCTTGATCGCTTCTTGAATGAGGCTATTGAATGTGACGTAGATTGTATAAGTGATGGCCAACGAGTGTTCATTGGTGGTGTCATGGAGCATGTTGAGCAAGCGGGAGTGCATTCGGGTGATTCTGCTTGTTCCTTACCTCCGTATACTCTTTCAAAGGCAACGGTTCAGGAACTAAGACGACAAACTCAAGAGATGGCAAAGGGTTTGCATGTTGTAGGTTTGATGAATGTACAGTTTGCTATCCAGCAAATTGATGGACAAGATGTTGTCTTTGTTCTCGAGGTCAATCCAAGGGCTTCTCGGACAGTTCCATTTGTGTCTAAAGCGACTGGTTTACAACTAGCTAAAATTGCAGCACGTTGCATGGTTGGACAATCATTAGATCAACAAAAAATTGGTGACGAGGTAATTCCTAATTACTACTCCGTCAAAGAGGCGGTATTCCCTTTTAATAAATTCCCTGGAGTTGACCCCATATTAGGCCCTGAAATGCGCTCTACGGGAGAGGTGATGGGTGTTGGTAAAACATTTGGCGAGGCCTTGTTTAAGTCCCAGTTAGCAGCCAGTTCACTGTTGCCAAGTAGTGGAACGGTACTTCTTTCTGTTAAAAATAGTGATAAACCAAAAGCGGTTGAAGTGGCAAAAATGCTGCATGGGATGGGTTATCCGATTGTGGCTACAAAAGGAACGGCTAAGGCGATTGAAGCCGCTGGTATTCCGGTGCGTTTTGTGAATAAGGTAAAAGAAGGTCGGCCTGATATTGTGGACCTCATTAAGAATGGTGAAATAACCTTAGTATTTACAACGGTTGATGAGAATCGTAGTGAGATTGCAGACTCTAGATCGATTCGAACAACATCACAATCTAACCGAGTCACTTACTACACAACCATTAGTGCTGCCTTAGCAGCTTTACAGGGACTTCGTGCAATTAATGAGCTTGAGGTTTATGATTTGCAAAGTTTGCATCAGTCTTTACAATCATAATTATTTTTCTAGTTGAGTACATAAGCATAATATGAGCACAATCCCTATTACAAAAATTGGCGCTGAGCGTTTAAAAGAAGAGCTACAACGTTTGAAGTCTGTTGAGCGTCCAGCAGTTATAAATGCAATTTCTGAGGCTCGCGCCCAAGGTGACTTATCTGAAAATGCGGAGTATGACGCCGCAAAAGAGAAGCAGGCCTTTATTGAGGGGCGTATTAAAGAGGTTGAGAGTAAGCTTGCGCAAGCCCAAATTATTGATCCTGCATTGATTGACGCTGACGGTAAAATTGTTTTTGGTGCCACGGTGGATTTAGAAAATCTTGAGGACGGCACGAAGATGACTTATCAGATTGTTGGCGATGATGAAGCTGATATTGAAGTTAATAAAGTTTCCATTAGTTCTCCGATAGCTAGAGCTTTAATTCGTAAAGAGGCGGGTGATGTGGTTAAAGTCTTCACTCCTGGCGGCGAGCGTGAAGTAGAGATTATTGCAGTTCAATATATTTGAAAATGCTAGACGCTCCTGATGTTCCAAAGTCACAGAGGGTATTTTTAATTTTTTCGGGCCTCTTATTTGGCGGATTAGCGACGATTGGGTTTTTAGTAACCCCTTCGCTATTTCATGTTTTGGACGATAAGCAAGTTGCTGGCATGATTGCTGGTGAAATATTTAAAAATACCAGCTTTTTTAGTTTGATCATCTCTTTATTTTTATTGATTTACTCCAACCTATTGGTCAAGCGTGGCTTTATGCAATTTCGACGGATACGTTGGCTCTTATTTATTTGTATTGTGTTGACTTTAATTGGCACCTTTATTATTCAACCCATGATGAGTGAGTGGAGAGAGATAGCGCTTAACAATGGAGCACCTGTGATGCAATCATCCTATGCAACACGTTTTGGATTGTTTCATCAGATCTCTAGTGCGATGTTCACTATTGAGGTGGTGCTTTATTTGTGGGTGTTTTGGACGGCTTCAAAGCCCCGTTGATTGCCAAAAGGGTTTAGCCGAGTTGTCTTTTTTTGGTGCTTTTTTGACGTGGTTTGACACGTTTAATTTGACCACCAGCAGCGACTCTTTCATTCCCTAGAACTTTGGTAGCAATCGCTTTGGGACGTTTTTGAGGATTTCGTGTAAATTTTTTGACCATAACGGTCCGAGGTTTACCAAAGCCATCCTCATTCCGAGTAGTTTTACGAGAAGTTGTTGTTTTTTCAGGTTTTTTTAAGTTAGGTCTATAGATGACGAGTAGTTTGCCTATGTGCTGCACTTTGGCAGCACGCAGTTTTTCACAAATCATTTCATAGATAGCTAAACGGGACTCACGATCGTCACCAAGTACTCTGATTTTGATGAGTTCATGTGAAGATAGAGCAATTTCTGCCTCTTTTAAAACTCCTGGAGTGAGGCCGTCATTACCAATCATTACCGTTGGTGAAATGGTATGGGCTTTTGAGCGTAAATCTGCTCGTGTGGTTGAATCAAGTTCTAAAATAGTCATAACTAGGTATTATCGCTGACTTAACCCTTAACAGAAAGCATTTTCGAAAGCAAAGTGGCTAAAAATAAATTTAATAAAGATTGGCTTCAAGATCACTTAAATGATCCATATGTAAAAATGGCTCAAAAAGATGGTTATCGAGCACGCGCCGCCTATAAATTAAAAGAAATAGACGATCAAGATCATTTAATTAAAGCGGGCATGACCATTGTCGACTTGGGAAGTGCCCCAGGTAGTTGGAGTCAATATGCCAGAAATCGGTTAGTTGAATTTGGTCAAAAAAATGCTCAAATTGCCTCAGGTAAACCAGATGGAAAGATTGTAGCTATCGACCTTTTGCCGATGGAAGCGATTGCGGATGTTACCTTTTTGCTAGGAGACTTTCGTGAAGAATCTATTCTTCTTGAGCTAGAGAGGGCCATTTTTCAGGATTTACGTCAAGAAAAACAAAAGGTTGACCTTGTTTTGTCCGATATGGCACCAAATCTATCTGGAGTGGCAATGGCGGATGCAGCGCGAATGGGAAATTTGGCAGAGTTAGCCTTAGAATTCTCCCAATTGCATTTAAAAGATGATGGAGCCTTACTTATTAAATGTTTTCATGGCAGTGGGTATAGCCAGATTGTGGAGTCATTTAAGAAGGTTTTTCGAGTAGTTGCACCCAGAAAACCTGCCGCCTCTAGAACACGGTCTGCAGAAACCTTTCTACTAGGGAGGTTTTTAAAAAAGTAAGTGCACGAACTTTAAATCTAAGCTATTGTATTCATTGACAATAGCCTGTTTTGAGTAAAGAATAGAGTAATTATATTTTTAACTAAGCACTTGAAAATGTAGGGTAGAAGAATTATCTACACTATATGAACCGAATGAATCGGATTTTGGAGAAATTTTGAATAATCAAATGATGCAAAAAATCGGCATATGGCTGATTGTGGCTTTGGTAGTATTTACTTTTTTTAAACAGTTTGACAAGCCCAGCGCTCAGAATCAAGTGACATATTCCCAGTTTATGGATGATGCCAAGTCTGGAAAAGTCAAACGTGTTGATGTTCAGGGTCGGATACTTCAAGTCACAGGAAATGACGGCAATCGTTACAACATTATTTCTCCAGGCGATATTTGGATGGTTGGCGATCTCATGAAGTTCGGCGTTCAAGTCACCGGTAAAGCCGAGGATGAGCCAAATGCATTAGTTTCAGCGCTCTATTATTTAGGCCCTACATTACTTATTATTGGTTTTTGGTTTTTTATGATGCGCCAAATGCAAGGTGGCGGCAAAGGTGGCGCCTTTTCTTTTGGTAAATCAAAGGCAAGATTGATCGATGAAAATAGTAACTCTGTGAATTTCGGTGACGTTGCTGGTTGTGATGAGGCCAAGTCGGAAGTTTCTGAGCTAGTTGATTTTTTAAAAGACCCATCCAAGTTTCAAAAATTAGGTGGTCGTATTCCTCGCGGTGTTCTCCTTGTAGGGCCTCCAGGAACTGGTAAAACATTATTGGCAAGAGCGATTGCTGGAGAAGCTAAAGTCCCATTTTTTTCAATTTCAGGATCTGATTTTGTTGAGATGTTTGTTGGTGTGGGCGCTGCTCGCGTGAGAGATATGTTTGAAAACGCCAAAAAACAAGCCCCTTGCATCATCTTTATTGACGAGATAGATGCGGTAGGTCGTCATCGTGGTGCTGGCACTGGTGGTGGTAATGACGAACGTGAGCAAACACTGAATCAGATGTTAGTTGAGATGGATGGATTTGAGGCCAATAGTGGAGTGATCGTGATTGCCGCCACGAACCGTTCAGATGTTCTTGATAAAGCTTTACTGCGCCCTGGACGCTTTGATCGTCAAGTTTTTGTTGGATTGCCAGACATACGTGGTCGTGAGCAAATTATTAAAGTCCATATGCGTAAAGTTCCGATTAATGCCGATGTGGACGCTGCTGTATTAGCGCGTGGTACACCAGGCTTTTCCGGCGCTGATTTGGCTAATTTAGTGAATGAGGCTGCACTGTTTGCCGCACGTCGTAATAAGCGTGCAGTTGACATGAGTGACTTTGAAGATGCTAAAGATAAGATTTATATGGGGCCAGAGCGTAAGTCAGCCGTTATGCGAGAAGATGAGCGTCGTAATACGGCCTATCATGAATCTGGCCACGCGGTAGTTGCTAAGTTGCTTCCTAAGGCTGACCCTGTTCATAAAGTAACGATCATGCCTCGAGGTATGGCATTAGGTGTAACATGGCAATTGCCTGAATTTGACCGCGTCAATTTGTATAAAGACCGAATGCTAGAAGACTTAGCTATTTTATTTGGTGGTCGTGCTGCTGAGGAAGTATTTTTAAACTCAATGAGTACTGGTGCATCGAATGACTTTGAACGAGCAACAAAGATGGCTCGCGACATGGTTACACGCTATGGTATGAGCGAGTCTCTTGGAACGATGGTGTATGTAGATACGGAATCCGAAAGTATTTTTGGCCGCATGAATTCCAAAACGGTTTCTGAAGCAACGCAACAAAAAGTGGATGCTGAAATTCGTTCACTGGTTGATACTCAATATGGCGTTGCTAAAAAATTGCTTGAGGGTAATCGCGATAAAGTTGAAGCGATGGTCACAGCTTTGTTGGAGTGGGAAACCTTGGATGCTGATCAGGTCAATGACATTATGGATGGTAATCCACCGCGTCCACCCAAAGTACCAGACCCGGTAAATACAACGATTGGTGATGGTGGTACTCCAACACCCGCCCAAGGCAGCACTCCAGCAACGGTTTAAAGATGGTTGAATTATTCAAGCCCGCGGCATGGCGCTGCGGGCGTTTTTATTTTGATTGGCAAAAAAATCCTGCTCCGGTAGTCATGGGAATCTTAAATATCACCCCAGACTCTTTTTCTGATGGTGGTAACTATCTTGACCCCGATAAAGCCTTGGCTCATGCATTTCAGATGATTCAGGATGGCGTACAGATTATTGATATTGGAGGTGAGTCGACGAAGCCAGGGGTTGCTCCAACTAGCGCTCAAGAAGAGCAAGATCGTGTTTTACCGATCTTAGAAAAGCTTCAGTCCGCCGGTGTTGCCCTTTCAATTGATACTTATAAAGCTGAAACAATGCAGCTTGCATTATCGATTGGGGTCGATATTTTGAATGATATTCAAGGCTTTCAAAATCCACAGAAAATCTCTATTGCAGCATCTTCTAAAGATGTAGGTCTTTGTATCATGCATATGCAAAATCAACCACAAAACATGCAGATACAGCCACACTATGAGGATGTTATTAGTGAGATTAGTCAATTCTTAAAAAGTAAGGTGGACTATTTATCTTCTCACGGGATCGCTTCTGAGAGAATTGCAATTGATCCGGGCTTTGGTTTTGGAAAATCAACAGAGCACAACTTGCGTCTATTACATCGGCTTGGTCAAATTGAGCGATCTGGCAATGCATTATTGGTGGGTTTGTCCAGAAAAAAAACACTCGCGAAAGTTTTAGGATCACTTTCTGCAGATCGCACGATAGCTAGCGTATCTGCGGCCTTATTGGCTGTAGACAGAGGTGCTAACGTGATTCGGGTACATGATGTCAAGTCAACTGTTGAGGCAATGAAGGTGTGGACAGCGATGCATTTAGAGGGGCTTGATACAACTCAGACTAAAATCTCATCATGACAAAAAAATATTTTGGAACGGATGGAATTCGGGGGGAAGTTGGCGAGTTTCCAATTACGCCTGACTTTGTTATGCGGTTAGGTTATGCCGCAGGAAAAGTATTCACAAAACAGTGGGGTGGTCATGGACGTCCTACGGTACTGATCGGTAAAGATACAAGAATCTCAGGGTACATGTTGGAGTCCGCACTGGAGGCAGGTTTTGCTTCTGCTGGAGTAGATGTTGTTTTGTGTGGTCCTATGCCGACTCCTGGAGTTGCTTACTTAACCACGGCACTTCGATTGACCGCTGGGGTAGTGATTTCAGCTTCCCATAATCCTTATCAAGATAATGGGATTAAATTCTTTTCAGCGTTGGGTGACAAACTTCCAGATGCAATCGAAATTCAAATTGAAGAAATGTTGGATGAACCTTTTCAATGTGCAACTTCTATTGATATGGGTAAGGTTAGACGTCTTGATGATGCAGCTGGTAGGTATATTGAATTTTGCAAAAGCACTTTTCCAAATCAACTTGACTTACACCAATTAAAGCTTGTCGTAGATTGTGCCAACGGCGCCTCTTATCATATTGCCCCGAATGTTTTTCATGAGCTTGGAGCGGATGTGATTGCTATTGGTAATCAACCTAACGGCATCAATATCAATGATGGTTATGGGGCTACATCACCGCAAGCTTGTATGGATAGGGTAATTGAAACTCAAGCTGATTACGGGATTGCTCTAGATGGCGATGCCGATCGCTTGCAAATGATTGACGCGCAGGGGCGGTTATTTAATGGTGATGAGTTGCTCTATTTGGTCGCAAAAGATCGTATTGAATCTGGCAAAGAGGTACGTGGAGCTGTGGGTACTTTGATGACCAATATTGCGATTGAGAAGGGGTTTAAAAATTTAGGGATCCCTTTTGAAAGAGCTGCGGTAGGAGATCGTTACGTATTAGAAAAGCTCAAAGCAAATGGTTGGATGATGGGCGGGGAAGGCTCTGGCCATCTTATCTTTTTAGATCAACATACCACTGGCGATGGGATTGTGGCTGCACTACAAGTTTTAGCGACGGTTCGAAGAAGTCATATCTCGATCAGTGAGCGCTTAGCAGATATTCAATTATTTCCACAAGTACTGATTAATATTCGTTATAAAAAAGAGTATGAATGGAAGACTGATCCTGCGTTGATAGATATTCAAGAAACGGTACAAAAAGAACTCGCTGAGAATGGCCGTTTATTAATCAGGGCGTCTGGAACTGAGCCAGTTTTACGAGTCATGGTTGAGGCAAAAACCCAAGAATTAGCGCAACGTTGTGCACAACAGATAGCCGATAGGGTGCCGGCGTAATTATAAGTAATTGATTTTTAAAGTATTTAATATATAAATATGTCATTGTGAAGTTTTGTCATATTTCCCTCACATTAGACCATTAAAGTTCTAGTAAGTCATATGACTTTTAACTGCGAGGAATTTATGAATAAAAGTTTAATTCAACTTATAACTATCGGATCTCTGATCACTGCCTCCTTCAGTGTTGGCGCTGTAGACATTACTGGCGCAGGATCTTCTTTTATGGCCCCAGTAGTAACGAAATGGGCTGAAGCTTACAAAAAGATTTCTGGAACTAGTGTGAATTATGCTTCCATTGGATCTGGTGGCGGCATTAAACAAATTCGTGAAAAAACAATTGATTTTGGTGCGACGGATGGTCCCTTAAAAGGTCCTGATCTCGAAAAAGATGGCATGGTTCAATTTCCAGCTATCGTTGGTGGGGTAGTTCCGGTCATTAACGTTGAGGGTATTAAGCCCAATGATTTAAAGTTGACGGGTGAAATCTTAGCCCTGATTTTTTCTGGTGATGTTAATAACTGGAATGCTGCGCAAATTGCCGCTTTAAATCCAGGTGTGAAGTTACCTGACCAGGCGATTACCGTGGTAACTCGTTCGGATTCATCAGGCACAACAAACATCTTTACAGATTATTTATCAAAAACTAGTAAAAGATGGGCTGATTCAGTTGGTTCTGGCACTTCAGTCAAATGGCCTGCGATGTCTACAGTTGGTGGTAAGGGTAACGAAGGTATATCTGCCAACGTAACACGAGTTAAAGGTTCAATTGGTTATGTTGAATTTGCTTATGCAAAGATTAACAAGATGACTACGGTTCAACTTAAAAATGCTGATGGTAAATTTGTTACTCCTAGCTTAGCTGGATTTAAAGCTGCAGCAGCAGGCGCAAACTGGTCTTCAACGCCAGGCATGGGTATTTTTATTACGAATCAGCCTGGAGCTACATCATGGCCAATTACTGGTGGAACATTCATTTTGGTTTACAAAAATCCAAGTGATAAAGCTAAAGGTGCAGAAACTTTAAAGTTTTTTGAGTGGGCATTTAAAAATGGCGATGATATTGCAACTGAATTAGAGTACGTTGCTTTACCGGATAATGTCACTGATTACATTGCTAAGAATGTATGGTCTAACGTTGTAACTAAGTAATATATACCCCCCTTAAAGGGTGACTTTTAAGGGGGAATATGGATGGCTATTCTGCCTATTTGATGGATGAGATATGTCAAGTAATAATGAGATAACACGGGGTATACAACTAACCCCGGAACTTGCTAGGAAAATGAAAACGCAGCGTTTTCAAGATGCGTTGTTTCATGTAATGACCTTGTCTTTTGCATCCCTAGTTTTAATTGTTTTGGCTGGAATTATCATTTCTTTATTTATCAATGCTTGGCCTTCACTGAGTGAGTTTGGGCCGGGATTTTTCTTTAGTGATGAGTGGGATGTTCCTGCACAAAAATTTGGCGGATTAACGGCCATTTATGGCACCTTGGTGACAGCGGTGATAGCGCTATTGTTAGCAGTACCTCTCAGTTTTGGTATTTCTGTATTTTTGACAGAAATTTGTCCTTCTTGGTTAAAGCGTCCACTTGGAACGGCTATTGAGCTCTTAGCTGCTGTACCCTCCATTATTTACGGTATGTTTGGACTCTTTGTTTTTGCACCGATTTATGCTGACTATATACAACCAGCTCTTGCTAGCACTCTCGGAAAAGTTCCATACATTGGTATTTTGTTTTCCGGACCACCAAATGGCATTGGGTTGTTGTGTGCTGGATTGATTTTGGCTTTTATGATTATTCCCTTTATAACGTCGGTAATGCGTGATGTTTTTGAAATCGTACCACCTGTTTTAAAGGAATCGGCTTATGGTATTGGTTGCACCACTTGGGAAGTGGTTACTAGAATCGTACTTCCTTATACAAAAGCAGGTGTTGTTGGCGGTGTCATGTTGGGCTTGGGGCGCGCATTAGGTGAGACGATGGCAGTCACCTTTGTGATTGGTAACGCACACCGTATCAGTCCTTCACTCTTTGCCGCTGGCTCATCAATCGCTTCGACTCTAGCTAATGAGTTTGGTGAAGCGGAGCCTGGTCTTCATTACTCCTCGCTCTTTGCTTTAGGGCTTGCGCTCTTTATTATTACCTTCATTGTCCTTGCAGCAGCGAAATGGATGCTCTCGAATATGGAACGTAAACAAGGCATGAGGACTTAATTATGGATGTTTCTATTTATAAGGCACGCAAAAGAGCGAACTCAATTGGTTTGATCTTGTCGATGGTTGCGATGATTTTGGGTATGGTTGTCCTATTATGGATCTTGTTTATTCTTCTTACTAAAGGGTTCGCTGCATTAAACGTAGATTTTTTTACGCAAAGTACTCCAGCTCCTGGATCTGAGGGTGGGGGGTTAGCCAATGCCATTACTGGCAGTTTGCTGATAGTAACAACTTGTACGTTAATAAGCACTCCGATTGGTATTTTGGCCGGGATCTTTTTATCGGAGTATGGCGATCGAAGTAAAGTTGCTTCCGTAACTCGCTTCGTTACCGATATTATGTTATCCGCTCCGTCTATTGTGATTGGTTTATTTGTTTACGCCATTATTGTTGCTCAGGTAAAGCACTTCTCTGGATGGGCTGGTACTGTTGCATTGTGTTTATTAGCTGTTCCAGTGATTGTAAAAACCACTGAAAATATGTTAAGGCTTGTTCCAAATACCTTGAGAGAGGCTACCTATGCATTAGGAACCCCAAAATGGAAGGTGTCTTTATCCGTGGTACTGCGAGCCGCTAAGAGTGGTGTAATGACCGGAATTTTATTGGCGGTTGCAAGGGTGAGTGGTGAAACAGCACCGCTTTTATTTACCGCCCTAAATAACCAATTTTATTCGACGAATATGAATAAGCCGATGTCGAATTTACCTGTTGTTATTTATCAATTTGCATTTAGTCCATATGAGAACTGGATTAATTTGGCGTGGGGTGGGGCATTATTGATTACGTTAACCGTATTGGGCCTGAATATAGTTGCCCGAGTATTTTTTAGAGAGAAATCATGACGACCGATATATCTAATTTGAAAAACGCTATTGAAGTCCGAAATTTAGATTTCTTTTATGGAAAATTCAAAGGCCTAAAGGGTATTAACCTGAACATCGCTGAAAATAAAGTAACTGCCTTTATTGGGCCTTCAGGTTGTGGAAAATCGACATTATTGAGAACCTTCAATCGTATGTATGATCTTTACCCAGGCCAACGCGCAGAAGGTGAAATCAATCTTTATGGAGAAAACATTCTTGATAAGGGTCGCGATTTAAATCTCTTGCGTTCCAAGGTTGGAATGATTTTTCAAAAGCCAACGCCATTTCCAATGTCCATCTATGACAACATCGCATTTGGTGTTAAGCTTTATGAGAGCTTAAATAAATCTGATATGGATGAACGAGTTGAGTGGGCATTAAATAAAGCTGCTTTATGGGGTGAAGTAAAAGATAAATTAAATCAAAGTGGCCTGTCACTGTCTGGTGGTCAACAACAGCGTTTATGTATTGCAAGAGGAGTTGCCGTCAAGCCTTCTGTTTTATTGTTGGATGAGCCAACATCAGCTTTGGATCCGATATCGACAGGTAAAGTTGAAGAGTTGGTTCATGAATTAAAGAACGACTATACCGTAGCTATAGTGACTCACAATATGCAACAAGCCGCGCGGGTCTCAGACTTTACCGCTTTTATGTACTTAGGGGAATTAATAGAGTTTAATGAAACAAAACAGATTTTCTTAAAGCCTGATCGTAAAGAAACAGAAGATTACATTACTGGTCGTTTTGGTTAATTGATTAATGGAATAGGGATAGCAAAATGACTGAAAAACATTTATCGACACAATTTGATGTTGAGTTAAACGCAATTAACGCTCATCTTTTAGAGATGGGAGGATTAGTCGAGTCTCAAGTAGCGAATGCGATGAAAGCATTCTCGACCATGGATTCAGAGTTAGCCTCTGAGGTTTTGGAAAGAGAAAAAGAAGTCAATGCTTATGAACTAAATATCGATAAAGAATGTTCTGAGATTTTGGCTCGGCGTCAGCCTACAGCAAAAGATTTACGACTTGTATTAGCCGTTGCTAAGGCGGTATCAAATTTAGAGCGTGTTGGAGATGAGGCAGATCATATTGCCGCACGGATTAAAAAAGTTGTTGAAGTCAATGCGCCTTATCAAATTAACGTTGCTGAAATTCGGATAGCTGGTCAGATGGCATTAGGACTTTTACGCCGATCATTAGATGCTTTTGCTAGGATGGACTCTAAGTCTGCCGCCACAATTGTTGCTGATGATATTGAAATTGACAATGAGTTTAGAGGATTTGTACGAAAATTAATTTCTTATATGAGTGAAGATCCAAGAATTATTTCAACTGCACTTGAGATTTTGTTTATTGCAAAAGCAGTCGAACGAATTGGAGATCACGCAAAGAATATCTCTGAGTTTGTTATCTACGTAGATAAGGGAACGGACGTTAGGCATCTTCCTCACGATCAACTAAAACAAGAGGCAAATAAATAATATGGCAAGTAGCATTCTTATTGTTGAAGATGAACCTTCTATTGCTGAATTGATTGCGGTGAACCTTAGTCATGAAGGCTTTTTACCAGTTAGAGCATTTCAAGCTGATCAAGCAGCGATGTTAATGCGTGATGTGTTGCCAGATTTGATTATTTTAGATTGGATGTTACCAGGTAAGTCAGGTATACAATTTGCAAAAGATATTCGTAACAATGATCGTACTAAGGATATCCCCATTATTTTTCTCACAGCAAGAACTGAAGAGATGGATAAAATTGCTGGGTTAGATGCGGGGGCTGATGATTATTTGACAAAGCCATTCTCTCCGAAAGAGTTAGTTGCCCGAATTCGTGCGGTACTGCGTCGTAGATCTCCTCAATTGACCGATGAAGTGATTGAAATCAACGCCCTCAAACTTGATCCTACGACACATCGCGTAACGTTTCAAAGTCACGATGAGTTACATAAAATCGAATTAGGCCCAACAGAATTTAGACTATTACGCTTTTTGATGGCCAATCCTGAAAGAGTGCATGCGCGTGGCCAGCTACTTGATAAAGTTTGGGGCGATCACGTATTTGTTGAAGAGCGTACGGTTGATGTTCACATTAAAAGGTTACGTGCTGCACTTGCTCCAGTTGGATGTGAGACGATGATTGAAACTGTGCGAGGTAGTGGGTATCGATTAACTCGGAACCCATCACTAGTTTCATGAAATAATAGGTTCCATGACTCTCATGGGACTACGCACGGTATTCACCCTTCTTGCTATTTTAGTAAGCGCACTCTTTTTCGGGAGTTTTTTTTCAGAAACTCTCTCATTCTTATGGGGCGTGTCCTTACTGGTCTTATTTATCTTGTATCAATCTTGGAATCAAGAGCGTTTGCTCAAAGCAATTCAAGGAGATGATTTGATTGGTCGCTCCAGAGGCATAGGGAGATGGCGCATTATTTTCGAGCTATTGGAAAAAAAATCAAAGGGGTGGCGACAAGAGATTTTACGCTCGGAAATTGAGTACAAGCGATTTATTCAAGCGGTTCAGGCCTCTCCTAATGGACTGATCATGCTCGATGAGGATGATCAAATCGAGTGGTGCAATAATATTTGCAAAGAGCACTTTCGTTTAGACCCATTGCGTGATGCTCGACAGCCAATTACTTTTTTGCTTAGACATCCTGATTTTATTCGTTACATGCAAAATTCTGACTTTACGAGCCCACTGAATCTAGATTTTATGGGCGTTAACGGTAATCTGATGTTGTTGTTACAGGTATATCCTTACGGAGAAAATCGTAAACTGCTTCTGAGCCAAGATGTGACTGTTTTAAAGAGAAATGAATCGATTCGTCAAGATTTTGTGGCAAATGTCTCCCATGAGTTACGAACCCCATTGACAGTCCTTAATGGGTTTTTAGAAACTCTCCAGGAGATTCCGTTAAATGCGGCAGAAAGAAAAAAATATTTAAACTTAATGAGTCTTCAGTCTTCAAGGATGCTGAGCTTGGTTGAGGAGCTATTAATTTTGACCAAGCTGGACCATAGCCCAATTTCACCTAAAACATCGGTTGTGAAGGTCAAAGATTTACTACAACGTCTATTAGATGATGGGAAGAGCTTATCCAATAGTAGGCATGAAATTCGATGTGAGATCCATTCTGAAAAAAATATTTTAGGCGCCGAAAACGAAATATTTTCAGCATTTTCTAATTTGGTAACCAACGCTATCCGTTATACCCAAGAGAACGGGTTTATTGAGATTGCTTGGAGGGATGAAGTGAGTGGCGGCGCCATTTTTTCGGTAACTGATAGTGGTATCGGTATTACTCCTGAGCATATTCCCCGGTTGACAGAGCGTTTTTATCGGGTGGATAGAAGTCGTTCTCGCGAGAGTGGGGGAACGGGGCTTGGGTTAGCCATTGTCAAACATGTAGCGATTCGTCATGGTGCTAAATTAGAGATACAAAGTACACCGGCAGTCGGCAGTGTCTTTTCTATTCAATTTGATTCTGAAAGATTAACGCCTGATCTAGACAGCTTGAAAAATGAAGCTTCTCAAGATTGAATTCTTTTAATCAATTCTAATTGGGCAGTGATTAAGGTCTTTCTATTAGTTTTAACTTGAAGATATTGACCGTTTGACTGCATAATCCATGCGGCTTGATTATCTTGTAATAAAATTCGCAATCCCTCTTGAATTACGCGATGCTTGATTACCGGGTTTAAGATTGGGAAAGCAATTTCTACACGGCGATATAAATTTCTATCCATCCAATCTGCGCTTGATAAATAGACCTTTTCTAGGCCATTGGCATAGAAATAACAAATACGATGATGCTCTAAAAATCGACCGATAATAGATCTAACTTTGATATTTTCCGATAGTCCTGGCACACCAGGCATGAGGGCACAAACCCCACGAATGATCAAATCAATTTTGACGCCTGCTTGAGAGGCGCGATAGAGTTCCTGAATCACGCTTGGTTCGAGTAGGGCGTTCATTTTTGCTATGACATGGGCTTTTTTTCCTGCTTTAGCAGCCCTTGTTTCAGCTCGAATATGTTTGATGATTTCATCTTGCATGGTAAAGGGTGATTGCCACAAACGTTGCAAGGATAATTGTTTTCCAGTACCTGTTAGTTGTTGAAAGACGTAGTGCATATCGGAGGTAATTTGTGGATCACAGGTTAACAGACCAAAGTCAGTATATAACTTAGCTGTTCTTGGGTGGTAGTTTCCTGTACCTAAATGAGCATATCTTTTTAGAATGGATTTGCCTTTGCCACGACCAGTTAAGATTTTCTCGCGGCGAACAATTAGCAGCATTTTGGCATGGCATTTATGGCCCACAATACCGTAAATGACATGCGCACCCACAGCTTCGAGTTTTGCAGCCCACTGCATATTAGTCTGTTCATCAAAACGGGCAAGAAGCTCTACCACGACGGTTACCTCTTTACCATTGCGTGCAGCTTCCATGAGGGCGTCCATGACCAGCGACTCATCCCCGGTACGATAGACAGTTTGTTTAATAGCTAAAACATTCGGATCTCTAGCTGCCTCCCTTAAAAGCTCAAGGACAGGCTCAAAACTTTCATACGGGTGATGCAGTAAGATTTCTTGCTGATTGATCGTCTCAAAGATGGATTCGTCATTCATGAACACGTTAGGGATTTTTGGGGTAGCTTCTTGAAATTTTAAGTCTGCACGGTCGGTAAGGTCGGGGATTTGGATCAAACGTACTAGGTTCACAGGCCCATCCACCCTAAAGCAATCGGTTTCTTGTAAGTTTGACTCATCTAAAATTCGCTCTACTAGCTTATCTGGGGTATCCGAAGTAATTTCAAGTCGGACTGCATCACCTAAATGGCGAGTAGGAAGCTCACCCTGCAAAGCACTGCGTAAATCAGTAATGTCGTCCTCTGAAACAAATAAATCCGAGTTGCGAGTAACTCGAAATTGGTAGCAACCATTCACTTTAATCCCTGGAAATAGTACTCCAACGAAAGCTTGCATAAATGAGGAAAGCATGATGAAGCAAATTTCGCCGGACCCTTCAAGATGTTTTGGCATTCTGACAACGCGTGGCAGCAAGCGAGGAGCTTGAACAACAGCTAAAGCAGCATTTCTTCCAAATGAGTCTTTACCTTCAAGAGATACTAAAAAATTTAAACTTTTATTTAGCACTCTGGGAAAAGGGTGTGCCGGGTCTAAGGCAATTGGAGTTAAAAGAGGGACAAGCTCTCGCTGAAAAAAGTCTTTTGCCCACTGAAGTTGCTTCTTATTCCACATGTCAGGGTGTTGAAAAACAATTTTTTCTTTCGCCAGCGCTGGTAGGATTGATTGTTGTAACAGTTCGTATTGCTTTGCTGTTAAGGCCTGTGCAAAAGCGGTGATACGGTTATAGGACTCTTTTATCGGAACATTATCGGCTAAAATTTTATTCGGATTTTCTAGTAGTTGTTCTTTTAGGCCAGACATACGAATTTCATAAAACTCATCCATATTACTAGACACAATACAAATAAATCGCAGTCTTTCTAGTAAAGGTACTTTTGGATCTTCCGCTTGAGACAATACCCTAGAATTGAATTCTAATTGGCTAATTTCTCTGTTCAGCAGTGGTATGAAAGAATTACTCATTTTAAAGCATTGTTTCAGGTAAATATTTCATTATGATGATGGATATTCACTAAAGTATCATAGAAATGAAATATTATCGATATGGCTATCAATTTAAAAGAAAGTATGACTTTCGAACTACAATCCTCTAACAAAAATGACTCTGACCCAAAGTTAATTGCTTCGGTAGATTTGGGCTCAAATAGTTTTCGGATGGTTGTAGCCCAAATCATTGAAACTGCATCTGGATATCAGTTGCGCCCAGTTGATACTTTGCGGGACCCTATTAATTTAGCGGCTGGACTTGATGGCGAAAAAAATCTAGACGCTGATGCTTTTGCTAGAGGTCTTACCTCGATTAGACGCTTTGGTGAGCGCCTCAGAAGTTTTTCCCCCATGCAGGTAAGGGCCGTTGCTACAAACACCCTACGCGTGGCTAGAAACGCATCTCAATTCATTCACCAAGCAGAGTTGGCTCTTGGGTTCCCTATTGAAGTCATTGCTGGACGAGAAGAGGCAAGGCTCGTCTATGTTGGAGCCGCTCATGGTGCTCCTGCCAATACAGGTAATCGTTTGGTGATCGATGTTGGAGGTGGGTCTACCGAATTCATTATCGGTTACGGGTATGAAGCGAAATTGATGGAGTCTTTATATATTGGCTGTGTTTCACATAGTCAAAAGTTCTTTGTGAATGGCGCAATCGATAGTTACAGCTTCAAGCAGGCTGAACTGGCTGCTCGACAAGAGATTCAGATTTTATCGAAAGAATACCGAAAAAAGGGTTGGGATCAAGTCATTGGCTCCTCAGGGACTGCAAAGGCCATTGCCGAGCTAATTATTTTGAATGGCTTTGATGGCGGCGGTTACTCAGGTTTTGATGCAAGTGGATTAATCACTCGAGATGGCTTAGAAAATCTTAAAGGCTCATTAATTGAATCCGAACATATGCAATCCTCTAAGCTGATTGGACTCAAGCCTGATCGCCGGCAAGTTTTACCTGGTGGGTTAGCGATTATGATCGCTGCTTTTGATGAATTAAAAATTGAATCTATGGAGATTGTTGAAGCGGCCCTGCGTATGGGGGTTTTGTATGACTTCTTAGGTAGATCCCAACACCATGACATGCGTTTTGTCACTGTTGAACAATTTATGAAGCGATATGCCGTAGATATTGAGCAAGCTATGCGTGTTGAGCAACTTGCTACCATGTTTTTAGAGCAGTTTCCGATGCCAGAAAATGAAGATCGCATCAACAACTTGGCATTATTGGGTTGGGCCGCGAGATTACACGAAATTGGCTTATCTATTTCTCATAATGGCTATCACAAGCACTCTGCGTATATTTCGGCAAATGCTGACATGCCAGGATTTTCAAAAAACGATCAAGCAAGGTTATCCGCCTTACTATTAGGCCATGTTGGAAAGTTTGCTAAAGTCTCATCTATCAATAGTTTTATTGATTGGCGGATGTTGTTTTGTTTGCGGCTAGCTTTGGTTTTATGCCGACGACGCATGCATGAGGATATTCCAGAAATACTAGTTCAAAATTCTCAAAACGGTTATAAAGTCAGCATTCCTAAAAAATGGTTAGATCAACATCCTTTGACCGAGTTCAGTTTAAAAAAAGAGGCTGAAGATTGGCAAAAAATCCATCGAAACTACGCTGTTGATCTTTATTAATCTGCCAAAAAGTGCTTCGCGTATTTTGGATTAATATCAGAGAGTCTAAACATCGTTAAAAAATCTGCAGTATTAAAGTCAGGATCCCATGCGGGTTCGCCACAAATTTTTGCGCCAACTCTTAAATAGCCTTTGATTAAAGGGGGTGGTTCAACATCTAAAGATGCGTTTAATTTATCGAGTGGTAGAGGTAGTTTCGGAAAAGTTCTGTACTCAATGTCAGAGAGATGTTTTTCTTGCAAGATTCTATTTAGACTTGCAGCGTAGTGACCACCGTCACCCATAGGTACGCTAGCGCACCCTAGCATTATTTCGTAGCCGTGTTGCTTCATATAGGAACCAAGACCAGCCCATAGCGCCATAATGACTCCACCTGAACGATAATCTTCGTGAACGCAGGACCTTCCAATCTCAACTGTTTTAGGGAGGAGATGTTGGAGTCTTGCTATATCAAATTCAGACTCAGAGTAGAGTCGCCCAATGATTTTTGCTTGCTCTGGCGGTAACACGCGATAAGTGCCAACGACTTGGAGAGTTTCACGATCGCGAACAATCAAATGATCGCAGTAAGCATCGAAAAAATCTACATCTAAGCCCTCTGCGTTATAAGGAAGGCTTGCCCCCATTTCTTCAGCAAAGACTCTGTATCTGAGGCGTTGTGCTTCTTTGATTTCTGCTGAGTCCCTAGCTACGTAGACCTGAATCGGACTTTGTTTTGCGGTGCGAACTGGTGGGATTACTGCTGGTTGTTCGGCCAAAGTTTTTCGTAATGCTTTAATTCTTTTTAGACGTTTTTTTGACTTTGCTTTCTTTTTTAACGGAAATAACTTAACGAATTTATTGAATCGTTGGATTTCAGAGAGCTTAGTAGATAATTTATTAGCGATTTTCGTCGTTATCCCATCTCCTAGGGAATTGAGTGACTGCAGAGGATTTGGAAGTTCTTTCATAGTACCTACTTTAGATTCGATTTATGTAAATGATATGTAAATTAAATGACGCGCTAATGACAAATCCAATTAATTTATACATCGACTGGAACTTTATAAAAAAGTGGAATTAAGATACAAACCCATGTAAATACACACAATAACAACGCTAGTAAAACCGCAGCACTACCAAAATCTTTTGCACGTTGCGATAAGCCATGTTTCTCAAAAGAAATACGATCAATTGCAGCTTCAACACTCGAATTCAGAAGTTCAACAATTAAAACTAAGATGACTGAGCCAAAAAGAGCGACATGCTCGATGGGTGATACAGATAAAAAAAAGCTGATTGGAATTAAGATGCAAGTCAGGGTGAGCTCTTGGCGAAAGGCACTTTCTTCGCGCACTGCAAAAACCAGCCCATTCCATGAGTTGATTGCGGCTCTAAAGGCGCGAGTTAATCCTTTATTACCTTTATGAGGGTTTTGGTCAATGGAGTATTTTTCGTCCATGAGTTAGATCTCAATGTCTGTACTATGCTCGACTAAGCCATCAGGGACGGGTACTAAGTATTTTGCAAACTGTTCGCTGGCCAACCGCCATGAGTATAATTTTGCATGAGCGATAGCAGCTTCTTTAGGGATCTTTAAAGCCTCTAAACAGGCCTCACGAAGGTCTTCTTTTAAGACTCCTGAGTCAGAGCTCCCAATTACATCAATTGGTCCAGGCACTGGGAAAGCTGCCACAGGTAAGCCACATGCCATTGCTTCAAGGATGACCAAACCAAAGGTATCTGTTTTACTTGGAAAGACGAATACATCAGCGGAAGAATAGTAAGGTGGAAGATCTACTTGATCTTTGGCGCCCAAATAAGTAGCGTTTGGATACTTGTCTTTTAGAAGGGAGAGGGAGGGTCCGTCTCCAATGACTACTTTTGATCCAGGAAGATCAAGTGATAAAAAGGCTTCTATATTTTTTTCAACAGCCACTCTTCCAACACATAGAAAGATTGGTTTTGGGGTATTGATACACGTTGAAGGTTGATATTGAAAACGCTCCAAATCAACGCCTCTGCTCCACAGGACTACATTCGTAAATTTATTCTTTTGCAACTCAGCAACAATGGCTGGTGTTGGAGCCATTACCGCGCATGACGGACCATGGAACCATCTCAGGAATCGGTATGTCCAAGATAATGGGACTCGAATTCTGGCATATACATATTCTGGAAAACGAGTATGGTAGGCGGTGGAGTAAGGAATTTTATTTTTTAGAGCAAAGGACCTTGCTGCGAGTCCAAGAGGGCCTTCGGTCGATATATGAATGGCATCTGGTTTAAAGGCGCGGATTCTTTGAGACACTTTTTTAGCTGGCAGAATTGATAGAGATATGTCTGGATAAGTTGGACATGGAAAGGTCTTAAATTCAAGTGGGGTGATCATATCTACCTCGTGCCCCATTAAGATTAATTCTTTTCTTGTTTGTTTAAGGGTTCTGACAACTCCGTTAACTTGGGGCTCCCAGGCGTCGGTAATAATCATGATTTTCATTCGGTAAGTTCCAAAGGTGTAACGGATAGCGATCTTTTAGCAGTGATCGAAGCTGGTACAGGAAAAGAATTTAACGGAATATGAAGTGGCGGGTGATTAGTGATAACGATGGGCTCAGGAATGGATTCTAAAGAACCTTCAAGTATGTGCGGCCAATGAATAATTTTCAGTTCCCCGTCAAACGTTTCCACGAGCGCGGTTAGACTTTCTACCCAATCACCATCATTGCAATATAAAAGACCATCAATGTCACGAATTTCTGCCTTGTGGATATGGCCGCAAACCACACCGTCACATTTTCTTTTGCGCGCCTCACGCGCCATAATAGCTTCGAAGTCAGCAATAAAACTAACTGCATTTTTTACTTTATGTTTTAAAAATTGTGACAAAGACCAGTACTGAAAACCTAGTTTGATACGAATGTTATTGAACCATCGATTGACTACTAAAATGCAGGTATAGGCAGTATCTCCTAGGTAGGCAAGCCATTTGGCGTATTGCATCACACTATCAAAAAGATCTCCGTGGGTCACCCATAGCTTTTTTCCATCGGCAGTGATATGAATCATTTCATTCTGGATTTGAATTTCACCAAATGTCATCCCAATAAACTGACGAGCTACTTCGTCATGATTTCCAGGAATATAAAACACCTCAGCACCTTTACGCACTTTACGTAAAAGTTTTTGAATCACATCATTATGAGATTGTGGCCAGTACCAGGATTTTTTTAAGCGCCAGCCATCAATGATGTCACCAACGAGATAAAATGTTTCTGCTTCGTTATGTTTCAAAAAATCGAGGAGAAAATCCGCTTGGCAACCAGAAGTTCCCAAGTGAATATCAGAAATCCAAATCGTACGATATTGCGCCATGGAAGTTCATTAAGCACGAGTAGAATGACGAGGAGATGACTAAAATATGTCATTTGTGTTTCAAAAACTGAATTATTAAAAAGGTCAATGATTTTGTTCAACTATTTTTCAATCATCAGACATCTTTTTTATGGATTTTATGTTGTTATCGTGCGATTTAGATCGGCAAATCCATTTCAAAGAGAAGTCATTATTCAGCTGTGGAGCCTTCAACTGTTGAAAATTCTTGATGTAAAGCTAGAAATTCGGGGTGACTTATCTGCCCATGATCGTGGTGTTTTGTATGTGTGTAATCATATTTCTTGGTTAGATATTCATGTCATTAATGCATGGCGCCCCATGCGTTTTGTGGCAAAGAAAGAGGTGGGGAAATGGCCAATTTTCGGTTGGTTTGCCAAGCAATTAAATACGCTATTTATTGACCGTCAAATGCGAGGGGATTCATTCAATATTTCTTCTCAAATGGCTAAAGGTTTAAGTCAACAAGATCGTATCTGTATTTTTCCAGAGGGTACATCTTCAGATGGAGAAGTGGTCTTACCCTTCAAGCCTAATTTATTTCAGTCAGCGATTGAAGCAAACGTACCATGCCAACCCATCTCAATTCTTTATGAGAGCTTGTTAACGGGGCAAATGAGTAAGGGGCCTGCTTTTATTGGTGATATGGGGCTCATCGAATCAATTGCTAACACCATTAGAGCGAAACCGTTGAGGGTCATCATCACAATTGCACCAATTTGCGAAACAATCTCTGACAGAAAAGCCTTATCTTTAGAGGCGTGGAACCATATAAATACCTCTAGGTTAAGAAATTATTAGGCATCTTTTGCAAAACAGGTTAGAATGTTGGATGTTCGGGGCGTAGCGCAGCCTGGTAGCGCATCTGCTTTGGGAGCAGAGGGTCGTGAGTTCGAATCCCACCGCCCCGACCACTCTTCATGAAATAAGAAATACGAAATTATTTCTTTTTCTCTTTTTTCTTTTTAGTTTTAATTTTATTCAATTTATTGACATTGCCGTTTGCATACACGCACCATTTTTTAATTTCTTCAACCAGCTCATATAGATCATCGTAGTTTAATTTTTTGAGATCTTTGAGTTGAATTTGGCCAGACTCTTGTATTTTGAGAATCGCTTCTTCGTAGGTAAGCATTTTTAATTGAGCTCCTTTAAATGTAAGGTATTTGATAAGAACCTTAGAAAATTATAGGCTAATCTAAAATTGACGTTGCATAATTGATTATGATGTTTTAGCTTGGCGCGAATAAATATATAATAGTGCCACAACCTGCCCATAGCTCAGATGGATAGAGCAACGGCCTTCTAAGCCGTAGGTCGCACGTTCGAATCGTGCTGGGCAGGCCATCTGCCTGACTGGCACTATCATGATTCACAAATTAGATCACTGTGTTCAATTGTGACGAATTGTCTCCCGAGATTAAGCTGCCTTTCCTTCCGTTAAGGGGTGGGGCTGGTGAAACCGTTGTTAGGTCCAAAAGCGCACTAAAAATTGGGATATGCCCTAATTTGGGGCAATACTCTTTCTAAGACAAATCCAATTATTGTTAAAGTATCTATAAGAATGTACAACTTTAAGTTCACACTGTTGAAACATAAGTTGGTTAAGGTAGATTTCTTAAATTAATTCACTATTAAGGTGTGTAAATGGAATTTATAGAAGCTTTGATTGGCTTGAGTTGGGTGTTAATACTTACTGGAGTTGTGAAATAGTATTTAGCATTATTGGCGTTACCACGTATAGTAGTGACTTGTTCCTGGCCAAGAATCTTTACAAATCTTAACCAAAAATGATGTATGACATTAAATAAGTTGTATATAAGCCATTTCAATGATTTTGCCAATTGTGTGCAAGATATTTATTCAGTACCATGCTAGTGATCTGACCTAATTTTTAGTACCACTCCCAAAGAGAGAAATTTTTGATAATCTATCTCTAAAAGGAGTAAAAAATGCCTAAAGGTCAACGTATTAAACCGGAACAA
>CANJBQ010000004.1 GCA_947472645.1 Burkholderiaceae bacterium
AGAATCCCATCTCAACAATGTGCTGACAGCTGCGCAGGCTCTCAAGTCCACTCCAAAGGCCATTCAGTTAGGTATCGTTGCCCCCGATGGTAGAGACGGTATGTTGATCCATGCTCAGCAATTTGTGGATGCTCAAATCCCGTTCATTTTTGACCCTGGGCAAGGTTTGCCTATGTTTGATAGCAAAGATTTAAATACATTTATTGAACAAGCGACTTATATTGCTGTCAATGACTACGAAGGAGAAATGCTTTCCCATAAAACAGGTTTGCCACTCGCGCAAATAGCTCAACGTGTTAAAGCTTTAATTGTTACAAAGGGTATCCAAGGATCTGAAATCTATACGGATGGTCAGGTGATTCATATTCCAGTAGTAAGCGTTGAGAAGCCTGTCGATCCTACTGGCTGTGGTGATGCTTTTCGTGCTGGTCTTCTTTATGGTATCGAAAATCAATTAGATATGGAAACTACGGGCAGACTTGGATCTTTGATGGGCGCTATTAAAATCGCATCGCAAGGCCCTCAAAACCATGCGCCAAGTTTTGCGATGATCCAAGATCTCTACCGCAAGGCCTTTAACGCCGATTTTATCTAAAAGAAAAACCCACCGAGGATTTAACCAAGGTGGGCTGCTTACATCTGTTACAACTACAGCTGTTGCCTTTCGGAAACCGTCCAAATTAAGGACGGCTACCGGTAGGAAAAGGCCATGCAGCAGTCGGATTTAAAGCCGTTTTTGTTGATGCTTTTACTTCCGGCTTCTTAACTGCTGGTTTTACAGCGGCCTTTTTAGCTGGCTTTTTTGCTGCGGCTTTAACTACTTTTTTTTTTGCAGCAGGCTTCTTAGCAGCAGGCTTCTTAGCAGCAGCTTTTTTAGCAGCAGGCTTCTTAGCAGCAGCTTTTTTAGCAGCAGGCTTCTTAGCAGCAGCTTTTTTAGCAGCAGGCTTCTTAGCAGCTACTTTTTTAGCAGCAGGCTTCTTTGCTACAACTTTTTTAGCTGCAGGTTTCTTAGCAGCGGGTTTTTTCTTGGCAGTTGCCATTTTCATGCTCCTTCAAGTGAGAAGTTATACAAACTACAGTTAAAGAAGACCCAAGCGTTCCGAACCGACTCTCTGGGTAGAAAATCGGCACAAACGAATGAGCCATTCATGTTTTTATTCCCAACACTGCGAAATAGTCCCATGAACCTCGTAAAAAAAGCCATCCCAACTTCTTGGAATGGCTTTCTTAATTTTGTCAGCGTATTTTGACGCTTTGTCGTACTAAAAATGTGAGCATTCAACGTTGTTACATTTTTAAGGGAAACTCTCCCTGTCCGTTTTTTCGAACTTTCTATTTGATTTGTAAAATTCCAACGTCTAATGTTCAATCCGTACATCTCCAATTTATTAGAGACAACTTCGAGTTGTTAATCCCAACTCAATGCGCCTCCAGTTTGATACTCAATTACTCTTGTTTCGAAAAAATTTCTCTCTTTTTTCAAATCAATCATTTCTGACATCCATGGAAATGGATTCTCTTCATTTGGATACATTGCGTCAAGTCCTATTTGCATACAACGACGATTACAAATGTATCTAAGGTAACTTTTGAACATCGGAGCGTTGAGTCCAAGCACTCCACGAGGCATCGTATCCTCTGCATATTTGTACTCTAATTCGACTGCTTCTGCGAACAGTTCTTTCAACTCATCTTTAAACGCAGAGGTCCATAAATGGGGGTTCTCAAGCTTTATTTGATTAATCATATCGATACCAAAATTACAGTGCAGTGACTCATCTCTTAAGATGTATTGATACTGCTCTGCGGCACCCGTCATTTTGTTTTGACGACCCATTGCAAGGATTTGCGTAAAACCAACATAAAAGAACAATCCTTCCATAATGCACGAAAAAACAATCAGTGATTTTAATAATTTTTGATCAGCTTCAGGGGTGCCAGTTTTAAAAGATGGGTCGGTTAATGCATCAATAAACGGTAAAAGAAATTCATCTTTTGCACGAATCGAAGGTACTTCGTGATACGCATTAAAAATTTCTGCTTGATCTAAACCAAGAGATTCGACAATATATTGATAGGCATGAGTATGAATTGCCTCTTCAAATGCTTGACGCAATAAATATTGACGACATTCAGGCGCTGTAATCTGACGATACGTGCCAAGAACGATATTATTTGCCGCTAAAGAGTCTGCAGTGACAAAAAAACCTAGATTTCTTTTGATAATACGGCGCTCATCTTCGGTCAATTCATTCGGATCTTTCCAAGTTGCAATATCACGAGTCATATTGACCTCTTGAGGCATCCAATGATTTGCACATCCAGCTAAATACTTCTCCCAAGCCCATTTATATTTGAATGGAACTAGCTGATTGACGTCAGTTTGACCATTAATAATGCGTTTATCGGCAACATTCACGCGACGATTTGCATCTAAATCCACTGTAGCAGTCTGGATAGGAGCTATTGCCTCATTCGGTAATGGCGTGCTCATTGCCACCGGTGTCGCAAGAGTTGCTCTCACTTCAGGCACAGGTGTAGGTATTATTTTTACCGGCGCTACAGGGGTATCATCTTCCCAATTCAACATCACATTTCTCCATCTAATTTCGTCATATTACAAGTATCTTGCTCACTGGCAAGCTTCACATTCTTCAAATCCATCATCACCAGGGCGCATTGTACATACAGCACCTTCTGCGTCCGCTAAAGCCTTTTCATGTGCCGCTGCAGTAACCGCTTGCTGCTCTGCACTTTGATTGGAAACTGAGTTTAAGGTTCCTTTATCAACGGTTGACTTCTCCACCTGGGTCGCTGAAGTTGTCCGTAGGTAATAGGTAGTCTTTAAACCAAGTGTCCAAGCTAATTTATACGTCTCATCAAGGGTCTTTCCTGATGCACCAGCCATATAAATGTTTAATGACTGGGCTTGGTCAATCCATTTTTGACGACGAGCTGCTGCTTCCACAATCCATTTTGGCTCTACTTCGAAAGCTGTTGCATAAATATCTCTTAAATCCTGTGGGATACGATCGATCTTTGCTAATGAGCCATCAAAATACTTCAAGTCGGCAATCATGACTTCGTCCCATAAGCCTCTAGCCTTTAAATCACGGACCAAATACTCATTAACCACCGTAAACTCACCAGACAAGTTAGATTTGACGTAGAGGTTTTGGAAAGTTGGCTCAATACATGCAGAAACACCAATGATGTTTGAAATCGTCGCTGTTGGCGCTATCGCTACGCAGTTGGAATTACGCATACCGTGCTGTTGAATACTCGCACGCAGTGATGTCCAGTCCATCTTGCTGGAATTATTGGCATCTAAATAACCACCTCGCTCTTGCGCTAATAACGCGACTGAATCTTGCGGCAAAATACCCCGATCCCATAAAGAGCCTTTATAAGTACTATAGGTTCCACGTTCTTTAGCAAGCTCATTTGAAGCTTCATAAGCGTAATAGCAAACAGCTTCCATCGATGAGTCAGCAAACTCTACAGCAGCTTGACTTGCATAAGGGATGCGTAACATATGTAAGCAATCTTGAAAGCCCATAATCCCTAGGCCAACTGGACGATGCTTCACATTCGAGTTTTTGGCCTTAGCAACCGCGTAGTAGTTAATATCAATCACGTTATCCAACATACGCATCGCTGTACGAATCGTCTTTTGTAATTTGGCGTGATCAAGAACTAATTGACCATTAGCATCTGTCATCATATGAACCGTTAAATTGACAGAGCCTAAATTACAGACCGCAATCTCTTCTTCATTCGTATTCAGAGTGATCTCTGTACAGAGATTTGATGAGTGAACAACGCCAATATGTTGCTGAGGGCTTCTAATATTGCAAGGATCTTTAAATGTAATCCATGGATGACCTGTCTCGAACAACATACCAATCATCTTGCGCCAAAGCTGGGCTGCAGGAATACGTTTAAATGGTTTAATCTCTCCAGCATCGGCTTTTTTCTCATAAGCAACATAAGCCTCTTCAAAAGCGCGGCCAAATTTATCATGTAAATCTGGAGTGCTCGATGGTGAGAACAATGTCCAATCACCGTTCTCCATGACGCGCTTCATGAATAAGTCAGGAATCCAGTTAGCGGTATTCATATCATGGGTACGACGACGGTCATCACCTGTATTTTTACGTAACTCTAAAAACTCTTCAATATCTAAGTGCCAAGTTTCTAAATAAGCACAAACCGCACCTTTACGCTTACCACCTTGATTCACTGCAACAGCAGTATCGTTGACCACTTTTAAGAAAGGTACAACACCTTGGGATTTACCGTTGGTACCCTTGATGTGACTTCCAAGTGCGCGCACATTGGTCCAGTCATTACCTAAACCGCCGGCAAACTTCGAAAGCAAGGCATTTTCTTTGAGCGCTTCATAAATACCGTCTAAGTCATCCGCAACCGTCGTTAAGTAGCAGCTGGATAATTGTGAACGCAGGCTAGCTGAGTTAAATAAGGTTGGAGTGCTTGACATAAAGTCAAATGTGGAAAGAATCTCATAAAACTCAATTGCACGATCTGTAGGTTGTTTTTCATCCAATGAGAGGCCCATAGCAACGCGCATAAAGAAAGCCTGCGGCATTTCAATGCGCTGTTCATCCACATGTAAAAAATAACGGTCGTACAAAGTTTGCAAGCCAAGATAGTTAAACTGCAAATCACGCTCTGCATTTAAAGCATTACCTAATCGTGCAATGTCAAAGATTTCCAGCATCCTTGGATCTAGCAACTCTTCCTTGACGCCACGACGTAAAAATTTACCAAAATACTCAGGGTAAACTTTTTGCATACCGTCTTGAGGTATCTCAACGCCTAAAATATCTCGACGTATGACGTGCATCAAAATACGTGCAGTGACTAAGCTATATGCAGGATCTTTTTCAATTAACGTTCTAGATGACAAAATGGCAGAGTCAAAAACCTGCTCAATAGGAACACCTTCATAAAGATTTTTCAGTGTTTCTGTAAGGATGGTTGTGGCAACAATATGGTTTCCTAACCCCTGGCAAGCTGCTTCAACAATCTTTTGCAAGTTGGCCATGTCAAGAGGCTTTAAGACGCCCTTGTCAGTCACATTCATACTAGGGTGCTCGATGGCCGGCTGGGCTTGAGTGGTTGTTGATTGAGTGAGTTGACGCTCTTGATTACGTTTATCGCGATACAAGACATAAGCGCGCGCCACATTATGTTCACCACTGCGCATCAAGGCTAACTCAACTTGATCTTGAATATCTTCTATATGAAAAGTTCCACCATTGGGGCGACTTCTTAACAGGCCACGCACAACAACTTGAGTGAGCTCTTCGACCTGCTCGCGGATTCTCGCAGATGCTGCGCCTTGACCACCATTAACCGCTAAAAAAGCCTTTGTTAAGGCGATAGCAATTTTAGAAGGCTCAAAAGAAACAACCGTGCCATTACGACGAATAATTTTGTAGTCCGATAGCTGTACCTGAATTGCTGTACCAACACCACCAGCAACAAAACCCGCTGAAGGCGCTTGACTTGTCAAAGCAGGGTTTGTACCAACAAAATTTCCCGCAATACCAGTGAGGTTGCCTTGAGGATCTGCGTATGTCATAAATGTTCCTAATTCTTTCGTCACAATTCAGTCAATGATGTTTACTTAAAACAATCTCTTTTGATTCTTTAACTCACCGACTTTTTATCGTCGCATGCATCCTATTTTTACCTACGTAATTTACCTCGCAGGCTTTAATTTGATATCTTTTAGAGCAATAAAGATGCATGCTTTTCGAAAGAATATACATCGACTCTTTACTTAAAAAACACTATATCTTGTGTTTTTATTAACTCTAGGTACTAAGTATAGGTAATATTTCCATGTTTTGTCGATGTTTTTTTATTATTTTTTATCAGGAAATCCCTAATTAGTAACTAAGCAACGCATTTTAAAAATAGTGTCATTCAACGGACATTAATTTATGTTGGCACTTACTATGAAAAAAACACTTAATTATCGAGGGCTCGTTCCAAACGGCAATTTATTTTCAGAAATTTTAGCCATTTGACTGACATTTTTCCAATCGAAACTTTTTCCTGGATCGGTTTTTCGGTTGGGAGAAATGTCACTATGTCCTACAAAATAATTGATATGAAGTTGCTTTTCAATCGCTTGCACTAACTTTGCGAGGGTTTGATATTGCATACTTTCATAAGGGATTTCCCCTGTGCCTTCCATCTCAATACCCACTGAAAAATCATTCACCTTCTCACGTTCAAATAGCTCTGAAACTCCAGCATGCCAAGCACGGTCATGGATTGAAACAAATTGAATCAACTCACCAGTGCGCTTAATGAGAAAGTGTGCCGATACTTCAAGATGCGCAATTTCTGCAAAGTAAGGGTCATCTTGTGGATATAATTGATTGGTGAAGAATTGCTCAATTGCATCACCTCCAAAACGCCCCTCCGGCAAACTAATATGATGGATGACAATCGTATCGATATTCGCTGTTTCAGGCCGGTCATCATAATTGGGTGAGCGTATCTTTTTGGCACACCCCAACCAACCACCTGCATCAAAAGCATTGAAGTGTTCAAGGCAACAAAAATATCGCTGATCAAATAGAAAAGAGTCATTTAAAGGTAATCGAATCTTACAAAAATGACATGTAGCCATTTGGGTAACTTCTGGGATCGATTCCGTATCAACACGATTCGCCTTTTTTAATGTTGAACGTTTTGGGTAAATAAACAACAACCAATAGGCGACGAAAAAAAACAACAAAAATTCGATGATTTTTAACATGTGGGAAGTATTAGATTTTTTGCAAAATTACTTCAAGTACAAAACGGCTTCCAACGTAAGCTAAAAGAAGAACCCCAAAAGAGCCCAATACCCACTTAGAAGCCTGCGCACCTCTTAGGCCAACTTTCCAATTCGCATATAGTAAACCACCAAACATTGACCAAGACATTAAAGAAAAGATGGTTTTATGGTCGAGGGTTAATGGACGACCAAATAGTGCTTGACTAAAAAATGCTCCAGAAAATACCGCAACGGTAAGTAAGCAAAAGCCAATACCTATTACATTAAAAAGAACGCGCTCCATGGTGAGTAAGGGCGGTAATTGATCTAAAAGACTGGTCCGCTGCCCAAGCACTAACAGTTGCAACCAAGAAGCAGAGTGCGTGCCTTTATTCGATCTTAAGTTTTTATCCTGCCATGTCATCAAAATAGCTTGGAGGGCAGCTAAAAACATAATGCCGTAGGCCATATTGGCAGTAATAAAATGGAGTCGGAATCCCGGAGAATGAACCGCTTTAGTCGAAATGATGGCCCCTTCAAAAACATAGGGCAAGAAACTAAAAATCATCGCCATACCCAAAACTAATGGCAGCATGCCATAAAGCCTAAAGAACCAACCTTCCACCCAATAGAGCGCAATACCTACCCACGCCATCATCGATAAGGCCTGGGCAAATCCAAAAACGAGCCCTTGTGGTGTAAAAATATCCTGATAACAGGCATAACCATGTAAGACGAGTAAAATAAAAAGTAGAAGATGTATCCAAAATTTGTGTTTCCTGCTGGAAAGGAAAGATTCCGAAGATGCTTCAGTCACGGAACTAACCGCAGTCATCTGACGATTGTGAATCACAATCGTCAGAAGTGTCAGTGCGTATGCAATGCTTGGATATATTATTAACATATGCTTAGTTTAATACCCTCATGCTAGAAAATCTAACAGACCGTTTAAGTCGCGTGGTTAAAACCATTCGCGGACAAGCTCGCCTTACAGAAGAAAATACTTCTGAGATGCTTCGTGAAATACGCTTAGCTCTTTTAGAAGCTGACGTCTCACTACCCGTCATTAAAGAATTATTAGCCAATATCAAACAAAAAGCCCTAGGTGAAGAAGTTATTTCTAGCTTAACACCAGGACAAGCTTTAGTGGGGATTGTCAAAGAAGAATTAGTCAACATCATGAACGGCGGTGAGATCCCGAATGCCGGCTCTCCTGGAAAACTTAATTTAGCCACCCAACCTCCTGCTGTCATCTTAATGGCTGGATTACAAGGGGCGGGTAAAACCACCACTGTCGCAAAACTCGCCAAATGGCTGATTCGCACCCAAAAGAAAAAAGTCCTAACGGTCTCTTGTGACGTCTATCGTCCTGCGGCAATTGAGCAGTTAAAAAAAGTAACTGCGCAAGCCGGAGCTGATTGGTTTGAAAGTAGTGCCGACCAAAAACCAAAAGATATCGCCAATGCGGCGATTGATTGGGCAAAACGTCATTACTATGATGTTCTTTTGGTCGATACCGCCGGTCGCCTAGGTATTGATGAAGCGATGATGGCAGAAATCTCAGCCCTTCACGAAGCTGTCAACCCCATTGAGACCCTATTTGTTGTGGATGCTATGTTAGGGCAAGATGCCGTCAATACTGCGAAGGCGTTTCATGCTGCACTTCCTTTAACTGGTGTGATCCTGACCAAGCTTGATGGTGACTCGAGAGGTGGCGCAGCACTTTCAGTTCGGCATATTACTGGTGTACCCCTCAAGTTTGTTGGCGTGTCTGAAAAAATTGATGGCCTAGACCCCTTTGATGCGGAAAGAATGGCCGGCCGAATTCTCGGTATGGGGGATATTCTGGCGCTGGTTGAAGAAGCGCAAAAGAATGTTGATCACAAAGAAGCTGAAAAGCTGGTCGCAAAGATCAAAAAAGGTGGTTTTGATCTCTCTGACTTTAGAAGTCAAATCACCCAAATGCGTAACATGGGGGGGTTATCCAACTTGATGGATAAGTTGCCAGCGCAAATGGCTCAAGCAGCAGCAAAAACAGATATGAATGCTGCCGAAAAAAATATTCAGCGCATGCAAGGCATCATCGATAGTATGACGCCGCAAGAACGCTCTAAGCCAGACTTACTTAAGGCTAGTCGTAAACGTAGGATTGCGCAAGGTGCCGGTGTTCAAGTTCAAGAAGTCAATCGAATGCTAGGTCAATTCGAACAAATGCAAACCATGATGAAACAATTTAGTGGCGGCAAAATGGCGCGCATGATGGGGCAAATGGCAGCCAAAGGAATGGGCAAGGCTTTAGGCAAAGGGCCCTTTAAATAAAACGAGTCCTCCAAAAGGCTACTTCATTAAATCCTTTAGGTTTTGAAGGACCTGATCAACAGGAACTTGCGTAGCGGTGGCTTCCGTTCTTGCCTGCACCTCAACAAAACCCTCTTTCAAGCTTCTCTCACCAACCACAACGCGATAAGGGACTCCAATTAACTCCCAATCGGCAAACATCGCCCCTGGACGCTCGCCTCGATCATCAATAACTACCTCAAAGCCAGCAGTCATCATCTGCTCATAAAGATCATCTGCCGTCTTTTTGACGATGTCTGAACGGTCATAAGACACGGGACAGATCACTACTTGGAATGGCGCAATCGATGCCGGCCAAATGATGCCTTTGTCATCATGACACTGTTCAATAGCAGCGCCTAAAAGACGTGTAACTCCGATACCGTAGCACCCCATGACTAATGGCTTTGATTTTCCATTTTCATCAAGAAAGTTGGCTTTCATCGACTCAGAGTATTTTGTTCCCAACATAAAGACGTGGCCTACTTCGATGCCCCGACATATTTCGAGAGTGCCTTTGCCATCTGGGGACGCGTCGCCCTCAATCACATTACGAAGATCGATGGCCGTCACCTTGGGTAAATCTTTCTCCCAATTCACACCCTTGAAATGAAAGCCCGTCTCATTCGCACCGCAAATCCAATCGGTCATGTCTAGCACGGTTAAATCAGCTATCAGAGTTACCTGTTGAGCTAAACCTACCGGACCAATTGAGCCTGGGGCAGCACCAAAGGTATTCAAGATTTCCGACTCTGTAGCCATCCTAAAATCGGCGAGGCCTGGTACTTTTTTCAGCTTTACTTCGTTGAGCTCATGGTCAGCTCGTAATAACACAGCAAATATTTTTGCTTTACCAGCAATGATCTGCCCGTGCTCATCAAAACTATCCGCCGCGAAGGCAATCGTTTTTACTGTTTTTTCTAATGCTTGATTCAGAAATTTTGCAACATCCTCACATTTACTGATACCAGGTGTAGCAACTTTTTCTATACTTTCTTGTGGCGTTTGGCTCTGCTTGATGGCACTAAAGGCTTGCGCAGCTTCTAAATTGGCAGCATATTCAGAGTCTTTACAATATACAATCGCATCTTCACCCGTATCAGCAATGACATGAAACTCTTGACTGCCACTTCCGCCAATGGCACCATTATCTGCCGCAACAGCCCTATAGTTCAAACCCAGCCGCGCAAAAATACGATGATATGCATCAAACATCTTGGCATAAGAAGCGCGCATCCCTTCTTCGTCTTTATCAAACGAATAGGCGTCTTTCATCAGAAACTCTCGGCCTCGCATAATCCCAAATCGTGGCCTTCTCTCATCGCGAAACTTACTCTGAATTTGATATAAATTAATAGGAAGCTGTTTGTAACTTTTAATTTCATTTCTAGCGATATCTGTCACCACCTCTTCAGAGGTGGGCTGTAAAACAAAACCGCGATCATGACGATCTTTAAATCTTAGTAATTCTGGTCCCATTTTTTGTAGACGCCCTGACTCTTCCCATAATTCTCCGGGCTGCACAAATGGCATTAACATTTCGATGGCACCGGCGCGGTTCATTTCTTCGCGAACAATTTCTTCAACTTTACGAATCACTCGCAAGCCGATCGGCATGTAGTTATAGATGCCCGCACCGATTTTTCGAATCATCCCAGCTCGCATCATTAATTGATGAGATACGATTTCTGCATCAGCAGGGGCTTCTTTTAATGTCAATATGAATGTTTGAGTAGCTTTCATGAATTCTTTATAGATATAATCAATTCATTGATTTTAAAGGATTCGGAAAGTTATCATGCTCGATAAAGAGGGTTACAGACCTAATGTCGGGATAATTCTCCTCAATCAGCGTAACGAAGTATTCTGGGGCAAGCGTATTGGCCAGCATTCGTGGCAGTTTCCACAAGGTGGAATTCAACATGGTGAAAACCCCAAAGAGGCTATGTTTCGTGAGCTGCAAGAAGAGGTTGGATTATTACCGGAGCACGTCCAAGTGATTGGACGAACAAAAGATTGGATACGTTATGACGTTCCGGAGGAGTTCTTGCGAAGAAATTCCGCTCAAAAACCTCGGCGTATTAGCTATAAAGGCCAAAAGCAAATTTGGTTCTTACTGAGGATGATTGGCCGAGATAATGATATTTCGTTGAGAGCTACCGATCATCCTGAATTCGATGCTTGGCGTTGGAATCACTATTGGATTCCGCTTGATGCAGTGATTGAATTCAAACGAGATGTCTACTCGCAGGCGCTCTGTGAACTGGCGAGATACTTAAGTAGAAAAACACATTTAATGACCTTGCCGTGGAACTCTACATTAGAGGAATACCATCCAGCTATCCATGTAACACCCAGTCCTTCATCTGTTGATACTCCTCAATAAAGAAACTTATGCCTACCTATTTTTTTCGTATCGCCTGTTTCATTATTGCCTTTCTATTTAGTCAAAATAGCCTTTCTCAATCTCGCCTTTTTCAGGACTTGTCGGAGCTTAATTCAACCGAGGTCAAGATAGAACCAAAAGTTGAGTTTCCTAAAACCCCTCCCCAAGGAAAAGATTTAATCCCATTCACCCCTTCTGCAGATAGTAAAACCCTTCAATTTTTCTTGGACCCCAAAAATATTATGGTCGTTCAAAATATCGTGCAGTATGTTGTTGTCATCCGCAGTCCTGAGGGAGCAGAGCAAACCTTATTGGCAGGTATTAACTGTTCTATATTTTTAAAGCGGACATATGCCTCACTTCAAAATGGCGTCTGGCAAGTAATGAGTGACAATGAATGGCGGCCTATCTCTAATTTAGGTTATAACAACTATCAAGCTTATTTGGGCAGAAGAGCTTTTTGTGCTGGAGATACAGCAAACAGCAACATATCTGATATTATTTTTCGTCTGAAAGATAACGATCAGAATCGCTATCGCTAAAAGTATCTCTAAACTACTGCCGTTGCAATCAGTTGTGTACCAATCATTTCTCCGCTCGCTAATCTGAGTAGTACATCTTGCTCATGACCAGAAGCAATAATGGTATGTGATCGATGACGCGCCACCATCTTTGCTGCGAGTACCTTGGTTAACATACCACCTTTACCCAAAGAGCTTCCAGCACCACCAGCAATGATCTCTAGATTTGGTTCCCCAGCTTTGGCTTCTTGAATCAATGAAGCATCAGGATTTTTACGCGGATCGTCAGTGTATAAACCATCCTGATCAGTCAAAATAATGAGCAAATCAGCTCCAATTAAATTGGCAACAAGTGCCGCCAGAGTGTCATTATCACCAAACTTAATTTCATCGGTTACGACGGTATCATTTTCATTAATGATAGGAACAACGCCTAACTTTAATAAATTATCTAATGTTGCTTTAGCGTTATCGTATCGCTCTTGATTCGCCAAATCCGCATTGGTCAATAAAACCTGTGCCGTATGAATACCGTACTGAAAAAAAGCGGTCTCGTAAACCTGCACCAAACCCATTTGTCCGACGGCTGCGGCGGCTTGAAGATCATGGATCTCCTCTGGACGCTCTTTCCAGCCTAAGCGCTGCATTCCTTCAGCAATCGCTCCCGAGCTCACCATGAGGACTTCTTTGCCAGTATCGCGTAACTTGGCCACTTGACTCGCCCATCGATTAATCGCCTCCTTGTCCAATCCTTCTCCATGATTGGTAACAAGACTCGATCCGACTTTAATGACGATTCTTTTGGCCTCTTTACATACGGAAACTGTCATGGTCACTCTTTTCCTTGTAAATGATCTTCCTTAAATCGAACATCAGCGTCATACTCCTCCTGAGCATCAACCAACGCTTTTTGCTCGTCTAAATACTTTTGAATAGCAAAACAAAGCGCCTTACAACCTTCGCCCGTTAGCCCCGAAATTTCAAATACGGGACCCTTCCACTTATAGGCTTTAATAAAATCTTTAATTTTTTTACCACGTTCCGCATCTGCCAGCATATCGACTTTATTCAGAACTAACCAACGTGGTTTTTCATATAGCGCGGTATCGTATTTAAGAAGCTCCTGAACAATGCCTTTCGCTTGTAGTACGATATCAATGTCTTCATCAAAAGGTGCAAGATCCACGAGGTGAAGAATGATTCCGGTACGCTGTAAATGTCTTAAAAATCGATGGCCTAATCCAGCCCCTTCCGCAGCACCTTCAATCAGACCCGGAATATCAGCAATCACAAAACTTTTTTCAGGTCCAACCCTAACCACTCCTAAGTTAGGGTGCAACGTAGTAAATGGATAATCGGCTATTTTTGGTTTAGCATTAGAGACCGCTGTAATAAATGTCGACTTACCAGCGTTGGGTAAGCCTAAAAGACCCACATCAGCTAAAACTTTTAACTCAAGCTTTAACTTTCGACGCTCCCCTGGCTTTCCACTTGTCTTTTGTCGTGGCGCACGGTTCGTACTACTTTTAAAGTGAATATTGCCCCATCCACCTTCACCGCCTTTTACAAGAAGTATCTGCTCTCCATGCATGGTTAAGTCAGCAATGCGCTCGCCTGTATCCATATCATCAATGATGGTTCCAACTGGAAAACGTAACTCAATATCATCACCACCGCGACCATAGCAATCTGCGCCTCTTCCAGGCTCACCATTTTTTGCTAAATGTGTTTTAGCATATCGATAATCGATGAGAGTATTGATATTACGATCTGCGACGGCCCAAACAGAACCGCCACGTCCACCATCACCACCATCAGGGCCACCAAACTCAATGAACTTTTCCCGACGCATCGATGCACTTCCAGCGCCGCCATCTCCAGCGATCACCTCAATACGTGCTTCGTCTATAAATTTCATTTATGTTCCAATAAAAAAGGCCTCGCAAAGGGGCGAGGCCTTGATCTGAATGGTATCAATCAGTCAGGCAATAATTATGCTTGCGGTAAAACTGAAACAACAGATTTCTTTAAAATTCCTTTAATAGAGAACTCAACATGTCCATCTACTAAAGCATATAGCGTGTGGTCCTTGCCTATGCCAACATTAGGACCAGCGTGTACACGAGTACCACGTTGACGAATAATGATCCCACCAGCATTAATGGCTTGACCGCCATATACTTTTACACCTAATCGTTTTGATTCTGAATCACGGCCGTTTCTTGTTGAACCGCCGCCTTTTTTCTGTGCCATAAGATACCCCTGTTATGCCTTTAGTTAAGCCAAAATATTATTAATCAAAATTTCTGTGAAATTTTGGCGATGCCCTTGACGCTTTTGATAATGCTTACGTCTGCGCATTTTAAAAATCTTCACTTTGTCGTGACGACCCTGGGCGATAACAGTGGCTGTTACGGAAGCACCAACTACCAAAGGCTCACCAAACTTCAATGAGTCACCAGCCCCAATGGCTAGTACTTGGTCGATAATGATTTCGCTACCAATGTCCGCAGGTATCTGTTCTATTTTCAATTTTTCACCAGAAGCAACTTTATATTGCTTGCCGCCGGTTTTTATGACCGCGTACATATTAAATCCTCTCGAAAGGGTTAATTCCCAAATATTCCCAAATAAATTGGGAAGCCTCAAATTATAACCCGCCGTTTTATCGCTGTCAAAGCCTTGTTAGTTATACAAAACCTTTGATCTCTCCAATCCCTAAGAAATTGACTTAAAATAACGAAAGACAACCCCAAGAATAACTTAAGTTATTCTTTTTAAAAGACTTATTACTGATGAACGTAGCCAACAGCCAACCCAAGCAAATCGTCAATTTGACCACAATCGTCGATCCGATTCGTTTAGATATGCAAGAGTTAGATCTAGTCATTAAACATCGACTTTCTTCTGATGTTGCTTTAATTAATCAAATTTCTCAATATTTGGTTGAGGCTGGCGGCAAAAGAGTGCGCCCTGCACTTTTATTTTTGATTGCCAATGCATTAGGAAATGGTCTGTCAGTTCCTTTTCGTCATGAAATCGCAGCTGTTCTTGAGTTTATTCATACCGCCACCCTATTACATGATGATGTGGTCGATGAGTCTGATCTAAGGCGCGGTCGTAAAACAGCAAATGCTGTGTTCGGAAATGCTGCAAGTGTTTTAGTGGGTGACTTTCTCTATTCAAGAGCTTTTCAGATGATGGTAATTCCCGGAGATCTAAAAATCATGGAGATACTATCAAGTGCTACAAATATTATTTCTGAAGGGGAAGTATTGCAATTGCTTAATCTCAATGACCCTCTTGTCAATGAAGAAAAATATCTTAAAGTCATTTTATATAAAACGGCGAAATTATTTGAAGCCTCTGCTGAGCTCGGTGCTGTTTTAGCAAAAGCAACTCCAGCGCAAACCAAAGCTGCAGCAGAATTCGGTCAACATATTGGTGTCGTTTTTCAACTGATTGATGATTGGTTGGATTATGCGGCAACCTCAGCTGCCATGGGTAAAAATGCAGGTGATGATCTCAGAGAAGGAAAACCTACCTTACCCCTCATTTATCTTTTAAGTCACGGCAACTCTATACAAAAAGAAATGGCCACCCGTGCTATTGAAAAAATTGAAGAGTTAGATGATGATTTTTACGAGTCCGTCATGCGGGAAGTCAATACCAGTGGAGCTTTAGATTACACCATCCAGCAAGCAGAGGTCGTTGCTGAAAAAGCGCGGCGTTGCCTTTGCGAGTTTCCAGATAATGAGAGTACAAAGTCGCTATTTCAACTCTGTGACTACTCACTGTCAAGATCCTTCTAGTTAGAGACTCTCCTCAAAACCATTGATACTTCTTTGGATTGATTCTTAGTAATGACAGTGTAAGCCTGATCATTAATAAATACTAATGAGCCGTGATCGACAATTTTTGCCATCACGGAGTAAGAATGATTTTCTAAAATTTGTCGGCGATCATAATTGATCTCAAAGAAAATTGGCGTTTGACCTAACGGTGAAATTATTTTTTTATTGAGGATGATATAAGGGGCATCCGCCAGCGATACGTCCGCCAAAATAACTTCTAAATATGCACTAGGTGTCAATGCAATTCTTTCACGATAAATGACTGTACCTTTTATCACATCATTTGACGATTGCGTTGTCGAACAACCCACCATGACAGCGCAGAAGAAAAACATTTCGATAAGTTTGATCTTTTGATATTTCAAGATAACTCTTTGGCGATAACTGGATCATGAGGCTGAGACATAAAATGCGGCGACATGATTTGAATACCTGCAGTATTAAACTCATCTTGGATTTTTTGATGGAGCTCTGAAAGAGTTTTAACCTGTTCTGCAGGATGTAGGGTGTGAAAAAATAATTGATACTCTACATAAAAATCGCTTAAAGCCCTCTGATATACATAAGGCGTAGGTAATTTTTGGATATTATCGATTGTGTTTGCTGCAGTGATTAACATGTGATGAATCTTTCGCCACGGAGCATCATAACCAATCGTTACCGTGGTCGATATTAAAGAACCAGTCGCATCATTAAGGCGCGTAAAGTTTTCTATGGAGTTGGCAATAATGACGGAATTAGGGATAGTGGTCTCAATTTTATTTTGAGACTGTATTTTGGTGGCTAATCCGCCAATCTCTGTTACGACTCCCCTAACTCCATTCACTTGTACAAAATCACCAACTCGCAAAGCTCTCGAATACACCACCACAAGACCGCTCATTAACTGCGTCACAAGTCCCGTAGACCCTAAAGAAATAATGACGCCTAGAAAAACAGATAATCCTTTAAAAGCCTCGCTATTAGAACCAGGAATAAATGGGTAAATGATGGCAATACAAAGTCCCCAGATTATCACCCCTGTAATACGCTGGGTGGCGCTTACTGTTTCAAAATGGAGGAAAGGAATCTTTAACTGCCCCGATTGCACTCTACGAAAAAATACTTTTAGAAGATCCAATAGTGATCGGGTAATAAAAATAACTATAAAGATCGTAATTAAATTGGGTATCGCAGATAAAGCAGATTCTACAATCCATCGAATTGTATTACTAACTTGTAAGCCTAATTGATGACCTAAAGGATAGGTTAAAGGAAAACGGCTTAAGGAGTATGTGATCCATGCATATATAAAAATCAGCAAAAATAACCAACTAATGACTTGTGTCAAGCGGGCTGCAAACATAAATAAGTATTCGGTCCAATGAGCTCCGCTAGTCTTCGAAGGAAATTGATGACATTTCATGAGTAAAAAATGAGAGAGCCAATTTAAACTTCGACGAAGAACCACTATGGCGATAACTAGTGCAATCGTCGCAATCAGCACTAAAAGGGCTTCATGCAACATGAAGGAAAGCTTTGTTTGCTGATACTTAGCCGTTTTAAGCTCATTCAGTATCTCAACCGTTCTAGAAACAATCAACTCCATGCTTTCACCAGATTCGAGATCGATATCTTTCTCAATCAATGAGAATAAATGACGAGTACCTAAGTGAAACTGGAATCCTTTTTCACCCGCAAGCGTAAAAGGAATCCCTTGAATTTCGTTTGTCAGCTCGCTCGTCTCAACTTGGTCAACACGTTTGATCGCGTTATCTACCCGGACCTCAGGTGAGGCTCCGTTTAATGGGGCTCTAAAAATTGCAATATCTCTATTCATCAGCGACAAAACAGCTGGGCGAGGACTTAGGTCGGTTTTGGTCTGCGCAATAGACATTTGAGAGAACATCCCTCCCAAAAAGAAAACGATACTCATACTAATCAATTTTAAAATTGAGTAAAGACGCATTTTGGGCTCTCTTTTGTTTTTAGTGAGAAAATTTAAGTTACTCTATTTTGCCTAATTTTGATGATGAACTCCAATTACCGGCCTGAAATTGATGGTCTGCGTGCTATCGCCGTCCTTTCAGTTCTGATTTATCATGCTTTCCCGCAGTATTTACCAGGGGGATTCATAGGGGTTGATATTTTCTTTGTCATCTCTGGATACCTCATTACCGGCATTATTTTTAACGAATTACACTCGGAATCATTTAGCCTGTGGTCGTTTTATCAACGCCGAATTCGCCGGATTTTTCCAGCTCTACTTTTGGTTTTTCTAATCTGCACAGGTTTGGGCTGGCTGATTATGACTCCTGCAGAGTTCGAGCTTTATGGGACGCATATGATTGCCGGTGGCGGTTTTGTTCCAAATGTTCTTTTTTGGCGCGAAGCAGGTTACTTCGATAAAGAAGCGATCACCAAACCACTTCTTCATCTTTGGTCATTAGGCGTCGAGGAGCAATTCTATCTTGTTTGGCCATTGATACTAGCCATTGGCTGGAAAATTTTTAAACCTAAAATCTCTTTAGTATTATCTTTAACAGTTTTATTATTACTTGCATCGTTAGCTTGGAGCTATTACCAGGTCTCTCATAACCCAGTCGCAGATTTTTACTCCCCTATATCACGATTCTGGGAGCTAGCGCTTGGTGGATGCCTAGCGCTGCGAGCATCACACGCCAATCATTCGCAATACCAACACCCTATTTTTGAATTTGTTGGAACTTTGCTTTTAGCCTTCGGTTTATTTGGCCTTGACTCACAAACTCCCTATCCAGGCATGTGGGCTCTCATACCATGCCTTGCTAGTGCCATGATCATTTACTCTTCTGGAGCTCCTTTAACGCCTCTGGGATATATAGTTCGTAACCCCGCGATGGTATTTATTGGGCTCATTAGTTACCCTTTGTATTTGTGGCATTGGCCTTTACTTTCCTTTGCGAGAATCCTTGAAGGCGACACAATCTCAAATATTTACAAGCTGGCTTTATTGACACTTTCTTTTGTATTAGCTTGGCTGACCTACCGTTTTATTGAAACGCCGATCCGCAGAACTAAAACTAGCAAAACGGCGTTAGTTCTTATTTTATGTATGCTTTTAGCAATGAGCTTTGGTGTCGTTCTGCGTAAGAAAGATGGCTTTAAACAACGTCATGCTAACGCCCTATCTGCTGATTTAAGTACGATGGTAGTTGGAGAGTTTCGAGATCAAATATTGCGCCCTTGCCAACTTGCTCTTAAGATTGCGCCAGAATTAGATTGTTTCGCCGATCTTCGTGAGCCGATTAAATATGCCTTATTAGGAGATAGTAAAGCAGAAGCTCTTTTTTACGGATTGACGACGGTATCTTCCAATCAAGGTCATTGGTTGCTGGTCGATGGTGTTCATCCTGTGCCGATTGGATCAAGCGAAAATAATGCCGAAATCATGAAAGTTCAACAAGTGTTTAAAGCCGTCAGCCAAACTGCATCCATAGAAGTTGTGGCCATTGCCAATACTATGTCAGGTCTTTTCCCAATCCATCCAAAAACAGGCCTGATTATTCCAGGGTCAAACGCAACTGAACAATTGAAAATTTGGAGCCAACAAATTACTTCGCTAGAGTCGGCAGGTAAAAAAGTCGTGGTGATCATCGATAACCCTACTTTTCCAGATCCCACCAGTTGTCTTAGTGGCGGATTAACGCCTTCGACATTACTCAATCAAGTTTTTACTAGAAAAGCAAACCCGTATTGTTCAGTCCCTTACGATCAATTTTTAGAAGGTACCCAGATCTATCGAGACTGGCTCAAAGAACTACAAAAAAGTCATCCTCACCTCGTCGTTTTTGATACAACACCCTATTTATGTGATGTTAAAAACAATCTCTGTAGCATTACAGAAGGTAATCAATTTTTATATAGCTACAGTAACCATATTTCGGATTATGCAGCTAAAAAAATTGGCGGTGCCCTAACACCATTGGTGGATGATCTTGCTAAAAAATAATAATTGATTGAAAAGATGCTCTTTTCCGTAAAATATCAGTATATTTACTAAATGAATCCTATGACACAACAAATCACCTCCTGGTCAGTATCTCAAGTCGCGGCACTTTACGAGTTGTCTTTTCCAGCCTTAATGGCCCGCGCCGCAGAAGTTCACGATGAGTATTTTCCTGATGGGGATATTGAACTTGCTACGCTACTTTCCATCAAAACTGGTGGATGCCCCGAAGATTGCTCTTATTGTCCACAAGCAGCAAGATATAACACAGGGATCGAAGCAACGAAGTTAATGGATCTTGAAGAAGTCTTAGACGCAGCAAAAGCTGCTAAAGCAGCTGGATCTAATCGTTTTTGTATGGGTGCGGCATGGCGCGAACCTAAAGATCGTGATATTGAAAAAGTGGCGGTCATGATTCGAGAGGTTAAAGCTTTAGGACTAGAGACTTGTGCCACCTTAGGTATGTTAGAGGCTCAACAAGCACAAGCGTTAAGCGATGCAGGTCTTGATTTTTATAATCACAATCTAGATTCTAGCGAAGACTTTTACGGTACTGTTATTAAAACTAGAGAGTATCAAGATCGTATTGATACCTTAACTCACGTTCGCCATAGTGGTATGTCAGTATGTTGTGGTGGCATTATCGGGATGGGTGAGTCGCGCCGTCAACGCGCCGCCCTCATCTCACGTCTTGCCAATCTTTCACCTTATCCCGAATCAGTGCCAATCAATCATCTAGTGCCCGTCGCAGGAACACCGCTTGCAGATCAGCCGCCTTTAGATCCCCTAGAATTCGTTAGAACCATTGCCATAGCTAGAATCACAATGCCAAAGGCACGTGTGAGACTTTCTGCCGGTCGTCAGGAACTCGGCCGCTCCGTGCAAGCCATGTGTTTTATGGCTGGTGCAAACTCAATTTTTTATGGTGATAAATTACTAACCACCAATAATCCAGAAGCTCAGGCAGATCTTGATCTGCTTCGCGAGCTTGGTCTCAAAATAAAAGTGAATCAAACTACAGAAGTAGCTGTTTGATTAAATGACCTGTAACATGATTTTGCCAATGTGCGCACTGCTCTCCATCCGCTCATGGGCTTTCATCACTTCCGCTAATGGATAGACAGAGTCTATGACGGGTAGACATTGGCCTTTTTCTAATAAAGGCCAGACGTGCTGTTGTAAATCTTTAGCGATTTGCTCTTTCTGTTGATCACTTCTTGGGCGAAGTGTCGCACCCGTATAAGTAAGCCTTTTACGCATAATCATCTGCACATCCAAAGCAGCTTTACTGCCTTCTAAAAAAGCAACTTGTAACAAACGCCCATCAACGGCTAAAGAATTAATGTTTCTTTGTATATATGAGCCACCCACCATATCTAAAATAACGTCCACACCTTTTTTATTGGTAATAGTTTTTATACGTTCGACAAAGTCTTCTTCCTTGTAATTAAATACATAGTCGGCACTTAATTGTTCGCAAGCTCTTTTTTTATCTGAATTTCCGACCGTTGCCATGACCGTTGAACCAAAAGCTTTCGCTAACTGTATCGCAGTAATACCAATCCCACTCGAACCACCATGGATCAATATAGTTTCCTTAGGCTGAAGGTGCCCCATGTTAAATAAGTTCGACCAGACCGTAAAATAATTTTCTGGAATCGCTGCTGCTTGCAACATTGATAACCCCTTCGGAATCGGCAAACAACTTCCTACGTGTGCAACACAAAACTCAGCATACGCACCTCCAGGTGTTAAGGCGCAGACTTGGTCCCCTACTTGATAGGTCGTAACCTGCTCACCAATTGCAACAATCTCACCTGCAACCTCTAAACCCAAATACTCTGAGGCACCAGGTGGAGGTGGGTAAGATCCAGATCTCTGGAAAACATCAGGCCGATTGACACCAGCAACATGCACTTGAATCAACACCTGGTGTGCCGTCGGAATCGGTAAAGTTACTTGAGCTATTTTCATGATTGTCGCTGGTCCTCCATCCCCATGCACTACAACACTCATTGTATTTTTCATGATTTTTTTCTTTCTTTGAATTCTGTTTATCAGTTATTTTTAGTCCTGATTAATACGTTTACAGTCTTTGCAAGCGCTCAATAGCACTTTGCAGTGTGCTTTCTTTTTTGGCAAAGCAAAAGCGAATCACATTAGAATTTTGTGCATCGTGATAAAAAGCAGAAACAGGTATTGCTGCGACCTTCAACTCAGAAGTTAACCATTGGCAAAAATCTGATTCATTCAATTGAGCCTCTGGTATCTTCAGTTGTGAATAATCAACGCACTGAAAATAGGTGCCTTGTGATGGTAAAAATGAAAATCCCGTTTTAGCAATACCCGCTTTAAAAAAATCTCTTTTTTGTTGGTAAAAATTGGAAAGTTCCGTATAGGCCTCTGGAAAATCTAAATAACTAGCGAGTCCATGTTGCATCGGTGTATTGACAGTAAAAACATTAAATTGATGAACCTTTCTGAATTCCGCCATAAGCGCCTGAGGTGCACAAACATAGCCCACTTTCCAGCCAGTGACATGAAATGTCTTTCCAAAGCTTGAAATAATAAAGCTACGTTTCACTAATTCTGGATGGCTCGCAGCACTTTGATGAAAGGATTGATCAAAAACCATGTGTTCATAAACTTCATCACTACAGATAATTGCGTTAGTGTTTTTCACTAAACTAGCTAAGCGATCTAAATCTTCGGCCTGCCAAACCATTCCGGTTGGATTGTGGGGGGAGTTAATCATGATTAAGCGCGTTTTGGCATGAATAGCTTGAGCCAACTTGTCCCAAGGCAACTCATAACGCTCTACAACTCCCTGATCATTTTTACGAGCAATCATTTTGATTGGGATGACTTTACCACCAGCCATATCGATGGCTGGAATATAAGAGTCATACACCGGTTCAATCACAATGACCTCTTCATGAGGTCGCACGACGGCTAAAACCACCGTCAAAATTGCTTGAGTTGCGCCGGCTGTAATCGTAATTTCATGTTCTGGGCTATATTCCTTGCCATATAAAAACTTTACCTTTTCCGCTACCTTTTTTCGTAATTCTGGAATACCTGCCATAGGTGGATATTGGTTTTGATCTTTTCTCATGGCATCATTCACGGCATCTAGTAGATGCGTGTCACAAGAAAAATCAGGGAATCCTTGACCCAAATTAATCGCTTGATGTTGATTTGCTAACGCAGACATAACCGTAAAGATCGTTGTCCCTACTTGTGGAAATTTAGTTGTTAAAAGCTCGTTTGGCAAAGCGATCTCCTCGGGAGGTTAACCATATTTATCTATTTCATTTTCTCATGAATATCTACGTTTCAATTCAACTTCGTCTAAAGCTTGGGGTTTGCATGTTGATGTTCGTTACAATAACGACGAGACAATATGAATAATCATTCTACGCAATCGACCCAATATCCGATTCAAGGATGGTTAGCTACTCGAATTTTTTGTTGTTTTGCCCTAGCTTATTTGCTCTCTTATGGTCTAAGAGCTATCAACGCTGTTATTGCGCCTTCATTAATGGCTGATTTAAACATTAATAATTCAACCCTAGGCGCAATGTCCTCCGCCTACTTTATTGGTTTTTTCGTGATGCAGTTTCCACTTGGGCATTGGTTAGATAAACACGGCTCTAGAAAATCAGAAAGTATCTTATTAGTTTTTGCTGTTTTGGGCGCCGCCATTTTTGCGATGGCCGATCAAGTGATATTTTTAGCCATTGGACGAGGTCTGATTGGAGTTGGGGTGTCTGCATGCCTGATGAGCGCTTTTACCTATTATGGTCGTTGGTTTAAACCAGAAGTTCAAGGCTCCCTTGCTTCTGGAATGCTCATGTGCGGAACCGCAGGCGCAATGCTCATGAGTGTCCCTGTGCAAATGGCCTTGCCGAGTATTGGTTGGCGGGGTGTTTTTTGGGTAATGGTGGGACTATTAGCCCTATCTGTTTTAGCGATCCGTTTTGGCATACCTAGCACGACTGATCCGGTCCCAGTCATGCAAAAAAAAATGAAAGAGTCTGATCTTTTTGGCTGGCTAAAAGCTTACTCCCCTATTTTAAAAAGCGGTACATTTTTACAAGTAATGCCCATGGGTATGTTTAATCAAGGAGGGTTTTATGCTATTCAAACTCTTTGGTTAGGAGCCTGGTTTAAAGACCTTATTCACCTTCGAGGTGATGAAGTTGCAAATCATTTATTGATCTTTAATTTAATCTTGTTATTAGGGTATGGGGTGAATATTTTCTTGGTGAGATTCCTCAATCAAAAAGGTATCAGCACCTATAACTACGCAGGAATCTTAGGTGGTATCGCCATATTGATGCAAGTTTTGGCACTTTTTGTACCAAATCAATATGCGGCGATTTGCTTATTTATGTTTGGACTTGCTTCTACCTCATTTATCTTAGCGCAGTCCTTATTTATTCAATGTTTTCCTAAATCTGTTGCTGGTAAAGCTAGTACCTCATTTAATATGCTCATCTTTAGCGGAGCTATCGTTACACAATGGGGGATTGGGGTACTAATTGATGTATTTATGTCGCATGGACTTATCAAAGCGCAAGCTCTAGAGCTCGCTTTATATGTCATGCTAGCCCTGCAAACTGGCTCTTATGTTTGGATGTGGTTAGCCCCCAAAGTACTGAGCCCTTCCAGCTTTACTCTATCTAACGAATAAAACTGGTGGATGGACTAATTGAGTTCTTTACTTAACAACTCTGCGCCTGCCACTAATGCTTGTAATTTAGCAGTAGCAATGTCTCTGGGTAATGGCACCATCCCACAATTAGTGCAACCTTGAATATGCTCTATATCCACATATTTCATCGCCGCTCTCAAAACATTTGCTACTTGTTGGGGTGTTTCAATTTGGTGATTAGCCACATCTATGACGCCAACCAATACATCTTTACCCTTTAACAGCCCAATTAATTCCATCGGAACTCTCGAGTTTTGACACTCAAGACTAACCTGCTGAATCGTACTTTGTGCCAATAATGGAAATACAGACTCATATTGACGCCATTCCTGCCCTAGCGATTCTTTCCATTTGATGTTTGCCTCAATGCCATACCCATAACAAATATGAACTGCGGTCTTACATGTCAAACCTTGCGCTGCTCGCTCTAAAGTTTTGACACCCCAATCTCTTACATCATCAAAAAAGACATTAAATGCAGGCTCATCAAATTGAATCACATCCACCCCAGCCGCTGCCAAGTCTTTTGCTTCTTCATTTAAAATTTCTGCAAACGCCCAGGCTAATTTTTCGCGACTATGGTAATAATCATCGTAAATAGTATCAATCATAGTCATCGGGCCAGGTAATGTGAATTTAATTGGCCCCTTAGTTAAACTGCGTAATTTCTTTGCATCTTCCACAAATAAGGGTTTACCACGAATAACTTTGTCAACCAATACAGGCACTGAGGCATCGTAACGATTCCGAATTCGTATCGTTTTACGGTTCACAAAATCAACACCGCCTAGGCTTTCAATAAAGGTTGTTACAAAGTGCTGCCGTGTTTGCTCACCGTCGCCAATAATCGTTACACCAGCTCTGAGCTGATCATCCACCGCTAAACGCATCGCATCATGCTTGGCTTGTGCCAAAGCCTCCCCCTTTAATTGCCATGGCGCCCAGAGCTTCTCGGGCTCAGCTAACCACGCTGGCTTCGGTAGACTTCCAGCTATGGTGGTTTTAATTATTTTTGTCATGATGTCTCTTTTATTTGTCTATATCGAAGTATTATCTTAATATAATTAAACGTTAAGATTTAATTTTGTTTTATTGATATAAATAGAGCATCTTAGAAAAGATGGCTAACCTCATAAAATATAAAGGAGATTTATATGGATCGTCGAAAATTTATAGCTGGTACAGGTGGTGTTGCTGGTATCTTAGCCGCAAGTACTGCTCCTGCAGTTCTTGCGCAAAATGCAAATATCCGTTGGCGTCTTGCTTCAAGCTTTCCAAAAGCTTTAGACACACTTTATGGCGCTGCAGAAACTTTTGCCAAAAAAGTCGGGGAACTTTCAGGTGGTCGCTTTGTTATCTCTACGCACGCGGCTGGCGAATTAATGCCGGCCTTTGGTGTGGTTGATGGTGTTCAAAACGGTGCCGTTGAATGCGCTCATACAGCGCCTTATTATTTTTATGGAAAAGATCCAACATTCGCTATTGATTGCTCTATTCCTTTTGGATTAAATGCTCGACAAATGACTTCTTGGATGTATGAAGGTAATGGTCTTAAGTTGTTACGTGAGTTTTATAGTAAATACAATATCGTCAATTTCCCTTGTGGTAACACTGGCGCTCAGATGGGCGGTTGGTATCGTAAGGAAATTGAAACCTTGGATGACCTCAAAGGTTTAAAAATGCGTATCTCTAACCTAGCAGGTGAAGTGATGACACGTATGGGTGTCGTTCCTCAATCAATACCTGGTGGCGAAATTTATCAAGCGCTCGAAAAAGGTACGATTGATGCGGCAGAATGGGTAGGGCCTTATGATGATCTAAAGCTCGGATTTTATAAAGTCGCGAAAAATTATTATTTCCCTGCTTGGTGGGAAGGTGGTCCGCAACTATCTCTTTATGTCAACAGTAAAGCTTATGACAAGCTATCCTCAGAGAATAAAGCTATTGTGGAGTGTGCCGCCGCCTTTGCACACACGGATATGCTAGCAAAGTATGATGCCAAAAATCCTATGGCTCTAAAGGAATTAGTGGCGAATGGTGTGAAAGTCAACAGAATTCCAAAACCATTGATGGACGAGGCATTCAAACATTCGGAAGCAGTCTATGCTGAATTAAGTGCCAAAAATCCTCAATGGAAAAAAGTGTTTGCTGACTACAGTAATTTCCGCAGAGAAAGTAATCAATGGTTCCGCTTTGCGGAAGCCGCATATGATGGCTACATGCAAGGTATGAAGTTGTAATCTAAAGCTTATAAAGTAGTCCCAACACCGAAAGTGATTTTATGTGCTTTCGGTGTTTTTTATTCCATATGCCAATTGCCTAAAGTTTTCTAAAATACGCACATCCGCTGTTTGAAAAACATAAACACCTCGATGTGTTCGAAGAATCAACCGTGGCACGATGATCCAATTCAAAAAACGAACATGAATTAATTTGACTTGAGTAATATCTTTTAAAAGAACTTCTTTGTTAAAGATCCAGGATTGAATAATTTTTTCATTCGCGATGGTTGTTGTACTTCTTAAGATAAAGCCATACCCGTAGGCGCAAATAAGTATCGGGATAGTCAAACCAAGATAGACTTTCCATGTGTAGTCAAGCTGTCTTAAGTGTAATAACGATGTAACGCTAAACCAAAATAACGTAATAATGAATAGAGTGGCAATGCATTTAATGGCTTTCGGAAATGATGGCCCAGTGAGACTTAGTAATGGCTCACTCAATTTTTCTTATATTCTTTCATCAGATCTTCCATCATCGTTTTGTCAGATTGATCTGAAACACTTGGGACATCTTCTGGCGGAGCTTCTAGTTGAATCGAATTCAAATCAACCGCTATTTCTTTATCTAAGAAAATGGTAACGGTTTCAGGGACAAAAATCACAACAACCACTAATATCAATTGTAAAAATACCCATGGTATCGCTCCCATATAAATATCTTTGGACTCTATCTTACGTGGCAGCGCTCCATTTTTGAATAAGGTATCCGATATACCTCGTAAATAAAAAAGTGCAAACCCAAATGGTGGATGCATAAAGCTACTTTGCATATTCACACAGAGTAAAACTCCAAACCAGATTAAATTAATATCTAACTTTGCAGCAACAGGGCCGAGCAGGGGCAAAATAATAAAAGCGATTTCAAAAAAATCCAGGAAAAATGCCAAGAAAAAGATAAAAATGTTAACCACAATTAAAAACCCAACCTGCCCACCAGGCAAGCCTGTTAACATTTCTTCAATCCACTTTGCGCCATCGACCCCTTGGAATACAAGCGAGAAAAAGCGTGAGCCAATTAATATGAAAACCACCATGGCAGTTATGCGCATGGTATTTGTAAGGCCATCACTGATCACCGCAAAACTTAGTCGACGATCAATCGCTGCCAATAAAAATGCGCCGACAGCTCCCATCGCCCCAGCTTCTGTAGGAGTTGCTATCGCATGACTCATTCCAGGTAAGCCACCCATACTGCCCAACACCGCAATAATGAGAACGGCTGAAGGAATAATACCGCGTAAGCATTTCTTCCAGAGTTGCCAACCATTTAAGGTTCTGGATTCTTTTGGAATCCCTGGCAAAGCGTTTGGTTGAAATTTTGTCAAGGCAAAGGTGTATACAAGGAATAACAGTACCTGCAAGATTGATGGGCCCCAAGCGCCTTTATACATATCACCAACCGATTTACCTAACTGGTCAGCCATCACCACTAGCACTAACGAAGGGGGGACCAATTGTGTAATGGTTCCTGATGCCGCCAAAACCCCAGTCGCATAGCGGACGTTATAACCATAACGCATCATCACAGGTAGTGAAATCATGGCCATTGCAATCACCTGGCCTGCGACTGTCCCAGTAATCGCTCCAAGGATAAATCCTACAATAATGACGGAATATCCTAAACCGCCCTTCACTGTTCCAAATAGCTGCCCCATGGAATCCAGCATATCTTCTGCTAATCCACAGCGCTCTAGGATGGTCCCCATTAATGTGAAGAAGGGTATGGCCAAAAGTAGATCATTCGATAAAATGCCAAAGACATTCAGAGGAAGTCCTGACAAAAAGCTCGCAGGAAACCAGCCCATTTGGATGGCAAATAACCCACTTATTAAGCCCAAAGCTGATAGTGAAAATGCCACTGGAAATCCTATCAGCATAATCAATATGAGCCCAACAAACATTAAGGGCGCAAAGTTTTCCATATTCATTGCAAAGGTCTCTCGTAATGAATATTCATCTCATAGAGATTGTTTAACCAAGCGATACGCTTAATTAACTCTGATATACCTTGCAAGATCAGCAATGCAAAACCTAGTGGCAACATGAGCATTGCTGGCCAACGAATAAGACCCCCAGCACTATTGGACATCTCATGCGATAGAAACATTTTTAAAAAAAGTGGGAATGATAGATAAAACATAACAGAGATTACGGGTAATAAGAAAAAGATAAGTCCAAAGATATCTACCTTTACTTTTGCGCGACTACTGAGTCCGCCATAAATTAAATCGACACGTACATGCTCATTAGTTCTTAATACCTGCGCCGCACCCAACATGACACAAGCTGCAAACATATACCACTGAATCTCTAACCAGGCATTCGAGCTATAGTCAAACAGATAGCGGATCACGGCATTTGAAGCGCTGATAAAACATGATAAAAATACCGCCCATTTGGCGAACACGCCAAAAAAGTCGGTAACGTAATCTATGAGGCGAGTAAAAAAAAGTAGCCTTTGCATATGTCTTTATTTTTAATATTTTGATTATTTTAACAGTACGAATGTCGAAAACTGCTTTATTTACAACCATTTGCTTGTCTTGCGATTGATTTAAAAAACTTCAACTTTGTAATGGGACTAAAGCACACCCTCATGCTGTAACAACCACGTCTTTATATTTCGGTGATAACCTTCCTCATCTTGGCGGGCGAATCCTCCAATGCCAGTTGCTGAAATAACACGATGACAAGGCACAATGAGCGGAAATGGATTGGCTCCACAAGCCCCACCAATAGCCCGCGGGCCACTTTTAATTTTTACCGCTAACTCTCCATAGGTCATCGCTTTACCTAAAGGTATACCGCTAATGTTTTGCCAGACTTTTTGTTGAAACATCGTACCCTGCGGAATCATCGGTAAATCAAATTGAAGATCTGGTCTTTTGAAGTAGGCCCTGATCTGCTCAATAGCCTGCTTAGCAAGAGCATTTTTCGGAGGTAGTAAGGCTGTATCTTTCGCTACGTAAAATATTTCTTTTAGCATCAAACTATCTTCAAACGAAGCAGTTTTAATCCCCAGTTTTCCAAATGGCGCTTTGATCACCGCAGCCCAATCTTGATCCTGGTCATTTCCTGTAAGGAGTAAGTGTGTTTTTTTCATGTGAATAAGTTACACTAATTCACATCAAAATGCACAGGAGAATTTCTTATGGGACAAGCTTTAAAACTCACTTCATCCGATGGTTATCAATTTGAAGCCTATGAAACAACCCCAACTTCCAATCGAATCGGTGGAATTGTTTTGGTTCAGGAAATATTTGGAGTAAATACTCACATTCAAGCAATGGCAGATTTATACGCATCTCTTGGCTATCAAGTCGTCGCTGTTCCTACCATGGATAGGGTCCAAAAGAATGTGAATCTTGGCTACACTCCTGAAGATATGCAGGCAGGTTCCGCATTAAAAGCTGCCGTGGAAAATCTACCCGGCCATCCCGTCATGCTCGACCTCCAAGCAGCCATTGATCATCTTCAAAAAAATGGCAAGGTCGGAATATTTGGCTTTTGCTATGGCGGTCTTCTAACCTGGCGTAGTGCTTGCCAATTAAAAGGCTTATCTGCAGCAGTACCTTACTACGGTGGTGGTGTTCAGAATGAGTCGAATTTAGTACCCAACTGTCCCGTCATGGCTCACTTTGCTCAAGAGGATGCCTACATCCCACTAGATAGTGTCGAAGCTTTCCAGAAATCACGGCCGGAAGTACAAGTTTTTGTTTATCCAGGTCACCACGGCTTTAACTGCGACCATCGTGGCTCTTATTTTGGACAATCCGCACAAATTGCTCGCGAAAGAACATTGGCGTTTTTTGCGAAACATTTATCAGGCTCATGATTGTTAAGGTTGCTCAATAACCCTATCTCATTTAGGTCACCTAAGAAACGATGAGTTTGTTATAGTTTGTAATCATTAACTCAATAAGACCTCTGATTTATGGACTCTTTACTGGATAATTGGCCATGGTGGGCTCAAGTGGCAATGGTCATCCTGTTATTGGCGACATCAGCTTTTTTTTCCATTACTGAAACAAGTATGATGGCGGCAAATCGTCACCGCCTGAAGCACCAAGCAGCTGAAGGCCATCAAGGGGCAAAACTAGCCACAGGGCTGCTTAATCGAACCGAGGAGTTACTGTCCGTTATTCTAATTGGTAATAATGTGATCAACACCTTCGTGCCTATCTTAATTGCTGGGATTGCTCTGCATGCTTTTGGTAATAGCGGCTCCGTCCTGTCTCTCACGACAGCCTGTGTTGCTTTTTTGATTATTATTTTTTGTGAGATAACTCCCAAGGTCATCGGAGCAGCATTTCCTGACCGAATCGCGTCAAATGTGAGTTGGGTCATTCGACCTTTAGTATGGCTGATGACGCCACTCGTGATGTTTGTGAATATCTTTGTCTCTGGTCTTCTAAAACTGATGCGGCTGGATACAAAAAACTCCACAAATAGTCGCTTAAGCCCTGAAGAATTACGAAGTTTAGTATTAGAGACTAGTCACTTTATACCCTCCCAACATCGCAATATTCTGATTAACTTATTTAATTTAGAAAATATCACGGTCAATGATGTGATGACGCCAAGGTCGCAAATGGAAACATTGGATCTCTCACGCCCCATCGAAGAAGTCTTACATCAAATGGAAACCTGCTACCATCACCACCTCCCAACGACGGATCAAGATCCTGATCGTGTGATTGGTATCTTGTCTGTTAGAAAAGCAGTTTCGCTTTTAGGTGATAAAGATATTGAACACGAGCAATTAAAAGTGCTCTTAAATGAGCCTTACTTTATTCCTAGCGGGACGCAAGTACTGCAACAAATTCGCTTTTTTCAGGAACAACAACAACGCATTGGACTTGTTGTTGATGAGTATGGGATTGTTCTTGGGTTGGTAACCATTGAAGATATTGTTGAGGAGCTCATTGGCGAGTTCACAACCTCCCTGCCGAGTTTGGCTAACAGAAATAAATGGCTTCCTGATAATTCGTATATTGCTGCTGGTACAGCTAACTTACGTGATCTAAACCGTTTACTCGGTCTAGAACTCCCTCTTGATGGGCCAAGAACGCTCAATGGACTGCTTATCGATATTTTGGAAGAAATTCCAGATAACGATATCAGCATCAAAGTTGCTGGCTGTGTCATGGAAATTATTCAGTTTGACCAACAATCAATTAAAACGGTCAGAATTCGCCGACCTACCCTTTTATAAATAGATGAACACATTGACAAAATCCATCCCTCAAATTGCTTTAACCGGGGGTATTGGCAGCGGGAAAAGTGCAGCCGCTATGGAATTTGAAAATTTAGGGATACCTATCATAGATAGTGATGCATTAGCCCATGCAGTTACATCTCCTGGGGGAGCAGGAATCGCTCCAATTAAAATTGAGTTTGGTGACGAATTTATCACCTCAAGTGGAGCACTAGATCGCCCTAAAATGCGCGAGCATGTCTTTAATTACCCCGCCGCTCTTGCAAAACTTGAAGCAATAACCCACCCACTGATCCGCCAAGCTAGTGACTTGGAGGCGCGTAAAGCGCTTGAAAAGAATCCCCCTTACATTATTTTTATGATTCCATTGTTATTCGAGTCTTCAGGATGGCAGGAGCGCTTTGCAAAAATTGTGGTGGTAGATTGTTCGGTGGATACTCAAATTGCTAGGGTGATTAAACGCAATCACTTGCAGCAAGAACTAATTGAAAAAATCATTGCGACTCAGGCTCCCAGAGCAATGCGTTTGCAGTACGCAGATTATGTCTTGCAAAATGAGGGCCCAATGGAGGATCTTCATTCACAAGTTCAAGAAGTCCATCAACACATTTTAAATCTACCGAAGAAGTAACCTAGGGTTTATATGGACTCGGTCATTCCTTTAAAATAAATTTCCTCATTCATGGAATTTAAACTTAGAATACTGTTATTGAAAGAATAAATATTAAAAGTGCTCATTTACGAATATCCGTTTAACGAAACCGTTCGCAGTCTTCTGCGCTTGGAATATCTATTCAATCGTCTTGAGGTTTATCTGAACTCTGATGATCCTGATCATCATTTAACGGCTATCAGCCTGATATTCGATATTGGTGAGGTCACCTCTAGGGCTGACTTAAAATCCAGCCTCTTAAAAGAATTAGAGCGTCAACGTGCCTTATTAAGCTCATTTCGCTCAGAAGCCGCCGTAAATGCAGAGGCTTTGGAATCTACGATCTCAGAAATTGAAAGTTGCCTTGCGACCCTGAATCAACTGATTGGTAAACCCAATACCATCCTGAATGACAGCGAATGGCTGAGTATGATTCGGACCAGACTGAGCGTTCCAGGCGGTACTAGTCCTATTGATTTGCCAAGTTTTTATAGTTGGCAACATCGCCCCGCTCAAGAACGAAGAGCGCAACTGCTGACCTATACACCGTCTTTTGCAGATTGGAAGTCAACCTGCAATCTTTACTTAAAGTTATTACGTCAATCAGCCGACTTTTATGAGGTGAGCTCAGAAAATGGCTCTTTTCAGCAAATGTTATCTGGAAAGACTTACCAATTAGTTCGTGTGCGACTTGCAGAGAGCGATCTAATTCCAGAAATTAGTGCCAATAAACACATGCTATGGATTCGTTTTTTACAAAGCTCAGGGCACGCCAAACCACAGGCTGTGACTACGAATATTTCATTTTCACTGACGCTGTGTAACCTTTAATTCAGTAATTTTTTCTGACGCATCATCTCAATAATGATGATCGTTGCAGGCAATAAAGGCTCAGGCTTGATATGCCCATCTAAAGTCAGTGACTGCCAAAACAGTTCCTGCCCTTCTAGGCCTTTGGCAACCCCATCCCATGACTTCACTACAGATAGATGTAACCTCACATATGCATGGGGATAATCATGCTCTATAACGTCCCAGGCTAGACTTTCATGAATCTGTATATCTAACTCTTCCTTAAGCTCTCTCGCTAAAGCTTGGTGGACCGTTTCACCTGTCTCTATCTTGCCACCAGGAAACTCCCAGTAACCCGCGTAGGGCTTTCCTTCAGGTCTTTTTGCAAGTAAAAACTGTCCTTGATGAAGAATAATGCCTACCGCAACTTCGGTAATGGGTCGCTGTTGCGGATGATTGCTACTCACTTAATGCGAGCCTGCATAATGCCTTGCAAACTGCCAAGCTACTCGACCTGATCGAGAGCCTCTTTCTAATGCCCAAATTAAGGCCTCAGGTTTGGCCACCTCGATCGCCTCCTTCGCGACTCCAAAATGCTCTAACCAATGAGCCACAATGCCTAAATACTCATCTTGTTTTGGTGGATAAAAGGAAACCCACAAACCAAAACGCTCAGATAAGGAAATTTTCTCCTCAACCACTTCACCAGGGTGAATCTCGCCATCAGTCATGTGCCGATAGGACTCATTATCCGTCATGTACTCAGGCAATAAATGGCGTCGATTGGATGTTGCATAAATAAGGACATTGTCGACTTGGGCAGATAAAGAACCATCTAAGGCAGACTTCAAAGCCTTATATCCAGCCTCGCCTTCTTCGAAAGATAAGTCATCGCAAAACACGATAAATCGCTCTGGTCGGGTAGCTAATAGCTCCGTCAGGTCCTGTAAGTCAGATAAATGTTCTTTATCAACTTCAACTAAACGTAAGCCGTCTTTTGCATAATGATTTAAGCAAGCTTTAATTAATGATGATTTACCAGTGCCACGAGCGCCTGTTAATAAAACATTATTTGCCGGCTTTTTCGCAACAAAATGGGCCGTATTACTCATAATCGACTCTTTTTGCCGCTCGATCGACTGCAAGTCATCAAATGAGATATCAGATAAGTGTTTGATCGGCTTTAAAAAACCAACGCTTCCTAATATGCTTTGGCGATGTTGCCATTTAAATGCCTTGGCACTACGCCAATCTTCTTGCGTTAAAGGCTTTGGAAAAAATGCTTCCAAGTGACCTAATAATCTTTCCAAATTGTCAGACATAAATTTTTAAGGTTGGTGCCCTACCAATTCATTAAGAACGGTAGTCAGCGTTAATCGAAACATACTCTTGTGAAAAATCACATGTCCACATTGTACGTTCAATTACTCCCCTTCCCAATTCTACGGTGATCAATATCTCCGCTTCTTTCATCACCCTTTGCCCATCTGCCTCCAGATAGTCAGGATTTCTGCCACCGTTTTTTGCAACCCAAACATCCCCAAGATATAACTGCACATGGCTAACGTCTAAATCGACGATACCCGCATAGCCAATCGCTGCCAAAATACGGCCTAAATTAGGGTCGCTTGCAAAGAATGCCGTTTTTACGAGTGGTGAATGAGAAATCGCCTCCCCCACTAAACGACACTCTGCTAATGTTTTTCCACCCTTAACATGGACCGTCATGAATTTAGTTGCACCTTCACCATCTCTCACAATTTGTTGCGCTAAATTTTGAGCAGTTTCTAGCAACATCGCCTTGAACTCGGCATAGGATTTCGATTGGGTATTTCCAATATGAAGCCCACTTTTGCCGGTAGCCATGACGATAAATGAGTCATTCGTCGATGTGTCGCCATCAATAGTGATGGCATTAAACGACAAATCTGCAACCTCTTTTGTCAGCTCTTGTAGCAACGCTGGAGAAATCTGCACATCAGTACCGATATAACCCAACATCGTCGCCATATTCGGATGAATCATTCCAGCGCCTTTACTCATGCCAGTCATTGAGATGAGCGTGCCATCAATGCTTTTTTGAATGGAGTAAGCCTTCGGTAAGGTGTCAGTCGTCATGATGGCCTGGGCGGCATCAAACCAACCAGCATCGACCAAATTACTCTTCGCCTGTGGTAAAGCAGGCAGTATTTTTTCTATGGGTAATGGCTCTAAAATAACCCCCGTAGAAAAGGGTAAAATTTGCTCAGATTGCCACCCCATCATTTGGGCTACTTCTTGGCAGGTTTTTCGAGCATCTTGAAGCCCTGTCTCGCCTGTCCCAGCATTCGCATTTCCGGTATTGATAATCAATGCACGGATTGAAGCGTTGGAAGCCAAATGCTCTTTACAGACTTGAACGGGAGCGGCACAAAATCGATTTAATGTAAAAACACCAGCTACTGAAGTATTTTCAGATAAGGTGATGAGTAATACATCTTTACGTCCAGGTTTTTTAATTCCAGCCTGTGCATAGCCTAGCTGGATACCTGGAACCGCGTTTAAAGAGGAGGCTTGCAAAGGAAGAAGATTAACAGGCATAGGAGTAAATGATCAGAATAAAAAAAGCTTCCATAAAAATGAATTCATTATAAGATGACCTTCATGAATTAACGATGACCATCCGATGGATTAACTTCCTAAACTAATACACCATGGCAATGCTTGTATTTCTTACCACTTCCACAAGGACAGGCATCATTACGGCCAACCTTAGGAACGGTATTGACGATTGGCTTTAACTTTAAGGACTGATCAGAATCTTGTTCAGCACTCTCTCCAGTCTCACTTGGGTCTGCATGCCGATACTGAACATCACCAATATTTTCTAAATCTTCTTGAATGGCGCCAGTTGCTTCATTGAGTTGTTCTGTAGAAGCAATTCTCACAGTCATGATGGTTCTAGTGATATCTTTTTTAATAGCATCTAAAAGATCTGAATATAATTCAAATGCTTCACGCCGATACTCTTGCTTTGGATCCTTCTGTGCATAACCTCGCAAATGGATACCTTGGCGCAAATAATCTAATGCCGCTAAATGCTCTCTCCAATGCGTGTCTAAACTTTGTAAAAAAACTGATCGCTCAAAAGCGGTAAAAGATGCTTGGTCTGCTTGCTGAATTTTTGCTTGATGATTCTTTTCAACAGCCTCGAGCACCCAATCTTGTACATCCTGTATTTCAATTTGCTCTTGCTGATTCACTCTAGACTGTAACTCAACCTGAACGCCCCATTCACTTAATAATTCACGCTCAAGACCTGCAATATCCCACTGTTCTGGAAGCGCTTCCGCATCTACATAAGTGTTAACAACGTCATTAAATACATCTTGACGTAAATTCGCAGTCAAGATACTGACATCTGTAGTTTCTAATACTTGATTTCTGAGATGATAAGTTTCACGTCTCTGATCGTTGGCAACGTCATCAAACTCTAGCAACTGTTTGCGTATATCAAAGTTTCTACCTTCAACTTTTCGCTGGGCAGACTCGATCGATCTTGTCACCATGTTAGCTTCAATGGGCTCACCTTCTGGCATTTTTAATCGATCCATAATAGATCGCAAACGCTCACCAGCAAATATGCGAAGCAAGTCATCATCTAAAGATAAATAAAATCTTGAAGAACCTGGGTCGCCTTGCCGTCCAGATCTACCCCTTAACTGATTATCGATTCTTCGACTTTCATGTCTCTCCGTGCCAATAATATGCAAGCCACCCGCTTGCACAACTTGCTCGTGCAAACTTTGCCATTCATCCTCTAATTGCTTAATTTTTTCTTTCTTTTGTTGATCATTCAAAGAATGATCTAACTCGACAAAGGTCGATTGTTTCTCCACATTTCCACCGAGCACAATATCTGTCCCACGACCGGCCATATTCGTGGCAATCGTAATCATCTTTGGTCGGCCTGCCTGAGCAATAATCTCGGCTTCACGAGCATGCTGCTTAGCATTGAGTACCTGATGCGTTAATTTTTCTTTCGTCAACATATTTGAAATTAACTCAGAATTTTCAATCGACGTTGTACCAACTAACGAGGGTTGACCTCTCTCAAAACACTCTTTGATGTCTGCAATCACCGCTTTATAGCGCTCTTCAGATGTTTTATAAATTTGGTCTTGCTTATCGTTTCTAGTACTGAGCCTGTTTGGCGGTATAACAACCGTTTCCAAACTATAAATTTCTTGAAACTCATAAGCCTCGGTATCAGCAGTTCCCGTCATCCCAGATAACTTAGCGTACATTCTAAAATAATTTTGGAATGTAATCGTTGCCATCGTCTGATTCTCACTTTGAATCGCGACCCCTTCCTTTGCTTCAACAGCTTGATGCAACCCTTCAGACCATCTTCTACCGGTCATTAAACGACCCGTGAATTCATCCACAATAATCACTTCACCGTCTTGCACGACGTAATGCTGATCTCGATTAAATAAGGTATGTGCCCGTAATGTAGCAATTAAGTGATGCATCAACGCAATATTTTGTGGGGCATATAACGAGTCCCCCTCTTTTAACAACCCGATTTGCGCCAGAATATTTTCAGCTTTTTCATGACCACTTTCGGTCAAAAATACTTGTTGGGTTTTTTCATCAATGACATAATCGCCAGGCTTTTCGACGCCTGTACCATCAGCTTTCTCTTCTCCGATTTGACGTTCTAAGTAACCAGGAATCACATTCATTTTGAGATAAACCTCAGTATGATCATCTGCCTGACCAGAAATAATGAGCGGCGTTCTTGCCTCATCAATCAAAATGGAATCTACTTCGTCAACAATCGCGTAATTTAAACCTCGCTGGACTCTTTGTCCTACATCATGGACCATGTTGTCACGCAAATAATCGAAGCCAAATTCGTTATTCGTACCATATGTGATGTCTGCAGCGTAAGCTTGGCGCTTCTCTTCATGCGACATTTGCGACAAATTAATCCCTACAGTCAGCCCTAAAAAGTTATACACTTTTGACATCCACTCAGCATCTCTTTTTGCCAAGTAGTCATTTACTGTAATTACATGGACGCCTTGACCACTTAAGGCATTCAAGAAAACTGTCAATGTTGCTGTTAAGGTTTTACCCTCTCCAGTTCTCATTTCAGCTATTTTGCCTTGATGCAGGGCCATACCACCGATTAACTGAACATCAAAATGGCGCATTTTTAAAGCTCTTTTGCCGGCTTCACGAACCATCGCAAATGCTTGAGGCAATACATCGTCAAGTGTCTTGCCGTCTGCTAGCAATGACTTTAACTCAGCAGTTTTGGCCTTTAATTGCTCATCACTCAGAGCCTGAAATTCAGCCTCTAAGGCATTAATAAGAACAACCGTTTTGCGGTATTGCTTCAAAAGGCGGTCATTGCGACTGCCGATGATTTTCTTAATGAGTCCAGATACCATAATTTTCTTCGTTTAATTTCAGCATATGAGTTTATCATTCATACATTGGTTTTTATAAAATGTTGCCGAAAACCACCACCTAACTCATTGTATTGCTTGAAGATGACCTATGCCAGAAGTTAGAAAATCAAAACATCTATTAGAAATAGGCTCTTTTTTTCAATCCGAAACGATCGACTCTCCCGTCGCCCATCTTTTACAAGATATCAAGCAACGTAAGAATCTTCAAATAACCCTCACTGAAGCTTTAAATAAGATGGGCTTAGGGCAGTATTCCAACGAAATTTCACTTGGTGAAATTAATGAAAAAAATGAAATTAAGTTAATTGCACAAAAAGCCGCCATCATTAGTAAGTTAAAGAATAAACTTCCTAGCTTGCTGAACTTCTTTCGCGAATCTGGATTTCCCCTAAAAGGTATTCACTTAAAAGTGACGCCTAAGGCTGCATCGATACAGTTATCACGAAATACGGCAGAAATTGAATTGATTCCCATGACAGCGGTAAAAACGAGTAAAAAAGCTTGGGAAGATTTACTACATGATCTTGAGATAGACTCTCCCGTGCATCAAGCCGTCAAGGCCTTACTCAAGAAGATTAATTAGTTTTTTCTGTGGCAACCTGATACGCCAAAGGTGCCTGTGACATCTGCTCAAAACTAACAACTTCATAACTATCGGGCTGAGAAAACATCTTACGTAATAAAAGATTGTTTAAGGCATGGCCTGATTTTTCAGCGACATAAGTACCAATAATCGCATGACCAGCTAAATAGAGGTCTCCAATGGCATCTAAAATTTTATGACGAACAAACTCATCTTCATAACGAAGCTCTTCATTATTTAAAATCCGATGCTCATCTAAAACAATGGCGTTGTCTAAACTTCCCCCTCGAGCTAATCCTACCTCTCTTAATGCCTCGACTTCGTGAGCAAAACCAAAAGTTCGTGCTCGACCAATTTCTTTAACATAGCTAGTTTCATCAAAATCAATAACACATCGTTGACCGGTCTTATCTAATGCAGGGTGTTTAAAGTCAATTGTAAAATCTAATTTAAAGCCAAAATGTGGCTCCAATCTCGCCAATTTATCACCGTCAGTGACTTCAATGATCTTTTTGATTTTTATGAATTTTCTGGGCGCTTCCTGTATTGCAAGGCCTGCGGATTGGATTAAAAATAAAAAAGATGCCGCACTGCCATCCATAATCGGGATTTCTTCACCATCAATCTCGACTAGCAAGTTATCAACCCCCAAACCTGCACACGCTGATAACAAATGTTCAACCGTCGATATGCGACTATCGCCGATTTGTAAAACACTCGCTAATCTTGTATCTGATACATACTCTGCCTTTGCAGGAATCTGTATTTGTGACTCTTGATCAATTCGTACAAATGTAATCCCAGAGTTAATGGGTGCAGGCTTCAAAAATAAGTTGGATCGATTACCCGAATGAAGACCTATACCAACAGTCTTAATTGCTTCAGTGATCGTTTGCTGCTTCAACATATTTTTTATTCCTACACCATTAAGGTTCTTAGATGCTAGCTAAAACTGCCTGAGCGCCACTAACTTCGAATTTACCTGGACCTTCAACGGCAATATGCTTCACAACACCATTATCAATAACCATGGCATAACGTTGCGAACGGACGCCTAAACCTCTTGCAACTAAGTCAAGCTCTAAGCCTAAAGCTTTTGTCCACTCAGCACTTCCATCAGCCATCATGCGCACTTTTTTTCCAACTTTTAAATTGTCACCCCATGCACCCATGACAAATGCATCATTTACGGAAACACACCAAACCTCGTCAATACCTTTAGATTTGACGGCGTCAAAATGTTCTACATAACTTGGGACATGTTGTGCTGAACATGTTGGAGTAAAAGCACCCGGCAAGCCAAAAACAATAATTTTCTTACCTGTTACGATGTCAGATACTTTAAATGCATTAGGTCCAATCGTGCAACCCGGCGTTTCTTCAGCAATATATTCATACAATGTAGCGTTTGGTACTTCTTGATTTAAAGCAATCATCTTTCTCTCCTGTTAAAAAAATCAATCCTTCACTATACAGATAGTATCGTAGTCGTCGTCAATTGGAGGAACGAACCACCAAAATATAGTAAAGGATTGATTTTACAGGGGGAGTTTAGTCAGCTTGTTTCCTTAAAAAAGCAGGGATATCATAAAACTCTGTCCCTTTTTCCAACATCGTTCTAGCCTGTGGAGAACTCGAAGCGCCTAAACTTGTTGGGGCAACACGGTTTGGAGATTGCCTAAATACAGATGGAATACTAGCGTCTGTGTCTGCAACGCCACTTTCTAAAGACGTTTGACCCATCGTAGGAATACTAGTGGCATACCCTGATGTTACCTTATGCATCGCTGCCGTTGTTATTGGACTAGTCGGTTGAAAAACACTTAAGTCTGCCATTGTTGGCATTTGGCCGTATGTTCCTGTAGCCTGCTCGCGCCAAACCACCTCTACCTGACCTGACTGACTTTTCTTCCCGCCATTTAGACCCGTCGCAACAACCGTAACACGTATTGCATCAGCTAAGGACTCATCATAAACAGTTCCAAAGATAATCGTTGCATCTTCTGCCGCATAGCCCCGAATTGCGGCCATCACTTCTCTTGTTTCCGAAAGCTTTAATGAGCGACTAGCCGTAATATTGACCAACACTCCTCTTGCTCCTGATAAATCAACTCCCTCTAGCAACGGTGAAGCAACTGCTGCTTCAGCCGCTAAGCGAGCGCGATCAACGCCACTCACTGTAGCCGTTCCCATCATGGCTTTACCTTGCTCACTCATGACAGTTTTTACATCCTCAAAGTCAACGTTAATTAAGCCATGCTCATTAATGATTTCAGCAATGCCTGCTACTGCATTGTGTAAAACATCATCTGCAGTACTAAATGCTGTATGCATTTCTGCATCTTCTCCCATTACCTCAAATAGTTTCTCATTTAAAACAACAATTAAAGAGTCAACGTGCTGCTCTAACTCACGCGCACCCTCTTCAGCAACTTTTGATCGCTTCGCACCCTCGAAATCAAATGGCTTACTCACGACTCCAACAGTCAAAATACCCATTTCTTTCGCAATTTGCGCAACAACGGGAGCTGCTCCAGTCCCAGTTCCACCGCCCATACCTGCGGTAATAAATACCATGTGTGCACCCTGCAAACAATCAGCAATTCTTGTTCTTGCCTCTTGCGCAGATAATGCTCCAACTTCTGGTCTTGCCCCAGCTCCAAGCCCAGATTCACCGAGTTGCATATTCACTTCTGCTTTTGAGCGCTTTAATGCGCCAGCATCCGTATTCATACATATAAATTCAACACCTTGAACACCACGACGAATCATGTGTTGTACGGCATTGCCCCCAGCGCCACCAACTCCGACCACACGTATGTTGGTCTTTCCGGCAACATTGACATCTAAAATTTCAAATTCCATACTTCCTCCAAGGTTAAATACAACTGACGATTGACGACTACTTTAAAAACACCTACAAACTTAAAAATTACCGGTAAACCACTCTCGAATTCTTTTAGCAATTCCTCCAAGTGGAATCGATTTATTAGCCTCTTGGCCCTGTATCATTTGCATACGCCCTTCTCTTAATAAACCAATACTTGCAGAATATTTAGGGTGGCGAATAACGTCTTTTAAATGACCGCTGTAATCAGGCACACCGATTCTGCAGGGCTTATTAAATACTTCCTCGGCCAAATCCTCAATACCTGGCATGCTCGCACAACCACCTGTCAATACAACACCGGCCGGCACTAAATGCATATATCCGGAATGCTCCAAAGCATCCATAACGAATTTAAATAACTCTTCAACCCTCGGTTCAATGACCGCTGCAAGGGATTGTCTTGAGATCGGCTTGGACTCGCGATCACCAATCCCTGGGACTTCTAACATGGACTGTGGATCTGCTAATGATTGTTTGGCAATGCCATGCTGAATTTTTAGATCTTCAGCATCCATCGTTGGCGTTCGTAATGCCATAGCAATATCATTCGTGATTTGATCACCACCTAATGGAATAACTTCGGTATAACGAATTGCTCCTTGAGAAAATATAGCAATATCAGTAGTACCACCACCGATATCAACTAAAACAACTCCCATTTCTTTTTCGTCTTCAGTAAGTACCGCTAATCCGGAAGATAAAGGTTGAACAACGAGTTCGTTCACCTCAAGGCCGCAACGTCGAATACATTTAATAATGTTTTGTATCGCACTGTCTGCGCCAGTGACAATATGTGCCTTTACTTCTAATTTCTGCCCACTCATCCCAATCGGATCTCGAACGTCCTCTTGGTTATCAATCAAAAACTCTTGTATTAACATATGCAGGATTTGCTGATCAGTCGGAATATTGACTGGCTTAGCATTTTCTATCACTCTTTCAACATCTAAGGCAGAGACCTCTTTATCTCTAATAGCATACATACCAGTACTGTTATAGCTTTGAACGTGATTTCCTGAAATAATGGTAAAAACATTTTCTACACGACACTGCGCCATTACTTCAGCTTCTTCAAGTGCTTTTTGTATTGACTTAACAGTATCTTCAATATTGACTACAACACCTTTTTTGATTCCTTTTGACGGGGTACTTCCAATACCTATAACATCAAATTCTCCAGTTTCATGGACCTCAGCAACAAGTGCTACCACCTTGGATGTGCCAATATCCAAGCCAACTAGCAAGTTACGATTATCTTTACTCATTCACTCTTCCGTCCATCTATCATTTTTGTTTTTTGTAAATCATTCACATTATTTTTTGATGCCGTCTCTAAAGTTTCTTGATGGAGCCGATTTACCTTTTTACGACCGCTATCTTGTAAGGCCTCTTCTATAACAACAGTTCCTAGTACAAGTTCTTTTGCCTTGGATTCTGTTTTTGATGCTCCCCGAATTGCAAAGCCATTGGCATAACGTAAGTCGACATACTCAATTTTGTTAGGTAATTTTTCTTTGGCATCTGGCCAAACTTTAAAAAAACGATTCAGCCTTGTTTTTAATTGGCTTCTATCTTTTTGATCCAAATCTCGACCCAATTCAAAAGTCATTCCATTATCTAATTTGGCCGTCCACGAATATCGTGAGCTTAAATTTAAGGATGTCACTTTTGCTTGAAATGGTATAAACCATTCATTTAACTGTTGATAAAGGTCCATCACCTCTTTATTACTATTCATTGGTCCCGAAAATTCGACTAAATTTTTATATAACTCGGCTTCAGCTAAATTCACCGTAAATAATTCGCCATACTGATTAATTAATTTAGCTCCTTCATTTGATCCCCACATCCCAACAGGCTCTTGTTCCTCTATAGTGACAATGAGTCCATTTGGCCAAACTCTTCTGACGCTTGCCGATCTCACCCAAGATAACTCTTCAAATATTTTTCGAGTTACATCTAGACGAATGCTAAAAAAGTTACCGGTTAATTGATTAACGACTTTGGAGCGCACTAAAGCTTGATTGATGTGTGCTAAGTTCTGATCATTATTACTTTGTAATTGAATTTGGTTAATGGTAAAAACTGGACGTTGACCAATCCAAAATAAAACCCATAACAAAATTAACCCCATAAAAGCAAACAAGATGAAATGTGTGAGCTTTTTCATGCGTTCAGCCGAATTCCATATGGGAGAACAAACGAAAGCTAAAATCGTTACAAATCCTAATAACATTCCTTTTATCGTCGATAAAAAGCCGTTCAACAAAACCTCACCAAAGGATATTTGCTGCGACTTATTTTTAATAGCATTTACAGTGTTTGAACTCATCCCTGCTCCTCGCTCATCAGATTTTGAGCTTGTCTAAAATTTTGAGTTGTTTGATGTAATATCCATAAAACCAATTTTTCATATGAAACACCAGCCTGTTTTGCTGCCATAGGAACTAATGAATGAGAAGTCATTCCAGGTGAGGTATTCATCTCTAGTAAATATGGCTTGTTGGATTTTTGGTCAATCATGATATCTGCTCGACCCCATCCGGAGCATCCTAAAACTTGATATGAACGAATCGCTAACTCTTCTACTGATTTTTCTAACTGCGAATTTAACTCCGGCGGACAAATGTACTTGGTATCATTTGAAAAATATTTATGGTGATAATCGTAATTAGCTTCAGGTGCTTTTATTTTTATAATGGGTAAAGCTTTTACATTATCTCCATAGCCAAGTACAGGACAAGTTAATTCATCTCCGATAATGCATTCTTCGGCCATGACATCACGATCTAATTTGGCAGCCAACTCATATGCTGCCTGTAACTCAGTGGCTTGTTTGACTTTTGTTAGGCCTAAAGAGGATCCTTCCCTTGACGGTTTAACAATAATTGGTAAACCAAGTTCATCGACTACCTGTTTCCAATTTGTCTGCTGATGTAACATCACAAATTTGGGGGTTGATAATCCCTGACTCAACCACAAGTTTTTAGTCACTTTTTTATCGATCGCCAGCGCAGATGCCAATACACCACTTCCAGTGTAAGGAATATCTAATTGCTCTAGCAATCCTTGCATTGTTCCATCTTCTCCAAAGCGCCCGTGTAAAGCAATAAATACTCGATCAAATTTTTGTTTAGATAGATCGGAAATATGTTGAATGCCTGGATCAAATCCTTGAACATCAATTCCAAAACTTTGTAATGCTTTAAGAACTCCATGACCGGATTGCAAAGAAATTACTCTCTCGCCCGATTTTCCACCTAAAAGCACGCCAACCCTTCCATATATCGACGGGTCTAACTGTTGATATATCTCTTCTACTTGCTGTGCCCAAGATGATGCCTGCTTACTCATGATGCTCCTCCGCAAGCTTGGCTGGTATCGCAGAAATAGATCCTGCTCCCATCGTAATAACTACATCACCGTCTTGCAGGTGTTGCCGGATGACCCCGGGTAATTTCTTAATATCTGACTCGAACCATAACTGACTATCCTTCAACAAATGATCTGCAGAGGTCTTCATACTTTTTTGAATCGCATCAATCAGACTAGGGCTATCTGTGCCTTTGATTTTAGGCTCTCCCGCAGGATATACATCCGTCAAGATGACAGCATCAAAATCCTGCAGTACCCTAACAAAATCTCCGAAACAATCTCTTGTCCGTGTGTAACGATGCGGCTGAAATACCAAGACTAAACGGCGATTCTGAAATGCCCCTCTAGCCGCCGCCAAAGTGGCTGCCATCTCTACAGGGTGATGGCCATAGTCGTCGATTAATGTAAAGTGACCGCCCTGCTTTAATGAAATTTCTCCATGCCGAGTAAATCGTCTGCCAACACCTTTAAACTCTCTTAGTGCTGTAATAATGGCCTCATCACTGACGCCCAGCTCTGTTGCAACTGCAATAGCAGCAAGGGCATTGCGGACATTATGAACGCCAGGAAGATTCAACAATATTTCAATAGGGCCTGGGACAGGACCATGTCGTCGTACAGTTTTTCTCGTAACGGTAAATCGCATTAAAGAATCTTCTGCTCTAACATCATGCGCCTGAACGTCTGCATCATCTGATAAACCATACTTCAACACCGATTGAGAGACAAAAGGCAATAAATCTCTGACATTCTCATCATCAATACATAAAATAGCAACACCATAGAATGGCATTTTTTGTGTAAATTGAACAAAAGCTTGTTTCAATTTAGCCATTGAATGCTGATATGTTTCCATATGATCTGCATCAATATTAGTGATCACCTCCATCGTTGGAAGTAAATTTAAAAATGAGGCGTCAGACTCATCAGCCTCGGCAACGATGAACTCCCCAGTACCTAAACGAGCATTAGCCCCCGCTGAATTTAATCTTCCACCAATCACAAATGTTGGATCTAATTTACCTTCTGCTAAGATCGATGCAACTAAACTCGTTGTGGTTGTTTTACCATGCGTCCCTGCAATAGCAATGCCTTGCTTTAAGCGCATTAACTCACCCAACATGACCGCTCTTTGAATCACAGGTACATGCGCCGCACGTGCCGCTAAAATTTCAGGATTATCCCCCGTTACCGCTGTAGAAATAACTACGGCTTCAGCATTACCAATATGTTTTGCATTGTGGCCAATATAAATTTGCGCACCAAATTCTTTTAATCTTTGTGTCGTTGCACTTTCTGCAATATCAGAGCCACTCACCCGATATCCTAAATTTAATAGAACCTCTGCAATGCCACTCATTCCGGCACCACCAATGCCCACAAAATGAATCTGTTGAACAATGTGTTTCATGCGAGACTCACTTCTTTACAGATTTCTGCAACACGTGCAGTCGCAAAAGGTTTTGCTAATGTTTGTGCTTGCTTTGACATTTCTAACAATTGCTCACGATGAGTAGACTGCAACCATAATGAGAGCAGTTCTGGAGTTAGCTTGGACTGAGGCATTAACACCGCAGCACCTTCACGTGACAAAAATTGTGCATTGGAGGTTTGATGATCATCAACTGCAGATGGGAATGGCACTAAATAAGATGCCACCCCACAGGCGGCTAATTCAGTAACCGTCATCGCTCCCGATCGACAAATCACAACGTCTGCCTCTGCGTATGCTTTTGCCATATCTTCGATAAAGGGAACTAAGTTGGCAGATACTCCAACTTTCTCATAATTGGTTATTAATTGCGCTAAGTTCTTTTGCCCAGCCTGATGCGTGACAAATGGTCTCTTGTCTTGCGGTATTAGCGCCATTGCTTTTGGCACGATGTCGTTTAATGCCTGAGCACCTAAACTACCTCCAATAACCAGCACACGCAAATTACCAGTTCGTCCCTGAAAACGATCATCTGGTAAGGGTAGTTGTAATAAATCAGCCCTGAGTGGATTACCGACCCACTCTGAATGAGGCAATGCGTCTGGAAATGCACATAAACTTCGGGAAGCAATTTTAGCCAAGATCTTATTGGCTAATCCAGCAACCGAATTTTGTTCATGCAAAACCAATGGATAACCAGTCAATGCAGCAACCAACCCTGCCGGAAATGTAATATACCCTCCCATACCAAGCAATACATTCGGCTTGACTCTTTTAATAATCCGTAAACTTTGTATAGACGCTTTAATAAGGTTATAAGGTAATAACAGTTTTGTTTTTAATCCCTTACCTCTTAGCCCTCCAAACAGAACCGATTCAAAAGCAATACCTTTACTGGTGATAATTTGATATTCCATTCCTTGTTCATTACCCAACCAATAAACTCGCCAACCCTCTAAACGCAGATACTCAGCCACAGCAAGGCCAGGGAATATATGCCCTCCAGTGCCACCAGCCATGATCAGTATAGCTTTCGTCGTTGGCGATAAAAAAGTCATAACTTACCACCTCGCATCAAAATACGATTTTCAGCATCTATTTTGAGTAGTAAGGCAATCCCGATGACATTCAATAAAAGTGCTGAGCCACCATAGCTCACAAAAGGGAGTGTTAAACCTTTAGTGGGTAATAGTCCTAAGTTAACCCCCATATTAATAAAGGTTTGCCAGCCAATCCAAATGCCAATTCCTTTTGCTACTAACCCAGCAAAACTACGATCAAGTTGTAAACATGTTCGGCCAATCATAAAAGCTCTTCGCACGATGTAATAAAAGCCAACAATGATGATCAACACGCCAACAAATCCAAGCTCTTCACCGATTACCGCCAAAATAAAATCTGTGTGTGCCTCAGGTAAGTAATGTAATTTTTCAACACTACCTCCAAGCCCCACTCCAAACCATTCCCCTCGCCCAAACGCCATTAACGAGTGCGTTAATTGATAAGCTTTTCCTTGGGCTTGCTCTGGATCCCATGGATCTAAAAATGCCATGATACGTTGGCGCCTAAATGGTGAAAAGGCCACAATAGAACTAAATGCTAAAAGGCCGATCAGAATCAAGTAACTAAATAATTTAGCGCTAATACCGCCTAAAAATAAAATTCCCATTGCAATTCCTGCGACCACTAGAAAAGCTCCCATATCCGGCTCTAAAAGCAACAAGAGTCCAACCATGGCAACGATAAAACCCATGGGTAAAAATCCTTTTACAAAGGAATGTAAAAATTCCTGGCGGCGAACTGTGTAATGAGCAACAAAAATAACACAAGCGAGTTTCATCAGTTCCGACGGCTGAAAATTCATCATTCCCAAAGGTATCCATCGTCTTGATCCTTTCACCGCATGCCCTACTCCAGGAATTAATACAGCGATTAACAAAGCAATCGTAAAAACGAATATTAATGGGGCTATGCGATCCCAAACTTTGGAAGGTATTTGATAAGCTAGTAATCCTGCAATAACGGCTAATACAATTGAGATAACGTGGCGGATTAAATAACTAATGCTTGTATGACTTCCTGTTTTCCCACTACCATTGGCAATGGTAATCGACGATGAGTACACCATTACCACTCCCACTAGAACCAATAATATGACTGTCCATAATAACGATTGATCCCATTGCGTCATCCCCGAGCGTGAATATTTTTTTGTTTTCGTCGCATCTCTTAACTCTGATCTGAAATCATTGAATCCTTCACGAATACCGCCACCAATTCCCGTTCTGGACCGTGACCACGCTTTTGAAAATCCACCAATACCTTGAGCAAGCATATCTTTCATAGAGTAACTCTTATAGCTTGTATTTGATAAGTTAATTCATGAACTGCATTACCGAAAACCTCAGCTCTATGCACGTAATCTTTATACATATCTAAACTGGCACATGCTGGTGAAAGTAGTACCTTATCGCCTGTTTTCGCTATTTGAAATGCCGCTTGAACAGCTTCGTCCATATTGGTAACACGCGTAACCTCTACCTGCGTATCCAGTAATACATCTTCAATATTTTGGGCGTCTTTACCTAATAAAATGACATGCTTTGCATACTGAGTGATGGGTTCACGTAAAGGTCTAAAATCTTGACCCTTACCTTCGCCACCAGCAATTAAAATGATTTGAGCAGCTGTTGAATTGATTCCAAGACCTTTTAATGCTGCAATAGTGGCGCCTACATTCGTTCCCTTACTATCATCAATGTATTCAACGTCAGCAATCACGCCGATACTTTGAACCCGATGCGGCTCTCCGTGATAATCTCTGAGTCCATGTAAGAGTGCGCCGATACCTAAGTCGATAGCCTGAGCTAAAGCAAGTGCTGCAAGCGTGTTCGTGGCATTGTGTCTACCTTTAATCATCAATGCTTCGGCGGGAATCAAACGCTTTATCTGCAACGGTTGTTCATACTCGTCAGAATGTTCTTTTGAACGTCGTCTTTTTTTCAATCCTAAATCTTCAGATGGCATGATCCACGATAGCCAATCAATACCACCATTCATATCGCCGACAATCCCAAAGCTATCCGGCTCAAGTGGCGTCTCCATACCAAAGGTAATTACTCGACGAGTCTCCATATCTTTGGGGCTCAACATGTTCATGACATACTGATCATCACGATTTAAGATCGGAATAGTATGTTCGCCAAATATTTTTTTCTTGGCGGCGCAATAATGTTCCATATCACCGTGCCAATCCAAATGATCTTCAGTCACGTTGAGTACCGTTGCCACATCTGGATCAAAACTCGAGCTATAAAAGAGCTGGTAACTGGATAACTCCAAAACCCAAATTTGGGGCAATAGATCTTCTAATAGGCATTGGCCTAATTTGTCTAATAATGACGGGCTAATATTTCCAGCAACCGCGACTGATTTGCTGACCTTTTTACAAATCACTCCACATAAGGCAGTTGTTGTCGTTTTACCATTTGTGCCCGTAATGCCAATTACCTTAGGGTGATAATTTCTTTCGACGTTTAAGGCCTTTAATGCCTGAGCAAAAAACTCTAACTCGCCCCAGATAAGAACTTGAGATTGCTGAGCCCGCTGTATCAACGCCGAGATATTGGCTTCTAACGGGGACAAACCAGGGCTCATCGCAATAATCTGTGTTTGAGTAAGATCGATCTTTTCTAAGTCTTCCCCAAAACTGGTTTTAATACCGTCATCATTTAACTGTTGAATTTTGTCTTGCAATGCCAAACTAATCGTCGACTCGTCCCTTGTATCATGAATCATGACTTTTGCACCTTGAGACATTGCCCATTTCGCCATTGCCTGACCAGACTCTCCTATACCTAAAACTAATATAGTTGGAGCCGTTGTGAAGCTTTGACCAAAAGCGTTCATGATTTGCAAAGGTTGATTATTTTGATTTGTCATCTTAATTTCAGACTCGATAACCCTATCAATACTAATAGGATGGTAATAATCCAAAAACGAACTACAACTTGGGTTTCTTTCCAACCACTTAACTCAAAATGATGATGTAATGGAGCCATTTTGAATATACGTACTCCTTCACCATATTTTTTCTTGGTATATTTAAACCAAGTGACCTGGATCATGACAGAGAGCGTCTCAACCACAAAAATTCCACCCATAATGAAGAGCACAATCTCTTGCCTGACAATAACCGCGACTGTGCCTAATGCTCCTCCTAATGCAAGCGCTCCGACATCGCCCATAAAGACTTGTGCAGGATGAGTGTTAAACCATAAAAATGCTAACCCTGCACCCCCGAGTGCACCACAGAAAATCAGTAGTTCTCCGGTTCCAGGAATAAATGGAAAAATGAGATATTTAGCGTAAATTGCATTACCTGTCACATAGGCAAAGACCCCCAATGCCGCACCTACTAAAATTACCGGCATTATGACGAGTCCGTCTAAACCATCCGTCAAGTTAACGGCGTTACTACTTCCTACAATGACCAAATAGGTAAGAATAATAAATCCAATCGCACCAAGCGGATAATTAATGGATTTAAAAAATGGGACAACAATATTGAGGTTATCTACCATGTGAAATACAAAACCATCATTCTTCCATTTGATAATATTGCCAACAATTCCAGTATTCCCGTAATCGGTAATTGCGAAGACAAGATAAATAGCAGCAACAATACCGATCAGTGATTGCCAAAAATATTTCTCTTTAGAACTCATCCCCTTCGGATTTTTATAAACAACCTTACGGTAATCATCCACCCATCCAATAATTCCAAACCCAAGAGTTACCCATAAAACTGCCCACACAAATCGATTCGATAAATCACTCCATAAAATAGTAGAAATGGCAATACTAATAAGTATCAGAATTCCACCCATCGTTGGCGTTCCAGTTTTCACTAAATGTGTTTTGGGACCATTAGCTCGAACGGCTTGCCCTACTTTTAATATGGTTAATCGACGGATCACCCAAGGGCCAAAAGATAAACCGATTAATAAAGCAGTTAACGTTGCCATGACAGCACGAAAAGTAATGTAATTAAAGACACGAAAGAAACCAATGTCAGTTTGTAACCATTGAGCTAAGCTTAAAAACATAAGCTTTCCTCATTGAGTAAACAGTTCACAATCCGTTCCATTTTGGTAAAACGTGAACCCTTAACGAGAACAGCAACCTCAAGATTGATAAAATCGGTTTGATAAGTTTGTAATTCGTTTTTGAGATGTTGAAGTAATGCCTTTGGCTCCTTGAAATGCACCCCAAGTGATTTTTGATCATGAGTGCTCTCATCATTCCAAGATTGAAATCCTTCTACCGCCCGAATAGCTAAATCTCCAGTCGCATAAAAATGCTGTATCCCTTTTCTTTTGGCATAAATCCCGACCTCTTCATGAAATTCATCACCTTTTTCTCCGACCTCTCCCATATCTCCTAATATGAGCCATCGTCTTCCAGATAGTTTCGCTAAAACATCTATAGCCGCGATTACTGAATCAGGATTGGCATTGTATGTATCATCGATTAATCGCCCTAATTTTCCAAATGATGGCAGTTCATGACTTTGCATTCGTCCATTCACAGGCTTGAAGTTTTCTAGGCCACGACAGATTGCTAAATGATCTACTTTTGCGGCATGTGCTACGGCAGCCGCAGCAATAGCGTTTTTGGCATTATGATCACCCAAAGTAGATAACTTGACTTGAATCACCTGAGCTTGAATATCTTCCAGTAATTTTGGTAATTGAATTTCTAATAGGCCTTCTTGAATCCAATATCCATAGGCAGCAGCCTCAGAAATATGGGGCTCTTGACTCAATTCAAAATCAATATATTGGAGACCCTTTGATAACTGCCTCCATATATTTGTGTATTCAGAGTCGGCAGGGAACACAGCAGTACCTTTTGGCTGAATGGCTTTAATCGCGTCACCATGCTCTATTGCAACTGCTTTTACCGTATGCATAAATTCTTGATGCTCCCGCTGCGCATTATTAATTAATACAATATTTGGCTGGGTAATATTCGCCAAAAATTGTGTCTCTCCAGGATGATTCATACCAAGCTCTATAGCCGCGGCCTGATGCTTGTGATGAAGTCCAAGGAGAGTTAATGGCAAACCAATTTCATTATTGAAATTACCCTGTGTTGCTAAGTAATGATCTTGCCCAAAAGATTCTCTAAAAATGGAGGCAATCATTTCTTTTACAGTCGTCTTGCCATTACTTCCTGTTACTAAAGTAACAATGGGCTTTAACTCCATACGCCATTGTTTTGCCATTTGCTGTAAAGCGATAAGTGTATCTTTCACCAGCAAAACAGGACAGCCCAGCGGAATACACTCCCTATTACTAGCTAACGCAGCTATTGCGCCTTTCTTAAAGATTTCGTCAAGAAATTGATTGCCATCAAATTTTTCACCACAAATAGCAATAAAAAAATCATTATTTTTAATGTTTCGACTATCCGTTGATATCGACTTCAAAGGTACATCTAATTTTGTTGCATCTATATTGATGAATTCGGACTCAGGCAATAATTCCTGCATTTTGCGAAGGGTTAAGAACTGGCCGCTCACACTACCCCCCGAATGGCTAAACGAATATGATCTTGATCTGAAAATATAAATTGATTACCAGCAATCTCTTGCGTTTTTTCATGTCCTTTACCCGCAATCAAAACAATGTCGCGGGGATCAGATTGCTTTACTGAAGTTAGAATCGCAAATGCACGATCTACCACTCGATCAACTTTGCCTTCAAAATCGAGGGGTAAACCATCTACAATTTGTTGGATGATTTCCTCAGGGTTTTCCATGCGAGGATTATCACTGGTAATAATGATATGGTTCGCATGCCGAGCAGCAATTGCTCCCATCAAAGGTCTCTTAGCAGTATCCCGATTTCCACCACAACCAAATACACAAATTAATTGCCCACCCCTTGCTTTTGCAATTGGCTGAAGCGCTAATAGGGCCTTTTCTAAAGCGTCAGGAGTATGAGCAAAGTCAACTACCATCATGGCATGTTGGATATCTTGAGCGTTGATGATTTCCATGCGACCATCCACCGGCTTTAATTGTTGAATGACTTGTAAAGCTTTACTCATTTCAATTTGATTAGCCAATAATGTTGCCAACACCGCTAATACATTGTAGGCATTAAATTCTCCTAAACAATCCAACTGAATCGGATAAAGATGCCCCTCAAATCGGCAATTAAATTTCACGCCTGTAGGAATGGTAGTTATATCTTGAGCAATTACAGTCTTTACCTTCAATTGTGCTTTAGGACTTAATTGATAAAATGACTGCTCATTTCCGTAACTCCAAATGGTCAGATTTGATTTATGACAAAGCTCTTCAATCCATCTCATTCCAGTCGCGTCGTGCATATTTAGAATCACATGCTTAAGACTTACCGTTCTAAACAATTCAAATTTAGCTCTTGCATACTCATCCATATTGCCGTGATAATCCAAATGATCTTGGGTTAAATTGGTAAAAATAGCAGTTTTAAATTGAACGCTACTTACACGACCTTGCTCTAGGGCGTGAGAAGATACTTCCATTGCAATATTCTTGAAACCCACTTGTTTCATTTCAGCAAGGATGCGTTGCACTCTTGCAGCATCAGGAGTAGTAAAGCCTGTCACTTTTAACTTTCCTATCTCTCCGTAACCTAGCGTGCCAAATATTGCAGTATCAGCAGTCTTACCCATCGCCTGAGATAACCAATGGGTAATCGTTGTTTTCCCATTCGTGCCTGTAACTCCGATCATATTCAAATCTTTAGATGGATTGCCGTACCACCAATCTGCGATTTCACTAGCTAATGTCGCTAAGCGCGCAATTGGAATACACCTAGGATCTCCAAGAACGGCTCTTGCAGCAATATTGTCACTCTCTGGCCAATCCTCTGTGTCATACAAAATCAATCCAGCACCCAGAGTAAGCGCCATGGGTATATGAATACGATTGTCACTGCGTCCCCTTCCTTTTCCAACTGGATAGGCGAGGAAGACATCGCCAGGTTTTAGCAATCGTGTGTCCGATGAAAGATGTGCCGTACGCTCTACCTCACTCAACATTAAATGCTGAATGTCTTTCATAGTTGTGGAGGAGAGTGAGCTAGCCTGCATTATCTATTCATCACTACTTTTTGGGTGAGTGATGAATCACTGTTTTGTACTAACTCTTTAACCATAGCATCTGGCTGAACTCCTAAAGAGCGTAATGCAGCTCCTGTTATAGTTGCAAATACTGGCGCAGCAACATCGCCACCATAATGCGAGCCCGCTGTTGGATCATCAATCACTACGGCTACAACAATTCTTGGATTACTGATTGGTGCTATTCCAGAAAAGAATCCGTCGTAATGATTGCTGGCATAACCACCTTTACCCATTGATTTATGAGCAGTACCCGTCTTGCCCCCAACTCGATATCCTGGAACCTGCGCCTTTGGAGCAGTTCCACCTTCTTGAGTCACTAACTCCAACATGCCTCTCATCTCTATCGCGGTCTTTGCTGAAATAATTCTTGTGCCAACTGGTGGCTTATCCACTTTTAACATCGAGATCGGAACTAGCTCTCCATCACGAGCGAAAATTGTATATGCTCTTGCTAGCTGAAATAAAGAAGTCGATATCCCATAACCAAAGGACATGATGGCTTGGTCTAACTTTCCCCATTTTTCATAGGGCTTTAAAGTTCCAGCAACCGCACCATAAATTTTGGGCGCTTGGCCAAAGCCTACTGACTGAAACATCCCCCACATATCTTCTGGTTGCATTTGTAATGCTATACGGCTAGTTCCAATATTGCTTGATTTTTGAATAATTTGAGAAACCGATAAAACAGAATACGAGTGTGTATCTGTAATAACTTTTTTACCAATCTGTAACTGCCCTATCGGTAATTGCGTTGTGGGGTTAATTAACCCCTTTTCTAGTGATAAAGCTATCGTAAACGGCTTCATTGTCGAGCCTGGCTCAAAGGTGTCCGTCAAAACACGATTTCGTAACTGCTCGCCAGTTTTAGAACGTACATTAGGATCAAAGGATGGATAGTTTGCCATCGCTAAAACTTCACCCGTATAGGAATCTAAAACAATAGCCGCGCCTGCTTTTGCCTTATTGTCAATGACAGCTTTTTTGATTTCTTTAAATGCAATTGATTGGATTTTGCTATCTATCGAAAGCTGTAAATCAATTCCATTTCTAGGAGGTTGATAATCACCTAAATCATCAACAACACGTCCTAGTCGATCAATCACAACGTGCTTTTGTCCATCCTTACCCGACAAGGTGTCGTTGTTTGTTAACTCCATTCCATCCAGACCCTTGTCTTGAATATCCGTAAAGCCAATGACGTGCGCCATTGCTTCACCTTCAGGATAATAACGACGGTATTCACTAGTGATTAAAATACCCGGTATTGCTAACTCTTTAATTTTGATTGCAACGCTCGGTTCAACTTGTCGACGTAAATACACTTGGTTTTTTTTATCTGATAATTTCTTTTTCAAATCGGATTCACTCATTTGCAATAGCTTGGCAAATGCCGTCACTTTGGCCGCTGATAAATCGTCTGGGATTGTTTCTGGATAAGCAATAATTGTTTTGGCTTCTAAGCTCGTAGCTAAAATTTCACCATTCCGATCTAAAATTTTTCCTCGAACTGAATTTAATATCAAGACGCGATTTACCTTTTTACCTTTTTCGGCATAAAAATCATTCCCGGGGCCTTGTATCCAAAAAGCCCTACCTAATAATGCGCAAAATCCAATAAACATAACAAATAAGACCATGCGGGAGCGCCACATGGGCAAGCGCAACACTAAGGTGTTTGACGGACTTGGATTATTTATTTTCATAATCCTTTTCCTTTATGTAAATAGTCTTATCTTGTTTTGGATCTTTCATTCGTAATTGCTTGGAAGCAATCTCAACAATACGAGACGATTTCGATAAATCTCTTTGCTCATATTCCAAACGACTAATCTCTTGATTCAATCTCTGTTCTTGAAGTTCTAAACGATTTTTTTCTGCAAATAACATCCTCGCCCTTTGCTGAGAATAAACAAGCATCAATGAGCAGCCCATTAAAGTAATAATTAAAATCACTACTGAGCGATTCATTACTCACCCACCATTTCTGCTATGCGCATTACCGCTGATCTTGCGCGAGGATTTTGTTTTATTTCAAATGCACTTGGCTTAATACGGCCAATAATTTTTAAAGGGGATTTAGGTAACTCAGACTCTCTCAACGGCAAACCTCTTGGGACGCTAAATTTACTGTGTGTCTGCATAAATTGTTTAACAATACGATCTTCGAGCGAATGAAAGCTGATGACGACAAGTCGACCAGCTGGTTTTAAGAGTCTAAGAGCCATGTTTAATCCCTCTTCCAAATCTCGAAGCTCTTGGTTGATGTGAATCCGTATAGCTTGAAAGGTGCGCGTGGCCGGATCTTGATCGTACTCACGCGTGCGGACGACACTAGCCACGAGCGACGCGAGTTGCTTTGTGGTCTTGATGTCAATCCCCTCATCTCTGCTAGCAACAATCGCCTTTGCAATCGAGCCAGCATACCGTTCTTCCCCATATTCTTTAATCACCTTTGCAATACTTTTTTCGTCGGCTATCGCCAACCACTCTTGTGCACTTTGTCCCGCCTCGGAATTCATTCGCATATCGAGTGGTCCATCCATACGAAAAGAAAAACCTCGCTGCGCTTGATCGATTTGAGGCGAACTGATCCCCAAATCGAGCAATATTCCATCCAAACTTTTTGCTAAAACAATGTCTGACATCTTTGAAAATGATGTATGCGCAATTTTGAAGCGCGGATCGACAATGCTGTTGGCCTCCAAAATTGCTTGCGGGTCTTTGTCGATTGCCAACAATTGGCTGGTGCAGGTCATTCGTTCCAGAATTAACCGCGTATGCCCGCCACGACCAAATGTTCCATCGAGGTAGCTCGCATTTTCTAAAGGCGTCTCTCCAACCAAGGCGGTGACTGCCTCGTCCAGTAATACCGGGCGATGACTGTAGGTCATAGTTCCAAAACATCAGAAAGAAAATTGTCGTAAAGCTTCCGGCATACCTTGAGAGATTGCCATTTGCTCTTTAGTGGCGTAAGTCGTCGCATCCCAAACTTCAAGATGACTACCCATGCCCAACAAAATAACTTCTTTCTCAATTCCGGAGGCGGCTCTTAATTCGGGACTAATCAAAATACGGCCTGATCCATCCATATCTACTTCTGAAGCATTTCCAAGAAAAATTCGGCGCCACCAATTAGCTTCCATTGGCAACTTCGCAATGCGCTCACGAAAAATTTCCCATTCGGCTTGTGGGAATAGAATTAAACATCCCTCAGGATGTTTTGTCAGCGTTACACGCCCAAGACCCTCTGTTTGCAAGGCGTCACGATGCCGAGCCGGAATAGACATCCGTCCCTTAACATCTAAACTGATCGCCGATGCACCCTGAAACATTCCATTTTCCCCACTTTTTCACACTTTCTCCCACTTTAAAGCCTATATAGGGAATGGTCAAGAGTTTTAGAGGAATTTTGATATAGTTTTTCTTGTATTTACAAGAGCTTAGAGTAATCCAAGTATATTTAATTATTAAAATAATAATATAAAACAAGGCCTTATAAAAGATATCTCATCTTTCAGTTGAAATAACTTGGTAAGAACCCTCATTCATGTGACTAATTTATTAAAAATTTCAAAGATAATATGCCGTTTTGGTCATCACTTTAGACACGCTTTGCATAACATTTTTGATGATTTGGGGTAATTCCTTCGCCCCCGCGTCTCGAGCCATTTGTCCATGAGCAAATTCCTCTGCCCGCATTTGTTCCAAGATCGCTCTGGAGGCAAAATCTTCAAGCGGCAAACTTTCGAGATGACCTTCTAAGTGACTTTCGACTTGCTTTTCTGTCTCGGCAACAAATCCTAAACTCCAAGCATCTCCAGCCAGTCCCGCCGCAACCCCCATCGTAAAAGCTCCTGAGTACCATAGTGGGTTGAGCAAACTTGGTCTTGATCCCAACTCTTGCAAACGCTGCGCACACCAAGACAAATGATCTTCTTCTTCAATGGCCGCAGTGGCTAATTGATGCTTAATGGCTTCTGATGCGCTTGTTAAACGTTGGGCTTGATATAGCGCCTGCGCGCAAACCTCCCCAACATGATTCACTCGCATTAATCCTGCAGCATGCTTTCTTTGTGCATCAGATAGCTCGTGAGAACCATTGATCTCCGGCAGGGGGGTCGATCGTCTTTGAGGGGTGATACCCATTAAAGTTCGAAGAGCTTTATCGCCCTCAATAATGAATTGGTCAATGTTGAACTGCATGGCTATTTTATCTATTCACGATCATGTAAGTTAAATCATTTTATGTCAGTGTGAGAAAAATTTCTGATGTAGGTCCATGAATCATATTTCAACTATTTATTTTTTGATTTCGTCATATAAACCTGCCATCTGACCAATCACTTCTGCAGTCGATGCGGTATCAGACAAGGATAAGCCTTGCGCCATTGCAGCAGTATAAATTGGGGCAGTGGCATTAAAAATGGGTAATGGGCATCCTACTGATTTAGCAAGATCGCCAATAACCTGCATATCTTTTTGCCAAACTTCTACCTTCATCGTTGGTGGAGTGTACTGACGATCAATCATAAATGGCATACGCAGTCTCATCACTCCGGTTCCAATGACGGGACTGGGGCCAAAAATATCCAAGACATCTTGAGGATCTAAACCAATTTTTCTAGCAAAAATAGTGGATTCGGCACAGGCAACATTATAAATAGCGACTAAATGATTGGCGATCAATTTCATTTTAAGCCCATTACCATAAGGTCCTACATAGGGGTACTGATCAGCTAGTGCTGCAAGAATCGGCCGAATCTTTCGACAACTTTTTTCTTGACCACTCACAAAGATCGTCCACGCACGATCTTTCATTCTTGCCGCAGTTCCACTGATGGGGCAGTCGAATAACTCAATTCCTGGCAGATCTAACTGCTTCGCAATAAACTCTTTATCACTCATAGGCAAAGTACTCGTCTCTATAACTATGAGTTTTTTAGGGCTTTGCTCTAACGCATTTTTGATTTCATTAAAAACGGTGATGAGAGCCATGCTCGTCGCCAAAGAAATAATCAGCGTATCCGCCTCCATCACAACATCACTTATGGATTTGAGAGCTTGGCCACCAGCCCTCTTTAAACGCCGACAGGCACTCGCCTCAATGTCGTACCCGACCACATTAAATCCTGATTTTATAAGGGTTTCAGCCATAATTCCGCCCATAATACCTAAACCTATAATGCCTATTTTGGGTGGAGATTTTTTTGTCTTTTTCATCAATAACTTTACGTAATGGTTGGTAGTGGTCACTCAAAAGTATATGCGCCAAGCTTTAAAAAGCATACCTTTTGAACTAAGTTCAATTGTAATAGCCTTCCATATTTAAAGACTTTATTTAGATAGGCTTTTTTAAGTTTTGTTACCTTAGTTCTCTTTGTGATAAATGTATCTTTACGAAGGAGTTGGTATGTATCAAAAATATCTGCATGGGCTTATTTTATGTTTGTGTACTTCAACATGCCTCGCCACTTCCAATGTCGAATTATATGGCTTAATGGATCAAGGTTTGCTTTGGCAATTACATCCTATGCCATCCTCAAACTCTCATTTCCAACTTAGCCAAGGTAACAAAATGGCTTCACGGTTTGGACTGAAAGGTCGTGAAGAAATCAATTCTGGTCATTCGGTTTTTTTTGATCTTGAAGGAGAAACACACCCACGTCATATTCAACCAGGAAGTATTTTTCAACGTAAGAGCTTTATTGGTTATAAAAATCCTAGCCTAGGACAATTCACTCTAGGACTTCAATCTTCTGTTGGCTTCGATATTGCTAGAATCTTTGACCCCAGTGGACTGATTCGACAAAAATATGTCATCGATGATTTAAGTGGCAGCTTGAATGGTCGGTATGGGAATAAATGGACGCAAGACTCTCTGAAATATACCCTTAGAACCAATAATCTTCTTTTATTAAGTAGCTATCAAATAGCCAATCATCATACCCATCAACCAGCTAACTATGCTATCGGTATGAGCTACAAGTTTGGTGACACGCTTTTAGCCTCCTCTTTTTCGTTGACTGATAACCCCAAAATTACTCATCGAAAAGATAAGGCATATATTGCCAATGCTGGACTAACTCATGCTATGGGTCCAACACAATTAAAGGTGGGATTTTCACACTCTCAACTCGGAAAACTACCAACATCACCTCTTAGAACGTCTCAAGAACTTTACCAAATCCAAAATATTGGCCTTGGTTTTAAATATCAACTAAAGCACAATATCGATCTCAATACCGCTGTTTATGTCCAAAAAAATATTCGTTATCAACATCAAGATATGTACGGGTACAAATACGTTATTGGTGGAAATTATCATTTTTCAAAAAACACACATGCCTACGCTTTTATGCATCATGCAACAGGATCCGATGGAGGTAAACCGATCAATCATTTAACCGGCGTTTCTCTAGGGGTCGTTCATCGCTTTTAGACCCAAACATTCTAAAAACTGGAAATATTCATTTAATATTGAAAAATCAATATCTTAAATAGTGTTGGTAGTATGAAAATAAGTAACTTCAAGAGTTTTTCTTTCTTTTTGAAGATAATTCATTGACATGTCATCAATGATTACACACTCCTTTTAGTGAATATGAGCTAAGATAAGACATACTTAGCGAATAAATTATTTATGAAAATTTTTCCGGAATTTATTGATCAACTCGATATCATTAAAGGCATCCGCCGAGATATTCACGCACATCCAGAATTAAAATTCACGGAATTTAGAACCTCTGAATTGGTAGCAAATCAATTAAAAGCTTGGGGTATCGAGACTCATATTGGCTTAGGTAAAACAGGAGTAGTAGGAACTATCATAGGCACTTTGGGATCTGGTAAATCTATCGGCCTAAGAGCCGATATCGATGCTCTACCTTTGCAAGAACATAACACCTTTGCTCATGCATCTACTCATGCTGGAAAAATGCATGCCTGTGGTCATGATGGCCATACCGCCATGCTGTTAAGTGCTGCTCAATATTTTTCTTCTCATCGAGATTTCAAAGGTACCATTCATTTTATTTTCCAACCAGCAGAAGAGGGGGGCGGAGGCGCTCGGGAAATGATGGCGGATGGTTTATTTACATTGTTTCCTTGTGATGCGGTTTTTGGAATGCATAATTGGCCAGGTATGCCTGAGGGTAGTTTCGGGGTGATTGCTGGACCAATGATGGCGTCAAGTAATGAATTTACGATTACTTTAAAAGGTAAAGGCGCTCACGCAGCATTACCTCACAATGGCGCAGACCCAGTTTATGCAATCGCTCAATTAGTGGCTTCTTTGCAAAGTATCATCACCCGAAATAAAAAACCGGTAGATACCGCTGTTTTATCGATCACACAAATACATGCTGGATTTGCCAGCAATGTTATTCCCGATGATGCTTGGTTGGGAGGCACGATCAGAACCTTTACTAATCCGGTCTTAGACCTTTTAGAAGATAGGCTTCGCGAGATTGCACATGGAACTGCTCAAACGTTTAACTGCAAAGCAGAAATCGAATTTATCAGAAATTATCCGCCACTGATTAACCATGTAAAGGAAACTCAATTTGCTCAAAAAGTCATTAAAGAGCAATTTGGTAGTGATCAATTTATTGAAAATATAGAACCCACGATGGGCTCTGAAGATTTTGCTTTTATGTTAGAAAAAATACCGGGATGCTATGTTTTTATTGGCAATGGGGATGGGTCTCACCGCAGTGTTGGACATGGTATGGGTCCTTGCCATTTGCACAACCCTTCATACGACTTTAATGATCACTTATTGCCAATCGGGGCTAGTTACTGGACCCACCTAGCAAAGTCTTTTTTAAATTAACTATTATTTCGGTTTAATTTCAATATCGCCATAAATCGCACTGACGAAAGTTTTTGTATTATCAGTGTCCGTCAATATGCCAATAGCAATAAGTTTTCCAGGGGGCTCATTAAACGCTCTTTTATAATCTTCCTCGATATCTCTGCGATGAGCTCGCCACTCTCCTAAAAACTCATCACCATAATCTACCGCAATCATTTTGATGCGCGATGTGTATTTGTTATTTAGGATTTCTTTATCATCATATTTTCGCCCCGACCAGATGTACATCAATGTCGCATAGGGCATTTCCTGTCCACTAATAATCTGCGCCAATTCAAACGCCATCTGATCCTTTAATGAAAGCTTTGACTTATCGCCTTCAAAAGCCAAAATTAATCTTAAAGGTGCGTCATCAGTCGCTCCCTGTTGAGGATCTGCCTGATGCACAATCCCTAAAGCCTTCCACTCCCATGACAATTCATGGCCAGTAATAGGTCTTGGAATTAATGGCGCAATCAAACCCGAAGCACTCGCGTCTGCTTCAGCATGAAGTGCCAATTTACTTTGCTCCACTTTTAAAACATAATTGGTAAGACTTTTATTGGGCGTTAAGGACCAGGGATACCAACCCCTAAATGACTTGTGCTTTTTAATACCCAGTTCAAAGTCTTGTGGATTTATTAAGGAAAATTTCGGAATGTCTTTTAGGGGTTGTAGCGAGCTGTCAAGTTGAGGAGTCGAACAGGCACAGACTAAAACCGTAAACAGTAATGCTGTAAATCGATTCATTATTCACCTAATCCTTTAGGTAATATTGCCCAGATTCGGCCACTTTGTTTCATTTTACCGGCTTTATCTCCAGCAGCATCGCCAGATCCCCAATAGAAATCAGCACGAACTCCTCCCACAATCGCAGATCCCGTATCTTGAGCAAAAACCAAACGTTCAAGTGGTTTACCTGTTTCAGGATCAGTGGTGGATAAATAGACAGGGGCGCCCTTGGGGATTGCTTGCCAATCTACAGCAATACTTCTTCCTGCAGTAAGTGACACCCCAATACTTCCAATAGGGCCCTCAAGACTGGATGTAGAGCTCTCTAAAACTTTAAAAAAAACATAGCGAGGATTTGCATTAAGCATCGTCTGAACTCGTTGCGGATTTTTTTTAGCCCAATCAGAAATTCCTTGCATGCTGGCTTTTTCATAAGTAAGTTCATTTTGCTGGATTAACCAAGTGCCAAATGAAGCAAATGTTTGATTATTTGTCCCAGCAAAACCTAATCGTAAAATCTTTTTGTTTTCTAGTTGAATCTTTCCTGAGCCTTGTATCTGCATAAATGCTGCAGCAACAGGATCCTCGACCCAGGCAATTTCTAATCCTTTTAATTCTTGACTAGCTAACAAAGCAGCTCGAGTTGGTCGTAACTTATCCTTAGAGGATTGCCAACTGGGGGGATATCGATGAAGGGGGGTTTGATAAACCCCCTGTCGCTGGAGTGAGCCCTTCAAGAGTGGTTCAAAATATCCGGTTATCAGCCCCTCGTTACTACCTTTGGCAAATTGCTTTAAATCCTTCGTCTGACGAATTTCCCAAACCTTAAAATGCTCCTCAAAATAGTCACGAATGGCTGAACTCGAATGAACATCAACCATGCGGGCTTTTTCACAAACTTGACGCCACTCCACCTGATTGGACTTGTTCAAACTTTGACAACTTTTTTGCCACGCATTCCAAGTCTGATCAAGCTGATCTTCATCCCAATTTGGTAGATTACTCCAACTACTTAAAAAATATTGCGCAGCAGGATATTGATTGAATTGTGGGCTAGGTAATGGCGCTACGGATTCTGACGGTTTTTGTGTCTTAACGATGGGTGTTGTGCAAGCTCCCAGTAAAATAGTGAAGCACGATATTGCAATATATTGAATGACAACCGACTTTTTCATAAGCAAAGAAGACCAAATGATCGCTGATCTATTAGATGAATACCCAATGTTATTGCTTGTAGCTGAAGCTGGAGTAGCACTTTTTATCCTCGTTATTATTGTAGTTTGGACGATGATGGGACGAAAAAAGGAGTAGTGTCGTTTTAGTGCAAAATTCTTGGCATAACTAATGCAAATTCAGGAATAGGAACTTCAAACATCTCAGCGTCTTCAGAGATGCAATAGTAAGACCCCTTCATGGAACCTGTTGGAGTGGGAATTGTTGCCCAACTTGTATACTCAAAAGCCTGGCCACCCTTTAACAAGGGCTGTTGCCCAACAACCCCTAAGCCCTTGATTTCTTGAGCATTTCCATCTAAATCAATAATAATCCATTGCCTTGCGATGAGCTGAAAAGGAATCTCCCCATCATTTTTGATGGAAATTGTGTACGCAAAATGGTACTGGCCCTGGTCAGGCTTGGACTCCTCTTCCAAGAACTTCACTTGAACGGAGATTTGTGTGGAAAATTGTGTCATGCTTTCATTTTCTTAGAAGTGTTATGGAATTGCAATGAATCATTGATGGATACACACGCTAAAATAGAAATATGACGACTAAATTACCTTGCATCATTGCACCTTCTATTCTTTCAGCTGATTTTGCACGCTTGGGAGAGGAAGTCAAAAACGTACTCGAGGCTGGTGCTGACTGGATTCACTTTGATGTGATGGATAACCATTTTGTGCCGAACTTAACCATCGGACCGCTTGTATGTGAAGCAATTAAGCCTTACGCCCAAAAAAGTGGCCAAGATGTTTGTATTGATGTTCACTTGATGGTTGAGCCAGTTGATAGAATCATTCCAGACTTCTCGAAAGCTGGAGCTAACCTCATTAGCTTTCATCCGGAAGCAAGTACGCATATCGATCGCACACTCGGTTTAATTCGAGATCATGGTTGCCAAACTGGCCTTGTATTTAATCCAGCAACACCTTTGCATTTTCTTGACTTTGTCTTAGATAAAATTGATCTTGTTCTATTAATGTCGGTCAACCCTGGTTTTGGTGGCCAACAATTTATTCCTTCTACGCTTGAAAAAATTCAGCAAACTAAAGCAATCTTGCTCGCCCACCAGGAAAAAACTGGTCGACAAATTCGATTGGAAGTTGATGGCGGAATTAATGTAAAAAATATTGCTCAAATTCATGCGGCAGGTGCCGATACCTTTGTTGCTGGTTCAGCTATTTTTAATCAGCCCAATTATGCAGAGGTCATCTCGCAAATGAGACAACAACTGACCATTTCGAAATGAATCCCGCAGAATTTAAAGCCCTTGCGAAGCAAGGTTATAACAGGATCCCTTTTGTCTCCGAGGCTCTAGCAGACCTAGAAACACCGCTCTCTCTATATCTGAAATTAACTCAGGCCGTCGGTTCTAAAAATACCTTTCTCCTTGAGTCTGTGGTTGGTGGTGAGCGCTTTGGTCGTTACTCGATCATCGGACTTCCCGCTAAAACATGTATCCGCAGTGTTGGTACGCCAGAACTTCCGATGAATGAAGTTGTCACTGATGGTATCGTTGTTGAGACCAACCATGATCACCCACTGGACTTTATCGAGTCTTATCAAAAACGGTTTCACGCCGCCTTACTCCCTGGCTTGCCCAGATTTTGTGGTGGTTTAGCTGGGTACTTTAGCTATGATACGATTCGCTATATTGAACCTAAGCTCGCAAAAAGCACGCCTAAGGATGAATTATTTTTGCCAGATATTCAGCTACTATTAACAGAAGAGCTGGCGGTGATTGATAACTTGGCGGGAAAACTCTATTTAATTGTCTATGCCAACCCAGATGAAGTAAATGCCTATGAGAACGCTCATACTAGGTTGCAATTTTTATTAACTTGCCTTGACCTTCCCATTAAAAACGAGAAGTCTTTCCCTACCCAAAAAACGGTACCAGTGCGCTCTTTTGATAAAGAGCAATTTATTCAAAAAGTACTCAAAACGAAAGAATATATTTTGGCCGGTGACTGCATGCAAGTGGTCTTTGGTCAACGCATCAGTCAACCATTTACTGAATCCCCTTTAACGCTTTATCGAGCTCTAAGATCTCTCAATCCCTCACCCTATTTATATTTTTATGATTTTGGTGATCATCAGTTAGTTGGTTCCTCACCAGAGATTTTAGTTCGGCAAGAAACACTTCTTGCCCCTGATAGCCTTCAACAAAAACGAACCGTAACTGTTCGGCCCTTAGCGGGCACAAGGCCAAGAGGAAAAACTCCAGAACACGACGCAGAACTTGCCAAAGAACTATTATCAGACCCTAAAGAAATTGCAGAACATGTCATGTTGATTGATTTAGCAAGAAATGATATTGGTCGCATTGCAAAAATAGGCTCTGTCAAAGTGACTGAAAAAATGACGATTGAGAAATACTCTCACGTGCAACATATTGTTAGCTCCGTAGAAGGTGAACTGCGAGACGATATCTCAAATATGGATGTTCTGCGTGCCACTTTCCCAGCAGGTACATTATCTGGAGCTCCAAAAATACGCGCGATGGAAATCATTGATGAAATGGAAATCACTAAACGCGGACCTTATGGTGGTGCGGCTGGTTATTTATCATTCTCGGGAGAAATGGACGTTGCGATCATCATCCGTACTGGCGTCATCAAGGATGGTTGGGTTCACTCTCAAGCTGGGGCGGGAATTGTTGCTGACTCTAATCCAGAGTCAGAGTATGCAGAAACCGAAGCGAAAGCGCGCGCAGTTCTGCGCGCAGCAGAAATCGTCCAAGGAGGTCTGCATGCTTCTCATGATTGATAACTACGATTCTTTTACCTATAACTTGGTACAGTATTTTGGTGAGCTAGGTGCAGATGTGGCTGTTTATCGTAATGATGAAATTACTCTGACGGAAATCGAACAACTAAATCCTTCACACCTGTGTATCTCTCCTGGACCATGCAGCCCCAGTCAAGCAGGTATCTCCATTGCTGCTATTCAGTATTTTGCCGGCAAGCTCCCTATTTTAGGAGTTTGTCTAGGTCATCAAGCTATCGGCGAAGCTTTCGGCGGAGATGTTATCCGAGCTCGTCATGTCATGCATGGTAAGGTCGATACTATTTACTCTAAAAGACGAGGCGTCTTTCAAGGGTTGCCCGCTTCCTTTGAAGTAACAAGGTATCATTCCTTAGCCATATCTAAAGCTACACTCCCGGCTTGCTTAGAAATTACCGCCGTCACAGAAGATGAAGAAATTATGGGTGTGCGTCACAAAGAATTTGCCATTGAAGGGGTACAGTTCCATCCAGAATCGATTTTGTCGGAATATGGTCATGAGTTATTAAACAATTTCCTTAAAATGAAGAATTAAAAACAGGCACCTATATGGCTATCACTCCTCAAGAAGCACTTCTTCGCTGTATCGAACATCGTGAAATTTTTCATGATGAAATGCTGGAGCTCATGCGCTCCATCATGCGCGGTGAACTTTCTTCCAATTTAACTTCTGCACTGCTTGTAGGTCTTCGCACTAAAAAAGAAACCATTGGTGAAATCACTGCAGCTGCGATGGTCATGCGCGAGTTTGCTAACCAAGTTACTGTCAAAGATGATACTCACTTTGTCGATATTGTTGGCACAGGTGGTGATGGATCTCATAGCTTTAATATTTCTACGACGGCGATGTTTGTCGTAGCGGCAGCCGGCGCAAAAGTGGCGAAACATGGTAATCGTGGTGTGAGCAGTAAATCAGGAAGTGCTGATGTCCTCGAAGCTCTTGGCGTCCATATTAATTTGCAAGCCAGCCAAGTCTCAGAGTGTCTGAGTAAAACTGGTATTGGCTTTATGTTTGCTCCAAACCATCATCCAGCAATGAAAAATGTCGCAAGTGTTCGCAAAGAACTCGGTATCAGAACTATTTTTAACATTCTTGGCCCCCTGACGAATCCTGCTAATGCCCCCCATATGCTGATGGGCGTTTTCCATGCCGATTTAGTAGGTATCCAAGTTCGTGTTTTACAGCGCTTGGGATTAAAGCATGCTCTGGTTGTTTACGGCAAAGATGGTCTGGATGAGATTTCCCTAGGAGCATCAACGATTGTTGGGGAGCTTAAAGATAACCAAATTATTGAGTACGAAATCCACCCTGAAGACTTTGGCATGTCGATGTCAGGAACTCGAGCATTTAGAGTTGATAGTCCAGCTCAGTCTCAAGAAATGCTTTTACAAGTTCTTAATAATGAACCTGGTCCAGCGCATGACATCGTGTGCTTAAATGCTGGTGCAGCTTTATATGCTGCAGACAAAGTGCCAACCATACATGCCGGTATTGCCCTTGCTCAAAAAGCCATAGCCGATGGTAGCGCCAAAAAGAAATTAGATCTTTTTATTCAAACAACGCAATCCTTCAAGAGTTAATCATGTCTGACATATTGCACCAAATTTTAGACACAAAAAAAGACGAAGTGATGATTGCTAAATCACAAGTACCTTTCTCTGAAATTGAAATTCTAGCTCTTAATAGTATCAATGACCCCATCCTCAAACCACGGGGCTTTTATGCTGCAATAGAACATAAAATTAGCAGTGGTTATCCAGGAGTAATTGCTGAAATTAAACAAGCGAGTCCTAGCCGAGGTATTTTAAGAACTCCTTTTGAGCCCGCTGTTATTGCTCAAGATTATGAAAAACATGGGGCAGCATGCCTTTCGGTATTAACGGATGTGGAGTACTTTAAAGGCTCGACGCCGTTTTTAAAAGAGGCGCGCAAGGCCTGTCAACTACCCGTGATTCGTAAAGATTTCATGATTGATCCTTACCAAATTTTTGAAGCACGGGCGATGGGCGCCGATGCCATTCTTTTAATTGTTTCAGCGCTATCAGATGGGCAATTAAAAGAATTTGAAGATGTGGCCTTAAAACTCGGTATGGATGTTTTAGTCGAGGTCCATGGTGCAGAAGAACTTGATCGCGCACTAAAATTAAATTCGCCATTACTTGGCATCAATAATCGCGACTTAAAAACTTTTGAAGTTTCCATTCAAAATACAATTGATCTTTTAGGCCGAATCCCAAAACATAAACGCATTGTGACTGAGAGTGGTATCTTGCAACAGTCTGATGTCGATACTTTACGACACCATCAGGTACATGCATTTCTCGTTGGTGAAGCATTTATGCGTGCCCCATCTCCCGGAGAAGCATTATCGAAATTATTTTTTTAACGTTTCACAAACTGATTTCGCAATAGATAGTGAAGCCGTTAGGCCTGGTGATTCAATACCATAAAGATTCACCAAACCAGGAATGTGATGCTCTTCCTCAAAGCCCATTTTAAAGTCTGGCCATACCTGACCCAATATTTTTATTTTAGGGCGTACACCCGAGTAATCAGGACTCAGCACGTTATTAGGTAACTCGGGCCAGTACTGACGGATTTGCTGTTCAAAATGTTTTGTTCGTTGCGGATTCACCGCATAATCAATTTCATGCTCCCTAGTGACATCGATATGCTCAACATCAGGGCCAAATTTTGCTCGTCCATTTAAATCGAGAGTGAGATGCACGCCTAGACCTGCTTTTTCGGGGATGGGGTAGATGAGATGCCGAAAGGGCATTTTTCCTGTTAAAGAAAAATAGTTGCCTTTTACAAAATAAGGCTCTGGGATGAATCTCTCATCTAATCCTTCAATTTGACGCGCAACATCCACAGAAGATAAACCTGCACAATTAATGAATTCATCGCAACTCATTTTGTAACTCGAACCTGTTGGTTCTTCCATGGCGATATTTACTTCAAATCTTCCTTGAGACGATGCTCTTTCTACTCCATGAAGTTTTGTGCGGTAACTGATTATTCCGCCCGCATTCTCAAGATCACCGACATAGGACAGCATTAAAGCGTGGCTATCGATCACTCCCGTCGTTTCAGAATAAATGGCCTCGATAGCCTTTAACGCAGGCTCCATTTCTGCAAGTTGGCTTTGTGTTTTTTTATGGAGTCCAGGAACGCCATTCTGTTGGCCCTGCTGCCAAATTCTTTCCAACTCTTGATGCTCTTGCTCAGAGGTCGCAACAATCAGTTTTCCGCAAGGATTAAATGGTATTGCACGTGCTTTTGCATACGGATATAAAAGTCGATTACCTTCGACACAATATTTCGCTTTTAAGGAGTGTTGTGGATAGTAAATCCCTGCATGGATCACCTCGCTGTTGCGCGAGCTAGTGGACATACCAAAACTTTTTTCTTTTTCAATGACAAGCACGGATTTACCATCTAGTGCCATTTCACGCGCGATGGCTAATCCGACAACTCCGGCTCCCACGACAACCACATCCATGTGATCCATGGCGACTTCAGCTTAGACGTTAAAGAGGAAATTCAATACATCGCCATCTTTGACAACGTACTCTTTACCTTCAGCTCGCATCTTGCCAGCTTCTTTCGCACCCTGCTCACCCTTAAATTGAATAAAGTCCTCAAAAGCAATTGTTTGAGCGCGTATAAAACCTTTTTCAAAATCGGTGTGAATAACTCCGGCTGCTTGTGGCGCGGTATCTCCGATATGAATAGTCCACGCTCTCACTTCTTTAACGCCGGCCGTAAAGTAAGTTTGTAAACCCAGCAATCCAAATCCAGCTCGAATCACCCGATCTAAACCCGGCTCAGTCATGCCCATATCATTTAAAAATTCTTTTTTATCAGCTTCGTCTAAATCTGCAATTTCCGCCTCTATCGCGGCACATACTGCAACAACTGGGGCACCTTCTTTAAGGGCGTGGTCTTGAACTGCGGTTAAGTGAGGGTTGTTTTCAAAACCACCCTCGAGAACATTAGCTACATACATTGCTGGCTTTGCCGTTATCAAGCAAAATGGTTTGAGTAAAGCCATCTCATCTTCAGATAAACCCATCGAGCGAACTGGCTTTGCCTCATTTAAGTGAGCGGATACTTTCAACATCACGGCTAGTAAAGCAGCAGCTTCCTTATCATTGCCAGATTTTGCCGCCTTGGTGTACTTTGAAACTGCTTTTTCGACCGTGGCTAAATCTGACAACGCTAGCTCAGTATCAATCACCCCAATATCGGAAATGGGGTCTACACGTCCCGCCACATGAATCACATTATCATCTTCAAAACAACGTACTACATGAGTGATCGCATCCGTTTCCCGAATATTGGCTAAAAATTGATTCCCTAAGCCCTCACCTTTTGAAGCTCCCGCCACTAATCCAGCAATATCCACAAACTCGACAATTGCTGAGACAATACGTTCTGGGTTAACAATTTGTGAAAGTTGAGCTAATCTTGGGTCTGGAACTTCAACCACACCAACATTAGGCTCAATTGTGCAAAATGGATAATTTTCCGCCGCTATACCTGCTTTGGTAAGAGCGTTGAAAAGAGTTGATTTGCCGACGTTAGGCAGGCCGACGATGCCGCATTTTAATGACATAACCTATATTGTAATAACATCACATGATGAATGAACAAGATTTAATCGTTTTAGGTGGCGGACTGATTGGCAAAATAGCCGCTTTAGCCCTTTCTCAAAAAGGGTTTAAGGTACTTCATCTTGCCCAATCTCTACCCCCAAAAAATACAGCACCTACTCTACCGAGTGCCAATTCAGATTGGAATAGTCGAGTTTATGCCATCTCTTCGAGCTCCCAAAAGCTTCTCGAACAACTGCATATTTGGGACGCCATTCCAATTGACAAAATACAAGCGGTTCGTGAAATGCGTATTTTTGGCGATACTGCCAAAGATCAAAGTTCATTACAATTTTCTGCTTTTGAAGCGGGAGTTCCACAATTAGCTTGGATCATGTCTGCCAACCTGCTTGAAAATGCGATTGATCTAGCTTCGCGGTTTTCACAAAATTTAGAACGTGTGCAAGCAGAAGTTGTCGATATACAAATTCAAGAAAACCATACCTTCGTGCAAACTACCAACGGTAATTTTCTATCACAACTCATTGTTGCTGCAGACGGAGCGAATTCCCCAACAAGAGAGCGTTTTGGTATCGAAGTCGATATTCAGTCTTATGGGCATACCGCGGTCATTGCCAATCTTACGTGTACCCAAAGTCATTTACAAACGGCTTATCAATGGTTCCTTCCCGGAGGGGATGTCCTGGCGTTATTACCCTTACCGGGTAAAAGGGTATCTCTTGTATGGTCAACACATCAAGATCATGCCCAAACACTCCTTCAATTATCCAAAGATCAACCCACAGAGTTCTGTGAACGTATTTTTAACAACGCCAATGGACTGATTAAAAAAGAACTTGGTGAATTAACACTCCTCAATGAGGTGCGTTCTTACCCACTGCAAAAATTACGGGCAAAACAGCTGATTGGGCCGGCCCATCAACCGCGTATTATTTTAGTCGGTGACGCTGCCCATGTCATGCACCCACTGGCTGGACAAGGTCTTAATTTAGGCCTGCGAGATATCACAGATCTTTGTGAGGTCTTATCCCATAAAGAAAGTTATCGATTACTCACTGATCCCATTCTTTTAAGACGTTACGAAAGAATGCGTGCTGGTGACATTGATGCCATTTTGAACGTTACCCATCATCTTCATCAACTTTTTTTAAATACAACCCCTACCATCAGTTGGTTACGCAATCTCGGTATGCAGGTTGTGAATCAACGTCCCATGTTAAAGCGTCAATTAATTGCCAAAGCCCTCGAGTAAAATAGTAGGAAACGGATTTGTTAAAAGGAATTTCATGAAATTTTATCTTCGCCTTGTTGTCCTGATGACCATTGTGATCAGCCAGCTCTGTCTTGCCCAATCTACCGACAAAATAAAAAGTGAATTGCAAAAGCAATTTGGCTCTAAGATTCAAATTAAGAGTATTGGTCCAAGTCCTCTTCCTGGCATCTACGAAGTTGTTGCTAATGGCTCCGTCATTTATGTAGATGCTCAAGCAAAATTCTTAATTCAAGGAAGCATTACCGATTTGAAGTCGGGAATCAACTTGACCGATGAACGTGAAGACGAAATTAGTCGTATTAATTTTAGTGATCTTCCTTTGCAAGATGCCGTCAAATATGTCCGTGGGGATGGCAGTAGAAAAGTCGCCGTATTTGCTGACCCTAATTGTGGCTACTGTAAAAAGCTCGAAAAAACCTTTCAAAATATGGATAACGTCACCATCTATACATTCCTTCTTCCTATACTTTCCGCAGACTCGAGTACAAAATCGAAAGCCATTTGGTGCTCCAATGAGCCCACTAAGACGTGGGTCAATTGGATGACAACCCAAACTCCTCTACCTAATAAAACAGATTGTGTCACTCCGATTGAAAAAAATTTAGCACTTGCTAAAAAACTCAGTATTACCGGAACTCCAGCACTCTTTTTTACCGATGGTCACCGCATACCTGGAGCCGCTGAGAAAGAGGATATAGAGAAAAAATTTGCTGCTATCGGTAAAACCACCGTGAAATAACCACGATGGCGCAAATCGAATACATCATCCGGCCAAATCATCCTTTAGACCACTATTTTGAGGTTGATCTCATTATTTGGGAGCCGGAGGCTCTACAAACCGTTAGGATGCCAGTTTGGATACCAGGCAGTTACATGATCCGTGATTTCAGCAAACAAATCACCAGTATTCATGCTTATGAAATTAACGCGAAGCGCCATTTAATTTCTCCACTCATCATGGATCAGGTCGACAGTGATACATGGCAAGTGCATACGATCAAACACCCGATTTTGATTCAAACAAAAATATATGCTTTTGATCAGTCTGTTCGCACTGCGTATTTGGATGCTGACCGTGGTTTTTATAATCATAGTAGCCTGTGCCTTCAAGCTGTTGGTAAAACACATGAGCCTTGTCTCGTCGTCATTGAGGAGAGTAAAGAGACGACATCATTTGAGGTGGTTACTAGCCTAACCCCCAAAAAGATTAGTAAAAAAGGTTTTGGTATTTACGAAGCTAAGAATTATGATGAGCTCATCGATCACCCAGTGAGTCTTGGCAACTTTCAAAAGGTTTCTTGGAAGTCCTACGGAATTCCTCATCAAATCGTGATTCAAGGGGCTACAGGGAAGATTGACACCCAACGTTTAGCAAAAGATCTGCAAGCAATCACTCAGGCACATATTGCTTTTTTTGAGCCAGTTTCACACTTAGCACCTTTTCAAGAATATATTTTTCATGTCAATGCCACTGCCTCAGGATATGGTGGTCTAGAACATCGTTCCTCGACAGCGCTCTTATGTTCTAGGACTGATTTGCCCTATAAAAATATCACTCTTATCAAAAAATCATATGAGGATTTTTTAGGGCTTTGTAGTCATGAGTATTTTCATGCTTGGAATGTTAAAAATATTCAACCCAAGGTTTTCCAACCCTATCAGTTACAACAAAGAAATCATACGAACTTACTGTGGTTATTTGAAGGCTTTACAAGTTATTACGATGACTTGCAACTACTGCGCTCAAAACGAATTTCCCTAGATACCTACTTAGAGCGTATCAGTCTGACGATAAATCAAGTATTGAAGAATTCAGGACGGCTCAATCAATCTGTCTCTCAAAGTTCTTTTGATGCATGGACTAAATACTATCTCAGTGATGAAAACACACCCAATGCCGTTGTGAGTTATTACGCAAAAGGCTCACTGATTGCTTTGGCTTTAGATCTAACCATTCGTGAATACAGTCATCAAGAAAAATCCTTAGATGATGTGATGCAAGTGCTCTGGAAAAAACATGGCAACTTCAATGAGATTGGGCAAGGTATTGCTGAAGATGGATTTAAAGATGTTGTGCTTACGGCCATTGGAGAAGGCTTTACATCTTCCTGGAATCATTTTGCAAAACGCTTTATTGATGGTACTGAAGATCTTCCGTTAAAAACTCTTTTAGCTACGCAATCATTTACCCTCGATGAAGTTCCTCTGACATCATCCGACCTTGCCCTTGCTCGTCTAGGTATTAGGTCGGCAGCGGTTGATGGTAGTGTGAAAATAACCCATGTACTTGATTTTGGTAGCGCTCAAAAAGCAGGTCTGGCAGTTGGTGATTTGATCGTTAGTATCCAGCAAGAAAAAGTGACGCCTCAAAACTTGAATCAACTCTTAGAAAGATTTACTGGTCAAGAATTAAAGATGCATCTTTTTCGACAAGACTTATTAAAGTCGCTCAAAGTTTCTCCAGATAACCGGCCATTATCGAAATGGCAAATTAACACACCAACACCTGCACTATAAATTCGATGCAGACATCTCCTGCATTATCTTTAATTGAGCGTATACCGACCGATTATCAAGAACTATTACAAGATTTTTTGAGCCGCGCGTCTTTTCAAAAGACGCTAGAAGATATCTCAATAAAGGAAAAATTGGCGAGAGTTGAAAAACCTCTTGAAATCTTTCCCGCCTTTGACAAAGTTTTTAATGCCTTTCACCAAGCGCGTTTTCAAGATCTGAAAGTCGTTTTAATGGGTCAAGACCCTTACCATACGCCTGGCCTTGCTCAAGGTCTGGCATTTTCAATTCCGGAAAATATTGATCCGGGCTCAAGAGCTTTCCCAAGTTCACTTCGCAATATCAGTAAAGCACTGATGCTTGATGGTTACGATCCGCTGTTACATGGGGATCTTTCTCACTGGGCAAAACAAGGCGTTTTACTACTGAATAACTCTTTAACCGTTGCGCAAGGCATACCTCAAAGTCATCAATCGTGGCAATGGCAGGTGTTGACAGATGCGGTCATCTCTTGCCTAGCAAATCAACACAAACATCTTGTCTGGCTACTTTGGGGAAAAGTGGCTCAAAAGAAAATTCCACTCATTAATCCCTCCAATCAACACTTGATACTCACCGCCTCTCACCCATCCGGTTTAGGTGTCTATCAAACGAATGAACCTTTTTTGGTAAAAGGCGATCAGGCTTGCTGTGGTCATTTTAAAAAAACCAATGAGTGGCTCACCACGCACAACAAAAAACCTATTAAATGGTCTAGGTCGATCTTTCCAACTGATGTTGGGTCTTGCGAAGAATAAACAAGTAGATTTTAAAAATAAATACAAGTAAATTTATGTATAATAAACAAGTAAATTTTACAATCAAATACAAGTAAAATTTAATTTTTATTTATTTAAATTCAAATACTTATATAATTTAAATCCCTGATTATGGCCGATAATACTAACAACTCAAAGCGCTTATCTGATGCATTAAAAGTATTAAAGAAAGTTCAAGATAAGCAACATGGTATTGCCCAGTCTAAAGATTTTACCCTTCTGCAAAGAACGGTTCTTTTAGAAACGGGGTTTTTACGTCCAGTGATTAAGGGTTGGTATATATGCTGCAATCCAAGCGACCAAATTGGAGACTCTACTGCTTGGTATGCTAATTACTGGCACTTTATTTCTCGATATTTACAAAGACGGTTTGGCAATCAATACTTTCTAAATCCTGAGGCTTCACTGCTTTTACATACCGGAAATACAACGTTCCCAAAGCAAATTACTATAGTGACCAAAAACCTTAGTGCCAATATCGTGAAGCTTCCGTTCAATACTTCTTTGGTGATTTATTCAGATCAAAAAAGAGTATCTCCACCGTATGAAACGATTCAAGGATTACAAGTACTTTCTCTACCAGAGTCACTATGCTATGTTGGACCGCATTTTTTTACACAATACCCAACAGAGGCTGAGATTGCCTTAGCGATGGTTCGGGATCTTGGTAAGCTGCTTGTGCCCTTAGTCACGGGTAACTGCTTACCAACAGCGGCTGCCCGTCTAGCCGGAGCTCTTATTTTTACTCATCGTCCAGACGATGCTCATCGAGTGATTCATTCGATGGCTCAAGCAGGTCACAAAATTTATCCGCATAACCCATTTCAATTTCAAGAGCCTTCGATTACGAGTTCGCGGGAAAAATCCCCTTATGTCCTTCGTATTCGGTCCATGTGGGCAAAGTGGCGTACTGTTGTGATTGATCATTTTCCTCCACCGCCGGTTATTCCTCCAGAGTCACAAACTTACTTGAATCAAATTGATGAAAGATACATCGCAGATGCTTATAACTCCTTATCCATCGAGGGATATCAAGTCACGGATGAATTGATAGAGCGCATTGCCAAGAATGGCTGGAATCCAGATCAGAGTCAACATGATGATGCGCATAAAGATGCTTTAGCTGCACATGGTTATTTTTTAGCATTTCAATCCGTTAAACAAAGTATTCTTAAAATTCTCTCCAAATCAAATTCTGGCGAGGTCGTTAGAAAAGATCATCATGAATGGTATGCCACCCTTTTTAATCCAATTGTATTGGCTGGAATATTAGAGCGACACCAATTAGTTGGATATCGTAATGGCCCTGTTTTTATCAAAAACTCTTTACATACGCCACTTCCAAGAGAGGCATTAATTGACTGTATGGAAGCATTATTTGATCTCATTGCTCAGGAACCGGAAGCCAGAGTTAGAGCAGTCTTGGGGCATCATTTGTTCGTATTTATTCATCCATATTTTGACGGCAATGGTCGTATTGGTCGTTTTTTAATGAATGCACTGCTAGCATCAGAGGGCTATCCTTGGACAATTGTCAGAATGAGTCAGCGCAATCAATATATGGATGCCCTCGAAAAAGCCAGTGTGGAAGGCGACATACTACCTTTGACACAATTTTTAGCCCAAGAACTGTCTCAGTAATAGAGATATTGATATTTTTCAATAAAATTTATACGAATCTTTATAATTAGCGCATGCAGCTACTCACCCTAGGCATTAATCACCATACAGCCCCAATTGAGGTAAGGGAACGTGTTGCCTTTGGTCCAGAAATTCTGAGTTCTGCTTTACACGACTTTAGAAACTATATTGGTACTAAAGCGGCGATGCATTTTACGGAAGCCACCATTTTATCAACGTGCAATAGAACAGAAATCTACTGTGCCTGTAATGAGAATCCTAGTCTAGATGTGATTAAAGATGCCTCCATCCAGTGGCTCTCTGGAACTCAAGGTCTTTCAACAGATGATCTACAACCACATATTTATACCCTACCTCAATCCCAAGCTGTTAGGCATGCATTTCGGGTTGCGAGTGGCCTTGATTCTATGGTCCTTGGTGAGACTCAAATTCTTGGACAAATGAAGGATGCCGTCAGGCAGGCGGATGAGGTGGGAGCACTTGGTACCTATCTCAACCAACTCTTTCAAAAATCCTTTGCCGTAGCCAAAGAAGTGAGAGGTACCACTGCGATTGGGTCTAGTTCTATTTCCATGGCAGCTGCCGCAGTGAGATTGGCGGAAAGAGTGTTTGGCGATATGGCTTCTCAAAAGATTCTTTTTATTGGTGCTGGCGAAATGATCTCTCTTTGTAGTGTTCACTTTGCAGCAAAACATCCTAAGCATATCGGTGTTGCCAACCGAACTGTGGAGCGTGGCCAAGAGTTGGCCGATACTCTATCAATACAAGGTCTTCATACAGAATCCATCAGGCTTTCTGATCTACCCGTCCGTATTGCAGACTTCGATATCGTTGTGTCCTGCACAGCAAGTTCTCTCCCCATTATTGGATTAGGGATGATTGAGAATGCTGTGAAAAAAAGACGTCGAAAACCGATGGTGATGATTGATTTAGCCGTTCCTCGTGATATTGAGCCTGAGGTAGCCAGACTGAATGATGTCTACCTGTATACCGTTGATGACCTCGGCGATGTCGTTAAGTCAGGCCTTGGGCAGCGTCAAGCTGCAGTTGGTCAGGCAGAGGCAATTATCGAAACTCGCGTGGCTCACTTTATGCATTGGTTAGCAACTCGGGATAGCGTACCTCTCATACAAGATCTTCGTTATCGCGGCGATCAGCTACAACAATTAGAGCTTGAACGTGCCAAAAAGAGATTGGCGAAGGGGGACTCTCCAGAAGAAGTGATGGATGCCCTCGCCCAAGGATTAACCAATAAATTTTTACATGGTTCTTTACATGCGCTTCAACACCTTCAGGGCGAAGAACGAGAAGCACTGATTAAATTATTGCCGGAGCTTTTTCGCTCCAATCACTTAGAAAAATAAATGAAATCTAGTATGCAATCCAAGCTGGAGCATTTACAGGCCAGACTTTTAGAACTGAACTCGTTAATGTCGCGTGAAGACGTGACTCAGAACATGGATCAGTTTCGTAAATATACACGTGAGCATGCAGAGATTGATCCCGTGGTTGGCAAATTTGCAGAATATCAAGCAGCTCAGGAAGATGAGCTAGCCGCCATTGAAATGCGTCAAGATATTGAGTCGCGCACCTTTGCGGAGGAAGAAATCAAGGCCGCTCGCGAGAGAATGACGCTACTTGAAGATGAATTACAAAAGCTACTACTCCCCAAAGATCCGAATGATGATAAAAACGTTTTCTTAGAAATCCGCGCTGGAACTGGTGGTGATGAAAGCGCTCTATTTGCCGCAGATTTACTGCGCATGTATACCCGATTTGCTGAACGTCAACGCTGGAAAACAGAACTCATTAGCTCCAGCGAGTCTGATCTTGGTGGTTATAAAGAAGTGATTCTTCGGCTTGAGGGAGATAAGGTGTATTCCAAACTCAAATTTGAGTCTGGAGGTCATCGCGTCCAACGCGTTCCCCAAACGGAGACCCAAGGCAGAATCCATACGTCAGCCTGCACCGTTGCGGTAATGCCCGAAGCTGATGAGGTAGAAGCCGTTCAAATCAACCCGGGTGAACTTCGTATTGATACGTTTAGAGCATCTGGAGCTGGTGGACAACATATTAATAAAACTGACTCAGCCGTTCGTATCACCCATCTACCAACGGGTATCGTCGTTGAATGTCAGGATGACCGAAGCCAACATCGCAACAAAGATCAGGCGATGAAAGTTCTCGTATCACGCATCATGGATGCCAGAATGCGTGAGCAACACAACAAGGAAGCATCTGAACGTAAAAGTCTCATTGGCTCAGGTGATCGGAGTGATCGCATCCGCACCTACAATTTTCCGCAAGGTCGGATTTCTGATCATCGGATTAACTTAACGTTATACAAGATTGATGCCATGATGGACGGAGATATTGCAGATCTGATCAACGCCCTCTCCTCTGAGCATCAAGCGGAAATGCTGGCCACGTTGGGCGAAGTCTAATTTCATATCTTGGATACCATCAAGAGCCTTCTTTTAGCAAGCCCCCTCGATCGAGTTGATGCAAAGATACTTCTTCATTACATTTGTCAGCGTCATCTTGGCTGGACAAGAGAACAACTGATTTCTAGTAATGAAGTTGATTTACCTCAAGAGCTGATTGACGATTGGCTCAACATTCAGGATCTCAGATTGCAGGGTCACCCTGTTGCCTACCTCACACAATCGAAATCTTTTTACGATATTGACTTATTTGTTAATGATCAGGTCCTCATTCCAAGACCCGATACTGAACTCTTAGTTGAGCACGCCATTGATTTTGTCAATCAGGCTTTTAAGACGAATCAATTTTCAAAAGATCGACATTTCAGAATGATGGATATGGGGACAGGTAGTGGTGCCATTATTTTATCTATTACGCATTATTTTAAAGATAAGCAACTTGATCATTTAATCGATTTTGTAGCGACCGACATTAGTCATCATGCGCTTGAGGTTGCAAGATTAAACGCCTCTAGATTAAATATCAATCAGATTCAATGGATTCAAAGTGATTGGTTTGAGGCCCTCTCTGATCAGGGCTCTTTTGATGTAATCCTCAGTAACCCACCCTATATTGCTAAAGATGATCGTCACTTATTAGAGGGTGATCTTCGCTTCGAACCTCAAATTGCTCTTACCGATCACCAAGATGGTTTATTAGCTTATCGTACCTTGGCGAATCAATGTCAATCTTTTTTACATCCTGGTGGGACTTTAATGGTGGAGCATGGATATCTTCAAAAAGAGTCTATCCATCATATTTTTCGACAAAATGGCCTTCACTCTATAGAAACCTTGAAAGATTTGGCGCGGCTTGACCGTGTTACAGTAGCTCAAATATCTTAGTCACTAGGTTCAGTGAAAAGCGTTAAAATAGATTATTGTTGATTTTTATTGGAGAATATTGATGGATACACAAGAACGCATCAAAGAAATCGTTACCTCACATCCTGTTGTCTTGTTTATGAAAGGCAACGCTCAGTTTCCGCAATGTGGCTTTTCAGGTCGGGCGATTCAAATTCTGACAGCTTGCGGTGTTAAACAGCCATTTACCGTCGATGTATTAGCTGATAACGAAATACGTCAGGGTATTAAGGATTTTGCTAATTGGCCGACGATCCCTCAGCTCTACGTTAAGGGTGAGTTCATTGGCGGTTCAGACATTATGATGGAAATGTTCGAAAGTGGTGAGTTGCAAACCGTCTTTACTAGCTAATTACAAGCTACTTTTGTCAAAGCGTGGTTTTGCCACGCTTTTTTCTTTTTGCCTTTTTAATAGAACGAACAATATCAGTTAGTATTCCTTATGGAAATGACAAATCTCTCTTGGTTTTTATTAATCTTTGCATGTATTGTCTTTTCTGTAGCCATCTTTTTTGGACTTTCTTATCAAAGAGTTCTTTCGGAAAATCACAGTATAAAATCTCAAGTTTCCGAGCTTCAGTCCCAATCCCAATTACTTTCTAATCAATTAACTAAAGCCCTTGCTGAGCTAGATTCTGAAAAGAGGGTTGCTCAGGAGAAGTTAGAGCAATTTAATGAAAGTAAAATTCAGCTAACGGATCACTTTAAAACATTAGCACAAGAGATTTTAGAAGAAAAGTCCCAACGTTTTGCTACCCAAAATCAACAGAATCTTGATTTGCTCTTAAAGCCTCTTCAAGAAAAAATCTCCGACTTCCGAAAACGTGTGGACGATGTTTATTCAGAAGAAACAAAAGAGCGTGCCTCACTACAAACAGAAATCCATAATTTAACAGCGCTCAATCTGAAGATGAGTCAAGATGCTAACGCTTTAACAAAAGCGCTCCGAGGCGATTCAAAAGCACAAGGTAATTGGGGTGAGCTTGTTCTAGAAACAATTTTAGAAAACTGTGGCTTGCGCAAAGGTCATGAATTTGAAGTTCAAGATACCCAAAGAAATGAAGATGGAAACCTCCTCTATCCTGACGTTGTGATTCATTTACCGGATAGTAAACATGTCGTCATTGATAGTAAAGTCTCTATTTCTGCCTATACAAGATCAGTTCAAACTGATGACCCAGATCAACAGGCTCTTGAGTTGACCGCACACGTCAACTCCATTAGATCCCATATGAGTGGTTTATCTGCTAAAAATTATCAAGATTTATATGGCCTAGGAGCAATTGATTTTGTCCTTATGTTTATTCCCATTGAACCGGCCTTCCTTGCTGCGATTAGTCATCAATCGGGTTTATTTCAGGAGGCACTACAAAAAAATATTGTGCTCGTTTGTCCAAGCACTCTGCATGCCACCATGAGAACGATTGCTCACGTATGGCGTCAAGAACATCAAAATCGTAACGCCCAAGAAATTGCCCGTCAATGCGCAGCACTGTACGATAAATTTGTTGGTTTTGTCAGTGATCTCGATAATGTTGGCGACAAAATATCTCAAACCCAAAAAAGCTTTGATGAGGCGTATAAAAAACTGTCTACAGGTAATGGTAATTTAATACGTACAGCTCATAAAGTCAGAGAGCTTGGCGTTAAACCGAATAAATCACTGCCTACAACGCTGATAGAAAAATCAGACGATGAGTAAAAAAAATCCCCCTAATAAATAGGAGGATTCGAGTAAAGCAACTACAACTATTTCGTATTACTTACGTGTTGTTGTACGTGTTGTTTTAGCAGCAACAGTTTTCTTAGCAGTAGCAACTTGACCTTGGAATGCCTTAACAGCTTGCTCAGTAGATTGCTCTACATTTGTTGCAACTTCTTTAGCAGCAGCTTGAAACTGGCCAACACCTTGCAAAGTCGAATCTAATGTCGTTTTCATTGCGTTCACAATAGCGTCAGATCCAGCCGGTGCATTTGCAGCAACTGCATCAACAAAATCCTTCATACTTACTTTAACTTGCTCCATGCTCACTTCAGCCATTTGAGCAATTTCTTCGCCAGCTTCACGAACTACTTTAGATACAGCTTGTTGATGCGCAAAGAACTTACCAGCGAACTGATCTAATGAACCATCTTGTGTCAGAGCCATAAATGCTTGTGGATCTTTGGCAGTCATTACACTTGATACAGCTTCATTAACTTCACCAAGCAATGATTTAGTTGCTTCGAAATTGATTTCAGCTAATTTATGTGTACGTTCTACAGACTTCTCTGTCAAAGCAATAATGCTTTGAACATTTTTTGTATTAAATTCATTCAGTTTTGATGCCATATTTTCGTAATTCATGTAGAGCTCCTAAAAGTTAAATAAAGATATTTGTTGCACTGCAATAAATTTAACTCTTTTAAAGTGAAAAAGCAAGCGTTTTTGTTGCGACGCAACAAATATTTTCTTTATGGAGGTTTTAAACATGAGTTTTGTTACAAATAGGGGTTCTTGACCCTGAATTTGTATAATTTGCAAATAACTGTAAGGAACAAGCTTTAAGATTTGTAACGTCAAAAGCTAATGGGATAGGTATTACAAAACGTTAACCAGACGATTTTGAGCGTTATATGTTCATATATAACGCTCAGATTTAATTACTTAAGACCTAGCAACCCTCTAGCCTCTTTCGATGAAGCTATTTGACCACCAAGCTCTTGAACAATGACTCTTGCTCTTGCTACGAGTTCTGCATTAGATTTAGCTAAGACGCCTTTTTCCATATAAATGTTGTCTTCCATACCGACTCGAACATGGCCACCCAATAAATAAGCAGCACCAACAATTGGAAACTCTGCTCTTGAAATCCCAAAAGCCGCCCATTTGGCACCATGAGGTAATTGATCACGCATAAATAAGAGTGTTGCTGGATCCGTATTTAAGCCATACTTCACACCCATTACAAAAGTGTACAAGCCAGGGCCCTCAAGACTGCCATCTGCAATCATATCTTTTGCTAAATTTAAGTCACCTGTATCAAAAATCTCAAGCTCGGGCATAACGCCTGCATCGCGGATGACTTTAGCCATTTTGCGACAATTTGTTGGCGTGTTCATGACCACATCTGCACCGGAGTTCATGGTATTTAAGTCTAATGAGCAAATATCAGGTTTAAGTTCCATAATGTGTGCCACACGCTTTAAAGGATGCATCAATGTTGTACCTGGGCCAAAGATCTTTGGGTCATCTTCCGTTGGTACAAACCGTCCGCCAGGACCGGTGGTTAAATTAATAATCAGTTCTTTATTGTGTTTTTTGATCAAATGAATCGTTTCTGCATAATGCTCGAGTTCCATCGATGGCTTACCATCCGGATGACGAACGTGAATATGGGCAACTGCGGCGCCAGCCTCAGCAGCCTCTAAGGCAGAGTTGGCAATTTGCTCTGGAGTAATTGGCAAATAAGGTGTCATTTCCGGTTTGGTAAGATTTCCGGTGATGGCACAGGTAATAATCGTTTTACTCATGGGACTTCCTTTCTAATGTATTCCGTGAATTTGGGTTATTGTATGCAAATGCAAAAAATTATTTCTAAAAATCATTTGGACAATCTGTCGAATACTTCTAAAGAGACCGTGACAAAATTGCTCGATGTTGCTGAAGAGCTTTTTGCTGAATCCGGCTTTTCTGGAACGACGGTTCGAGATATCTCCGCAAAAGCCAATATCAACCAAGCATTGATTAACTATCATTTTCAGAGTAAACATGGCCTCTTTAAGGCCATCTTTGAGCGTCGTGCCAAAGTATTGGTTGAGGAGCGTTTGAGTTTGTTGGACGCGGCTCGTCAAAAAGTCGGGGGACATGCTATCCCTTTGCGCGACTTGATCTATGCTTTTGTCTTCCCGCCTTTGAGAATCGCCTCGGAGAGTTCGAGTGGTAGAGCCTTTGTAAAACTTCAAGCTCGGTTGCATAACGAACCTAAGGAGATTTCTCAAGAACTGCGCAGTTCCTACTACGATAAAGTGAGCCTGGAGTTTGTCGATGAACTTCATAAAACATTACCGCACTTAAGCGTTGAGTCTATTTCATGGAGATTGATTTTTGTCATGGGTCTTTATATTTACGTAGCTTCTAATACGGGTCGTATTGAAGTCATTTCTCGTGGTCGTTGCGTTGGCTCGCGCCTCGATCAAGCTCTTCCTGAAATTTTGCAATTTTGTGAGAGTGGCTTTTTAGCTCCAATAATTTAATTCCTCTATCTATTTCTATTCTGCTTTTGCTTTAGTGTCTATGACCACTTTACTCCAATGCTTGAGCTCATCATTGATGTAAGTTGCTGTCTGAGCGGCTGGTCCACCAACCGGAATTAATCCCGCTTGCAATAACTTCTCTTTCGTCTCTGGCTCATCAATGACTTTTTGAATCGCCTGATTCATTTGATTGACAATCTCAGGACTAGTGCCCGCAGGTGCTAACACCGCAACCCACGTGTAATCTTTGATTTGTGGATAACCTAGTTCAGCCATCGTAGGAATATCTGGTAAGTCTGCAATACGCTCGGTACTCGATACCGCCAAAATACGTACCTTACCCTGCTTATGGAATTGATAAACTCCTGCAACTGCCGTACAACCGATTGAAGTTTCACCACCGACTACAGCAACTGATGCTGGTCCAGCACCCCGATAAGGTATATGCGTCACATCATTTTTCCAAATAATATGAAAGAGGTTTTCGCAGGTCAAATGCGGAGTTGTTCCACTGCCGGGTGATGAAAACGCCATTTTTTCTTTTGCTGCCATGGCTTTTAATTCTGCTAATGTTTTAACAGGCACTTTTTCATTGACCGAGACAACATTGGGTTGAGTAGCAATCACCATTACCGGTGAAAACTCTTTTGGGGCATAGCCCGCTTTATCGCCATATAAGGATGGGTTTACAGCGTAGGAGGACGAGGTGACTAAAAACGTATAGCCATCGGCTGCTGACTTAGCTACTTGCTGAGTCCCCACATTTCCTGCAGCTCCTGTTTTATTATCAATAAAAACAGATTGTTTTAAAACATCAGTGAGTCTGGCGGCAACAATTCTTGCGGCGATATCAACCGGACCACCCGGGGGAAATGAGACGATCAATTTGATGGGCTTATCTGGATATGCGGCATGAGCTGGGGAGTAAATCCCCATCACCGCCATCAACAGACCACATACAAAAACACCACTCTTGATTGAGTTATTTTTTATATTCAATTTGTCTCCCCCATGAAAACACAACTTTCTCTTTGGAAAGTTTTTGTTCTCGGAATTTATTTAATAGCTAATGGATTTGTTGGTGATCCTACGGCACCAGTAATCGGAATTGCCGGTGCCACAAACATAAATTCATAAATTCCATCTTTAGCACAATCATCCGCCAAATCTTTTAAGTAAAAAATCTCACCCATGGTCATACCCATGATAGGTATGGTAATCCAGTGCCATGGCTGATTAATACCTTCTACGGATTCGTTAGGGCGTACTTCACATCCCCAAGTATCCGATGCTAATGCAGCCAGCTCAGTTCTTTGTATCCACTCGAGGGTTTCAAAGGCAAATCCTGGTGCGTCTCCTCCTGGATAGCCATCCCAACTACCAGCCCTTAACTTATCTTCCATCTGACCAGTGCGGACAATGATGAAATCACCACTACGAATTTCGATACCTTGTTTTTTTGCGGTTTCATCTAAATCAGCACAAGTGATACCGTAACCATCAGGCAAAGTGTCTAAGCCTTTGTAACGAGCCACATCTAATAAGATACCTCGTCCAACCATTTTGTTTTTCGTTTTTTCAATGCCACATTTAGCGGCACCCGCTGAGGAGACTTCTCTGCAATCGTAGCCGTTATACATATAGTTATCAAAGAACACATGGCCAAGTCCATCCCACTGGGTTCCGCACTGCAGTGGCATCACGACCATGTCATCTGCGGCTCGAATACCCCTTTTATCCAATACACCTGAATAAGCATCCGTCCCAGTTCTTAACATGGTGTGAACTGGGTTGATGCGTCCCATCGATGGATATTTTGATTTTGCGCCTTGCGGACCACTGCTATCGAAATTAAGGGCTAATGAAATCACCTTCCCTTTTTTAACCAGCCCTGCAGCTAAAACGATGTCTTGAGCCTGAGTAAAGTTAAGTGTGCCGATTTCGTCATCAGCACCCCATTTACCCCAATTTTTATATTTTTCAGCTGCAACATCTAAATCAGCTCGTGTAATTTTTTTTGTCAAAATGTCTCCTCCACATAGCTTTTTTAAACGAACGTTTAAATTAACACTCTTCATTTATCTTGTCAACAAAAAATCTCTAAATTAGGGTTTTCCTCATTCGGGAAATAGTCATTCGTAATGATAAGTGATTTACGAATGAGAATCAAAGAAAAGTAGTACACCGTCAGGTGTGCGACACCAAAGGCTTCTGCGAGTGGCGTCTCTACGGAAAGGTTGTGGAAATAATCATAACACGTTGATTTATAAGGCATCGTTATGGAGCAATATAGTAGACTTTACGTCCAATAAATTTGAGCATCATAGATTTTTGGTGCCCCATGTCCGACTCGAACAGACCACCTACTGATTACAAATCAGTTGCTCTACCAGATGAGCTAATGGGGCTTCTTTAATTGAATTAGTATTTTAAACTATTTCACTAACTTTAAATGAGATTTTGTTTTCTCTTTGGTTTCTATGCTTACGTCTTTATTTTTTACTTCTTTAGAATCTTGCGCAATATTAATCGGAAAACTCATTCCTTGGCTATTCTCTCTAGAGTAAATTGCCATCACATGAGTAATAGGGATATAAATTTCTTTGGGGTTTCCATTAAACCTGGCTTTAAATTGAATGCTGTCATTGTCTATATGAATACTTTGGCAGGCTGCTGGGCCGATATTGAGGACGATTTCGTCTTTACTAACATACTCCATCGGAACAGAGACCTTTGCATCCACAAAGACGGAAACATAGGGGGTGAACTGATGATCAATACACCATTGGTACAAAGCCCTAATTAAATAGGGCTTTGTACTGGGTATCGAGGCCTTATTGCCCTCATCACCAAATTGCGTACTCATTACCTGCGCATCACCTTTTCTGAGGGCGTTAGCGCCTCAATATAGGCAGGGCGACTAAAAATTCTCTCAGCGTATTTGAGTAATGGTGCAGCATTTCTAGAAAGGTCGATACCGTAGTGTTCTAAGCGCCACAATAGAGGTGCTATAGCAACATCTAACATAGAGAAATCTTCACCCAACATGTATTTATTTTTGACAAAAACAGGGGCAAGTTGAGTTAAGCGATCACGAATTGCCAAACGCGCTTTATCTAAAATGGCTGTGGCATTTTTGCCTTTTTCATTTTCTAGAGTAGAGACGTGGACAAAAAGCTCTTTTTCAAAATTGAACAAAAATAGACGTGCACGAGCTCTAGCAACTGGATCGGGTGGCATCAACTGCGGATGTGGAAAACGTTCGTCAATGTACTCATTGATGATGTTTGATTCATACAGAATAAGTTCACGTTCAACCAAAATCGGAACTTGGCCGTACGGGTTCATCACAGAAATATCTTCTGGTTTATTAAATAAATCAACATCACGGATCTCAAAATCCATTCCTTTTTCAAATAAGACCAAGCGGCAACGCTGTGAAAAAGGGCAATTTGTTCCAGAGTATAGAACCATCATAGGTAAATTTCCTTATCTTCCATCAAGTAAAAAGGCAGACGACCTTCGCCATCTGCCTACAACATACTTAAAAAGTATTAATGAATACTTTTCCAGTAAGATTTGTTTAAACGCCAAGCAATAATGGTGAAGATAGCCAAAAATATTAACACAATTACGCCAATACGCTTTCTTTCTAGCTGGCCTGGCTCACTCATCCAAGACATATAAGCTACTAAATCAGCGACTTGGTCATCGTATTCATGTTGTTTTAAAGTGCCTGGAGTTAATTGCTCGAAGCCGGCAAATTTGTGTTCTGAAGCCCCACCGTGAGCTACAACCTCTTCAAACTTGGCAGCGCGATCACCCTGTAACTCCCACAAGACATGGGGCATACCAACGTTCTTATAGACAAGATTATTCCAGCCCGTAGGACGAGAATCATCACGATAAAAAGTCCGCAAATAGGTATAAATCCAGTCAGCGCCACGCGAACGAACTTCCACAGATAAATCTGGAGGGGCTTTACCAAACCAAGCTTTGGATTCAGTTGGAGACATATTGACTTTCATTAAGTCACCCACTTTTTCGCCTGTAAATAATAGATTTTCTTTGATCTGCTCATCCGTTAAGCCAATATCTCTTAAACGGTTATAACGAACACTATGCGCACTATGACAATTGAGGCAGTAGTTCGTAAACAGTTGTGCGCCTCGCTGAAGAGCTGCTTGATTATTCATACGATTGGGAGCCTTGTCTAATGGAAAACTATCTTCATTAGCCAGTGCATTTGTAGAGCAACCAAACACGGCAATGGCAATCCATAAAGATGCCATCACACGGAATAGTTGAGGTAATGTATTTTTATTCATGATGAGAGCCTTAGTGCGCAGCAAAAGTAACACGATCTGGAACAGTCTTAAATTCACCAATCTTGCTCCAATAAGGCATCGCCAGGAAAAAACCAAAGTATAAAATGGTGCAAAGCTGTGCTATTTTTTCTGCAATCGGGGATGGCGGCTGTATACCTAAATAGCCCAAAATCACAAAGCAAATGACAAAAATCGCATATATGTATTTGTGGAAAGCTGGGCGATAACGAATCGATTTAACTGGGCAGTTATCTAACCAAGGGAGGAAGAAGAAGATGATAACCGATCCACCCATCACTAGAACACCCCAGAACTTAGCATCTAAAAAGTGAAACCCAACGGCCAGAACAACTAATATGGCGCCGTAAATAACTTTGGTCTTCATGGCTGCGCCACGTGAGGCTAACCATAAAATAACCGCAGCAAAAATCCACATCGGCAATAAAAACTCGGAAGTCGTTGCGCGCAACATGGAGTAAAACGGGGTGAAATACCAAACCGGCGCAATGTGTGGAGGCGTTTGTAATGGGTTAGCCGGTATAAAGTTATTGGCTTCTAAGAAGTAGCCGCCCATCTCAGGAGCAAAAAAGACGATAAATGCAAAAATCATTGCAAATACCCCAAGGCCCATGATGTCATGAACCGTATAGAAAGGATGAAACGGAATACCGTCTAAAGGGATTCCTTTTTCATCCAGAGTTTCTTTGATCTCTACGCCATCAGGATTATTCGAGCCCACTTCGTGTAAAGCAATAATATGTGCGGCAACTAATCCCACTAAAACTAGAGGTATCGCTATCACATGGAACGAGAAGAAACGATTGAGGGTAGCATCGCCAACCACGTAGTCCCCACGAATCCATAATGATAAGTCTGGGCCAATCACTGGAATAGCGGCGAAAAGATTCACAATCACTTGAGCGCCCCAGTAAGACATTTGTCCCCATGGTAATAAGTAACCGAAAAATGCTTCAGCCATCAAACACAGGAAAATCGTGCAGCCAAAAATCCAAACGAGTTCACGTGGCTTTCTGTAGGAGCCGTAAATTAAACCTCGGAACATGTGCATGTACACAACGATAAAGAACATGGATGCACCCGTAGAATGCAGATAACGAACTAACCATCCCCACGGCACTTCACGCATGATGTATTCAACAGACTCAAATGCTTTTTCAGCGTCAGGCTTGTAATGCATCACCAAAAAAATACCTGTAACGATTTGTAAGGCTAAAACAACAATAGCTAACGAGCCAAAAAAATACCAAAAATTAAAGTTTTTAGGGGCATAATACTCTGTCAAGTGATCCTTGATCATCCCGCTTAATGGAAAGCGAGAGTCAACCCAAGCCATCAATTTTTGTCCCGAACTAGCGTCCGCTGGAACTTCTTTTTCATGAAATGCCATGGTTTAAATCTCCTTAAGCTTTTTTGTCGTCGCCAATTAAAATCTTGGTATCACTCAAATACATATGTGGTGGAACCTCTAAGTTATCTGGCGCTGGTTTGTTTTTAAATACTCGACCAGCCAGATCAAACGTAGAACCGTGGCAAGGGCATAAGAAACCACCTTGCCAATCTGATGGTAATGAAGGTTGTGCACCCATCTCAAATTTGGCAGATGGAGAGCATCCTAAATGCGAACAGATTCCAACAACGACAAGATATTCTGGCTTGATGGAGCGAGCTTCATTGCGAGCGTATTCAGGCGTTAAATCACCCGGAGATCTTTGTGAGTTTGGATCGGCTAGGTTGCCATCATTTTTAGTTAAATTGGCGACTTGGTCTGGAGTACGACGCACAATCCAAACCGGCTTACCGCGCCACTCAATCGTGCGCATTTCTCCAGGCTGCATCCCTGTGATATCCATTTCCACCGGAGCTCCAGCTGCTTTAGCGCGCTCAGAAGGCGCGAATGTATTGACTAATGGAAGAACTAATGCTGTTCCACCAATACCACCCATAACAGAGGTAGCAATCATCCAGGTACGTCTTTCTTTATTCAGCTCTGTAGGAACAGGCTGTAAACTTGAATTTTGTTCAGCGCTCATGAAGTTCTCGTTAAAATTAGTGTTTTCCCTGACATATTATAGCCATTTTCACAATTATAAGATTCTCTTGTGAAGATTCATATTCCTTGATTAAACTAAGCACATAATTAATTGTTTTAGAGGAAACTTATGAGTATTTTAAGCGAATTTAAAGAATTTGCCATGAAAGGCAACGTCATGGATTTGGCGGTGGGCGTCATCATTGGCGGAGCTTTTGGCAAAATCGTCGATTCTTTGGTGGGCGACGTTATTATGCCGCTCATTTCAGCAATCACGGGCGGGGGATTAGATTTTCATAATCATTTTATCGTCTTAGCAAATATCCCTGATGGAATTCCTAGAACTTTTGAAGCGCTTAAAAAGGCCGGGGTTCCTTTATTTGCTTATGGCAGCTTCATGACTGTTTTACTCAATTTTATTATTTTGGCTTTTGTGATATTTCAGTTAGTTAAGGTGATGAATAAATTTCGACTTTCCGATGCTCAAGCGCCTGTAGAGCCACCGCCGACTCCAGAAGAGGTTGTACTTCTTCGCGAAATTAGAGATAGTCTAAAAAAATAAGTTTAGCTAGGCTTAGACGGGATTAGGGATATCGATAAAACGATGCACAATCCCAAATTCTTTCGCTAAATGATCTCCTAAAGCTTGAACACCATAGCGCTCTGTTGCATGATGCCCTGCACTGATATAAGTGATCCCTAACTCCCTAGCTGCATGGGTGGTTTGTTCAGAAATCTCCCCACTGATGTAAACATCCGCACCTAGGTCTGCGGCTAGTTCAATATAACCCTGCGCGCCCCCAGTACACCAGGCAATTTTTTTGATGGGACGATCTAAGTCACCAATTACTAAAGGTGTTCTCTGTAGTTTTTTTTCTAAAAAGTGTGTAAATTTTCCTAGAGTTGGTTTTTGATGACTTGTGTTCAGTTTTCCATACCAAACTAAGTTATTTTCTAAACTTTGCCCCTGAACATCGATCGCCAGTACTTTGGCTAGCTGATTATTGTTTCCTAATTGAGGATGCTGATCTAAGGGCAGATGATACGCAAATAGATTGATTTCATGGTTCATCAGTAGCTTTAGCCGAGTATGTAATTGGCCCACAATTCTAGAGTCATCATTTTTCCAAAACCAGCCATGGTGGACTAATATCGCGTCAGCTTGTTGCTCTATTGCTACTTCAATGAGTGCCAAAGAAGCAGTAACCCCTGTAATTAGGGTCTTGATGGCTGTTTTACCCTGCACCTGCAACCCGTTTGGACAATAATCTTTAAAATGGTTAATCTCTAATATCCTATTAAGGTATTTTTCTAGAGTTTGTTGGTGTAAGAGTTTTGTTTTCATGATTGAAGTGTAATTTAAACCGAAGAGAATAAGTATGATGGCAAAGCGTTTATGGCTACTTTTTGCACAAACAGTAACAGTGATTTTAGCTGGCTATTTCGTGATTTCGACGTTAAAGCCCAATTGGGTGGGGAGCGCTAACAAATTTCAGTCATTTACTGTGAAAGAATCCTTAGAGTCTAAAGAGATTGCTCCTGGTTCATATCATGAAGCGGTCAAAAAATCGATGCCCGCCATCGTTAATGTTTTTAGTAGTAAAAATGATAAGCCGAACACCCATGGGCCTAAAATAAATCCCCATGGGCCGAAATCAAAGCCAAAACAAAAACCCTCCCCGGATAATCAAGAAGAATGGTTTAACTTTTTCTTTGGCGACCCCAACGGACCCAATGGTCAAAATCCCGAAGACGATAGCCCAGAGTTTAGTTCAGGCTCAGGCGTGCTTGTTAGTAAAGAAGGTCTAATCCTCACCAATCATCATGTGATTGAAGGGGCCGACAAAATTGAGGTGGCCTTAGGAGATGGCAGAAAAACCATCGCCAAATTAATTGGCAGTGATCCAGATACCGATATCGCAGTTTTAAAAATTGATTTACAAGACCTTCCCGAACCCATTGTCCTTGGAAATCTATCTAATGTTCGCGTCGGTGATATCGTGCTTGCCATCGGCAATCCATTTGGCGTCGGTCAAACTGTGACCTCGGGAATTGTTTCTGCGTTAGGCCGAGATCATTTAGGAATAAACACGTTTGAGAACTTTATTCAAACTGACGCAGCGATTAATCCAGGCAATTCAGGTGGCGGTTTAGTCAATTCGCAAGGACAATTAATTGGAATTAACACAGCTATATTCTCCAAAAGTGGTGGCTCGATGGGAATAGGTTTTGCGATTCCGGTGAATCTGGCAAAACAAGTGATGGAGTCGATTGTAGCGAGTGGCTCTGTAACACGTGGCTGGATTGGCGTTGAACCTCGCGATATTTCACCTGAAATGGTTGAGGCATTTAAATTACCAAAAGAGACGAAAGGAGTTCTCATTTCAGGGATTCTGAAAAATGGCCCTGCAGAGCTCGGCGGTGTAAAGCCTGGAGATATTCTAAAAGAAGTCAATGACAAACCGATTGAGGATGTTCGAAGACTTTTAAATGTGGTTGCTTCATTAACTCCAGGCTCAAATGCAAAACTACTGGTTGATCGAAAAGGTCAAAGTATTGTTTTATCCGTCCAAATTGGTAAACGGCCACAACCCAAGGAAATCCGAAAATAACGCTGATTAATGATCTAGCGAATCGAAGAACTTATAATCCTTGAATGGACAATGATTGGACTGAGCGAAGTTTAAAAGCGGTATGGCATCCCTGTACGCAAATGAAAAGCCATGAGGAAGTACCTCTTTTAGCCCTCGCTAGAGGATCCGGAGCCTACCTCTATGACCATCAAGGGAAATCTTATTTAGATTCGATTAGTTCCTGGTGGACTAATCTATTTGGTCATGCCAACCCCAGCATCAATCAAGCGATCAAAGACCAGTTGGACACCTTAGAACATGTCATGCTTGCTGGCGTGACGCATGAACCCGTCATCGTATTATCTGAACGTCTCAGTACGCTTACCAATCATCAGTTAGGACATGCCTTTTATGCTTCTGATGGAGCCTCTGCGGTGGAGATTGCTCTGAAGATGAGTTTTCATTATTGGCGAAATCATGGTAAATCAGAAAAAAATCAATTTATCTGTCTACAAAATAGTTACCACGGTGAAACATTAGGCGCTTTGTCGGTGACTGACATACCGATCTTTACAGATGCATATAGTGTGTTAACTCGGCAACCCATCATTGTTCCCTCTCCAGATTTTCGTCTTGCAAAACCTGGGCAGTCTGAAGATGAGCATACTTCGTATTGTTTACAAGAGTTAGAGCAATTACTTCAGTCTAATCAGGCTTTGATTGCTGCGATGATTATTGAACCTATGGTGCAATGTGCCACAGGTATGGCGATGTATTCTGCGCAATATCTAAAGGGTCTGCGTGCGTTGTGTGATCAATATCACATACATCTTATCGCAGATGAAATTGCTGTGGGATGTGGCCGAACCGGAAAATTCTTTGCCTGTGAACATGCCAATATTTGGCCAGATCTGATGACGTTGTCTAAAGGTATTTCGGGTGGTTATCTACCGCTATCTGTAGTACTTTGTACCGATCATATTTACGATGCCTTTTATGCGGATAGTTCACAAAAGGCTTTTTTACACTCTCACTCATTTGCGGGCAATCCGCTGGCCTGTCGAGCTGCTTTAGCAAGTTTAGATATCTATAAGCAAGAACATTATTTATCAAAAAATTTGATTCTTGCTCAGCAGTTAAATAAAGCCTTTGAGTGGACATCTCAAGACCATCGTATCGAACATGTTCGACAACTTGGAACCATTCTTGCTTTTGATGTGAAGAAAGATTTCATTGCTCAACGTTTTTCACAAATCTTTTTTTCCATTGGATTAGATAAAGGGCTTTTAATCCGCCCTATCGGTAATACGGTTTATGTAATGCCGCCATATATTTTGAACGAAGAACAGACTCAGTTTTTAGGCGCTACAGTGCAAACTACGCTTGAGGCAACTTTAGCATCATGATCAGCCCATGGATTGACGCCCTCTCAACAGCCAATCAAGATTTAATGAATCAAGACCTCATTCGACATTTGAAAGTAAGGTCAACTCCTAATGCTGCATTCATGACTTTCAATGGCCTCAACTTACTCTCTTTTAGTAGTAACGATTATTTAGGTTTAAGTAATCACCCGCACCTTATTCAATCGTTGGCAGAGGGTGCTAAGTTATATGGTGTTGGAAGTGGTGCCAGTTCCTTAATTAGTGGGCACACGATTGCTCACCAATTATTAGAATATCATCTTGCTCAGACTCAATCAAAACATATTCCAGATACTGGCGCGTGTTTTATCAACTCTGGTTTTATGGCGAATATAGCTTTACTGACAGCATTGGCAAAGCTTAGTGAAGTATCGATTTATTCAGATTCGCTCAATCACGCCTCTTTGATAGATGGTATTCGTATGGCGAAGGTCCAATCGAATGCAAAAGTCTTTGTCTATCCACACGGTGATTTAAGTGCATTAAAAACATGTTTACAAGCTGACAAGTCCCTGTATAAACTGATTGTTACCGATGCCGTTTTTAGTATGGATGGTGATATTGCGGACTTAGCCTCTCTAACTGAGATGGCCGAGCAACATCAAGCACTTTTATATATTGATGATGCGCATGGATTTGGCGTATTTGGTAATCTTGGTCATGGATTATTAGAGTACTTTGATATTTGCTCACCCAACATTATTTATATGGCTACCTTAGGAAAAGCCGTAGGCGTCTCAGGAGCCTTTATTGCTGCAAGTCAATGTTGGATTGATTGGTTAATTCAAACATCGAGGCCAGTCATCTTCTCCACGGCCCCATCTCCAGCAATTTCTCACACCATTCTTAAAAGTCTCGAGTTGATTGAATCAACTGAGGGAAAAGTACGCCGTGAACAGCTTCATACATTAATTCGTTATTGGAATACCCATGCGCAATTTAAACGCTGGATCAAATTTCCGTCCAAGTCGGCCATTCAACCATTGATGATCGGTAGCAATCATGATGTATTAAAGATATCAAAAGAACTTCAAGATACTGGTTACTGGGTACCGGCTATAAGGCCTCCGACTGTCCCTAAAGATCTGGCTAGGCTACGGATCAGTCTAAATGCTGAACATACCCTTGGGCATTTAGATGATTTACTTGAACAGCTTTTTAAAATCGAAAGTGCGTGCCGATGAGCTTTAAGGGCTTTTTTATTACTGGTACAGATACCGAGGTTGGTAAAACTCTCGTCGCTGGGGCGATCATTTTGAAACTTCAATCGATGGGCATTAAAACAATTGGATTTAAACCTGTTGTTGCTGGTATGCGGCAAATCGATGGGAATATGGTCAACGAAGATGTTGAAACCCTTTTAATGGTCAGCAGAGAAATAAGCCCAAACCTGATTGCCTCAGATATTTGCCCCTATTTTTTAAAAGACCCTGCAGCGCCGCATATAGTCGCTCTTCAATACGGGCTTGAACTGAGTCTTCATAAAATGATGGCGCATTATGATCGGTTGGCTGAAAAATCTGATGCCGTTATTGTTGAAGGGGCAGGTGGGTTTTTAGTTCCCATCAATGAAGAGCTTACTTTAGGTGATTTTGCGCAACAATTAAATTTACCCGTCATTCTGGTCATTGATATTAAGTTAGGATGCATCAATCATGCTTTACTCACTGCTGAAGCAATTACTCGTCGTGGATTAGTCCTTCATGGTTGGGTTGCGAATTCTACTCAATTGGATCTAACATATACATCCGAGAATTTGAATACATTGAGAAATATACTCAAAAAGCAATTTAATGCCGATTTTCTTGGGCATATCCCTCACATATCTGAAATATCAACTAATGGTATTTACACAATAGAAATACTAACGATCACCACAAGTTATTTTCAATTATATGTCTAAGTTTAGGAGCTGTATAAGATGAACCACAAGATGTGGCTAATAAATTTTAATGCTCCAAAAATACAAGCGTAATAAAAATTTAGTTCATTGTAATTTTTTAAAATTCACAATTTGCTACACTACAATGTGATTAAAACTTATAATTTGTTTGCGCACTTAAATCACACATATGCCCCAAATGCATCATAAAAATACATCCCTTATTGTATCTACTCCACGCCCACAAATACAAATGTTGGTTCAACAAGGCTTAGCTCTTCATCAACAAGGTCACCTTGATCAAGCTAAAGCTATTTATGAGCAGATTTTAAAAATTCAACCTAAAAATTTTGATGCCTTACAACTACTTGGAACCTTATCATTACAAATAAAAAATTACTCAAAAGCAATTGAATTTTTAACTAAGGCAATACAAATAAATTCAGGTCATGCCCCAACCTACAATAACCGTGGTATTGCCATGATGGAAATTAAGCGTTTTGACGAAGCTCTTTTAAGTTATAAAAGCGCGATTAAGATTAACCCAATTTATCCAGAAGCCTTTTTCAACCGAGGCATTGCATTGCAAGAATTAAAACGCTTAGATGAGGCATTGGTATGCTATAACAAGGCGATTAGTTTTAAACCAAATTATATGGAGGCCTACAGCAATCGCGGCAATGTGTTAAAAGACCTAAAACGATTTAATGAAGCCATTAAGGATTATGAAAAGGTTCTTGAAATTCAACCCTATTTTGCGCAGGCTTATTACAACAAAGGAATTGCATTACACGGACTTCACCGATTTGATGAGGCTGTCCTCAGCTATAGCCAAGCGATTAATATCCTTCCGACTTATGAACCCGCGTTTAGAAATCGCGGCGTTGCACTACAAGAGCTCGAACGTTATGAGGATGCATTGGCAAACTATAATCAAGCTATCGCTGTAAAGCCTGATGAAGCAGAGGCCTATTACAACCGAGGTATTGTTTTATATGAACTGAAAAACTTAGATGGGGCTGTGCAAAGTTATGAGATAGCAATCTCGATCAACCCAAATCATGCAGATGCGTACTATAACCTCGGAAATACCCTCAGAGACATGGCGCTGCTCAATGATGCTAAAACATCTTATAAAAAAGCATTAACTATTAAACCGGATTTTGCTATGGCTCGTTGGGCCGAACCATTTTTATCGATTTGGCCACTTTTGCCCACAGTAGAAGATATTACAAAATCTCGAGAAACCTTCGCCCTTGAACTTCAAGAATTAGACGAATGGTTTATAGGTGACCGAATGCAACATGCCGAGACAATGATAGGCACTAGTCAGCCATTTTATTTAGCATATCAAGGGCAGAATAATAAAGAGCTATTATCCCAATACGGGAAAATCACAAATCGTTTAATGCTTAATTGGCAACAGCATCATTATCCACATCCTCAAGAAACAGTGAAGTCAAATGTAATTAAAATTGGTATCGTTAGTGAACAAATTCGAAATCATTCTGTTTGGAATGCTATTACAAAAGGTATTGTATTAAATTTAGCGCCGGCACTTTTTGAAATACATATTTTTTATTTAGGCAATGTTAGCGATGAAGAAACAAAACTTGCTCAAGCCACAGCAAATACATTTACACATAATCTATCTACTTTATTTGAATGGACTAATGCGGTTCTATTGAAGAATCTTGATGTGCTTATATATCCGGAAATAGGGATGCATCCACTAACGACGAAATTAGCTAATCTAAGGCTTGCGCCAATGCAAATGGCATCTTGGGGGCATCCCGAAACAACTGGTTTACCTACCATTGACTATTATTTATCTGCGGAATTATTTGAAACAGATGAATCACAAAACGCCTATTCAGAAAAACTTATCAAATTACCAAATTTAGGCTGCCATTATTCTCCGCTAAAGGTTAGTGGGACGGATGTCAATTTACAGTCATTAGGCTTGAATCCGGATAGTCCTATCTTGCTTTGTCCTGGGACATTATTTAAATACGCGCCTCAGTTTGATGATCTTTTAGTGAAACTAGGTAAAAAAATTGGTAAATGTCAATTCGTATTTTTTAGGCAACATCCCAAATGGGCCTCTATTCTTAGAGCACGATTAGAAGACTCCTTCAAGAAAGCCCATTTACGTGCGGATGACTACGTGGTGTTCATACCATGGCTTAATATCGCTGATTTTTATGGGTTAATGCAAAAAGCAGATGTATTCCTTGATACGGCACCATTCTCAGGGTTTAATACAGCTATGCAAGCTATTGATTGTGCCCTCCCGATTGTAACGAAAGAGGGACAATTTATGAGAGGGCGATTGGCTAGCGGCATTCTCAAACGAATCGCACTTCCCGAACTCGTCACCCAAACTGATGATGAATATATATCTTTAGTGGCTCGATTAGTACAAGAAAAAAATTATTGTGATCAAATTCGCCAACAAATTATTGATTCCCGAAATATTTTATATAGCGATCTTCAGCCAATACGTACTTTAGAAGAATTTTTGATTAATCAATTACGATAATGATTAACTAAAAATCGGTGCGTATTAGGATTTATATTAATTGTTATACAGCACATAAGGGGCCGACATAATTTCTAAAACTTCGTCAGTATTAAGAGCCATAACGCAAGAATGCTGATATGGTCTAACCCGACGAGTACTTAAGTCCGCTTGATGTTTTTCATAAAGTCGTTGCGCATACATTCTCCATACTTCTTCAAATTTCCCTTGCGATTCATGTAAAACCGGTATATCAGTGGCCACTCCCAAACGATAACCTGCCTTATAAACAGAAAAAGAAAAATCAATGTCGTAACAATGAAATCCATCAAAGGTTTTTGCATCAAAACGTACCTTTTCTAACACCTCTTTTCTAAAAACCATAAATAAACCATCTACAGCTTGAATATTAGGTATCACTCTTAACGGCGTACCAAAAATAAGAACTCGATATGGTTCGCCATTCGAATTTAACTCGGCCACCTGTCCAAATGTATTGGGGGGTCCAGCCTGGGCCCAAGCTGGACCAATCAATTTTGTTGTGCCGGCTAAGCCTATAAAGTCGAAAGAGTTTAAATGAGCCTTAATTGTTTTTAGCCAATTAGTCGGTGACAAAAACTTAATATCATCATGGGACAATACAATAATATCGCCTTTGGCAAGATTAAGTCCTCTATTGTAGGCCTCAGCTAAAGACAAGGCATCGCGAATGACAATAATTTCATGCGGCTCATCTCCCATCATTTCTGAATATTGACGCTTAATTTTATCGGTTTTAATTTGATTAATACTGCAAAATATGATTGAAATCATGGAAAGTTATCCTGGGGTATTAGAACTTGAATTTATATGAATATTATATCTAAGGCCTATTGCTAACAAATTTCAACCTTCTGAAATTCTATGAGCAGTATTGCGCAGTTAATCTGAGCAAAATAGAATCCGACATATGTTTCTAAGAATGCGCATATCTTCAAAATATTCTTAAAATATCCTTTAATGCCAGGTTTCTTGGAAATATTTCTCACGTACTTGTTGTAATAACTAATGGTATTTACCTAATGGATCTGCTTAAGGAGGCTGCTAATTCACTTCATTTAGATATATGAACTTCACGAATGAACACGGTTGTCCAAGTGATTCTGGTACATATTCAGATAGAGTTCCTCTAGGTGGTGAATAAATAGCTGGGAATTAAAAAGTGGTGAAGTAATCAGATTTTGCGCTAATCGATCTTTTATTTGTTGATATTGATCTGAGTTATTTGCTAGCGTAATAGCTAGCTTCTCATATTCTTCTTGAGTATTCGTAATCAGGTCAGGCATCTGCAGGGTCGTTAAAAGACTTGCTGCTACTCTCGCCGGAAAAGATTGTCCAATACATGTCAGTAAAGGCACTCCAGTTTTTAATGCGTCTAAAGCCGTTGTGTGAGCGTTATAGGGTAGGGTATCTAGAAATAAATCAGCCATTCGATAGCGGGCTAAGTGATCTGCCATCAAATCGATCCTTTCAGCAAAAATGATCCGTTCAGAAGTAATATTCCTTTTGCCAAACTCTTTTAATAGGTTGGCTTGGAAGCTTGCATTATTTTTTGAAATCCACAATACCCCCTGTGGGACTTTTAACAAAATTCGTGACCAACTATCAATCATCGCCGCATTAAATTTGTAACTATTATTAAAGCAACAAAATATAAATCCTTTTTCTGGCAACCCTAATTCGGCTCTTGTAAAAACTCTATCAGATGGTTGTCTTTGTGAATCGTCAGGGATGAAACTATGCGGTAAATACACTACTTTTTCAGAGTAGTACTTTTGGTCGTTTGGTGGGATCACTATTTCATCGGCAATAATGTAGTCCATGTAATCCACCCCCAAAGAGCCCGCGTAGCCTAAATAATTGACCTGTATAGGTGCCGCTCGTTGATAGAAAATAGAAGGCTTAGCCCCTAAAGTATGTCCACCTAAATCAATCGCAATATCGATTTCTAATTCTCGAGCTATTTGAGCGATTTGAACTTCTGACTGACCAGCCACATCTATTAATTGATCAAACCCTGTGTTCAACCTAACACGCATCTCGTCTCCTGGTTGCCCCTGAGAGAGAGCGAATCCTATCACCTCAAATTTACTACGGTCATGTTTTTCAAATAATTCAGCCGTTAATAATGACACCGGGTGATTCTTAAAGTCTGCAGAAAAATATCCAATCCTGATTTTTTTGTGACTATAGTAAGGAATTTTAGTAATCGTTTTATGCTCTTGCAAGTGATCTTGCGACCATGTTTTTGCCGCCTCTAGCTGCAATTCAGGGTCGTCTATTAATGAGAACAGGGCAAATGGAGTTGCTGCAGGCTCGCCTGATAATTGTTTCTGAATAATTTCTTTGACATCAAGATCTAACCCATCCCAATGAGCCACGTGTAATTTAGCATTTGCTATATATCCTGAAATATATTTTATGTTTGGCTTTAGCTGTTTCGCCTTTTTAAATAAATCCAAAGATTTTTCCTGTTTGCCAGTGGCAATCAATATGTTTGCCTTGTTAAAAAAAGCTTGTGCATTTATTGGATTAATTTGTATAGCTTTGTCAAGATAGATATGAGCATCTTCATAATTTACCAAATGCATATTTAATAAACCCTTGATACCCCATGCATTATCATTCATTGTATTTAAATAGAGGGCCTGTTCGACATCTTTTGTAGCTTTGTCGTACTCTTTCAATGTTATGTATAGTAATGCGCGCCTTAATAAAAATTCAGGATCTTCTGAATTCATATGTATTGCCTGATTCATATTCTCAAAGGCTTGGTCAAACTTTTTAAGTTCGGCTAACGAAGCACCTTTAATGCAATAGGCTAATGCATAATTCGCATTTATTTGAATGGCTTTATTGCAATTTTGTATAGCTAATTCATAAAATTTCATCTCATTTAATGTAATACCTTTATTCACAATCGCTTCAAAGAAATCGGGTACTAACTGAATAGCCTGGTCAAAATTGATCAATGCTTCTTCATAGCGGCTCTGTTCATTTAGAACAATGGCTCGATTTGACCAAGCTTGAGCAAATGAAGGGTTAACTTCTATAACTTTTGAATAGAACTCAAATGCCATTTCGTAATCTTTTAATTCATCATATGTTTTTGCAATATTGAACAGTAACTCATATGAATTTTTTCGGAACGTTAGGGCTTTCAACAAATAGTTAAGCGCTGATTTTTTATTGCCAAGAATTGCTTGGGCAACGCCTAAGTCATGTAACGCCTCAAAATAATCTCCCGCTTTATTTAATGAAGCTTCTAATAATGGAACTGCCTCCTTAATCAGGTTTTGTTTAATATAACAAGTAGCTAAATAATATAACGCTTCCGGAGAGCAGTTCTTATCTTTGCATGCAATAACCAAATAACCATAAGCCACATCATAATTTCCTTCATTGCTATACAAATAGGCGATTAGCTCATTTGCTTTTGAATTTGCTGGATATTGTTTAATAATTTGCTCAAGATCCACTTTGGCAAGTCTGTGCTGTTTAGCCTTAAAGTATTGTTCAGCGCGATTGAGAAGCTTCATTAATTGAGCTTGATTCATACTTCTTCTTATTTTATGTTGGGTTAAAATGATTTTATCTTATAACCCTCTATATTATCGAGGAGAAACCTTTGGAATACCTCACTTTACAGTTCCAAAATATTGGCTTTCTGAAAGCACAGTTTACCAACGAACAACTTGCCCCACTAAGAAAAGAAATTGATAAATTAGCTTTAAATTTTCAACGCGGGGTAAAGTACAACGATCAGCTAGCTGGCAATCTCCAACATGAGTTTTTACTTAAAGAATCCAAAAAGCACACCTATAATTTGGTAGCTCCCCTGTTTTTAGAGTTCGATAAACAATTTAATAATTATATTTCTAAAAACCCTCTGCTGCCTGAGAACTCTCCGATCGAATTAAAGGATCTTTGGGTTAATTTTCAGAAGAAATATGAGTTCAATCCCATTCATGACCACACTGGGATTATGAGTTTTGTGATTTGGTTGAAAATTCCATACCTGATGGAGGAGGAGCTAAAAGCTGCTCCAGGATCCTCCGCAAATCCCAATTTAGCTGGGCACTTTGCATTTCACTTTACGGATGCATTGGGGGATATACGCACCTACCATATTCCGGCTGATCAAACACAGCTGAAAATACTATTTTGCTTTTCCCTGCGAGGCTCAAACACTCTGTATTTCCGTTTTACTCTTCCGATGATTTTAGGATTACCGTTTCAGGTAATTTTGTTGTTAAAAGTCACGCCTCTTGATTAGACTTTTTTATAACTGAATTATATTTAAAAAAAACCACTGTGTTACCACAGTGGTTTTTTTATACATACAATCTAAATCTTCAGTAGGGGGTGCCCCTACCTTCAATTAGAAAGAGTGCTTGAGACCAATCATTGATGCAAAAATACTAGCTCCAGTACCGGCCGTGGTACCCGCCATGGTTACTCCACCATAGATTGGGCTCATAAAATATGCGCCCGAATTGGTGGATTGTCCAACACCAGCATACAGTTGTGTACGCTTGCTGAAATTGTAACGACCAGTTACACCCCACATAGTGACTGCGTTTGCAGTACCAACAACTGAACCGTTTGTAACAGCTGTAGAAGTAGCTTGTGTATCTCCAGTGATGGTTGTATAGGCAACATTCATGTCAATAGCTGGGCTTACTTGATAATTCACACCAAACGAGTACATTGTGTTACCAGCATTCGCACCGTTTAAACCAATGTTTCCGACTGTTGCATTAGACAAACCAGTTTGTGTCCAGTTACCGATTAAAGTTACAGCTGGCATCGCTTTGTATTTAGCGCCAATATTTGTAATCGTTAAGCCTAAGGCACCTGTATCATCATAACGTAATGATTGACTAAATGCCGCGTTCAAGTTTCCACCTAAGCCAGTGTAAAACAGACCATAACCAGAAGTATTACCAGCGCTTTCTGTTGCAGTTGCTGAGTTAGCCCCTAAGCCTGTTTGTACCTTAGCTGAAAAACCGGCAAAAGTTGGTGTAGTGAACTGAATACCTGTCATAAATGCATCGGCAGTACCTTGATAGGTATTTACGTTGTTAGCAGTTTGACCCATGGTAGAACAAATACCATTACCAGTAAAAAAAGTCGATCCAGTTCTACAAACGCCCATTCCCGTGTTAGCCATGTTACCAATTTGTGCGTGACCTTGGTTAGAACCAAAAGAGTTGGATCCAGATGTGCTGAAAGATCCAGCAGTTGCCCATTCGATATCATCCATACGACCAAGCTTAATTTCACCTAATGATGCTGAAGAAATAAAGATGTTCGCACCACGGTTAAATAAGTTTGAAGTACCGACGTTTGTAGGAGCGGTGGTATTTACAGTACCAAGTGCTGTAACTAAAAATGATGTAGTAGGTGGTACGTTTGTGCCTGAACCTGTTGCACCAGTTGCTAAGTTGATTTCTGATTTGAGGTCAAAGCCCATTTTCATGCCACTACCCAAATCTTCAGAGCCAGTCAAGCCCCAAAGTGATGTAGAGTTAGCGGCTGCAGTTAAAGCGTATGATTTTCCAACGCCTGCTGATTGATATGCCTCAGTGGCATCTAAGTTACCGTAAATGCTAACGCTAGATTGAGCTTGTGCTGTTGTAGCAAATGCGCTTAATGCAGCGAGTGCGAATAGCGATTTTTTCATTCGTAAATCTCCATATAAAAAAAGAAAACTATTAAAGAAACTTCTTCCCTGACATCAAGGAATAAGGTAATCATCCACTAAAGTTGTTCTTATTTCATTAAACTTTAGTGTGAAGTGTTGTTTTTTGATGATTTTTCACAAACAAAGTGGTTTGCGTTGCTAAAAGACAACAATTTTGAGGCTTTTTTACCACTGTATTAGGTCTTTTAGAGATGCCTCAATGGCTTATAACTCCATAAAGAACAAGCCTAATCGGTCTAAACTCCTTGTTCAGCTTCGTCATCTTTAGGCTTGGGTTCGTAGAACCTAGCCACGAGCAACCCAAGCTCGAACAAAATGCAGAGGGGAACAGCCAATAACAGTTGGGACATGATGTCTGGGGGTGTAGCTATGGCGGCGACAACAAATGCTCCAACAATGATGTAAGGGCGCCATTCTTTGAGTTTGGCAAGGCTGACAATACCCATTCTGACGAGGACCACAACAACAACAGGTACCTCAAACGTAAAACCAAACGCTAAAAAGGTCGTCATCGCAAAGCTTAAGTATTTATCGATGTCCGTACTCATATCCGCCCCTAAGGGTGCGTTGTACTGCACCATGAAACCAAATACCGTCGGAAAAACTAAAAAGTAGGCAAAGGCCATCCCTACTAAAAATAGGGTGTAGGTACTAATAACAAGGGGTAAAACGAGCTTTTTTTCGTGTTGATATAGTCCTGGGGCTACAAAGGCCCACACTTGATAAATAACAAATGGCAAGGCCAGCACAAATGCCGCCATAAATGTGACCTTGATGGGGACAAAAAATGATCCTGTTACATCCGTCACAATCATATGAGCGCCGGCAGGCAACACTTTTAACATCGGATCAGCCAAAGCATGAAAAATATCCGGCGCCCAATAAACCATGCCTAAAAAAATGATGCAAATAGCAAGTGACGCCTTAATAATCCGATCACGTAATTCGACTAAATGACTAAAAAAACTTTCTTCTGGGGTGCTACTATCTTGTGGCATCTCGCTCATGAAGTTTACTTACCCAAAAAAAGATTTTGCAGAAGATGGTGCACTAGACGCTCTTCTGAAACGTTTGACTCTAGCAGAGCCAGACTGAACTCTGACTTTAATGCCTGTCGTATGTTTGAACCACATGGGCACAGTCCCTTTTTTATTCCGCCAGGTTTTTCTACCCTGACGTTGACTGGCCTCAAAAGTATCAATATGCGGAGAATATATTGAATTTTCAGAACGGATCGATGATGTTTCACTCGTCAAACTTGAGGTTAACTCATTCACATTGGCACTGACCTGCTCCATTTGGGAGGAAATCACTTGATCCATCACTTTAAAGTCATTTTTGGCGCTATTAAATGCTGCGGTCGCAGCTTCCTTCATTTTTTTGAGATCTTCTTGCTCCATCTGACGACTCACCTCTTGCTTGACGTCGGCCATATAGCGCTGCGCTCTTCCAAAAAGGTTGCCCGCCGTCCTTGCGACACGTGGCAAGCGCTCTGGGCCCAATACGACGAGAGCCACTACGGAGATTAAAACAATCTTCGAAAGACCAATATCAAACATATCGTTGGTGCACTATAGTATTTGTGGTGCTACAAGTGCGATCATTAACGAACTTCTTTGGAGTTAACATCAACGGTATGTGGATCTTTGGCAGTTTGTTGCTGTGCATCTTGGGCAACTTGTTGCGTTGCTGTTGTGGTTTCTTTTGCCGCATCACCCTCAGGTTTCATGCCATCTTTAAAGCCTTTAACGGCAGCGCCCATATCGGTACCAATATTGCGTAATTTTTTAGTCCCAAAAACCAGTAGAACAACGACAACTACCAATACCCAATGAATCGGACTCATTCCACCCATGATAACTCCCTATGTTAAATTAAATGTACCCTATTTTTAGCGTTGCCAAGGCCTCGATCCAGCCATAACGTGAAAATGAACATGGTAAACCTCTTGACCACCATCCGCACCCGTATTAACTGAAACCCTAAAACCCCCTGACCCACCAGGTCTAGCTCCAAGCTCTAATGCTAGTTTTGGGGCTAATAGCATCATTTTACCCAGTAATTGCTGATCTACGGTAGTCATATCTGAAAGCATGGGCACATGTTTTTTGGGAATCATTAAGAAATGGATCGGTGCCGCAGGATGAATATCATGAAAAGCAAAGACTTCATCGTCTTCATAGACTTTTTTGCTGGGAATTTTTCCTTGAATAATCTTACAAAACAAGCAATCTGGGTCCTGACTCACCAATTTCTCCAATAAAAATATTATTTATTCGTGCGTGAAGCTTTTTCAGTTACGCCACTAATCCCCTCGCGGCGCTCTAACTCACCCAATACATCCTCAGGTCGTAAATTAAACTGCGCCAAGAGAACCATCGTATGAAACCACAAATCAGCAACTTCCCCAATCAAGGCAGTTGTCATTTCATTCGTTTTCCTTAGGTTTTCCAAGGATTGCCGTAAATCTTTAGCCGCCATAATCGTTTCTGCAGCTTCTTCAGCTACTTTTTTCAAAATAGCGTCATCACCTTTAGCAAACAATGAGGCTACATAAGAGGGGTTTGATAAACCGCCATCCTTTAACAATTGTTTTCTAGACTCTATCGTATCCGCTAAATCTTTAAGTATGGTATTCATTTCATCAGGAAGACGCATTATTTTCTCCATGTTGGTTGCCCCAAACACTGACGCCATCTTTTTGCTGCAGTGGCTGAAAAAAACAGTTCGGAGCGCCCGTATGGCAGGCAATCCCGCCAACTTGTTCAACCATTAAGAGAATCGTATCCCCATCACAATCAAGTCGTACTTCTTTAACATTCTGAAAATGCCCAGACTCTTCACCTTTGTGCCAACGCTTACCTCTTGACCTTGACCAATAGACAGCTTGGCCAGAACGCACTGTTTCTTCTATGCTTTGGGCATTCATCCACGCCATCATCAACACCTCTTTAGTACTAGCGTCTTGAGCGATGGCAGCAACTAGCCCTTGTTCATTGAAGCGAACTTTTCGTAGCCAATCATTTGCATTTAATGGATCCATTGGAACATTCTATTGCATTCCAATCGGATTCTCTAGCGTACGGGAATGCCTAGTCCTGCTAAATAGGCTTTAGCCTGGCCAACCGTGAACTGACCATAGTGAAAAATACTGGCGGCTAAAACGGCGTCAGCGTGGCCCAATATGATGCCGTCAGCAAGATCTTGAAGACTACCAACTCCACCAGATGCGATAACCGGAATTGAGACCGAGTCACTGACTTGACGAACTAAATCAAGATCGAAACCATTTTTTGTGCCGTCACGATCCATGCTCGTCAGCAAAATTTCTCCAGCGCCCCTTTGACAGACTTCTTGGGCCCAAAGTAGGGCATTAATCCCCGTGTTTTTACGACCGCCATGGGTAAAAACTTCCCATTGATTGACGCCCGTTTGTTTAGCGTCAATCGCCACCACAATACACTGCGATCCGTACTTGGCGCTCGCCTCGGATACAAGGTCTGGGCGCGCTACAGCGGAAGAGTTCATGCTGACTTTATCTGCTCCAGCATTAAGCAACCTTCTTACATCAGCCACCTCTCGAACCCCACCGCCCACTGTCAGCGGAATAAATACCTGTGATGCAACCTGTTCAATAATATGCAAGATCAGATCGCGATCGTCACTCGTTGCCGTAATATCTAAAAAAGTGATCTCATCAGCACCCTGCTCATCATATCGACGAGCAATTTCAATAGGATCCCCCGCATCTTGTAATTCGGTAAAATTAATTCCTTTAACGACCCGACCAGCGGTAACGTCAAGGCAAGGAATAATACGTTTCGACAGCATTGAGTGGTTTAATCTTGTGGCGGATTTTTAGCGTCCGCATATTTTTGTGCTTGAGTCAAATCAATGTTGCCGTTATAGATGGCGCGGCCAGCAATCACGCCAATCACTCCCTCATCTTCAATCTCACATAAAGCATCAATATCTCTAAGATCAGTCAATCCACCACTCGCAATAATCGGTATTGATACCGCTTGGGCAAGACGCAAAGTAGCCTCAATATTGATACCTTGCAGCATGCCATCGCGTCCAATATCAGTATAAATAATCGCCTCTACGCCATAGTCTTCATATTTTTGTGCCAAATCAATCACTTCGTGACCTGTTAATTTACTCCAGCCATCAGTGGCGACCTTACCATCCTTAGCATCAAGCCCAACCATGATATGTCCAGCAAATGCTAAACAAGCGTCTTGTAAAAACCCAGGGTTCTTCACAGCCGCAGTACCAATGATGATCGTTTCTAATCCATCATCGAGTAATCGCTCAATCGTCTCTAAATCACGTATGCCGCCCCCGAGTTGGACAGGGATTTCTTCGCCAACTTCTTTCAGAATAGCTTTAATCGCTGATTCATTTTTAGGCCGTCCAGCAAATGCGCCGTTCAAATCGACCAGGTGCAATCTTCGGGCACCTAAATTTACCCAATGACGAGCCATCGCGGCAGGATCTTCAGAAAACACCGTTGCCTTTTTCATGTCGCCTTGCTCTAAGCGAACGCAGTGGCCATCTTTTAAGTCTATTGCAGGTATTAACAACATTTAAGGATTCCAACGTGTAAAGTTTTGATAAATGCGTAGCCCAAATTGCGCACTTTTTTCAGGATGAAATTGTGTCGCAAAAATATTATCTTTTGCAATCGCACTGGTGAACAAACCGCCATAATTTGTTGTTCCGAATTCATGAGTTTTATTTGCTGGTACTACATGATAACTGTGAACAAAGTAAAAACGCTCGCCATCTGGAACTCCATCCCAAAGTGGGTGCATTTGTTGCTGAAAAACCTCATTCCATCCCATGTGGGGGACTTTAAGATGTGAGCCGTCGGCTTGTAATTGGTTTTTAAGAGCGAATTTAACGACCTTACCTGGAAAAAGCCCTAAGCACTTCGTGCTCAGTTGAGGCGCATGCGCCTCAAAACTTTCCTCAAATAACATCTGCTCTCCAACGCATACACCTAGCATTGGCTTATTTTTAGCCGCCTCCAAAACCGCTTCCATTAAGCCGGATTCAAGAAGATTACTCATGCAATCTGGCATAGCACCCTGACCAGGCAAAATCACGCGATCAGCAGTTTGGATTTGGTTCGGAGTTTGTGCGATGACAACCTGACACTCAGGAGCGACTTTCATGACTGCTTGGGCTACGGAGCGAATGTTGCCCATTCCATAATCTACAATCGTAATATTAGACAAAGCGCATACCTATGAATGAGCGAAGTTAAAGACTTCCTTTGGTGGAGGGAACAACGCCGATAGCTCGCTCATCAATAGCAACCGCCATACGAAGAGCCCGGCCGAAAGCTTTAAAAACGGTTTCAATTTGATGGTGAGCATTTACACCGCGAAGATTATCAACGTGCAGAGTCACACCCGCATGATTAACAAATCCTCGGAAAAATTCAATACTTAAATCCACATCAAAAGTACCTACACGTGCTCGTGTAAACGGTACGTGAAACTCTAATTCAGGTCTACCTGAAAAATCGATCACAACGCGAGTGAGCGTTTCATCCAAAGGAACATAAGCATGGCCATAGCGAGTTAAACCCGCTTTGTCGCCAACGGCTTTGGCAACGGCTTGACCTAAAGTAATGCCAATGTCTTCTACCGTATGATGGTCATCAATGTGCGTATCACCCTGAGCGGTAACCGTCAAATCGACCATGCCATGCCGAGCGATTTGATCGAGCATATGATCGAGAAACGGCACACCCGTATTTAATTCTGCACGACCAGTACCATCAAGATTAATCATGAGATGAATCTTTGTTTCGGAGGTGTTACGATTAACTTCAACTTGTCTCATTCCGTCATAATATCATTCGTTGATCGTTAAACGTTTTTTAGAAAGCAATTTTATGTCGCGTTTTTGGAGTAAAGCAATCACCCAACTCACCCCGTACACTCCGGGAGAGCAGTTACAAATTACTGATTTAATTAAATTAAATACGAATGAAAGCCCTTATGGCCCTTCACCTAAAGCCATGGCAGCCATCCAAAATGCCTGTAATGACTCTTTAAGACTTTACCCGCCACCGAATTCTGACTCCCTAAAAGATACGATTGCGAAGGTTTATGGACTCGAAAATTCTCAAGTTTTTGTTGGGAATGGCTCAGATGAAATCTTGGCGCATGTGTTTTTGGGTCTTTTTAAGCATGAAGAACCCATCTTATTTCCAGATATCAGCTATACCTTTTATCCGGTATACGCGAGCCTTTATGAAATCGAAGCGATTCGAATACCGCTCGATGAGCACCTGCAAATACAAATCGATGATTACCTCGCTCACCCAAAAAATGGCGGAATTATTTTCCCGAACCCAAATGCTCCTACCGGTCAAGGCATGGCACTTTCTGATATCGAGCGCTTGTTAAAGGCCAATACCAATAGCGTTGTGGTAATTGATGAAGCTTATGTCGATTTTGGAACAGAATCCTGCGTGAGTCTCATCAATCGATATGACAATCTATTAGTGACGCACAGTCTTTCAAAATCACGGGCCCTAGCGGGACTTCGAGTAGGCTATGCAATGGGCAACGCCAATTTGATTGAAGGGCTTGAGCGCATTAAAAACAGCTTTAACTCCTACCCCCTTGATCGCCTTGCCCAAGCAGGTGCACAAGCAGCCATTACTGACCAGGTCCATTTAAAACAAACCAGTCAAAAAGTCATTGATACCCGTAATAAATTAATCCCTGAATTAAACGCCCTTGGGTTTCATACCTTGCCGTCCCAAGCCAACTTTGTCTTCACGACCCATCCTGACTTAAGTGGTGATGAACTTTATCAGGGGCTTCGTGATCAAAAGATATTAGTGCGCCATTTTAATGCCCCACGAATCCATCAATACGTTCGTATTACGATCGGCACAGAGCTCCAATGCGCTGATCTAATGAGGGCATTAAAGCATCTGTTAAAAAAGTAAGCTATTTTTTGAGTCGCATTTCTGCGGCTTTTGCATGGGCCTGGAGACCTTCGCCATGTGCCAAAACACTGGCGATTTGTCCAAGAGTTTGAGCACCTGTAGCACTGACTTCAATCACACTACTGCGCTTGATAAAGTCATAAACACCAAGTGGTGATGAGAATCTCGAGGTACGCGATGTTGGCAAAACGTGATTAGGTCCCGCACAATAATCCCCTAGCGATTCACTCGTAAATTTACCCAGAAAAATAGCCCCAGCATGCCGGATGTGGGACAACCACTGGCGCGGATTTTCGCAAGAGATTTCCATATGCTCTGGAGCAATTCGGTTGGATATCTCACACGCTTCTTGCATATCTTTCACTAGAATCATGGCGCCGCGATTTGTGAGCGATGCACGAATCACTTCTTGACGTGGCATCTGCGGTAAAAGCTGTTCGATACTTCGCGCTACCCGATCCATAAACCCAGCATCTGGGCACAATAAAATCGATTGAGCTAACTCATCATGCTCTGCCTGAGAAAACAAATCCATAGCAACCCAGTCGGGATTGGTACTACCATCACAAATCACTAAGATTTCTGATGGGCCGGCAATCATATCAATACCAACCGTGCCAAAAACGCGCCTTTTAGCACTCGCAACATAAGCATTACCAGGGCCAACAATCTTATCGACGGCAGGAATCGTTTGCGTACCATATGCCAATGCACCAATGGCTTGCGCACCGCCAATTCTGAAAACACGATCGACACCCGCTACAAATGCCGCAGCTAATACGAGTGGATTTTGGATGCCGTCAGGGGTGGGAACCACCATGATCACTTCTTTAACACCTGCCACTTTGGCAGGTATGGCATTCATCAATACCGAAGATGGGTACGCAGCTTTACCTCCGGGAACATACAGACCCACTCGATCAATCGGTGTTACCTGCTGACCAAGGGAGGTTCCATCTGCTTCTGTGTACTCCCAAGATTGACATCCCGACTCTTGTTTTTGGCGCTCGTGATACAACCTAACTCTGTTAGCAGCGGCCTCTAGGGCCTCTTTTTGTAATGTGGGTAGTTGCTCAAATGCCTTTTGCATATCTGACCCTGAAATCTCTAGCTCAGATAACTCGCTGACTTTCAATCGATCGAATTGCTGGGTAAGTGCTAAGACAGCCGCATCACCATTCGCTTGCACGTCGCGCAGTATGGTAGAAACGGTCAACTCGATTTCAGATAAGTCATCCTCAGATAGACTCAGCAGCGCTTTTAAATCCGCCGCAAAAGAAGCATTAGCCGTGCTGAGTCGACGCATCATGATGCGGTATGACTTGCCGTTTCAAAGGCATTTAAAAATTCTTGCATCTCAAGACGATGACGTTTGTGCGCCGCTTGATTAACAATCAGCTGTGCACTAATTTGCATAATGGTTTCTACTTCAACGAGATGATTGGCTTTTAGAGTACTGCCCGTGGATACCAGATCTACAATCGCGTCGGCTAAGCCTACCAAGGGAGCCAACTCCATTGACCCATACAATTTAATCATATCGACGTGAACACCTTTATTCGCAAAGTGTTCTCTAGCGCATTGGACATATTTTGAGGCAATCTTTAAACGCGCCCCCTGCTTGACCGCTGCGTCATAATCAAAACCTTCTTTAACGGCGACCGACATTCGGCATTTGGCAATACCTAAATCAATGGGGACGTACAATCCTTCAACGCCGTTTTCCAAAAGAACATCTTTGCCTGCAACACCAATATCGGCACCACCAAATTGCACATAGGTAGGCACATCCGAGGCCCTAACAATAATAATTTGAAGGTTCGGGTGAGAGGTTTTAATAATGAGTTTACGCGTCGTATCGGGATTTTCCGCAATAGAGATGCCCGCCCGCTCAAGCATAGGCAAAGTTTCTTCGAAAATTCTTCCTTTAGAAAGGGCAAGTGTCAACATGTATCTATTATCCTACAGAGCCGGCTTCGGGGTTAGCTATTTGACTCTTGTGATATCTGCACCCAAAGCACTGAGTTTGCGCTCCATGCGGTCATAACCTCGATCCAAGTGATAAATACGATCAATCAATGTTTCACCATTAGCCACCAAGCCTGCAATGACTAGGCTAGCCGAGGCCCTTAAATCCGTAGCCATGACGGTCGCACCAGATAAATATTCAACGCCTTCAATCAGTGCAGTATTACCTTCAATACCAATCTGAGCCCCTAATCGGTTCATCTCTTGCACGTGCATAAAGCGGTTCTCAAAGATGGTTTCTGTGACTCTTGAGTTGCCTAATGCAATGGTATTTAAAGCCATAAACTGCGCCTGCATATCCGTCGGAAAAGCAGGATATTCCGATGTGCGAAAACTGACTGGTTTGGGACGATCTTTCATCACGGCTTTAATAAAGTCTTTACCAACCTCCATTTTTAAACCTGCTTCCGTCAGTTTGGTCAAGACCGCATCTAAGGTTTCTGGTTTGCAGTCGTGAATATGAATTTCTCCACCCGTCGCAGCAACAGCACATAAGAAGGTTCCCGTTTCTATCCGGTCCGCAATAATTTGATAATCGGCACCATGCAACTCCGAAACTCCCTCGATCACTAAATGATCAGTATCAATTCCGGAGATCTTTGCGCCCATTTGATTCAGGAGTAAAGCTAAGTCAGTGACCTCAGGTTCACGAGCAGCATTTTCAAGGTACGTAATGCCGTCTGCCAACACGGCTGCCATCATCAGATTTTCTGTTCCAGTGACAGTAATCATATCGGTCAGAATATGTGCCCCATGCAATTGATTCGATTCTTTAGGAGCATTAGCCTGAATGTAGCCATGCTGAATTTGCATCTGCGCACCCATCTTCTGCATACCCTTGATATGCTGATCAACGGGCCTCGCACCAATCGCACAACCTCCAGGTAAAGATACTCGAGCATTACCAAATCTAGCAAGTAATGGGCCAAGAACCAAGATAGAGGCTCTCATGGTCTTTACCATCTCGTACGTGGCCTCTGCTTTAGCAATATGTTGTGCTTGTAACTCGACAATGGTGAGATTCTCAGGGCTGGGAAAATGAACTTGTACACCCATCTCCATTAACAACTTCAACATCGTCCGAACATCTTGCAAATCGGGTAAGTTACGTAAGGTGATTTTTTCCGAAGTCAGTAATGAGGCGCACATCATCGGCAAGGCTGCATTTTTAGCCCCAGCAATATGAACATCGCCATGTAAAGAATGGCCACCTCTGATTAACAACTTATCCATACAAAGTCTCGATTAATTAGAAAAAACTTACGGCTTATTGGCAAACTCAGCCGGAGTGAGCGTTTTAAAAGATAAGGCATGTATTTCTTCTTTCATGCGCTCGCCAAGAGCCGCATAAACCTTTTGATGGCGGGCGATGGGTCTTAATCCTTCAAATTCTGGACTAACGATAGTAGCAAAAAAATGCTGTCCATCACCCTCTAAAGCAATGTGTGTACAGCTTAAGCCATTTTGTATATAGGTCTTGATTTCTTCAGGTGTGGGATACATTAAAGCTCTCCATTAGTGTCTTAGTTTATAGCCTTTTTTGAGTAGGCTGAGCGCAACCCACGTTACTACAATCATAAAGGCCAGAAGTACGGCAAGACTTTGTAAGGGGGGAACATCTGACTGTCCAAAAAAGCCATACCGAAAGCCATCAATCATATAGAAAAATGGGTTGAAATGTGATACTTGCAACCAAAAAGAGGGTAAAGAGTGAATCGAGTAAAAGACCCCAGACAACATAGTGGCAGGCATGATGATAAAGTTTTGTGAAGCGGCTAACTGATCAAATTTATCAGCCCATATTCCTGCAAGCACACCCATCGCCCCTAGCAGTGCCGAGCCAAGTAGTGCAAATATAAAAATCCACCAAGGTGCTTCAAATGGTATGGGTGAAAACCACATCGTTACCAAAAACACCCCTAAACCAACACAAATACCTCGAATCATTGCCGCGCCGACATAGGCGGAAAAAAACTCTATATGCGATAGTGGCGCTAAAAGGACAAAAACAAGATTACCAGTTATTTTTGACTGAATTAAAGATGATGAGGTGTTTGCAAAAGAGTTTTGTAAAATGCTCATCATCACAAGGCCAGGTATCAAAAAAGAGGCGTAATCATAGCCATAAATTTTAGGGCTATTGGCTAACACGTGACCAAAAATTAATAGGTATAAAACTGCCGTTAGTATAGGGGCGGCCACCGTCTGAAACGCTACGCTGTAAAAACGTTTCACCTCTTTACGAAAGAGCGCGGGCAAGCCACTCTGAATCTTAGCTTCCGGCATTAAAGCGATTGGGGTCATGGGTTTTAATTCGGTCATTTATTTAGACTCCGCCATGATTTTGACAAATACCGCCTCTAAATCCGCAGCGCCGTCATCACCAAGTATTTTTGGGGGCAGGCCTGGAGGCCGGTGTTTTGCGAGCAAATTCTCTGTTGTGTCTAAGGCAACTAAATGCCCATTTTTGAGCATCGCAATACGGCCACAAAGGCTTTCTGCTTCTTCTAAGTAATGGGTAGTTAAAACAATCGTGTGACCCACTTGATTCAGCCGACTAATAAATTGCCATAAAGACTGTCGAAGCTCAACATCTACCCCTGCCGTTGGCTCATCTAAGACAATCACTGGTGGTCGGTGAACGAGAGCCTGAGCCACCAAAACGCGACGTTTCATGCCGCCTGATAATGATCTCATATTGGCATCGGCTTTACTTGTCAAATCAAGATTGGCCATGATTTCATCAATCCAATCATCGTTTTTATTTAAGCCAAAATAACCCGATTGAAAAGTCAGCGTCTCTCGAACCGTAAAAAATGGGTCAAAAACCAACTCTTGAGGAACTACTCCCAACTGTCGTCTCGCAATACGAAAATCTTTTTGGACATCATGACCCATTACTTCAATCGTTCCTGAGTCTGGAGTGCATAATCCCGCCATGCTAGTAATCAGTGTGGTCTTACCTGCGCCATTGGGGCCGAGAAGACCAAAGAACTCCCCTTGCTCTACCTCTAAGGAAACGCCATCTAAAGCTTTCAGGTTGCCGTAACTTTTTTTAACTGATCGTATGGATATTGCAGACATTCGTTATTGTGGCACTTTTAAGGTCAATAACTCTTCTAGGCCGTAGACTTTAGCAAGGACTTGTAATTTTTGGGGGAAGCCATGAATTTCCATATCTGATTTCACTCTAAACCATGCCAACAGCACAGCCAATATCGATGAGTCAAACTCTTCTAAAGAAGAGGCATCTATCGATTTTTCATGATTTTTAATTTGCAAAATTCCTGTTTCGCAAACTTCTTTAGCATTTTGATGATTCACAATTGCAGGTAAAGTAATCATTCCCTTATTTGGCTTTCGACAACGCAACATTTCGCTCGTGTAAAAATAGAATCAAGCCGTCTATCCCATTTGCACCAATTTGGGTATTAAATTGGCCGCGATACGCCTCTATTAACCATGCCCCTAAAACATTGATATCGTAAAGCCTCCAAGAATCGCCAACCTTCGTTAAACGATAGTCGAGTTGTATCGCATCACCTTTGTTCATAATCTGAGTCCGAACAACAACCTCTGTATCGGAAGGATCCATTCTGAAGGGTCTATAAG
>CANJBQ010000005.1 GCA_947472645.1 Burkholderiaceae bacterium
AACATGTAGAGGCCCTGTTGGATTTGCGGACACAAACTCTAATAAAATAGACTCTTCTTTATCTTTTTTAGAAATCCCAAAATCATTTGTTTGTTCAAAAATCTGTTGAATAACCGCTGTTTTAGTCATTTGACTAAGACGCATATTAATGAATCCTGGCCCGGCCAACTCAAGGCCCGAAATCGATTGATGGACATCAGGGATCTTTAGAACCTCTTGGATCAACTGGGTGGCTAAATCACGAGGACTCATGCCCCATGCTTTTGCAATCTGCATCGCAATATTCGTTGCTAAATCTCCATGATCAGCCACTTTAGGACGATCAAGACGAGGCAAGGGTAATTGAGAGACATCTTTTTGTAAAGTGGTTCCAATCGTGACTAACGCACGACAAAAAAAGCTTTGTAATAGGAGTTGAGTATCAGCGAGCATGACAAGAGTTTAGCAGGTGGTGTATTCTAAAATAATGCTCTTTCGCTTTCATTCCAAAAACTCGGCCGATTGCCTCATGCTTGAGGACTTATCACTTCGAATTTTTAAAATTCTCAATCGCGAACTAGGCAAAGAAGGTATTTTACTCGTAGAACAACTGCCTAGCCTAATCCAATGTTTGGAACAGGCCATTGAACAAGATGCAACTGAACGCAAAGACCTTGCTAAGGACTCCCACAAATCAGATCGCCTTGGTCAAAGAGCCTATCCTTTTTTAGAGCTTTTAAAGTCATCTTTGAAATACAAAGACCCCATTGTTTGGGGGCATTAATTACTTTCGAAATTACTCGATAACGCTTTGGCAACTTCCTCTGAGGTTCTTCCAGATCGATTGGCAAGGTCGTTGACTTGATCGAGACCAATCGGACCAACGTTAAAGTATCTAGCATGAGGGTTCCCCAGATAAAAACCTGAAACGCTCGACGCAGGATTCATTGCTAAAGATTCAGTTAACTCCATGCCAATTTCTTGGGCTTGTAAAACATCAAACATATGTAGCTTTACGCTATGTTCTGGACATGCTGGATAACCTGGTGCAGGGCGGATACCCTGGTATTTCTCAGCAATCATATCCTCATTGGACAAGTTTTCTTGACCAGCATATCCCCACAAATCCGTACGAACACGATGATGCATACACTCAGCAAAGGCTTCTGCCAATCGGTCTGCAATGGCTTTGAGCATAATGGCAGAGTAATCGTCATGTTTTTCTTGAAATTCAAGCACTTTTTTATCGACCCCATGGCCAGTTGTCACGGCAAACATACCAACATAATCCTTTTGGTGCGCAGATAAGGGCGCAACATAGTCTGCTAAACATCGATTTGGACGTTTGACCGAATCAACGACAGGTCTTTCTGTCTGTTGTCGTACAGTGTGCCAAGTAAGTAATGGCGTAGACTTCGCTTCGTCGGCGTATAAGATAATGTCATCACCGACGCTATTAGCAGGATATAAACCAATCACCGCATTAGCCTGAATCCAACGTCCTTGAATTACACGCTCGAGCATCTTAAGGCCATCCTCATACACCTTCGTTGCAGAATCTCCAACAACTTCATCCTCTAAAATTTGTGGAAACTTACCCGCTAAATCCCAGGTCTGAAAGAAGGGGGTCCAATCGATGTATTGAGCAATCAGCGCTAAATCAAAGTTTTTAAATACTCTTCGGCCAGTAAATGTTGGTGTTGCAATATTAATGTGGCCCCAATCAATACTTTCAGCATTCTTTTTTGCCTGATCAATGGTGATTAGTGGCGTTGCTTTTTTATTGGCATGCTGAAGACGAATCCGTTCATACTCTGATTTTATGCCCTCAATATATGATTTTGCAGACTCATCAGATAGAAGACTTGATGCTACAGAAACGGATCGCGAGGCATCAGGTACATAAATGACTGGACCCTGATAGTGCGGCGCAATTTTCACAGCCGTATGTACCCGTGATGTGGTTGCTCCACCAATCATTAATGGTGTCGCTCGACTTGTAAAATAATCATCCTTTTGCATTTCTTGAGCAACGTAAGCCATTTCTTCGAGTGAAGGGGTAATTAGGCCAGACAATCCAATGATGTCAGCATTTTCTTCTTTTGCTTTTTCTAGAATCTGACTACAAGGAACCATTACACCCATATTGACTACATCAAAGTTATTACATTGCAAGACGACAGTGACAATATTTTTTCCAATATCATGGACGTCACCTTTAACGGTAGCCATAATAATCTTTCCCTTAGACCGAACGTCTCTTCCTGCTGCCTCATATTGACGCTTCTCTTCTTCGATATAGGGTATTAGATGCGCCACAGCTTGTTTCATCACCCTTGCACTTTTAACGACCTGAGGCAAGAACATCTTTCCAGCGCCGAATAATTCTCCAACAACATTCATGCCGTCCATCAAAGGTCCTTCGATGACTTCGATTGGGCGGCCGCCTTGATCAAAAATTTCCTGGCGAATTTCCTCAGTATCTTCAACAATAAAATTAGTAATACCTTGCACTAACGAGTGCGATAGGCGGTCTCTGACCGCTAACTCACGCCAAGCCAAGGTCTCCGCCCGCTTAATTCCATCACCTTTATAGTTATCAGCAATCTCTAGAAGGCGCTCAGTTGGAGTCTTGCCCTCTTTTTCTTTAAACCGGTTAAGCACCACATCTTCAACACGTTCACGTAATTCTTTATCGAGCTCTGCATAGACCCCGAGTTGTCCAGCATTAACAATTCCCATATCCATACCAGCGTTAATGGCATGGTATAAAAATACAGTATGAATCGCCTCACGAACAACATCGTTTCCTCGAAAGGAAAAACTCACGTTCGATACGCCACCACTAATTTTTGCTCCAGGAAGATTTTCTTTAATCCAGCGAGTGGCGTTAATAAAATCAACCGCATAGTTATCATGTTCTTCAATACCAGTCGCAATAGCAAAAATATTAGGATCAAAAATAATATCTTCTGGTGAAAAATCAAGCTCCGAAAGTAGTAACTCATAGGAGCGCTTACAAATAGCCGTTTTACGTTCAAAAGTGTCTGCTTGTCCTTTTTCATCAAAAGCCATGACGACGGTCGCCGCCCCATATCTTTTGACTAATTTTGCTTGAGCAATAAAAGGTTCTTCCCCTTCTTTTAATGAAATTGAATTCACAATCGCTTTACCTTGCACACATCTGAGGCCCGCCTCAATTACTGACCACTTAGAAGAGTCAATCATGATAGGCACTCTAGCTATATCTGGTTCTGATGCAATCAAATTTAGGAATCGAACCATTGCAGCTTGTGAATCGAGCATGGCTTCGTCCATATTGATGTCGATGATCTGTGCACCGTTCTCAACTTGCTGCCTCGCTACTTGTAAAGCATCGTCAAACAAATTATTCAGGATGAGTCTGGCGAAGGCTTTGGATCCCGTTACATTAGTTCGTTCGCCAATATTGACAAAACGAATATACGATTCAAGGTTAAAGGCTTCTAATCCTGCAAGTTTTAATAATGGAATATTGATCGGATTAGTCATTGACTACCTCCTTATATGGATTCCATTTGGATTGCCATACTCGAGGTTGAAACTTGGCGACTGCCTTAGCAATCTGCGCAATATGCGCTGGAGTTGTTCCACAACAGCCTCCGACAATGTTCACTAAACCCTCTTTAGAAAAGTTAGCGAGTAACTGAGAAGTAATTTCTGGCGTTTCATCAAACCCTGTATCACTCATCGGATTGGGTAAGCCTGCATTAGGATAGCAAGAAATTGCTGTATCACAAATTTTTGATAATTCAGTAATATAAGGTTTCATTAGGGCGGCGCCTAATGCACAATTTAAACCAAAGGTCATCGGCTTTGCATGTCTAAGACTATTCCAAAAAGCTTCGACAGTTTGGCCGGATAAGATTCTTCCTGAAGCATCGGTAACCGTTCCAGAAATCATGAGTGGCAGCTTGACATTGTTATTTTCAAAAAATTCATCTATCGCAAAAAGTGCCGCTTTTGCATTTAGCGTATCAAATATCGTTTCCACAAGTAACAAATCAACGCCGCCCTCGTACAAAGCTTCAACTTGCTCATAGTAAGCTTGGCGTAAGGCTTCAAAATCAACATTTCGCGCACCAGGATCATTCACATCTGGAGAAATACTCGCGGTCTTTGGTGTTGGCCCTAGAGCCCCGGCAACAAACCTTGGTTTATCCGGGGTACTAAATTGATGACAGACATCGCGAGCAATTTTGGCAGAAGCCAGATTCATTTCTCTGGCAAGATGGGCCAATCGATAATCTTCTTGCGCAATTGTTGTTGCGCCAAAGGTATTTGTCTCGATAATATCGGCTCCCGCCACCAGAAATTGCTCATGAATGCCCCGAATCACTTCAGGCTTCGTCATGGACAACAGCTCGTTATTGCCCTTCACATCAATAGGGTGATTGAAAAGGGCGGGTAAACTACCTCGAAAATCTTGCTCCGTCAATTTATATTGCTGAATCATCGTACCCATTGCGCCATCCAAAATTAAGATTCGGGTACGCATTAGTTCTGGCAATTGATTGCCTCTAGTATAGGTAATGGTCGATTGATTGAGGCTTTTATTTGACATCGTTCAAGTTAAAGATTGATTTACTCATTAAAGTCATATATTTTACATTTAACTGTCAAATTTTACGGAGTCTCTTATGTTTACTGGAATGCCTGATTTTCACCAAAGTGTCGAAATGATGAAAAATATGTGGTCAAATGCTGCCAAAGGTACCCCTGATAACGCTAATCCGTCATTTGGTTTCCCAGGAATGAGTACATTAAATCCCTTTGGAATCCCTGTGGTGGATATTGAGGAGCTTGAAAAAAGGATTAAAGACTTAAAAAGCGTTGAGTCATGGTTAACACTGAATCTGAATGTGTTACAAACCACCATCCAAGGATTAGAAGTTCAAAGAGCAACTCTCTCTACGCTACATGGCATTGCCGAAACAATGAAAAACTCAACGGCATCCGCTAGCGAAAAAAATACTTCAAAAGATACCACGAGTTCTGAGGATCTAAGAGGCTCTGGTGGTAAATTGGCTCAAGACCTGATGGAACAAATGTCTAAATCAATGACAAACATGATGGCAGCTTTTCCCATGGGAGCGGGACCTGCAACTAAAAATTCCAAGAAACCCGCTGCAAAAAAGACCGCCAAGAAAACTACGCCTGTGAAAACCGCAAGATCCCGTTCGCGTCAAGATCTCGGGTAAGTTTTCCTCTCCGCCATAAATAATTAAGGTGTGCAATCGCCTCGCCCATTGCAAAAGTCATTTGATGCGTATCTAACTTACGATGAAATAAAACTGGCAATATGTCTTTAGCAGTTGCTGGTTCCTTACATGCTTCAAAGGTTTCTTCTAAACGCGCCACATGATGATCACGTAATTGCTGAATTCTTAAATGTAGGCCTTGAAAAGGTTTACCATGCGATGGTAATACCAATGTTTTTCGATCTAAGGGTTCGTATTTACTGATGGAATCAAGAAACATCCCAAGCGGATCAGAGTCCGGCTCAGAATCATAAACACTGATATTTGTAGAAATCCGGGGTAGCATCATATCCCCAGAAATCATGATCTGGTCTTTCACGCAAGCAAAAGATAAATGCTCGGGGGCGTGTCCATAACCACTAATTGCTTGCCATTGGCGGTTGCCAATAAGTACCTCTTCCCCATCCATAATCCTTCGAAATCTTGAAGGAACCTGAGGCACTAAATTACTATAATGGTCGGATCTTCCACGGATTTTTTCGAGATCTTCTTCGTTAGTTAAGCCATGTTTATAAAAATGGTCAGCGCTACCGCCACCACCAGCCTTGGACCCGACATTCAGACCACCTTCTTTTGAGCTTAACCACCGAGCCGTTAGGTAATCAGTCATAGACATCCAAAGTGGAACTTTCCATTTATCACATAACCAATGCGCTAAACCAACATGATCTGGATGCATATGTGTGACAATCACTCGCACAATTGGCAGTCCTTGAAGGTGCTTCTCAAAAATAGTGTTCCAAGCATTTTGAGTAACCTCACTGGTAATGCCACAGTCAACAATCGTCCAACCCTCACGACCTTCAAAACAATCTCTTAATAACCAAAGATTAATATGATCTAGAGCAAATGGCAGTGGCATCCTTAACCAAAAAACTCCAGGAATAATTTCTTGTAATGCCCCTGTTTCAGGTAAGGTATCTTCTAGTGGGTAATGTATAGTTTCCATAATGTCTCTTTATTTTTCAGTTTTTACTTTAATATATTTTAATGTCAAAATTTCCGAAATTACTATCTTCTCAACATGCTTATGACATGGCTCAGGTCATTGTAGATGGATTTGATAGGCACTACCGGATTTTTCGTGAAGCAAGTCGTGCAGCACAAAATGATTTTGAGTTACAAAATTGGTCTGGTATTCGCGATTTAATTAAAGGTCGTATTGACTATTACGATGAACGCGTTAAGGAATGTCTCATTGTCTTAGAAGAAGAGTTTGATGCCACTCGTTTAAATATCGATATTTGGCAACAGGTCAAACTTCACTATATTGGCCTATTAACAAATCATCATCAACCTGAACTAGCTGAGACCTTTTTTAACTCTGTCATTACCCGAGTGCTAAATCACACCTATTTTCATAACGATTTCATTTTTGTTCGCCCAACAATTTCCACGGAGTATATCGAAAATGATGAAATACTCTCTCACCCCACCTACCAAGCTTATTATCCCAAAGATCGAGCAGACTTTAAAACTTGCTTTCGTTCAATCATTACAAGTTATCCATTAAAAGCCCCTTTTAAAAATCTTGACAGAGATATTGGTTATCTGATTCAAGCTTTAGACGAAAAAATGGCTGGAAATGAGATTCATATTAATTTTCAGATTCATGTTTTAACTTCAGTTTTTTTTAGAAATAAAATGGCCTATATTGTTGGTCGAATCATTAATGGTGACACTACGATTCCAATGATTATTGCTGTCCACTTTAATCTTGAAAGTCATTTAGAAATTGATGCGGCCCTCTTTAATACGGATGAAGTCGCCATTCTTTTTAGTTTTACCTATAGCTATTTCCTCGTTGAAATGGAGGTCCCTTCTGCATATGTGACTTTTTTAAGAGCCATCATGCCGGGGAAGCCTCGTCAAGAAATATACACCTCTTTAGGTCTTCAAAAACATGGGAAAAGTTTGTTTTATCGTGACTTTTTACACCATTTAAATCACTCTAGAGATCAATTTAGAATTGCCCCTGGTATTAAAGGCTTAGTGATGCTAGTTTTTGATTTACCTAGTTACCCCTATGTTTTCAAAATGATCAAAGATTATTTCCCGCCACCAAAAGAAACAACTCGAGAAATCATTCAATCAAAATATCAACTTGTTAAACAACATGACCGTGTAGGACGTATGGCAGATACTCTTGAATTTTCTAGTATTGCTTTTCCTCTCGATAGGTTTGAACCAGATTTACTAGCGGAATTAGAAAAACACTGTCATTCCCTCATTTCTTATGGGGAAAATGATTTAGGTGAGAAAGAAATCATGATTTCTCATATGTATATTGAGCGCCGTATGACACCTCTAAATATGATGTTACAAATAGGAACCGATGATGAAGTGGAGCAAGGTCTTTTAGAATATGGAAATGCGATTAAAGAGTTGATAGCTGCAAATATTTTTCCTGGTGATATGCTGTATAAAAACTTTGGATTAACACGTCATGGGCGTGTAGTGTTTTATGACTATGATGAAATTGAATATTTTACGGACTGTAATATACGTAAAATTCCTCAGGCAAGAACGGAAGAGGAAGAAATATCAGGTGAGCTTTGGTACCACGTTGGGCCAAAAGATATTTTTCCCGAATCCTACGGTACTTTTCTCCTTGGCGATGAACGCGTGAGAAAATACTTGTTAAAACATCATGCTGATTTTTTTGATCCTCAAATGTGGATTGACTATCAACAGCTTTTAATGAACGGGCAAACCCCTGATCATTTTGGATATTCTCAACATTTACGTTTTGTTAACCGTTACACTTTTGAGTAGAAATTATGTCTAACACGAATAATCCTCACCTATTAACCCCATTGTTTAAAAATAATGCCGATTGGGTGACGAAAGTCACAAAAGATGATCCTGATTATTTTCAAAGATTGGCTTCTCAGCAATCCCCTGAATACCTATGGATAGGTTGTTCAGACTCACGTGTTCCTGCAAATCAAATCATTGGTCTTGCGCCTGGAGAAATTTTTGTTCATCGCAATATTGCTAATGTTGTCGTTCATACTGACCTTAATGCCCTCTCCGTTATTCAGTTTGCTGTTGACCAATTGAAAGTCAAACATATTATTGTGGTTGGTCATTATGGTTGTTCTGGTGTGCGGGCTGCCTTAGATAATATTCGCATTGGCTTGGCAGACAATTGGATTCGGCACATTAAAGATGTAGATGAAAAACATGGCCAGTACTTAGGCAAAATTTTGCAACATCAAGAGCGTTTTGATCGACTTTGTGAACTCAATGTCATAGAGCAAGTGGTGAATGTGTGTGAAACTACTATTGTTCAAGATGCTTGGCTTCGTCATCAAGAATTAACTGTCCATGGGTGGATATATGGCCTTCAAGATGGTTTGGCGCGCGACTTGGGTATGAGTATCCAAAATTTAGAGGAGCTTGAACAGCGTTACCAAGTCGTTATTAATAACCATCATCAACTTTAAATTTGCTACCCGCTAACATCCATTTTATTGAGCGCGGTTGGTTATCCGCAAATCAGATGTTTTTTTATGATGATCATCATCTTGATATTATCGATAGTGGTTTTTGTACCCACGCGAACCAAACCGTTTTACTATTGAAGTCGTTCCTTCATCAATTCCAGCATTTATCGACAAGAAATCTCTTTAATACGCATCTTCACTCTGATCATTGTGGAGGTAATCATGCTCTTGAACAGCAATTTTCGTTGACTTGTTTTGTGCCTGAAGCTGAATTTTTACCAGTTTCTCAATGGGATGTCGAAGCACTGGGCTTTGAGGAGCTAGGTCAGCCATGTCCCATTTTTACTGCTCATCAATCCTTAGTCCCTGGCGAGTTCATCAATATCGGCGCTTATCAATTTGAAATACATGCAACCCCAGGTCACCACCCTAAATCTATTTTATTATTTGAGCCCCACTTAAGTCTTTTGATTTCAGCGGATGTTTTATGGGAAAACGGTTTTGGAGCAATTTTTTCTGGCATTACTGATCCAAGTGGTTTTCTAGAACAACGCGAAAGCTTAAAACTGATCGAGCATTTACATCCTAAAATCATTTTGCCTGGACACGGCCAACCATTTACCGATGTTCAAACAGCACTGAAAAGTGCTTTTTCTCGATTAGATTATTTAGAAGCAAATCCCGATAGAAATGCCCATCACGTTGCACAAGTCTTATTCAAATTTATGTTGATGTTTGAACATCAAATTACTTTTGAACTAGCTCAACGTTGGTTTCAGAAGACACCAATCATTCAAAAAGCAGCTAGCCATCTTTCATTATCCACCGAAGAACTTATGACTCACACCATGCGTTTTTTACAACAAGCTGGCGTGATGAAGGTTCAGGACAATGTGATGATGAACGAATTTAATACCCCATAACTCTTCTGCCATGTGTAACTATGATTTAAAGAGGAGGAATAAATAGGTGGCAATAATAAGGCCGTACAATAATAGATAGACTTTAACGTTCTTCACCACTTTTTTGATGTCTAACTTTTTATACTTTATAAGATAGATGTGATAAATAATTGGTGCAAGTAGTATTACTGCAATTTCAATGATTAACTCTATTTTTTGACCTGTCATATGATTCACTTTCTTACATCGTTTTATTCTACAGTCACACTTTTTGCAAGATTACGAGGTTTATCCACATCAGTACCTAACCTGAGAGCGGTGTGATACGCCAATAATTGCAAAGGTACTACGTGAAGAATCGGGGACAAGTTTCCGTAGTTCTCAGGTAGTCGAATAACGTGTATTCCTTCGCTACTGTGTATATTGGCATCGACATCGGCAAATACATACAACTGCCCACTACGCGCTTGAACTTCTTGCATATTGGATTTCAGTTTTTCTAATAACTCATCATTTGGCGCTACTGTGACTACTGGCATCTCTTTATCAATCAGAGCAAGTGGTCCATGTTTTAACTCTCCAGCGGGATAGGCCTCTGCATGAATGTATGAAATTTCTTTTAATTTTAGAGCACCTTCGAGTGCAATTGGGAAATGCATTCCTCTGCCCAGAAAAATGGCATTTTTAAACTTCGCAAACTGCTCACTCCAAGCAATGACTTGAGGCTCTAGCGCTAATACTGCATTTAAAGCTACTGGAAGATGTCTTAGTCGCTCAATCTCCATCTTTTCTTCTTGGATACTCAGTTGCTTTTCTTTTTTAGCGATAGTTAATGCTAAAAAATACAACCCAACTAACTGCGTTGTAAATGCTTTGGTTGAAGCCACCCCAATTTCTGTACCCGCTTTTGTCTGAAACTTCCACTTCGTTTCACGCATCATTGCACTGGTCGCCACATTACAGATAGCGAGTGTTTTAGTATGCCCCAACGATTGGGCATGCCTCAATGCAGCAAGAGTATCAGCGGTCTCACCTGATTGAGATACGACCACTACTAATGCGTTCGGATTAGGCACTGAGGAACGATATCGATACTCACTGGCAATCTCGACATTTGTTCTTACCCCTGCGATGCCTTCAATCCAGTACTTTGCTACACAAGCTGAATAATAGCTGGTGCCACAAGCAAGTATTAATATATCTTTAATATCTAGCCACTCTTCTGGTGTGGCTCCAAAAATAGATGGCGCTATGGACTCAATATCACCAACCGTATTTGCTAATGCAATGGGTTGCTCAAAGATCTCCTTTTGCATGAAGTGCTGGTAGGGGCCTAACTCTACCGAGGCGGCTAACTCAGGGACGTCCTTCACTGGGCGTTGAACTATTTTCCCCTGAAAATTCATGATTTCAACCCGATCTTTAGAAAGTCTAACGATATCTCCCTCTTCCAGATACGTCATTTTCTGAGCATGATTAGCAACCGCTAAAGCATCTGATGCCAAGAAGTTTTCTTGATTTCCATAGGCGACGACCAAAGGTGATCCAACCCTTGCGCCAACCAATATATCCGTCAAATCACGGGCGATGACGGCTATGGCGTAAGCCCCATGCAGCCTAGACACGGATGCTCGAACCGCCTCTGTTAAATTACGCTGGCTCATTTTAGAATATATATCATATATTAAGTGAGCAATTACTTCAGTGTCTGTTTGGGATGTAAATACATAGCCCTTTTGTTGTAATTCTGCGCGCAATGTCTCAAAATTTTCAATAATGCCGTTATGCACAACGCCAATTAAATCCCCGGAAAAGTGGGGGTGTGCATTATCGGTATTGGGCTTTCCATGAGTCGCCCAACGAGTATGAGCGATACCTCTTAACCCATTAAATTGAGCGGTGTTGAGTTTAAGATCTTGAACTCGTTCTGTCGTTCTGCTTCTCTGAAGCCCTTGAGGGTCTCCAACCACAGCTAAACCGCAGGAATCATACCCACGATACTCAAGTCTTTGCAAACCCTCAACCAGGATATCTACTATATTTCGATTCGAAACTGCCCCAACAATTCCACACATACCTTGAATTCTTTCTGATTAATCTTTTGATTTATTTTTTTGTGGACGTTGCCAATCGACACTCAATTGTTTTGCTCGGCTAATCGTCAATTTTTCAGCTGGGGCGTTTTTCGTCAACGTTGTTCCGGCTCCGATAGTTGCACCTTTGCCGACTGTCACCGGAGCTACCAACTGTGTATCTGAACCAATAAAAGCATCATCTTCAATGGTCGTGCGGTGTTTATTCACACCATCATAATTACAAGTAATTGTTCCAGCGCCAATGTTGACACGTTGGCCGACATCCGCATCACCAACATACGATAAATGATTTGCTTTACTTCCCAGCCCTATATGACTATTTTTTACTTCGACAAAATTCCCAATATGAGCATGGCTATCAATATGAGTGCCAGGACGCAGTCTGGCATACGGTCCAATGATCGCCATTTCCTTGACGACACTGCCTTCTATATGAGAAAAAGCTTTAATCTGCGTCTGCACGCCAATCTTTGAGTCCTTGATGACGCAGTATGGGCCAATCGTTACGCCTGTCGCAATTTCAACAGTTCCTTCAAATATACAACCCACATCAATAGTGACGTCATTGGCGCATTGAAAATGACCGCGGATGTCAATCCTAGCAGGATCTATGAGAGTAACTCCTTGAGTAAGAAGTTGATTGGCTAGATGCTCTTGCCATACACGTTCAAGCTGAGCTAATTGGGAGCGACTATTCACACCCTCCACCTCAAAGGCAAATTCAGGGTGTAATGTTCTGATTGGTACACCTTCTTTAGCGGCAAGACCAACGATATCAGTTAAGTAATATTCGCCCTGTGCATTATTGGGTTGTAGTTGCTGGATCCAGTTTTTAAGATCCTTCGTTGCGCAGGCAATGATTCCCGTATTAATTTCTCTAATCTGCTTTTGCTCAGAGTTTGCATCTTTTTCCTCAATAATTCCCTCTATTTCAGCATTAAGGTTTCTAATGATTCGACCATATCCAGTAGGGTCTTGGCGCACTTGCGTCAAAATAGCAAAAGCACCATTTTGAGCTAGACGCAACAATGACTCAAGGGTCTGAGCTTGAATTAAAGGAACATCTCCATATAAGATCAACGTCGTTTCTGAGCTACTTAAAAGAGGCAATGCCTGCAATACCGCATGTCCCGTTCCCTTTTGTTCTTCTTGACGTGCGATAGAAACTGAATATTGGCGCTGATCAATAAAGTCTCTAACTGCCGACTGCCCATGTCCTAGAACCAAGCATGGACATACTTCATATCCTAAGATCTTAATCGTATCTAAGACATGCCCTAGCATAGGCTTTCCAGCCAAAGGATGAAGGACTTTAGGCAGAGCCGAGTTCATTCTTTTACCCTGTCCAGCGGCTAATATGACGATATTCATTGAATAAGTATAAGTGTTTTAATTTGGTTACTTTAAGTCGATGAGTCTTTGTGCAACGGCATAAGTATTTGCTCAGTAGTGCATGTGCCATCAAAGCCTTCATCGATGGCTAGATCTTTTGGCCCCAGGCTAGCCTCAGAATCTAAATGTAGTCCCTTAAAATCAAATAAATTGGCATCTAATAAATGCGACGGTACTACCTGAGTTAATGATTTAAATAGGCTTTCTACTCGACCAGGGTGTTGCTTTTCCCATTGTTTCAAAAGATCTTTCATTGCATTTCGTTGCAAATTTGGCTGACTTCCACAGAGGTTGCAAGGAATAATTGGGAACTCTTGGTCCTTGGCATATCTTTCTAAATACTTCTCAGGAACATAAGCTAAGGGCCTTATAACTATATGCTTGCCATCATCCGATTGGAGCTTTGGTGGCATGGACTTTAGTTGACCGCCATAAAACATATTGAGCAATAGGGTTTCTAAAATATCTTCGCGGTGATGACCTAAGGCAATCTTCGTTGCTCCCAATTCATCAGCCACTCGATAAAGTATGCCGCGTCTTAAGCGAGAACAAAGCCCGCAGGTGGTTTTCCCTTCAGGGATGACCCGCTTGACGATACTATATGTGTCTTGCTCTTCAATGTGAAATGGCACTTGTAATTGCCTTAAATAATTCGGGAGCACCTCCTCCGGGAAACCTGGCTGTTTTTGATCTAGATTTACAGCAATTAAATCAAAGTGAATCGGTGCACGCTCACGTAATTTGAGCAAAATATCCAACATGGCGTAACTGTCTTTTCCGCCGGATACACAGACCATGACTTTATCACCGTCTTCAATCATATTAAAGTCACTGATGGCTTGCCCCATGAGTCGACAGAGCTTTTTTACAAGCTTGTTTTCCTCAAATACTGCCTTTCTAGGATCAACGATTCGGTTCATAGAGTTACAAATTTTTCTTTCTAAACAGATCCACCCCAACTCCATCGCAATCTGGATAGACATCGGGTTTTTCTGAGGAGACTCGGGCAGCAAGTACTTGAGGGTGCGCTAACATTTTTTCCATGATCTCATCACATAATGTCTCTTGTAATTGAATGTGCCCATGGCTAACAATCTCTTTAATGGTCTCACGCATAAAATCATAATCGACAACTTCACTAAGTTGATCATCTTTGGGGGTGTTGTGGGCAAGCGGGATATATAAATCAATATTAATGATCACGTGTTGCTCTGCTTTTTTTTCAAAATCATGCACACCAATATTAATCAAAATATCATAATTTCTTAAAAACAAGCGCCTACAGTTGCTTAACTCAAAAATGCTTTGGGAATTATTCATATTTCCTTATTTAATTTTTGTTAAAAACATCACATCTCGTTGCGAGGTCTGCAAGTGTTGGCCGCCATCGACATAAATAACATCTCCCGTCATTGCTGAGGCTTGGTTTAAAAATAAAACGGCTTGAGCAATGTCCTTAGGAGTAGATGATTGACCAAGCAAGACCTCCTGATGCGCCTGAGCAAAACCATCAGCGCTTTGATCTCCAGAAGTCAATGTAATTCCTGGAGCAATCCCCATGACCCGTATTTGCGGCGCAAAATACATCGCTTGCATTTTGACGGCTGTATCTAGTGCGCTCTTCGATAAAGTGTAAGAAAAATAATCGGGGTTTAAGTTACTTAATTTTTGATCAAGAATATGAACAATGAGTCCTTTTTCCATGGGTCTTATTCTTAATTGTTCAAAATAAACCTTACTTAAAATGAGAGGAGCCGCAAGATTAATCGTGCAGTTTTTGATAATGTTTTGATATTGAACGCTAGCTGGGTCATCATATTCAAAACGAGAAGCATTATTCACAATACAATTAGGCAAGCCAAGTTGGTCAATGCAGTGAGGAATAAGCTGCTCTACTTCTGACTCATTTTCAAGATCAGCCTGAAGACCTATTGCACGACGTCCGAGTGCTTTTATTTGAGAAATGGTTTCTAGTGCCTCTTGCTTTGATTTACCATAGTGAATGGCAATATCCCAGCCTGCCCTGGCCATTTCTAGAGCAATCGTTTGGCCAATGCGTTTAGCCGCGCCAGTAATTAAAGCAATTTTTTGAGATTCAGTCATTAAGGTTTATAGAACATTTATGGACATATTAACAAGTAGTGAAGCTTTAGAGCATTGCAAACTATTATCCAACCTTATTGATGAAGAAATTCAAAAACATGCTGGAAGGCTCAATTTTTCTCAATTTATGGCTTTGGTCCTATATTCACCTAATTATGGCTACTATACGTCCGGCTCATTCAAATTTGGTTCAAAGGGTGATTTTATTACAGCCCCAGAAATTAGTCCTTTGTTTGGTTCCACAATTGCCAGGACGATCTCGCCAGTCCTACAGTATTTTTTGGACAAGAATCAACCCAGCTCAATTCTAGAGTTTGGTGCAGGATCCGGAAAGCTTTGCCAAGATATTTTGACTTCTCTTCATCAAATTAACCAACTGCCTAAAAAATACCTCATTTTAGAAGTTTCTCCAGAACTCAGAGATCGTCAAAAAACGCTCTTAGTCAATTTTTTAAATAAGCATCACTACCCCATCTCCATTGAATGGGTTACAGATATCCCAACTCACTTTGATGGGGTTGTTATTGCTAATGAAGTTTTAGATGCCATCCCAGTCGACCTCGTTATCAAACACAACAATCACTGGCATTACTGGTGTGTGAGTAGGAGCCCCAAAGCTAGCTCGCCGTCCTTCTCTGACCATTGGCAATGGACACTTGGGGAGCAGGTACCCACAGACATCTTACCGTCATATCTTATCGAGTCAATCCTTCAGTATCCGCAAGGTTACATCACAGAAATTCATCCACAATCGAATGCGTGGATAAATGCGGTTGCTAATTCCATTCATCAAGGACTCTTTTTAACCTTTGATTATGGATTCCCAGAAAAAGAATACTATCATCCGCAACGTCATCAGGGTACACACATGGCGCACCATCGTCATCAAGCCATCCCTGACATGTTTTACTTGCCAGGGCTTTGTGATATTACATCTCATGTCGAATGGTCTTCGCTCAATAGAACCGCAGTGGGTAATGGTATGAGTCTCATGAATTATCAAAGCCAAGGTGCGTATCTGCTACATGCTGGGATTGGTGATTTATTTTTATCGAGTACCGATCCTACCAACGCTAAGGATTATGCTATAGCCGCAAATGCTTTTCAGAAATTAATTTCAGAAGCAGAAATGGGTGAGCTTTTTAAAACGATTGCTTGGTCACGAAATATGCCCAATGATGTTGCCTTTGAAAATCTCTGCGCTTCGCTACCTGGGTTTAAAGACAAGCAGCGATTGCTTGAAGCCTAGCTGCTGCGACGGCAGCTTGAATCATCTTTCCGTCTTGAGAGGCGGTCTTTTTTGCAATAGCTCCAGAATCAATAGATAAAGCTGCGAGGATGCGCTTGTCCCACATGAAAGTGTCTACACCGATCGATTGTGCCGCTAGAAGAGCCTTTTCTAACCGCGCTGGCTTTCGCCAAAGATCTACTTGATCGAAGAAGGCTAATGTTGAGGCTGCATCTGCTAAGGCGCCGGAATGATTACTCAGTAGAAGATGGAATATTTTGGCAAATTGCTGGAGGTCATTAGGAATTTTCCACTGAACAACCCAATGATCTAATTGATCTATATGGATTTGACTCAGCAAATAAGCGAGTTGTGTCGATAAATCTTGCTGATGATGCGCCCCTAAATAAACGAGCTCTTTGGTCTTTTTAAATATTGTCGGTTGCTCAAAATCTGGCGGGAAGAATAATTCTGATGCATTGATATCTTGTAAAACATCTAGCATTCTGGAGGGGTCTTTTTCTAAAAGGCCCTTACTGAGTTCTTGCCAAACTCTCTCTGCAACCAAATATTTGAGCTCCCCATCCACCACCATTTGTTTCACCAGATTGTGCGTGCTTGGGTCAACTTTAAAATCTATTAGTTTTGCCATGAACCTTGCCAAGCGCAAAATCCTTAAAGGATCTTCCTCAAATGCCGGACTGACATGTTTCAATATTTTTTTAGCTATATCGTGCTGCCCTCCAAATGGATCAATTAAGGAACCGATCATTTCGCCCTCAAGGTTAATTTCTTGCGCTATCGCGTTGATCGTAAAATCCCTACGAAATAAATCTTGCTCTAAAGTTATCTCGGGGTTGGCATAAAAAGTAAACCCCTTGTAGCCATGGCCAGACTTTCTTTCAGTCCTTGCAAGGGCATACTCTTCTTTGGTTTGAGGGTGCAAAAAAACAGGAAAATCTTGTCCAATGGGCTGAAATCCCTTTGCCAGCATTTCTTCTGGGGATGATCCCACAACAACAAAGTCTTTATCTTGCGCCTCTAGACCGAGCAACTGATCGCGTAGATAACCTCCAACGATATAGATCTTCACTTTAAAAGACTATCCAAGGGGGTTGGCGACACACCAAATACCTCTGATAACGCATTTGCTTGTCCTTGTGGAAGAATGCTAGGTAACTTCATTGAAGCAATGTTATCTCGAGACATGATTGTTTTTCCAGGTACTTTTTCTAATAGTAATGCCTGTAAATATCCCGCCCATTTTGGTAAGGGAATAACTGGTCTTGATAAACCTTGTTTTTTTGCAGCAAATTGAATAATTTGTTTTAATGTTAAAACTTCAGGTCCTGCCACATCATAACTTTGATGAATTGTTGTCAGCATCTCAATTGCCGCAACAAACGCTTGTGCAACGTCTTGAACTGCGACAGGTTGAAAAAGATTTCCGGCTCCGGATAAAGGCATTACAGGAAAGTATTTTTGTAAAGTTCCAAACATATTAATGAAGCTGTCATCAGGTCCAAAAATCACTGATGGTCTGAAAATTGTCCAATCTAGACCTGAATTTTTAACAAGCTCTTCTGCCACTCCTTTACTTCTCAAATACATTGATGGTCCATATTTATCTGCCCCTAATGCACTCATATGAATGTATCTTTTTAGACCAAATTTTTGCATCGAATTCATAACAAATATAGGGATATCAATATGCGCTTGTTGAAACTCTGGGCCATAGGGCAGAATGTTTTGAGCATGTAATACGCCAACTAAATTGATAACGACATCATTGGGCTGCAATGTTTTTATTACCTCATCCACGTTTGCTTGAGATATGGCCTGAATAATCATCGCCTTAGATACGCTATTTTTCTCAATGATGTTAATGAGTTTTTGATGACGGGTTGGAACAATACTTATGTAATTAAGTGCGCTTAATCTTTTTGTTATATGTTTTCCCACAAACCCGGACCCACCAATTACTAAAACCTTAGGCTTCATCATCTTCTCCCTTAAGGTAAATTAGAACTAGTTGCTTGGGCTGGATTTACCGTTCCCAATTTTTCTTTTAAAGACTGAGGTTTTCCAGTGCTGAGTATTTCATAATAAACGGCATTCGAAAGTACATTTTTCACATAAGTCCTTGTTTCATTAAATGGAATCGTTTCAGCAAATATTTCCATACTAACCGGCTTCGTTAACGTTTGACGCCACTGCTTTGGCCTTCCTGGTCCAGCGTTGTAGGCTCCTGAGGCCAAACCCCATGAACCATCCATATCATTTAAAACCATATTTAAGTAGTTACTTCCCAAGGTCAAATTTGTCTGCAGATCCGACAACTTATCAATCGAGTAGTCTGTCATGCCAATCTTTTTGGCCACATATTGCCCAGTCGTTGGCATAACTTGCATCAACCCAGAAGCTCCAACAGATGATTTAGCCGCCATCACAAATCGGGACTCTTGACGAATTAACCCATATACCCAATTAATATCAAGGTGAATCTGTTTTGTAATGGGTTGAAGTTTTTCTAAGAACGGGGTGGGGTAGCGTAAAGAAAAATTATGTTCAGATTTGGTTCTATCTGCCGTGTTGACTGTTCGATCTAGCAGGTTTATCTTTTTCCCATATTCTGCAGCAGCTAATAATTCACGATCAGTCATATTTCGAAGCTCCCAATTCCACTCACGGTTTCCTTCTGTTCGTAGATTCATACCATATAGTTTGGCCGCTTTTTCAAATGCGGGTAAATGTGAAGCAATTGACTTTGTATCACTCTCATTTAATATCGTCTTAGGTGGAACGGTGATGGGGCGACCTAACTCCTCTAGCGATAGCTGTGCATAAAAATTGTATTGACTTGTCAGTTTTTCGAATACATCATTTGCGCGGCTATCGCCAAGCTCTTTAAGCGCCTTTCCATACCAAAAGGTCCAAGCTGGATCCCGCGCTCTTATAGTCTCTGGCATCGTCTCAATGGATTCTTTAACGAGCTTCCAATCCTTTTCCCGAAGTGCTACTCTGATTTTCCACTCAGAAGACTCAGCAGATAAGAGCTCACTTTGCCCTAAGGCATGCTGTTGCCGAAAAGCCTCAATTGCAGAACTATCTAATTTTTTTGCTAGAAACTGCCCAATAACACCCCAGGCCATACCTTTGTATTCAGCATGATGTTTCCAGTCATGTTCTACTATCGTTTTCATCGCTAAATTTGGATTAGTTCGCGCCTTTTTGACGATGTTAGCGATAGGATCTTCTACGCCCATCTTTTGAGACATAGAATCAAAGTTCATTTCTAGGGCTGTACGACTAATACTGAGGGTTTCATTTCTGGTTAGGCCACCTCTTAAATATAATTGAGCCACAAGATCAGGACAGGCTTCTCCAAAATACTTTGGATCAATCAGTATTAACTTAGCTGATGCTGCAACACTCTTTGGAGACTCGCCCTTAGCCAATCGTGATTGCATGGCATAACACTTCAATTGAGTGTCGTCATCTAAAACAAATTGAGGAAACTCAAGATCAAAGTTGGCCCATTCTTGTCTCTTTCCTAATACCAGTAACCAATCGTTGCGGAGTCGGTCTGCTAAGGCAGCACCTTTATATTTTTTTAAAAATTGATTCACCTCATTATCGGCATCTGTCGCTGCATTAGGCCGTCCAGCAGCATCATACAAACGCGGTTTAATTTTGAAATACTCTACATAATCCGCCACTTCATAATCACTTAACTGATTGGCTAGTTGAATTGCTCTCAATAAATCGTTTTTACGAGATGCTTCTCTAAGGTCTATAAACATCTTATCCTTATCCGATAAGTCACCCCCTTTTTTAGATGTATTAGAAGATGCTTGTGCAGAAGAAGCTGGGGATTTATTATTCGTTGAGCTCTTCGCAAAACTAACTAGGCTTATACTCAAAGTAAGTAGGATGATCATCCTAGTCATTTTGATAGTAAGCTTTTGATATTGACTGTTCATTAATCTATTTTTACTCTGTAATGGTGCGTTATATTTCAATCACAATAATTCTTGCTTTGTTGAATACCCGATGACGAATCTCTCACTTGCCGACCTTCGTAAAGAATATATTCGACAACGTATCTTGATACAACAGGATACCCAAGGGTATGCCACGGTTAAGAAAAGCCTTCATCACTCTATTTTAATAGGTTTAAGTGAATTACAAGCGATCACGAATACCCCTATTAAAAATCTTGGCTTTTATTGGCCAATTCGAGGTGAGCCGGATATTAAAGACACTTTACTTCAATGGCAAATTGAAAATACGTCTAGAGCCCTAGCATTGCCAGTTACAACAAAAGATCAACCATTAGTTTTTAAACAATGGGGACTCAATACCATCATGAAACCTGGGCTTGCCAACATCCCAGAACCGTCTGATGCCCTTGCCATAAAAGTCGACGCCATTATTGCTCCCTGTGTAGCTTGGCGCAAAGAGAATCGTCAAATTTGGCGCCTTGGTTATGGCGGAGGATATTATGACCGAACATTATTTAGTTATTTACCTTCTCAGCGACGCCCTTTACTCATTGGAGTAGCCTTTGATGAACAGGAGTTGAATTCAAGTCTTTGGAAAATTCATTCGCAAGACTTTCCATTAGATGTCCTAATTACTCAGTCATCCTCGAACTTTTCTACATTTTTAAAGAGTCCTTAATGCCAAATGCACGGCGGGATTGTTTAATGGCTATTCCCATGGGATTTATCGGTTTAATTCTATCTAAATTCTCAGAGGCAACGAGTCCCTTCTTTTTGCCTGTTTATATGATTCAGCAATATTTACAAATAAAATCACCTTTTGTAAGAAATGTCGTTATTTTTGAACTTACTTTTTCTAAACCAAATATAAGTCTTACCAAAAAAAATCAACGGGTTTTTTTAACGGCAAATATTCGCGTCACTGTTCCCAATAATCCGTCTGTCAACGGGAAATTAAGTTTAAGCTCCTCATTTTTCTATAATACGATCTCTCATCAAATCTTTTTAAAAGATCCATTATTCAATCAAATTGAAGTTGAAGGTCTTAATCAGGCTGGGCAACGTTTATTAACACAACTCAACCCATTTTTGAGTGAGTTATTAAATGGCTATCCCATTTATGAATTAAGTAAAACTGATTTGCCCTTTTTTGCAAAAGTGCCTAGCTCCATCATGCTTGAAGACGATGGAATTCTATTTCGATTTGACTAGCTTTTTAGTTGCTGAAAAATCGCAATAGTTGGATCTGCTTGATTTAATGTATAGAAGTGAAGCCCCGGCGCACCGCCCGCAATCAATTGATGACATAAGTCAGTTACCACTTCTAAACCAAAGGCCTTAATTGAAGCTGTATCATCTCCAAAACTCTCTAATCGTTTACGCAACCAACGCGGTATCTCTGCTCCACAAGCATCTGAAAAACGGATTAATTGGGAGCTGCTAACAATCGGCATGATTCCTGGAACAATTGGGATATCGATATCGTATCTTTGCACATCTTCCAGAAACTGAAAATAAGCGTCTGAATTAAAAAAATACTGCGTAATTGCAGAGTCGGCACCACAGCGAACTTTATTAACAAACTTATTAATATCATCTGCCGCAGATACTGCTTGCGGATGAAACTCTGGGTAAGCCGCAACTTCAATATGAAACCAATCGCCCATTGTTTCACGGATATATCCCACTAATTCATTCGCATGATGAAACTCACCGTAATGTCCCATTCCAGAGGGTAGGTCACCACGCAATGCAACGATTCGCTTGATTCCCATTTCTTGATAATGTTTCAATAAGTTCAATATATTTTCTTTTGAACTACCTACACAGGATAAATGAGGGGCAACTAATAAACCTTCATCGTTAATCTGCTTGACAACGTGCAATGTCCCTTCTTGTGTAGAGCCTCCTGCGCCAAAAGTAACAGAACAAAAACTTGGTGCAATTTCTTGCACCAAGCGCGTTCTGACAGCTCTTAACTTTTCAACACCATCAGACGACTTAGGAGGGAAAAACTCTACGCTCAGTTCGATATTTTCTAACAAGTTCATCCCATTAATAGCGGTAGTGATTCGATTTGAAAGGGCCTTCTTTACTGACGCCAATATAGTTTGCCTGCTCATCCGTCAACACGGTTAACTGTGCATTCAACGTTTTTAACTGTAAGATGGCGACTTTTTCGTCTAAATGCTTTGGTAATGTATACACACCGATTGGGTACTCGTTAGTATGTGTCTTCGTCCATAACTCAATTTGTGCAATCGTTTGGTTTGCAAAAGAAGAACTCATCACATAAGATGGGTGTCCAGTGCCACAACCTAAGTTGACTAAACGACCTTTTGCTAAAAGAATAATTCTTTTTTCTGGTGCGCCATTCGCTGCTGGGAAAATAATATGGTCAACTTGAGGCTTGATTTCTTCCCATTGATATTTTTCAACACTTGCTACGTCGATTTCATTATCAAAGTGTCCAATATTACAAACAATGGCTTGATTCTTCATCTTGATCATGATGTCATGTGTGATGACGTGATAATTACCAGTTGCCGTAACGAATATATCTGCCTTATCAGCAGCATAGTCCATCGTGACCACACGGTAGCCTTCCATCGCAGCTTGTAATGCGCAAATTGGATCTACTTCAGTCACCCAAACTTGAGCCGATAACGCTCTTAACGCCTGCGCTGAACCTTTACCAACGTCGCCATAACCTGCAACGACAGCCACTTTACCCGCAATCATGACATCTGTAGCTCGTTTAATCGCATCTACTAAGGACTCACGGCAACCATATAAATTATCAAATTTACTTTTAGTGACGGAGTCATTCACGTTAATCGCTGGAAACTTGAGTTCACCTTTAGCGAACATTTGATATAGACGATGAACTCCTGTCGTCGTCTCTTCTGTCACTCCCTTAACCTGGGCTAAACGAACGGAGTACCATGTTGGGTCTTTGGTTAATTTTGCTTTAATGGAGGCATATAAAATAGTCTCTTCTTCACTCGTAGGAGTGGATAAAACACTAATATCTTTTTCTGCTCTAGCGCCTAGGTGAAGTAACAAAGTTGCATCACCACCATCATCTAAAATCATGTTGGTAAAGCCACCATCTGTCCACTCAAAAATCCGATGGGTGAAGTCCCAGTATTGCTCTAAAGTTTCACCTTTAATCGCGAATACAGGAGTTCCATTTGCAGCAATCGCTGCAGCGGCATGATCTTGAGTTGAATAAATGTTACAAGATGCCCAACGAATTTGTGCGCCAAGCGCTTCTAATGTCTCTATCAGAACTGCCGTTTGAATTGTCATGTGTAAAGAACCTGTAATACGGGCACCTTTTAACGGCTGAGCAGCTTCATATTCCTTACGAATGGCCATGAGGCCTGGCATTTCTGTTTCTGCAATCGCAATTTCTTTACGACCGAAACCAGATAAGGTGATATCAGCGATGACATAATCATTTTTTGTGTCTACTACGGTATTCATAAGCTCTCCAAATCATTCAGAATTCTTGTGGAGGCTCAATATGATGCCCACCAACCAAGATTTAAGGTTAGTGAGCGCCGTTGCTAGACCCATTAGGGCCCCTCCAAGCCTGGGGTAACTGAGATATGCCATCTCAGTTATCCTCGCAACGCTCCTTGGAGAATTTAAATATTATAAACCGGCTGCTGATTTCAAGGCAATCACACGATCTCTTGCTTCCCAAGTAAACTCAGGCTCTTCTCTACCAAAATGGCCATAAGCTGCTGTTTTTTGATAAATAGGTCTTAGTAAATTCAACATTTTTACAATACCTTTTGGCCTTAAGTCAAAGTGTTCACTTACTAACTTTGATATTTGCTCATCAGAGATTTTGCCAGTACCATACGTGCTGACCATAACAGAGGTCGGTTTTGCAACACCAATGGCATACGACACTTGAACAAGACACTTCGTGGCTAGGCCTGCAGCAACAATATTTTTTGCCACATATCTCGCTGCATAAGCGGCCGAACGATCGACTTTAGAAGGATCCTTACCTGAGAATGCGCCACCACCGTGAGGGGCGGCGCCGCCATACGTATCCACAATAATCTTACGGCCTGTCAAACCACAATCTCCTTGAGGACCGCCAATAACGAATCTTCCTGTAGGGTTCACCAAGAAATTGATTGATCCTTTAATCAGCTCTTTCGGTAGGACGGGCTTGATAATTTCCTCAATGACAGCTTCACGCAAAGCTTTGAGTTCAATATCGGGCGAGTGTTGTGTTGATAAAACAACTGTGTCGATTGAATCAGGGCGTCCATTGACATAACGTAAAGTCACTTGTGACTTAGCGTCCGGTCTTAACCAATTAAGCCGTCCATCTCTTCTAAGATGAGACTGGCGCTCTACCAGGCGATGTGATAAGTAAATCGGCATCGGCATCAGCTCTGGGGTTTCATCAACTGCATATCCAAACATAAGGCCTTGATCACCAGCGCCTTGATCTAAAGGATCATCTTCAGCTTTGTTGACACCTTGAGCAATGTCGGGGCTTTGCTTGTCGTAAGCAACCAAAACTGCGCAACCACGGTAATCAATACCATAATCAGTGTTGTCATAACCTATTTGACGAAGGGTTTCTCGCGCCACCTTGATATAGTCCACATTAGCTGTTGTAGTGATTTCTCCGGCTAAAACAACTAAGCCTGTATTACAGAGGGTTTCAGCCGCCACACGTGCTGTTGGGTCTTGCTCAAGAATTGCATCAAGAATAGAATCTGAAATTTGATCTGCTACTTTGTCAGGATGACCTTCAGAAACAGATTCAGAGGTAAAAAGGTAATCATTTGCCATATAAGCTCCAAAAAAAAGTTCGACAACACGTGCCGAACTACCTATACGGCGACGCTTTAGCAGTATTTTTGATTCGCCCTGCAAGTTGTCTTAACTCGGCGATAAAATAAGTATAACTCGGGTTGTGATTTTTATCAAACCTCCTCTTTTTTTGCATATCATAGAGGGAATGCATTGGCTTACTAACATCCTCGGTCACTTACCTCTTAGATATCTACAGTATGTAGGTTCTTTTTTGGGTTTATTAACCTACTGGTTTTCTGCAAGAGATAAAGAACTTATCTTAGAGAATTTGTCGTTGGCTAAAGGAAAATATCACTTTGAGGCCTCGCCAATAGAAGTGGCTAAGTCTGCTGGAAAGATGTTGACAGATAGTCTTTGGATTTGGAAACATCCAAAAAAATCTCTTGAATTAACGGAACTCATCAACTGGGAAGTGGTCGAAAACGCTATCAATGAAGGTCGTGGATTACTCATGCTGACACCTCACCTCGGAGCGTTTGAAATGATTCCGCGTGTTTTAGCTGAACATTTTCCAGCCACGATTATCTATAAACAAGCAAAACAAAGATGGCTCAATACCCTAATAGAGGAAGGCCGCTCTCACCCTAGAATGAATTTTGTTCCAGCCAATATGCAAGGAGTCCGACAAATTGCACGAGCTCTAACACGTGGTGAAGCGGTAGGGATCTTGCCCGACCAAGTTCCCGGGAATGGTGAAGGTGTATGGGCATCTTTTTTTGGCAAGCCTGCCTACACTGCGGTTCTTCCAGCCAAAATTGCATTAAAAAACAATATTCCGACTATTATATTTTCAGCAATTCGTAAGCCGCAGGGTAAAGGCTGGTCCATTTTTGCAACAAGGGTCACGGAACCCTTTGACGCTGATCCTCTTTTAGCGGCTGAGCAATTGAACCTTTTTTTAGAAAAACTGATTATTAAAGATCCTGAGCAATATTTGTGGATGTACAACAGATACAAACAACCTACCGGCGCCCCACCTCCAGAACGATGAATCTTTTTAGTCAAATGATGAACTATGTTCTATTAGGGATTTTATATATTCTACGATCCCTCCCTGTTTCAGTAAATCACTGGATTGGGGACGCGCTTGGCTCACTCGCGTCAAAGCTGCCAATCGAAAGAAAAAAAGTCGTCGATATTAATTTGAAGCTTTGTTTTCCAGAGCTATCTAATCAGCAGCGCCGATCATTAGCCCTTAAACATTGGAAACTCTTTGGTAGATCAATCACCGAACGTGGCTATCTATGGCTAGGCTCAAAAGAAGAAGTCCGAAAACTCGTCCACGTTGTATCAGAAGTAGATTTAACCGATGGTCAACCAAGAATGTTTTTTAGTATGCACCTTTTAGGTATTGAAGCTGGTCTGATAGGGGCATCCTTGTATATGTCTGATATTGGTATTCAACATCCAATGACCCTTTATATCAAAATGAAAAATAATTTTTTTGATGTAAAAATCAAATCATGGCGCGAACGATTTGGGGGACAAATGATACTCAGACAAAATGGTAGGGCTCTGATTCGCGCCATTAAATCTCAACAAATTGTCATTATTTCTCCAGATATGGATCTTGGTTTACAAGACTCCATCTTTGTTCCATTTTTTGGCGTTCTAACCTGTACGGTGACATCCATCCCTCGATTTGCAAATTTGACACAAACCCAGGTCTGCCCATTGATTACTACCCTCAATCCTGATGGTAAATCTTATACTTGTCACATCGGTAAGCCTTTAGAAAATTTTCCAACAAATGATGAAACTCAGGATACCATTCGTTTAAATCAATTTTTTGAAGCTCAAATTACGCCTCGTCCCGAGGAGTATTATTGGGTACATAAACGTTTTAAAAATCGTCCAGAAGGTCAAGCAAGGTATTACTAATGCAACTTCAATTTACTAAAATGCAGGGTGCTGGAAATGACTTTATTGTTATCGATGCTATCCATCAAGATATCAGCCACTTGACTGCTGTCGATTGGAGAAAATTAGCGGACCGAAAATTTGGCATTGGGGCGGATCAAATTTTAATTGTTGAAAAAGCTACTATTTCTGATGCTGATTTTAAATATCGTATTTTTAATCATGATGGTACTGAGGTTGAACAATGTGGGAACGGTTCCCGTTGTTTTGTCCGTTTTGTTAGGGAAAAAGGCCTTACTCAAAAAACTGAAATTCAGGTTGAGGTTGCACATACCATATTGACCCTTACTGAGCTTGATGATGGTCGTGTAAAAGTTAATATGGGCGCTGCAATCTTGGAACACCATTTGATTCCATTTATTAACGAAGGTCTTCCAACGCAGATAGTGGGTGAGGCCCACGAATATGCATTGTCCATTTCCGAAAAAACTGTTTGGATGACCCCCGTATCGATGGGCAACCCGCATGCGGTACAAATTGTTGAATCAGTTGATTTGGCTCCATTATCTAGCCAAGGGCCTTTGATAGAAACTCACCCCGCATTTCCTCAGCGCGTTAATGCTGGTTTTGTCGAAATCATCAACCGGCACACGATCAAAATTAGAGTTTTTGAAAGAGGCGCCGGAGAGACGCTATCCTGTGGAACTGGAGCATGTGCGGCCGCTGTTGCAGGTATTTTACAAAACCGGCTAGATTCGCCAGTTCTCGTCAAAACTAGAGGAGGTGATCTTGAGATTGCATGGGAGTTTAAAAATCAAGGCGGACTGGCTAAGGTAATGATGACGGGTCCTGCAACAACTGTTTTTGATGGGTACATCAACATTTAATTATTCATTGACGCCGTATTGATCACGGTATTTTTGTACGTTCGGCAAAGATGCTTTTAGTGCCGGATCCTTAGTTTGCTCTAAAAAAAGTAGCAAGTCCTTTAAATTAGCTATCGCTACAACAGGAATTCCAAAGTCTTGTTGAACCGCCTGAACCGCAGACATTGTCCCAATTTCAATAGCGTTCCCAGATTTCTCCATACGGTCTAATGCAATTAATACAGCACAAGGCGTCGCACCAGCTTTTTTAATAATCTCAACAGACTCTCTCACAGAAGTCCCTGCAGAGATTACATCATCAATAATAACGACGTTACCCGTTAGTGGGGCGCCAACCAAAACTCCACCCTCGCCATGATCTTTAGCTTCTTTACGATTGTAGGCAAATGAAACATTTTTACCAAGTGCAGAAAGTGCGATAGCAGCACTTGCAGATAAAGTAATCCCCTTATAAGCAGGGCCAAAGAGCATATCAAAAGATATTCCTGAAGCCATCAGTGTTCGAGCGTAAAATTGCCCTAAAGCACCTAATTTGGCACCGTCATTAAATTCACCAGCATTAAAGAAATAGGGTGACAGTCGTCCCGCTTTTGTTTTATATTCGCCAAAGGATAATACTTTGGCTTGTAGTGCAAATTCGATAAATTCAGAGGAATGAGGTTTCATATTGAGAATCATAACGGCTAATGTCAATGGAATACGATCTGCGGCAAAAAAAGGTTTTTTTCCGTGGTTACAAACCACAAAAGCTGACTTTATTTGTCTTCAAGAAATTAAAGCACAAATTGATGACCTATCGCCAGATTTCATTGCTCCAGACAACTACTCATCTTATTTCCATTGCGCACAAAAAAAAGGCTATAGCGGAACAGGGCTTTATTCGCGACATCAGCCTGATGAGATTGCGCTCGGATTTGGAGAGCTAGAGTTTGATAATGAAGGTCGATACACAGGGATTCGATTTGGAAAGCTCTGGATTATCTCGGTTTATTTTCCCTCAGGCTCAAGTTCCGAGGATCGTCAAGAAGCTAAGTTTCGTTTCCTGAGGGTTTTTTTGCCTCATCTCACCCAACTCAAAGCCAGTGGTTATGAAATTGCTTTATGCGGTGATATTAATATTGCCCATCAAGAAATCGATTTAAAAAATTGGAAAGGGAATGTCAAGAACTCGGGCTTTTTACCAGAAGAGAGAGCTTGGCTTACCAACTTATTTCATCAAGAGTCTTATGTGGATGTTTATCGACAACTTGAGCCGGATGCAACGGACTCTTGCTACACATGGTGGAGCCAACGAGGGCAAGCATATAACAATAATGTTGGTTGGCGTATTGATTACCAAATCACGACAAAAGGATTAGCTCAATTTGCAAAACGTCAATCTATCTATAAAGAAGAAAAGTTTTCTGATCACGCACCATTGATCATTGATTACGATTGTCAGTTATCTGATTTTTCTATATGAGGCGCCTCAGAAAGACTCGCTTGCCGGCCAACTAACCAGACTAATATCAACACGGGTAACCCAATAATTGCTGTTGAAAGAAAAAACATTTGATAGCCATAATGATCGACAAACACCCCGGAAAATCCAGCGAGCCATTTTGGGATGAGAAGCATCATTGAACTAAACAATGCATATTGGGTCGCACTATACGAAACATTCGTAAGCGACGATAGATAGGCGATAAAGGCAGCCGAGGCAATCCCTGAACTTAAATTATCTGCCGATATCACAAATATCAATCCAGTAACATCATGCCCACGTGTAGCTAACCAAGAAAATAAGATATTGCTACTAGCCGATAGCACTGCACCTAGCATCAAAATGCGATTGATGCCAAAGCGGACCGTTAATCCACCGCCGATAAATGCCCCAACTAAAGTCATGATCACGCCATAAACTTTAGTAACACTTGCTACCTCGTCCTTGGTATAGCCCATATCGACATAAAATGGATTTGCCATAATGCCCATGACGACATCGCTAATCCGATAAACAGCGATGAGCCCCAAAATTAAAGCGGCTTGCCATTGATACCGTTTAATAAAATCGGCGAAAGGATTTAAAAAAGCAACCTTTATCCAGGTTTTAAAAGAATGCACTTGTTCTTTTTCAACAAACTGATTTTCTTTGGAAAAAAAGACCGTAATTAATCCCACCGACATCGAGGCCGCCATGCATAGATAAGCAAATTGCCAACCTTTTGCGTCGTAAATATTCGCTTGAGACTCTTGTGCTCGAGCAGCAAGCCATAAAGCTCCTGCACCAGCCCAAATCATGGCAAATCGATAACCCGTTTGGTAGGCCGCCGCTAATACACCTTGTAATTTTGTATCAGCAGATTCAATCCGAAACGCATCTAACGCAATGTCCTGCGTAGCAGAGCCAAAGGCCACCAATAATGCAAACCACGCAATCCCATGAACTTGTTGCGAAGGGTCTGAGAAAGACATGCCAATCAATCCACCAATCACCAACAATTGAGCTGTTAATAACCAGGCCCTTCTGCGCCCAAGAAGGCTGGATAAGATAGGTATTTTTAAGCGGTCTACTAATGGCGCCCATACCCATTTCAAGCCATAAATGAGTCCAATCCACGACAAGTAGCCGATAGTCGATCGATCAATCCCCGCCTCTCGTAACCAAAAACCTAAAGTGCCCAATACGAGTAATAAGGGTAAGCCTGCAGAAAACCCCAAAAAGAACATACGTAATGTTGTTGTTTGGGTATAAGCACTAAATAACTCCGACCAGGACTGCTTTGTATTCTGAGCGTCAGATGTCATAGTTCAGCGCTTTTGACCCTATAGATAGCAAGACTTCCGAATAGGTTTGCCGCAAATGTGACCTTTTTCCCATCGTGTAATACAACTCGGTCAATGATGTGTAATCCGATGTTATTGGCTAAAGCCTCAAAATCAGCAATGGTTAATACGCGCACATTAGGCGTGTTATACCAATCGAATGGAAGAGATTTAGAGACTGGCATTCTGCCGGTCAGAATATCAATGCGATGTGACCAGTGGCCAAAATTAGGAAAGGAAATAATACTTTCTTTTCCGACTCGAACAATTTCTCTGAGAATGGTCTCAGTCTCATGAATCGTTTGGAGCGTTTGAGATAACACCACCATATCAAAACTTTGATCTTCAAATAAAGCTAAGCCCGATTCCAAATCTTGTTGAATAACATCAAGGCCTTTTTTGACACAAGCTAAAACACTAAGGTCAGATATTTCAACCCCATAAGTCTTCACATTTTTTTGTTGGCGAATATACTCCAAGAAATCACCATCGCCACACCCAAGATCTAAAAGGCTTGAGTGAGAAGAAACCCAATCAGATATGGCAGAAAAATCAGCACGGATAGCGGGAAGTTTCATCAGTTATCCAATTTCATATTCGAGAAGTAAGCCCGGATCAGACTATGGTAACGTTCATCATCTAATAAAAAAGCATCGTGCCCGTGTGGGGCGTCAATTTCAGCGTAGGTTACAGAGCTTTTGTTATCTAGTAATGCTTTGACAATTTCACGACTTCTTTCTGGGGCAAATCGCCAATCCGTCGTAAAACTAATGACAAGAAATTTTGATTTCACGACCGCTAAGGCTTTTGATAAATTGCCTGAATCATTTTTAGCAGGATCAAAATAATCAAGAGCTCTCGTAATCAATAAATACGTATTGGCATCAAAATAATCCGCAAATTTATCGCCTTGATAACGTAAGTAACTCTCAACCTCAAACTCAGTATCAAAATTAAAGTTATATTCTTTGGGGGCGTCAGGATTACGCTTCAACTCTCGGCCAAATTTTTCTGCCATATCATCATTGGATAAGTAGGTAATATGCCCAATCATTCTCGCCACCCTTAACCCACTTCGAGGCGTTACTCCCTGAGCATAATAATTACCCTCATGAAAATCTGGGTCACTCATAATTGCGTTTCTAGCAATTTCGTTGAAAGCGATATTTTGAGCTGATAAATTTGCAGCAGAAGCAATCACAATGCAGTGATCGACGCGGTCCGGATATTGAATACCCCAAGCAAGTGCCTGCATCCCGCCCAAACTTCCACCCATGACGGCGGCGAACTTTTGAATACCAAAATGGTCCGCTAATCGAGCCTGAGTATTTACCCAATCTTCGACAGTGACCAAAGGAAAGCTACTGCCATAAGGTTGTTGCGTATTGGGGTTGATGCTCATTGGGCCTGTTGACCCAAAACAAGAGCCCAAATTATTAACCCCAATCACAAAAAAATGATTTGTATCTAATGGCTTGCCTGGTCCAATCATATTGTCCCACCAGCCTAACTTGCCAGAGTCGGGGTCATGACCCGCTACGTGATGTGAGGCATTTAAAGCATGACAAATCAGTACAGCATTTGATTTCTGAATATTTAAAACACCATAGGTTTGAACCTCTAAAGAATATGGCGCTATCTGAGCGCCACTTTTTAGAATAATAGGCTCTTGAAATTCAATGGTCAGTGACTGAGTATTCAGACTGCTCATACCAATAACAGAACACTCATGGATAAAGTTGCGTTATCTAAAGGTGATTTTGTGAAGCCGCTTCTTGCAAAGCGATGCCATCGGCCAATGACGTAAGACATCATTAAGCTCGATCGATGGCTTATATCATCAGCTGTCCAATTAATTTCTTGCTGTGTTTGCATAATCCGAAAAGATTGCTTCATCGAAGCTTCAACTCTCTCTAATACCTGATTAATTCTTTCTTGAAGACGACTATCTTCTTGAAACAAAGAATCTCCCAATAGTACTCGAGTCATGCCAGGGTTTTTTTCTGAGAAGGCTAATAAAAGTAATGTTATTTCTTGGATCTGTTGCTTACCATTTTCTTCTTTTGCAACAATTTGATTAATCAAACCAAAGATGGATTGTTCAATAAACGCAATTAAGCCATCAAACATTTGTGCTTTACTAGCAAAATGGCGATAAAGCGCAGCTTCAGATACCTGAATCTTGGCCGCTAAAGCAGCCGTTGTTACCCTATCACCGAGTGGGTTTTCTAACATTTCAGCTAATGCTTGAAGGATTTGAACGCGTCGCTCTCCAGGCTTTGGACGTTTTCTCGTCGTAGCCTCTTCCATTGAATTAGTTGTCTTAGATTCCATAGCTGATATTTCTTAGCAACTCATTTAGTGTGATCGAATCATTGTTCCAAAAGCTTGTTCAGTCAAAATTTCAAGTAGCAAAGAGTGTTCAATTCTACCGTCAATAATATGTACAGAACGCACCCCACTTCTTGCAGCATCTAATGCTGATGATATTTTAGGAAGCATTCCACCTGATATCGTACCATCAGCGAACAATGCGTCGATTTCTTTTGCTGAAAGATCCGTTAATAACTCGCCTTGACTGTTCATCACTCCAGGAATATTGGTCATCATGACTAATTTTTCCGCGCCCAGTATTTCAGCCATTTTGCCAGCGACTAAGTCAGCATTTATATTGTAGGCTCGGCCATCTTCACCAAAGCCAATCGGGGAAATCACCGGAATAAACGCATCATCTTGAAGGGCTTTAACCACGGCAGGGTTGATAGAGCTGATCTCTCCAACAAAGCCAATATCAATTTCTTTCGTCGGGTCTGTTTTGTCCACCATGAATAATTTTTTAGCCTTGATCAATCCACCATCTTTACCCGTCAATCCTACGGCTTGTCCGCCAAACTGGTTAATCATCATCACGATATCTTGTTGAACCTCACCGCCCAATACCCACTCGACAACTTCCATCGTCTCATCATCAGTGACTCTCATCCCCTGAATAAAGGTGCCAGCCTTACCAATTTTCCTAAGCGCATCATCAATTTGTGGGCCACCGCCATGGACAACGACAGGATTCATACCGACTAACTTGAGTAAGATCACGTCTCTGGCAAAACCTTCTTTTAAGCGCTCTTCTGTCATGGCATTACCACCATATTTAATGACAATAGTTTTTCCATGGTATTGCCGAATATATGGCAAGGCCTCTGCCAAAATTTCAGCTTTTAAATTGGGGGAAATATCCCTTAAGTTGAGGTCTTTATGTTCCATATTCTTCACAAGGGTTAATGATGAGTTGCTAGAGAATTATATTAAGTAATTTGCTTAATATACTCTCCTAATTCAATATTTTTATTTCTTTTACTACGGATGCCCCAGCTGCTTAAGTTAAATTTTTATTTTTTTAATCAGAAAATGTTAAATTACTGGTATGAGGCCTTCCAATTTACTAAAATTTAGTCGTCTATTTGTCATGAGCACACTGCTCATGACGGCGCTTATTTTTTGCCAATTCTTGGGGCTCAAACATTCTATCGTCCACGGGTTTTCAAGTACTCATTCTAATGTCCTCAATTTAGCTCCCTCTAGTAATTATTACTCTAGCGACTGGTTTAACCAGCAACCATCCTCCGCTGATCATCACTGTAGTGCCTGGGACCATGCAACTTTATCGATCGGAGCAATTTCTGCTTCTGCTCCCGCATTATGGGATCTAGGTACTTTTGAACTCAAGCTACAACACCCTCATCCATTTGTTTTACCCCTCGTTTTATTTTCCTATCTTTCAAGAGCTCCGCCCGTCCTAGTTTAGTCATTACTGTATCAAGTAATTTTCTATTCACATTGGAGGTGCTATTGTGTTTTCCCCTTTCTATCAAAAGAAGTATTTTCTCGTTGGCGTGTGTTTTTTACATCTGAATTGCCTGGCCGTTGATAACTCGACTTATCTAGGTAATTTGAACGGGTTTACTGTTTCAGGTTTTTCAGACTCTGCAAATAAAACAAGTTTGAATCTAGGTCAATCTGATTTACAAAAGAAATTGCCAGCTAATCTCGGGGAAGCTTTATTTGACGAATTAGGCATGAGTAGTTCTTCTTTTGGGCAAAGTGCAAACCGTCCCGTGATTCGAGGGGTAGCGGGATCAAGAGTCCCTATTTTCATGAATGGTATTAACTCTGGAGATATATCAAGTCTGTCCACAGACCATGCAGTCGCTTCAGAGATTTTATTTAATCAGCAAGTTGAAATACTGCGCGGTGGAGAATCATTACGCTATAGCTCGAGCGCTAGCCAAGGAATGATTAATCTTATCGACAGTAGAACCCCTACAACATTACTAAGCGTGCCTAGTATTAGCTTTGTCAGTCAATACAACTTTAATAACCAAGGATTTACCAATGGCCTGCTTGTGGAAGAGTCTCTTGGGCAATGGACTCTTCATGTAGACGATACTTCGCGTCAAACGAATAATTACCAACGCGCTGATGGTCAATTACAGGCAAACTCTTTTGAGCACCATAATGATTTTGGCTTTGGGGCTAGTTATTTTCGTGATACTGGATATAGCGGTTTTTCAATCAGCCAATATCAAAACTTTTATGGTATTCCATCTACGGAGGGATCCCGAATTGATTTACTACAAAATCGTTATCAAATCATCGATGAAATAAACGCCCCGTTTGAGGGTGTTTCGAAAATGAGCGCAAAATTTTCTTATGTTGATTACACTCATCGAGAGTTTTCAACATCCGGGGTTGCGCAAACATTTTTTACTAATAAAGCATTCGATGGTCGTGTAGAGCTCTTTCATCTTCCAATTGATGGTTGGTTAGGCTCATTTGGTATTCAAGGGGGTCAGAGCCAGCTTTCTGCTACTGATCTGACCAATCCTTTACTTTCAGCCGCAGTGATTCCTACAACTCAATCGATGAATTTAGCGGCGTTTGTTGTTGAAAATAAAACTTTTAGTTCAGTGGATGTTCAAAATGCATTACGGTACGAATTTGTTCAGCGCCAGCCAAATAACAATATTCCCTATTCTGATACCGCAAACTTTTCAAACCCTGTTGGTGGGGGGGCTCCAAATATAATTTCTCCAATCAATACTCAGTTTTCCTTAATTTCTCTATCATCCCAGGGGTATTGGAACTACTCTCCAGGACTTGCATTAGGCCTAAGGTTTAGTCTGACCCAGAGAGCTCCCGGCGTCGATGAGCTTTACTCTTTTGGTAATCACGACGCAACCGCAACTTTTGATGTTGGCAATCCTCAGCTTTCTAAAGAGACATCGAACCACATTGAGTTAGGTTGGCGCAAAAATACTGGCCTTATTCAAGGTAAGTTAAACCTTTATCAAGATTATGTGAGTAACTATATTTACGCTTTATATACGGGTTCTGTCGATCAAGGTAAGAACTATCCTGTGAGACAATTTTTACAGTCTGATGCGAAGTTTCAGGGCATAGAAACTGAAATCACTTATAACCAAAATGGTTCAGGTTTTTCGGGGCGATTCTTTGGCGATTCCTCTCAAGGTGTTTTTACTCAAGGAGGTTATCTACCTCTTCAGCCGGCTACTCGGCTAGGCGGCTTTGTTGCCTATAGTTATAACAGTTGGAAATCGAATCTATCTCTTATCCACGCATTTGGTCAATCGAATACTGTATATAGCACTTTTTATTCAGGGCCAAGCACTAGTGGTTATAACAAACTCGACCTTAGAATAGCGAAGGCTCTCTCGTTTGGAAAAATGAGTGGGGCAATATACCTTCAGGGTAGTAACTTATTAAACGATACTATTCGTTACTCCACGACGGTTGATACTCTTCGTAACAACGCACCTCAGCCTGGAAGAGCAATAGTCGCAGGAATTAAGATTGATTACTAAGAAAATTAATCGCCAAATAATTTTTGACGCAATTCGCGACGCTCTTGAGCCTCTAGCGAAAGATTCGCTGTTGGCCTTGCTAACAACCTAGAAACACCTATAGCCTCGCCGGTCTCTTCACACCAACCATATTCCCCGGACTCAATTCTGCCCAAGGCCTGCTCTACTTTTTTGAGCAATTTTCTTTCACGATCGCGTGTTCTAAGTTCTAAAGCATGCTCTTCTTCAATCGTTGCTCGGTCTGCTGGATCTGGTACTAGAATGTTTTCTCTTAAGTTCTCTGTCGTTGCATCTGCATTCTTTAATATATCGTCACGCAATTTCTGTAAGCGGTCCTTAAAAAACTCTAACTGGGCAGGACTCATGTAATCCTTGTCGGACATTTTTACAAGAGCAGCCTCAGTAATCAGCTCTAAAGATTTTTGGATGGGTTTTGCTTTTTCTGTCATTACTTTTTCTTTAACGGGTTTCTTTACTTCTACGGGTTTTGTTGCAATTGCTTGAGTCGCTTTTTTAGTTATTGGTTTTTTACTTGTCGGTTTTTTTATTGTTGTCGCCATTTTGTCTTCCTTGTGTATAAAAACACTTTTAATATGTCATTTAATTAAACTAAGCAGCCCTCTAAGCCCATCATAAGAGTATCTTTTGGTAAATCTTGGCCAATAAATACGATTTTGGTTTGTTTTAATTCATTACCCCAAGCTCCAGCCATATCGCTTCCCATCATTTCATGGACTCCTTGCAATACAACCTTTCTGTTTGACCCTTTGATATACAGGACACCTTTATAACGCAATAATTTTTCACCAAAGACCGATAAGATACCACCTAAAAAATCTTCTAGCTTTTTGTGATCAAATGGGCGTTCACTTCGGAATACGAAGGATTGGATTTTATCAGTATGTCCATGATGATGATGGTGATCATGATGATCATGGTCGTGATGGTCATTGGGGCCACAATTTTCATGATCGTCTTGCTCTAAAAAATGAGGGTCAATATCTAACTTCGCATTTAAATTAAACCCATGTAAATCAAATACCTCATCTAAATTAACAACGCCATGAGTAATCTCTTTGATCGGTGCCTTCGGGTTCATATGCACGATTCGATTTCTTAATGCTTGGCGCACACCCTCTTCCACAACGTCACATTTAGTAATAAAAATCTGATCAGCAAACCCTACCTGATTTTGTGCTTCTACATGCTGATCTAATTGTTGATCGCCGTGCTTAGCATCAACTAAGGTGACGACGGCGTCTAATACAAAATGTTCAGCGACATCGTCATCCATAAAGAATGTTTGAGCAACCGGACCAGGATTTGCAATTCCAGTAGTTTCTATAACAACACGATCAAATTGTATTTTTTTCGTCTTTCTTTGATCCCAAAGCTGGTTAAGAGCCTCGACTAAATCTCCACGTATCGTACAACAAACGCAACCGTTACTCATTTGAACAATTTGCTCGTTACTATTTTGGATCAAAATTTCGTTGTCAATATTCTCTTCACCAAACTCATTTTCGATGACCGCTATTTTTTTGCCGTGTTCAGCCGTCAAAATATGTTTTAGTAATGTGGTTTTGCCGCTGCCTAAAAAGCCCGTCAATATGGTTACAGGTATAAGTGCCATGTCTTTCTAAATCATCCTTTTAAGCAGTCTTGTCTTTCAAACTCGCTCTAATAATAAACCCTTGAGATAATCGCCTTCAGGGAAACATGTTAATTTAGGATGGTCTAGCCCTGAAGTCAAGCGCTTTAATACACGAAACTTCAAATCGCCAGCTTTTTGATGATTTGCGGCCTCCTTAGAGGCCGTAAAGATAGTTTTTTCAAATAACTCCATGTCCATCGCCCCCGAACAAGAGAAAGTGAGTATTAACCCACCTTTTGAGACCATTTGCATAGCGGTTCGGTTAATTTCTTTATAGGCCTTAATCGCCTTTAAAAGGTGTGCCGCCGATGGTGCAAACTTTGGTGGGTCAAGCACAATCATATCAAATTGTTCATTTGCCACCCTGAGTGCTTTGAGAGTCTCAAATGCATCTTTATCATGCCAAGTGGCTCTATTTTGGTCAAATTGATTCAATTTTGTCTGTTTTTTGGCGATTTCCAGAGCGTCTCCTGAGGAATCGACCGAAATCACTTCTTTTGCCCCGCCTTTGAGTGCCGCTAAAGAAAATCCACCTGTGTAGCAAAACGTATTTAATACCCTTCGGTTTGCTGCTAACTCCAACACTAAACGTCTGTTATCTCTTTGATCAATGTAAAAACCAGTTTTATGCCCGTATAAAGGATCTACTAAATACTGAATATCGTTTTCTTGAACAAGCACCTCCGAAGATGGGTTAGGTCCAAATAAGACTCCTGTACTAGAAGTTAGGCCTTCACGCTGCCTCACAGCCGCATCAGATCTTTCATAAATAGATTCGCAGCCCGTTTGGGAAGCCAGTATTGGCACAAGGACATCTTTCCATTGCTCGGCACCCGCGCTTAAAAACTGACATACCAAGGTTTTGTCATATTGGTCCACAACAAGGCCTGGTAATCCATCAGCCTCTCCAAATATGAGGCGAATTGCATTGGTATGCTTGACCCATTGTTTGCGGTGATCAATCGCTGCGGCAATCTTGCGCTTAAAAAAAGCGTGGTCAATAGGCTCTTCTGGATCCCAAGACCACATTCTTGCCCGAATTTGGGAGTGGGGGCTGTATGCCGCTCGGCCAATCAATTGTTTTGCGTGATTGAAGACCTGTACTGTAGTACCGATACCAACTTTACCCTCATATTTTGCGATAGTTCCAGCAAATACCCAAGGATGTTGATTGAGAACAGAGTGTTCTTTGTCTGCTTCTAAATAAATACTGGCTTGCATAATTACTTTGTCTTTGCTCGAGGGTGAGCCAAATCATAGGCTTGCGCAAGATGTTGGAAATCTAAGGAAGTATAAATTTGGGTACTTCCAATACTGGCATGTCCAAGCATTTCTTGAACGGCTCTTAAATCATGTGAGGACTGTAACACATGACTTGCAAAACTATGTCGCAACATATGTGGATGGACATGCACAGGGAGCTGAGCACGAATCGCTAAATGTTTCATTCGTGCTTGAACAGTCCTCGGAGATAATCTTTGCAATTTATCATTAATGAAAATGGGTCCTGCTAATTGCTCTCTTTTTTGGAGTATCGCTGACCAGACATCAAACCAAGTTCTTAATGCCGTCATCGCAGCAGAACCAATTGGTACGATCCGCCGCTTTCCACCCTTACCAAGCACATACACCTCTGCGCTATCCCAAGCAATCCAACCAGCCGAGCCCACTGGATAACCATAAGACAAACTACCATCTATGCCTAAAATCTCTGACAACCTTAACCCTGATGAATAAAAGAGTTCGACTAAAGCATGATCTCTCACGTTAATCCAGGCCGAGGAATCTTTTGTATAGGCCTGTGATTCCGCTTGCGCTTTTTCCATAAGAACAATTGCATATTCCACACTTAAAGCTTTTGGTAAAGATTTAGCTTTTCTTGGGGCTTTAATATCTTGTACTGGGTTCGTCTTAATCTCGTTGATACCTAGATCTAATCGCGGCACAGCTAACCAATCAAAAAAAGTTCTCCAAGCAGAAAGTAATCGGGCGATTGATCTAGGAGAAGATCCAGCGGAATGAAGCTTGGCGACCCAAGATCGGATATGGGGGGTTTTTACAAGATGAGCTTCCAATTGCTCTTGTTGAATATTTTTACATAGGGTATTTAAATCTTGCTGATATGCCTTCAGGGTATGGGGCGATAACTGACGAACTACCCTTAGTTGCTCTAAGAAACCATCAACCGCAAGGAGCTCCTTGGTGGTTGAGGTTGGCATTATATATTCCGGAATCGGTATAAGGCCGCCGCCGCAAGCCGCCCAAGTTGATATATATAATTTAAGCCAATACCTGACACAAATTTTTGTGTGTCAGGACTCATCAGAAGTAGCGCGCCTAAGGTGTCATCTTTATAGCTCAGGCGTGTTAGCACAAAACTTCCCTCAGCAATCAGCGCTTCTGCATCGATCCATTTTTGGGCTAATTGAATATCTCCACAAATAGCCTCTTTTTCTAATTGCTGATGAAGCTCTAGCGATATATTTTGAGGCGCAATGACTTTTACTTGACCAACATCAAACAATCGATTTAATCCAGAGGTAATACTTTCAATGGCAGTTAGCTGATCATTCGCAAGCAATAACTCTTCAAGCCAATTAATCATCAAACTTTGTGTCCGATCATTTTCAGTCCCAAACCGTAACATCTCAAAAAGACGTTGATTTAAGTCTCGGTTCTGGCTTCGTAAAAGTGCCATCTGCTTTTCTTGCAAAGATATAGCTTTCCCACTATGGGTATTTGCTAACTCGATTTTTGTTAATAGATCTGGGTGTCTATCAAAAAATCCAGGTGTGCTAATTAACCAATCAGCGACTAGTTGTTCTTGATTTTGTTGAGTTGAGTCTTGTTCAATGTCCATGTGAAACCTTATTTCAATTTAAGAAGTTAGTTTATCTTTCAAAATCTGATTAACTTGTGCTGGATTGGCTTTACCTTTTGATGCTTTCATAATCTGACCAACCAAAGCATTGAATGCTTTTTCCTTACCACTGCGATACTCCTCGACAGATTTTGGATTCTCTAGAAGAACTTGATCAATTAATTCTTCAATTGCACCAGAATCGCTAATTTGTTTTAACCCTTTTTCTTCAATCAAAGAATCAACAGTGCCCGTCAGAGGTAAAGTGGAGACCATCCCCTTATCCCACAACATCGAAAAAATATCTTTTGCAATTTTGTTAGAGATGGTTCCATCTTGGATTCTTTTTAAGATTTCTGCAAGATGATGCGGTCTTAGGGGCGAAAGCGAAGCATCTATAGCTTCTCTATTTAATGCTGTAGCTAAATCGCCCGCCATCATATTTGCGGCTGGTTTTGCTATACCAACATCTACCAACCCTAATAACTCCACAAAATAATCAGCGCTAGATTTACTTTGGGTAAGCAGCATCGAATCATACTCACTAAGGCCATATTCAGCTTGCCACTGGGCTCTTAACACAGAAGGTAAAATTGACATAGTTGCTTGAATGTTTGCGATCATTTGTGGTGAAATTTGCACTGGTAACAAGTCAGGGTCTGGAAAATATCGATAATCCTGAGCATCCTCTTTGCTTCGCATACTTCGTGTCTCTTGACGATCGGAATCATACAGACGAGTTTCTTGTTTAACCACACCACCATCTTCAATCAGTTCTATCTGCCTTCTGACTTCATACAAAATAGCTTCCTCTAAAAACTTAAATGAGTTGAGGTTCTTAATTTCACATCGGGTCCCAAACTTTTCTTGCCCCATTGGCCTTACAGAAACGTTCGCATCACACCGAAAAGAGCCTTCTTGCATATTGCCATCGCAAATACCAATCCACATCACAAGCGCATGTAATTCTTTCGCATAAGCTACCGCCTCAGCAGCACTGCGCATCACGGGCTCTGTCACAATCTCTAATAATGGGGTGCCGGCACGATTTAAATCGATCCCACTCGATTTTTCACCATATAATCCTTCAAAATCATCATGCAGTGACTTTCCTGCATCTTCTTCAAGGTGGGCACGAGTGAGCTGAACTACTTTTTTTTCCCCATTCACATGGATGGTAATTGTTCCACCAACCACGACCGGCATGTCCATTTGACTAATTTGATAGCCCTTAGGTAAGTCTGGATAAAAATAGTTTTTTCTTGCAAAAACACTGACCGGAGCAATATGGGCTCCAATAGCTAAGCCAAATCGTATGGCATGATGAACCGCTTCCTGATTAAGGACTGGCAAAGTTCCGGGGAGCGCTAAGTCAACTGGACAAGCTTGTACATTAGGCTCGGCTCCAAAAGCAATACTGGCGCCACTAAATATTTTCGACTTCGTTCTCAATTGTGTATGGGTTTCTAATCCAATCACAACTTCCCAATTCGTTGTCATGCCTTGCCTCCAACTGTTTGCTCGAGGTCATTAGGCTTAAGTAGGTGCCAATTCGTCGTACTTTGAAAATGGTCTGCAATTTGAATCATTCTTGACTCAGAGAAATAGTTGCCAATCATTTGTAGGCCAATCGGTAAGCCTGACTGACTTATCCCGCAGGGGATACTCATAGCAGGTAGGCCGGCTAAATTAGTGCTTAGTGTATAAATATCTTCTAAATACATTTCTACAGGATCTGTTGATTTTTCTCCAACCTTCCATGCAACATTGGGGGCAACTGGCCCCATTAAAACATCACATACAGAAAAAGCCGTCTGAAAGTCCTGCGCAATAATTCGACGAATTTTTTGGGCTTGAAGATAATAGGCATCGTAATACCCTTGGGATAATACGTAAGTTCCGATCAGAATTCTTCGTTTTACTTCAGCACCAAAACCTTCGGACCTAGAACGCTCGTACATTTGAGAAAGGTCTTTATAGTCTTTGGCCCTATATCCATAACGAACGCCGTCGTATCGACTAAGATTGCTGGATGCTTCAGCTGGAGCTAGTACGTAGTAGACCGGTATTGAAAGCATTGTTTTAGGGAGTGTTACCGGTATACAAATTGCTCCTAAGCCTTCAAAATGTTTTAAAGCTGACTCAATACTTGCACGGACTTCTGCTTGTAAACCATCTGCAAAAAACTCTGCAGGAACCCCAATTTTCAATCCCTTGAGAGGCAAAGTATCATCATCTGACCAATTTTTTCCAATATAGCTAAGATAATTCTGCACAGCTTGATTGAGTGAGGTTGAATCTCTGGCATCATGGCCGGCAATCTCATTTAATATCAATCCGCAATCTTTGGCAGATTTGCCCATCGGCCCCGCCTGGTCTAAGGAGGAAGCATAAGCAATCATTCCATACCTTGAAACACTGCCATAGGTTGGCTTAATACCCGTGATGCCGCAAAAACTGGCGGGTTGACGTATCGATCCACCAGTATCAGTTCCAGTAGCCATCGGAGTTAGCCCTGCAGCTACTGCCACAGCTGATCCACCTGAGGAGCCTCCAGAGACGTATTGATTATTCCAAGGGTTTAATGCTGGGCCAAAGGCAGAGTTTTCGTTAGACGATCCCATCGCAAACTCATCCATATTCGTCTTTCCCAAACAAACCATACCTGCGCCAGCCAAACCTAGCCGTTCAACAACCCTTGCATCATAAGGGCTAATATAGTTTTCAAGCATTTTTGATGCCGCTGTTGATTTCCAATGCTGAGTAACAAAAACATCTTTATACGCAATAGGGATGCCGGTTAAGTGGCCTGCCTGGCCTTTAGATATTAAAAGGTCGGCTTGTTTGGCTTGACTCAAAGTTCTCTCTTGTTGAACATCTAAAAAAGCGTTCAAATATTCATACTGAGAAATTCGATCTAAAAAATATTGACTAAGTTCGACGCTCGATACGACTTTATCTCTAAGCGCCTTAGATAATTCAGTTAAGGAGAGGTCATGCCAGTTCATTCAATCACCTTTGGTACTAAATACAAGCCTTTGTGGGATGCTGGGGCGCTTGCCATATTCTCTGTTCGCTGGTCTAACTCAATGACCTCATCTGGTCTTAAGGGTTGATTTAATTCAGCAATTAACGCTATAGGATGAAATAGTGGCTCAACACCCTCTGTTGACACGGCTTGTAATTGATTTACTAAGGTAAGAATGGTTTTAAGCTCCTGTGAGATTTTTTGGGTCTCTTCAGGATCTAATTCCAAGCTAGATAGTTTGGCTAATTGTTTTATTTCTTCAGTGTTCATAACAGGCTTGCAGTATCATTACATTATCTTCTAAAAAGTAGTTTATATTGTAAATTTTAATCCTCTTCCTTTAAGCTTATGTTCGGACTCTTCCGTAGTTATTTCTCAAACGATATTGCCATCGATCTCGGCACTGCTAATACGCTTATATATATGCGTGATAAGGGCATTGTCCTAGACGAGCCTTCTGTGGTTGCGATCCGTCAAGATGGCGTCGGTGGGAAAAAAACAATTCTAGCCGTTGGGCGTGAAGCAAAAGCTATGCTAGGTAGAGTACCGGGCAATATACAAGCGATTCGCCCCATGAAAGATGGTGTTATTGCCGACTTTACGATTACTGAGCAAATGCTTAAGCAATTCATCAAAATGGTTCATGAAAGTAAATTCTTCAAGCCGAGTCCGCGCATTATTATTTGTGTTCCCTGCGGTTCAACCCAGGTAGAGCGTCGAGCCATTCGAGAGTCAGCTTTAGGAGCAGGTGCATCTCAGGTATTTTTAATCGAAGAACCAATGGCCGCTGCGATTGGCGCTGGATTACCAGTGACTGAAGCTTCTGGTTCGATGGTGATTGATATTGGTGGTGGCACTACAGAGGTTGGCGTTATGTCTTTAGGTGGAATGGTCTACAAATGGTCCGTTCGCGTAGGTGGAGATAAATTTGATGATGCGATCACCAACTATATCCGCCGTAACTATGGCATGTTGATTGGTGAACAAACGGCAGAGCATATTAAAAAGACGATTGGTTCAGCATTCCCAGGAAGCGAAGTACGTGAAATGGAAGTTAAGGGTCGAAATCTGTCAGAGGGTATACCTAGAAGCTTTACAGTAACAAGTAATGAAATTTTAGAAGCCCTCTCTGATCCACTCAATCAAATTGTGATTGCTGTTAAATCTGCCTTAGAACAAACCCCGCCAGAGTTGGCCTCTGATATTGCTGAGCGAGGAATGATGCTCACCGGTGGTGGAGCCCTCTTACGTGACTTAGATCGTCTTTTACTGGAAGAAACTGGCTTGCCAGTCCATGTTGCAGATGATCCTCTGACTTGTGTAGCCCGTGGATCAGGTATGGCCCTCGAGCGCATGGATAAGTTAAGTAGTATCTTCTCTCAAGAGTAGTCACTTTCTAAAACAGGGATGAGCCTTGTTTCGATCTTCGCCATCCTTATTTAATCAAGATGCACCAATCCTCAGATTAGTTTTTTTTCTTCTTTTGAGTTTGATATTAATGTTTGCGGATTTAAGGCTTCATGCGACCGAACAAATCCGCTCATTTGGTCAAAATATTTTATACCCCGTTCAAAAGATTCTTTCGATTCCAGGCAAGTATGCTGAATTTTCTGTAGAGTATTTTTCAACACGTAATAATTTGAAAAATAGAGTTTCTGATCAAGCCCAACAAATTGAAAATCTCACCCTATTGGCCAATCAGGCGGAAAGCCTAGAATCAGAAAACTCTAACCTTCGAAAACTTTTAAGTCTCCAACAAAAATCTTCCTTTAAATCCTTAGCCGCAGAAATTATTTATAACCCAACGAACCCTGTCTCGCAAAAAATAATTATCAATCGCGGAGAGCTTGATGGGGTCAAGCCTGGCATGCCTGTGGCAGGTAGCCTTGGGATTATGGGACAAGTCATACGTGTATTTGCGAACTCCTCAGAAGTGGCTTTACTCGAGGAAAAAGATTTTTCAATTCCTGTCTTTGTCGAACGCAGTGGTTTACGTGGCGCGCTGTTTGGCGTAGGGCGATCTGAACCTCTTGAACTACGATACATTACTAATTTAGGTGATTTAGATATTGGCGATTATTTAATTACCTCTGGTATTGATGGTACTTATCCACCAGGTATTCCTGTAGCCGTCATTACTAAAATCGATCGTTCATCTGAAGGATCGGGAGCTTTAGTTTCTTGTCGTTCATTTTCTAACTTGAATCAATATCGACATTTAATGGTTTTACTATATCAACCTAGCACCATTGCACCTTTACCGACCGAGTCTGAAACTATCAAAAATAAATTAAAGCTTAAAAAGGGCGGTCAATGAAAATTTCTTTTTTTAAATCAGGGTCTACTGGTAGTGTCGTTATTTCACTCCTCATTGGAGTTTTATGTAATATTTATCCTTGGGGAAGCTCTCCATGGGTGCCAGATTTTTTGATTGTTATCCTTGCTTTTTGGGTTCTTCATACCCCAGATAAAGTAAATTTATTAGCCGCCTTTTTGTTAGGTATTCTAATGGATATCCAAACTTCTCAGTTCCTTGGAATCCATTCAATAACTTATTTAATAGCTACATTTTTAATGATTTTATGGACTAGGCGCCTTCTAAACACGACTTTATTTGGGCAATTTTTTATTATTTTTCAGGTTCTCTTAATTAGTCATACTGTCCAGATTTTAATCTTGTGGCTATCAAATGCTTCGCATGACGTATCTTTTACCTATATCGTTGTTCCTAGTTTGATTGAGTCATTATTGTGGCTGATGATTTCAAAGTTTTTAATTGGCCAAACCTCTAATTTCTCTCGCAATCATTCTTCCTTGAATTAACTTAATGGACCTCCGACAAGACTCCAACTCGCCTTTAGAGGATTTTCAAAGTAGGATTCGGATTGCACTCTGGTTTGTTACTGCCTGCTTACTTTTATTGTTTTTTCGATTTTTTTGGTTGCAGGTCATCAAACATACGAAGTACTCTACGGCATCAGAGAGTAATCGAATTGCTATCATCACCACACCCTCTCCACGCGGATTAATCATTGACCGCAATGGCATTGTGATAGCTCGTAATTTCCCATCCTATTCTCTAGAAGTAACTCCTGCTGAATTAAATATCCCTATTGAACAATTAATGGAGGACTTAAACTCTGTTGTAAGAATCTCCGCCAAAGATCGACTTAATTTTCAACGCTCTTTACAAGGAGCAAAAAAAACGGAGAGTCTACCTATCCGTAATTTCTTAAATAATGAGGAAGTTGCTCGATTTTTATCACGTAGGTATGCATTTCCAGGCGTGGAAATACAGGTACGATATTTTAGAGTATATCCTTATCAACAATTAGGCTCTCATCTTTTAGGTTACACAGGCCGAGTTTCAGTAAAAGATCGTGAGAAGCTTTTAGCTGAGCTCGAAGAAAGTCAAGATGAATCCGTTAGTGATGAATTACGCCCGATGAAAATCAAAGGAATCCAACAAGTAGGAAAGATTGGACTTGAACAAAGCTATGAAAAGGAACTGCGCGGCACAGTAGGCTATAACGAGGTTGAGATTACCGCAGGTGGTCGCGTCGTTAGAAACCTCTCATCCACTCCACCTATCGCTGGTGCTAACCTGTCACTTGCGGTAGATATCAAATTGCAATATTTAATTGAAAACTTGTATGGCACAAGACGTGGTGCCGCTGTAGTTATTGAAGTTGCGACTGGCGATGTGCTTGCATTCGTCTCCATGCCAACGTTTAATCCAAATGCGTTTGTCGATGGTATCGATGCCGACTTATGGAAAAAATTAAATGACTCTCTAGAAAAACCACTTTTTAATCGCCCACTTCGAGGGACGTACCCTCCAGGCTCAACCTTCAAACCCTTTATGGCTCTCGCAGCTTTAGAGGGTCAATTTCGAACTCCTGAACAGGGCATCTTCGATCCAGGTTTTTTTAAATTCGGTAATACGGTTTTTCGTGATGACGCTAAGGGTGGTCATGGTTATGTAAATCTTCGACAATCGATAACGGTATCTTGTGACACGTATTACTATATTTTAGCTCGAGATATGGGTATTAATGCCATTAGCTCATTTATGAAACCCCTTGGTTTTGGACAGTTGTCTGGTATTGATATTAATGGTGAAGTGAAAGGTATCCTTCCTTCGAAACAATGGAAGCAAACCTATTATTCTGATCCAACGAAACAAAAATGGGGCGAGGGGGATACGATTTCTATCGGCATCGGTCAGGGCTATAACAGCTATACTATTTTGCAACTTGCTCAAGCAACTTCCATTTTGGCTAATCGTGGTGTCGTTATGAAACCTCATCTTGTAAAAATGATAGAAGATCCAATTAGCCATGAAAAAACCTTAACCGTACCATCGGAAACCACTAGACTAACCTTTAAAAAAGAAAACTTAGACGCTGTCACTGAAGGCATGATTGGCGTGAATCAATCTGGAACTGGTAGAGTCCCATTTGCTGGAGTTACCTATCCGGTAGCTGGCAAAACAGGAACTGCTCAAGTATTTAGTTTGGCAGGTAAAGACTACAATGCTGGATCTATTTCTGAATTTAAACGCGATCATGCTTTATATATTGCATTTGCACCAGCTGATAAACCTAAATATGCCCTTGCTCTTGTCGTAGAAAACGCTGGATTTGGCGCCACTGCTGCCGCACCTATCGCAAGAAATATACTTGATTATTTAATACTTGATTTATGGCCAGAAGGAGTTCCAAAATGGAAAACCGTACCTTAATTCAGCGGATCAGTTTTCTTTGGTATGGCCTAGATCCTTCACTCGGCATTATTCTTTTATGCTTAGTCGTGGTGGGGAATATTACTTTCTTATCCGCAAGTTCTGGTACCGTTGTGACATGGGTAGAACAAGGAAGAAATATTCTCATGGCGTTATTTATTATGTGGATAACTTCCCGAGTACCTATCAAGTGGTTAGAAAAGGTTTCTTTATGGGTCTATCTGCTAGGTATTTCGTTACTATTGGCTGTGGCTCTCTTTGGTCAAATTAAAAAAGGTGCTCGCCGCTGGTTAAATTTAGGAGTTGTGATTCAACCCTCAGAAATCATGAAAATTGCTATGCCAATGATGTTAGCTTGGTATTTTCAAAAACGGGAGGGCTACATTAAGCTATGGGATTTTGGGATTGCCCTTTGTTTTTTATTGTTACCCACACTTTTAATCGCGCGTCAACCTGATCTTGGTACAGCAATCCTGGTATTAGCTGCAGGATTGTATGTCATCATTTTGGCTGGCCTGCCATGGCGATTTATTGTCCCATTTCTAATTCTTGGATGTATCGGTATTATTTTTATCTTGGTCTTTGGTGATTCTATTTGTGCCAAAGGTGTTACATGGCCAATTTTACAAACTTATCAACAACATCGAATCTGCACACTTTTAGATCCTAGTTCAGACCCCTTAGGAAAAGGTTTTCACACACTTCAATCGATGATTGCCATTGGTTCAGGCGGACTATTTGGTAAAGGTTGGATGAAGGGAACTCAAACACATCTTGAATTTATTCCAGAAAAACATACTGACTTTATTTTTGCCGTCTACTCTGAAGAGTTTGGCTTTCTAGGTAATATCGCATTATTAGTCTTATTTTTACTCTTGATACAACGGGGACTCCAAATTGCTGCGACTGCCCCAAACCTCTACACACGATTATTAGGCGGCTCTGTGACACTGATTTTCTTCACTTACGCCTTTGTAAATATGGGAATGGTCAGTGGCTTACTTCCCGTCGTTGGAATACCATTACCATTTATTAGCTATGGAGGTACTGCATTATCAACGTTGGGGTTTGGTGTTGGGGTTTTGATGAGCATTAATCGCGGTAAACGATTAGTTCAAACTTAGTGTCTATAAAACAAAAAAGCCCAAATTAATTTGGGCTTTTTTATTGTTTAACAAATTACTTCTTACGCTTGTTAACGCTATCTTTAAAGGCTTTACCAGCAGAAAACTTAACTGTTTTTGAAGCAGCAATTTTGATTGCTTCGCCAGTCTTTGGATTACGGCCAATACGAGCTGCGCGCTTTCCTGAACTGAATGTTCCAAAACCGATTAACTGTACGTTATCTCCTTTTGTAACTGATTTTTTAATGGCATCTAAAGCTGCATTTAATGCGTGCTCAGCCTTAGCTTTTGATAATTCTGATTCGTCAGCGATTGCTGCGACGAGTTCTGCTTTGTTCAAATTATGCTCCTTGATATTAAATGACGAAAAATACATACTGTTTATTAAAGCGTATGGTAAACGCATAATCATTTTAACCATATTTTAATTGGTTGTGAAAGATTTTATTTAAGGATTACCCTGATTTTGATTGGCCAAGAGAAGATTTTAGTGCTTTAAGTCCCTATTGAATGCTTAAAAGTGGTTTGAATTAAAAAAAAGTCCGCTAAAGCAGTCTTATCGATGAGGGCAACAACTAATTTTTAATTAGATGGTCTTTGCAAAAGTTCGCTCGGTAAATCCGGTAAGGCCTTAATGCTCTTTATGTAATATTCGGTTTCTGCAAAACAGCTCGTAGGTACTCCAACATGCTGATCATATTCAACTTCAACACGCTTGCCAATATTAGAAGCAATTTGCTTGGCTAACTCTTCGCCACGAACAGAAAAGGTAAATTTTTCTTGATTTCCCATCATGCTTCCAGTTACTATCTCACCCTCCCAAGTCTTACAGACCCAGCCACGCTTTGAAAATTTTTGTAAAAAACCAGCGCGATTTCCGGTGGAATAGCTATAACTTAAGGTAATCCAGGTATAAAGCGCAAATACGCCGATGGCAATAATCAGAAATAAAAATAAATAGCCTTTATAGCTCCGGCTTTTCACGCTAGTATCAGATGTCATATTTTTCTCCATTAATTTCACTATAACAAGTTTATTTGAAAAAATATTTTTTGAGTAACAAAAATATTTTCCTTTATGATTTGGTAATGCCTAAGATTACTTATCTCATTATCAGTTTTATCTGCTTCTTTTTACTTTGCTTCGCTTTGTTTTTACAGCACGTTGGCTGGCTTGGCGTACATTATCCCCCATGTCCACTTTGTATATTTCAAAGAATTGGCTTTTTGGGAATTGCACTAAGCTGTTTAGGCGCATATTTAATATCCCCCCTACGTAAATCATTTCATCTTCTTGCTATTATTTTTGCCCTAGCTGGTCTAGCTGTTGCCTTAAGACATTCCTGGGTGATTGCTCATCCAGAAGTAAGTTGTGGCATTGATCCCCTTGAAGTGTTTATCAATCAGTTCTCATTCGTAGAGTCTCTGGCGTTCTTTTTTAAAGCCGATGGCTTTTGTAGTACTCCACTACCACCTGTTTTTTTTCTTTCTGTACCAAGTTGGTCGCTTTTATTCTTCTGCGTTTTATTTCAGAATTTAACAACGAGTGGCTGGAGTCTTTTTAGATCCAAAGATAATACATGATCAATCTTGATGCTCTTTTAATGAGCACTGGTGTTGTTACTTTAGCGGAAATGGGTGATAAAACACAACTACTCGCTTTCTTACTCGCTGCCAAATTTAAAAAGCCGATTCCTATTATTTTAGGAATCTTCTTTGCAACCATTGTTAATCATGGCCTTGCAGGTTTTTTTGGTGCTTGGATTACCGCCTTGCTAAGTCCTGAAATTCTTCGCTGGGTCTTGGGGGTCTCATTTATTATGATGGCTATTTGGATCTTGATTCCTGATCAATTAGATGAAGAGGAGCAGTTACTCAGTGTAAAGTCTGGTGTATTTTTTACAACTCTTATTGCTTTTTTTCTAGCGGAAATTGGTGATAAGACGCAAATCGCTACCGTCGCTTTAGCCGCACATTATGCATCCCCGATGACTGTTGTAATAGGTACCACTATAGGAATGATGTTGGCTGATGTCCCAGCAGTTTTTTTAGGTAATGCTTTTGCTAAAAAATTGCCCTTAAAAATCATTCATGCTGTAGCTGCAGCTATTTTTGCTCTTATGGGCATTTTCATATTATTAAAAGTTGAGCAGTGGTTTCACTAAAACTGCATTGATTTTTTAGAGTGTGGCTTCATTCTCACCGAATAAGAAGCGATAAATACTTCCCATAAAAGGCAAATTAGTGCCAAAATAAAACAGATAATGCCCCCAATAAACGTATAGAGTACATAATCGGAAAGGCTCATTTTGCCCATAATTGTTTCAGCAAAAAAAAGCTCTAAGATCGTTAGACCAATTTGTATTGCGCAGAGCACTAAAAGCCCCATTGAAACATTCACTAAATTTGCTCGTTGCGATAAATTGAGAAGTTCTTTATCATGCATTTTTTTTAACAATGATTGTTGATCCAGATTCTTTTCAGCAAGAATTTCATCCTGTAACGATCTTGACCGGTCAATAACCCGAGCAATTCTTTGTGTGAGCGCCCCAATCATTCCAGCGACAGCAGTGAGTAAGAAAACTGGCGCAACAGAAAGTTGAATACTCTCACTTAAAAAATTGGGGTTTAATGCCATCTTTCGATCCCTCTCAATGTATTGAATGATCATACTCTGATTTGGTTAACCAAACAGTCATCTACCTGTAAAATCGCTTCAATGTACTTGGTATTAACATTGTTGCCTGGACGTCTGACTCGATTTGGTTTTGCTATTGCCAATAATATTGTTGTAGATTTAATTCGCTACGATGATTTGTCATATTTATTATTTATTCTCTTAAAGAATCCTACAGGCCTCTATGTTTAAAAACGTCGTGTTTACCATGCTCTTTTTACCAAGTGTGGCATTTTCTTTTGAGCCCTTTCTGACCGATGACTCAGGTACAGTTGAAAAGGGTAAAAATATGATTGAGCTGTATTATTTCGGTATTCTTGAGAAAGCAAACCCGAATGGTCCTATTGATGTCAATCTTCCCGGCGAAGAATTTATTGGCTCAGATAGGGCCACCGTTGCTCCACTGAACTACACAAGGGGCATTACTGAAAACTTAGAAGCTGGTATAGGGCTTAGCTACTACGGTCTACCTACGGGTAACTTCTCGCCCTTTGCCAACTATGTCTTAAGTGCAAAATATCGCTTTTATGGTGACCCTGATAATGGTCTGAGCTTTGCGGTAAAGCCAAGTTTTACCCTTGGTCACTCTTCTGCTCAACAAGAGGCTGGTCTCGGTATGGCTCTACCTGGCTTTGGAATTAATACAATAGGTACCTACGCTCAAAAAAACCATGCTGTTTTTTTTAATATCGCGTATCAACATCAACCTTACAATACGAATTATTTAGTTGGTGGGGGATCTCAAAATCTTCGCACCGACTTATATCAAATATCGGTTGCTCCTCTTTGGAAAATATTACCTAAGTTTCATATAGGAGTTGACTTAGGAATTGTTTCAAACATTATTTTAGGAGCGCAAAATGATCATAACTACTTTATTATGCCGGCCCTGATTTACACGCCAATTTCAGCTCTGGATATTGGCGTGTCTTATTTGAGGGTCAGTGCATCTTATGGTGATGAACTACGTAATGGTCCTTTTACCTCTACGCTAAAGGCTGGCATTACCTTTCGTTTTTGAATTAAGGGTGATAGTTGCCCTGAAAACAATGTCGCATTTCATGGCCTAAAGTATGCATATTCAAATTCCTTGCAGTTAGGATGAGGCATCGATTACCTCGAGGACCATTGTCCCAAAAAGAGCAAGCCGTTACGGGATAACCAAATCCACCTAATTTACGTTTTTGGCTTTCTTTCTCACACTCTTTTTGTATATTTGAAACAGGCCTCCAAGTGACATTTGTTTGCTTTTCCATATTATCTTTTGCAGAAAACATACTATAGGGGTTATCTTTAAAATTATCTTTGGATAATGCGGATTGGGAAATAAAACCGATGAGTAATAACGTTAGAATTTTTGCCATTTTTATGTACTTTTAAGTTAATCATTTATCCATTTTTGATATTAATACAACAAGCGGATAAATGTCACACTATTACGTCTTAAAGATTGAAAGGTCTATAATCTCACTTTAAAGTTTGCTAGTAAGTTTTGTCTTAAATTTCTAGCATGTTGAATAAATATGACCAACGCACCTCCAACCCAAACCATTGCTAAAGAAGTTTCTCGAAGGAGAAGTTTCGCTATTATTTCGCACCCAGATGCTGGGAAAACCACTTTAACCGAAAAGTTATTACTCTATGCTGGAGCAATTCAAATAGCAGGAAGCGTAAAAGCGAGAAAAGCCTCAAGACATGCCACATCTGATTGGATGGAAATTGAGAAGCAACGCGGCATTTCTGTTGCTAGTTCTGTGATGCAAATGGAGTATCGCGACTGTATTATTAATCTTCTTGATACGCCTGGTCACCAAGACTTTTCTGAAGATACCTATCGTGTTCTCACCGCCGTTGATTCTGCACTGATGGTGATTGATGCGGCAAATGGAGTTGAGGCTCAAACGCGGCGTTTAATTGAAGTATGCCGAGCTAGAAATACCCCTCTGATTACCTTTATTAATAAGTTAGACCGCGAAGTAAAACGCCCCCTTGATCTTATGGATGAGATTGAAGAGGCTTTAGGCATGTCTGTTGTGCCAATGACCTGGCCAGTTGGAATGGGTAAGTCATTTGCAGGCGTAATCGATATTAGTCAAAAAGTAATGCGGATGTTTAAAGCCGGAGAAGACCGCGTTGATATCCACCAAGATCATAGAATTGATATTCATGATCCCGACCTTACTCAGCAATTAGGAGATGCGTTGGCAACTGCTCTTTCAGAGGTTGAGCTAGTCGAAGGTGCAATGCCTAGTTTTAATTTAGAGGCTTTTTTGGCGGGGAAACAGTCGCCGGTATTTTTTGGATCTGCAATTAATAATTTTGGTGTCCAAGAAATCTTAAATACATTGGTTGAACTCGCCCCAGCACCGAAATCGAGGCCAACGTTACAGCGCGAAGTTCTTCCTTCTGAACAAAATTTTTCGGGGGTGGTTTTTAAAATACAAGCCAATATGGATCCTGCCCATCGAGATCGTGTTGCTTTCTTAAGAATTTGCTCTGGCTATTTTGAAAGAGGTATGCGATTAAAAATCTCTCGTAATGGTAAAGAAATTCGGACCAACAATGCACTCTCTTTTTTATCTCAGCGTAGAGATATTCTAGATGAGGCATTTCCTGGGGATATTATTGGCATCCCTAACCACGGCCTACTTCAACTCGGCGATACACTGACTGAAGGAGAAAAGCTGCAATTTACGGGACTGCCTTTTTTTGCTCCTGAAATTTTTAAACTCGTCGAAACAGCAGATCCCCTTCGAACAAAACAACTTAGAGAAGGATTAATGCAGCTCGGCGAAGAAGGAGCGATTCAAGTATTTAAGCCTCTTGTGGGAACTCAAATGTTATTGGGTGCCTTTGGTCAGCTTCAGTTTGAAGTTGTAGCTCATCGTCTTAAAAGTGAATATAACGCTGAAGTACGCTTGCTGCCTGCTCGGTATACGCTCTCGAGATGGGTAAGTTCAAAAGACCCCGTGAAACTGAAAAAATTTATTCAAGAAAACTCTCATCGGATGAGTGATGATGTAGTAGGGGCTCCCGTATTCTTGGCAGCTCACCGCTCGGAGTTAGAGGTAGCTCAGCAAATGTGGAAAGATATTGAGTTTCATGCTTTACGTGAACACGCAGGTTTAGTGTTTCAAAAAGATCTCATCAACTAAACCTATTGTGGTTCGATTTTAGCTGTTTTAACCACCACACTCCACTTTAATGACTCGGACTTAATTAGCTCTGCAAAATCCTCCGGTGTTCCACCCCCAACTTCATTGCCTTGCTCCAAAATAAAATCTTTCATTTTAGGGTCTTTCAAAATTTGATTTACTGCCATATTAAGCTTATCAATAATTGCTTTAGGTGTTCCTTTGGGCGCAATTAAACCTTGCCAATTATTCACCACAAGCTGTGGATATCCCAGCTCAGTAAAGCTTGGTAAATCTTTTAACAAGGGCGATCTAGTTTTACTGGTTATGGCTAGAGGACGAAGCTTTCCACCTTTGATACTAGGCATGGCAGAATACATTTGATCAAACATCATACTCACGTTATTACCCATTAAATCCGTTAAGCCTGCTGCCCCACTTTTATAGGGCACATGAATCATATCGATGACAGCACTTTGCTTAAATAGCTCTGCAGATAATTGATGACTTCCACCAATCCCTCCAGATGCAAATGTTAATTGTCCCGGTTTGGCTTTAGCATCTTTTACAACATCACTAACGGATTGATAATTTGAGGTGGTGTTAACAACTAACACTAATGGCCCTCTCTCTATCAAAATAATAGGCAGCAGATCCATTTGGGGATCATAACGTAGGGTTTTAAAGAGTGTCTTATTCACGGCTAAAGGGGCAAAATTACCCATGCCGATGGTATATCCGTCCGGTGGAGCTTTAGCAATAAACTCTGTTCCAATATTTCCGCCAGCGCCCGCTTTGTTTTCTATAATGACAGGAGTTTTTAATAGCTGACTGAGTTGTTGTCCAATTTGCCTACTTCTTGAATCTGCACCACCTCCTGCAGCATATGGCACGATGAAGCTGATTGGCTTATTTGGGTAGTCGGCTTGCGAAAAAGTAGGCTTACTAACAATCAGAAGCAATAGAATGAGTATGCTGATAATTTGGCTTGAGCTTAAATGGCATTTCATATTTTACTCCTGTTAAGATGATTATTATCTTAGATTATTTTGATCAAAAAGGGCTTTATGCACTTCATTAAACATCTTGTATCTTGTATTGCGTTGGGGTTTTTATTTTTGGCAATACCCACTTTAGCTGCGGATTACCCCAATAAGCCTGTCACCATTTTAGCGCCTGTTGCTCCAGGTGGTGGCCTTGATTTAATTGCTCGAACAGTTGCTGATCGACTTACAAAGTCTCTTGGTCAAAGCTTTATCGTTGACAATCAAAGTGGTGGTGGTGGATCCATTGCTGCTCAAAAGGCAGCTCGCGCCAATCCCGATGGCTATACTCTGATGATTGCTTATGTGGGTACTCATGGCACAAATCCTGCCGTTAGAAAACTCCCTTATGATGCCGTCAAAGACTTTAGTCCAATTGCGATGGTTGGAGGAACCCCTAATGTTTTATGTATTTATGCAGGGGTGCAAGTCAGTACGATAAAAGAGTTTGTTACATACGCGAAAGAACATGCTTCAAAAATGAATTATGGCTCCGCAGGTCAAGGCACCTTAACCCATTTAGCGATGGAGCAATTAAAAATGCAGGCTGGTTTTGAGAGCACTCATGTTCCCTACCGTGGCATCGGTCCCGCATTTACTGACATTATTGGTGGTCAAACCTTATCAATGATGCCTGGACTTGCCGCAGCCCTACCTCATATTAAAACGGGGAAAATTCGTCCTATTGCGATTACTGGTACAAAAAGACATCCCTTGTTACCCGACGTACCCACTTTTAAAGAGTTAGGATTTGATGGTTTTGAAGGTGTTCAGTGGTATGGAGTAGCGGGTCCAGCCAACCTTCCAAGCTCAATTATTAATTTATTAAATTCTGAAATCAACAAGGCGATCCAAAGTCCCGAATTAAAAGAACGTTTATCATCAGAAGCTATTCAACCTATGCCGATGAGCCCAGAGCAATTTGGACAATACATTAAAGATGATATTGTCCGATGGAGCAAAATCGCTAAGGACCGTAATATTCAACTCGACTAAATCTAACTATGGCCATCAATACCCAAGTAACTGCAGACCAAAACGCGCCTCCAATTACACAAATCCTTGCAAAATTCATTAGCTCTCACCCTTCTAAAGGATGGAGTGATTCCGTAGATCATGAGGCACATCGTACTTTTATGAATTGGTTAGGTTGTGCGGTTGGTGCAGCAAATCATGAAAGTGTTCTAGCAAGTTTAGGCGCCGTTCAAGAATTTAACCCCGCGCCCCAGGCAAGTATCTTGGGGCGTCATGAAAAAGTAGATATGGCCAATGCCGCATTAATTAATGGCATAAGCTCACACACCTTTGATTATGATGATACCCATTTAAAAACGGTGATTCATCCGGCGGGACCTGTTGCCTCTGCACTCGTTGCATTAGCTGAGCAGAAGGGGTCCTCTGGGAGAGAGTTAATTGATGCGCTCGTGATTGGAATTGATGTTGCCTGTCGCATTGGTAACGCAATGTATCCCAATCATTACGATCGGGGCTGGCATATTACTGGCTCGACTGGAACCGTCGGTGCCGCGGCAGCGTGCGCTAGACTACTCCATCTTTCAGAGGCTCAAACGGCAATGGCTATAGGGATAGCAGCTTCTCAACCAGTAGGATTTCGGGAGCAGTTTGGCACAATGACCAAGCCCTTTCATCCTGGCGGAGCCGCTAAAGCTGGTCTGACCTCAGCACTATTAGCGAAACACGGATTCACTGCAAGTCCCAGAGCGCTCGAAGCTCCTAGAGGCATGATTCAATCCATCTCAACTAAATATGATTGGAATGAAATTACTGAAGAGCTTGGCCAACGGTTTGAAATCTCTCTAAACACCTATAAACCATTTGCCTGCGGTATTGTGATTCATCCAAGTATTGATGCTTGTTCACAGCTTCGTGAACAAGGCGTTACCGCAGATAATTTAGATCGTCTCGAATTGAAAGTTCATCACTTGGTACTTGAGTTAACCGGTAAGAAAACTCCAAAAGATGGTCTAGAAGGTAAATTTAGTGTTTATCATGGGTGTGCTTGTGGCATCTTTTATGGACAAGCCTCTGAAGAGCAATATCAAGATGCTGTTGTTCAAAGTCCTGAAATGGTTGCGCTACGCGCCAAAGTTCAAGCTACAGTAGATAACTCAATCGATGAGGCCTCTGTTGATGTAACGGCTTACCTGAAAGATGGTCGTAAGATTCATCTCTTTGTGGAGCATGCAATTGGCTCATTAAAAAACCCGATGACGGATGATCAACTGAATCAGAAATTTACGAATCTTAGCGTCCCAGTCATTGGGGTGAAAGAAACGGCATCCCTTCTTGCTGCATGTTGGGATTTAAAAAGTCTGCAGAATTTGCAAGGTTTGCTTGGACACTCAAAACCTGTATAAAGGAGGAGGATATTAATCCTCCTTTTACTTGGCGAAGTTACAACTTAATTACCCTTTAGGTTTGCTGCCTTGGTAATACGATAAGAAACGACCATCTCATCACGAATGAATTTATTAAATCCATCGGGTGACATGATAAATGGCTCAGCACCCAATTTAGCAAATCGCTCTTTGACTTCTTTGTTTTCAAGTGCCTTTGTTACTTCATCATTCATTTTTTTAATGACTGGAGCAGGAACTCCTGCTGGCGCCAGTAATCCGACCCATAAGACATAGTCTGAGTCAGGAATCCCTGCTTCTAGAGTTGTGGGAACATTTGGTAGGAGTGACGTTCTTTTTGAAGTGCTAATCGCTAAAGCTTTTAATTTTCCACTTTGGACTAAAGACAAAGCTGAACCCAGCGGTGAGAAAAACCAATCAATCCGACCACCAATAACTTCTGAATTAGCCTCAGGAGTTCCCTTATAAGGTACATGAGTCGCCTTAATATTGGCCGCTAAATTAAATTTTTCTGCATTTAAGTGTGTGGCGCTTCCGACGCCCGCTGATCCAAAATTTAATTCGCCAGGCTTTGCCTTTGATGCCGCCACAAGATCTGCGAGTGTTTTCCAAGGCTTCGCCGGGGATACGACCAGCACATTTGGCGTTGCGCCCAAAGTAGCGACACCTGTTAAATCTTTTAATGTGTCATAAGACAGGTTACTGTAAATAAATGGGTTCAGAGTATGTCCAGAAGAATGGACTAAAAATGTATAGCCATCCGCCTCTGCTTTAGCCACTTGTCCAGCGGCAATCGTTCCGCCAGCGCCGGGTTTATTTTCAATAATGATAGGCTGACCAAGGTTTGTTGACATGACGTCAGCAACTGCTCTAGCAATAATATCTGTGGCACTTCCCGCAGTAAAAGCAACAACAAAATGTATCGGCTTAGTCGGATAAGCTTGTCCAAACGTATTAAAACCCAGCGTCATTAGAGTAAGTGCCGCCACAAGTTTGATCATATTCAATACTTTATTATTTTTAAGGTTCATGCTTGTCTCTCTTTTTAGTTATAAACCAAGTGCTTTTGTAATCTTTTTGGCTGATGCGTTCAGTAACTCTATCTTAGGAGCTAAATGCATATTGAGCAATTCTCCACCTTTCTTTTTCCATTGGCCAGCGATCATCACATTCTCAATATTTGCTAAGCTGGTTTGCATGACGACCGCACTTACTGGATCATTGACAGGTTGCATATTAAGGTCAGACGCTCGAATCATAACAATATCCGCTTGCTTACCCGCCTTTAAAGTGCCGATTCGATCTAATTGGCCTAAGACTCTAGCACCCTCTATCGTTATCCAACTTAGTGCCTGCCTCGTTGTGATTGTGCTTGTTGGTGGAATGGTTGCATGTTTTTGACGATAATCAAAATTATCTAAACTACGCTGTATTCCTAAGGCGATTCTTGCTTGTATAAACATCTCACCACCACATACACTTTCTAAATCAACTCCAAGAGACGGCGCTTTCCCAAAGTCTCTTAGACGCCCCGTCAGGGGATGACCATGACCTTGTGACATTTCACTTTCTGCGGTTGCAGAAAACGTCATCCCTAAATCACAAAATCGTTTTAACTGTTCATCGTTCAGTGCGTGACCATGCACAATATTAATTGCTGGACCTAGTAAACCTTTAGATTCCAGTACCTGCCAGCCTTCAGGAGTTCTGGCGGGACCGCCACCTTGATGCATAGAAGCAATCATCTTCATGTCTTTTACCATGGCAAAGTCATGCAGTGCTACATCTAAAGTGGAGTAATGTGGTCCCAAGATAGCAGCGCCAATAGAGATTAAATCTTGGCTCCCATAAGCCGCAACCAATCTCTCTAATTCTTTTTTGGGGTGTGGTCTTTCCCAAAAAGGAGTTTCGCCTTCTTTTGGTTCTGGCTTTGGAGTCCCATGAAAAAATGCGGCTCGAATCCCAGATTCCATTAATCCTTTAATGGCAGCGTCATTATGCTCAGATGTTTTATTGTTATGACACCAATCAACTAGCGTTGTAGTTCCGCAATTGATTTGATTCAACGCCCCCATACACGTAGCAATATACAAATCTTCTGGTTCAAAAACAGTGGCCAATCCAGAGTGCATCTTTTGAAAATATTCGAGTAAGGTCCAGTTCGCGGCAACCCCTCTTAAAGCTGTCTGCCAAGTATGCATATGGGCATTGATGAGGCCAGGAATAACAATATAACCAGCCCCATTAATAACCTCATCTGCGGCAACATCAATCCGTTTAGAGATTTCTTTGATCTCAGATCCTTCAATCAATATATCTGAATCTAATAATTCACCTTGTGCATCCATTGTTACTATAGTCGCACCACGAATCAACGTTTTTTTTGTCATTTAATTTGCCTCTAATCCATCACTAATCGTTTTATTTTCTGATTTGAGTTCTAGTCCTGCATCTTTTGCAACCTCTATTATCAGCGCAGAAAAATCGATATCGCCATAGCCGCGCCCAATCATTCTTGCAACAGACTCTCTTGTTGCTGCTGCACTTGGCATAGAAACCCCATTAGCTTTAGCTGCCGCCATTCCTAAATCCATGTCTTTTAAAAGTAACTCTGGTGTAAATGTCACTGCTTCAAAATTAAGATTCGTTAATACTGGAGTTTTATATCGCGTATACATTGAGCCTAATACAGAATCATTAATGCTTTCTAAAAATAAATGGCGGGGTATACCAGCTTTTTCAGCAAGTACGGTAATTTCACATAAATTTTGAATCACTACTCCAAACATCGTGTTGTGGGCAATTTTCCAAACTCGCGCTAATTCACCCTCACCAATCCACATACATTTTCTAGACATTGCTTGGAAATACGGCTCTACTTTGTCATACAAAGCACGTGGCCCAGAAGAGACCATTAATAATTTTCCTGCTTTAGCAACTTTCGCATTACCCGATACAGGTGCACACAAGTAGGCCACTCCTAAAGCTTCTAACTCTTTCCGAACTTCAGCTGAACCCTCTTGCGAAATCGATGAGCTATCCACAACGACTTTGGGTTTTGTTGCTGTCGTGACTAGTCCACCAGGTCCAAACAATACTTGCTTTAAATCCTTTGTCGTAGAAACCATCGTAATCACAGTTTCACAGGCAGCCAAATCAAGAATGTTATCAACCACAGTGGCGCCATATTCAGCTAATGGATCAGCTTTGCTTCGTGTGCGGTTCCATACATCTACGCCATACCCTGCTTTGGTGAGTCTTTTAACCATCGCCTCACCCATACGACCAAGTCCAATCCAGCCTATTTTTTGAGCCATACTAAATTCTCCAGTGTTCATTCATGTTATTACGGTTGATTAATTACGTAGTCCTGCTTTTCTTTCTAATACCCGAATAATGGCAGCATAATCTAATTGACCATCACCCTCTGCTACTGCTTGGTGCATCCAATCTAATGTTGTTTGAGTTTGGGCTAGTGGCGCGCCAAGCTCTTTTGCAGCATCCGTGATTAAAGATAAATCCTTAATCATTTGTTCTACCGTAAAAGTAGGTGAAAAGTCTCTATTACCCATTGGTTTGCCTAATTGATTCATTTTGGCTTTCATGATGGTTGAGCCAGGAGCGCTATTCGTCAGAACTTCCCACATGTCTTCCCATTGGAGATTGCCCAGTCTTCCTAAGGTCAATCCCTCTGCTAACATTGCACTTGTTTGTGCGATCAGTAGATTAACCACTAACTTCATCAACCGAGCCTGTTCTTTCCCACCCAAATAAAATACTTTACTTCCCCAGCTGGATAACATCGGTAAAGCTTGGTCATAAATATCCTTTGATCCTGAGGTTAAGACCGTTAATTGTGCCGCTGCGGCCATATGATTGTTACCTGATACAGCAACTCTCAAATAGGGAATTTTTTTATCCTGCATCCATGATGCCGCCGTACTAGATGCAGAAATAGAAATCGTACTTGTGTCTACATAGACTGCGGTTGTACTCACATTCTCACTAATATATTTTGCAATGCCCAAAAAAGCTTCATCATTTGGCATTGAGGTAAAGATCCAATCTGCCCAGAGATAATCTTCAGTTCCGCCAATGTCTAAGCCAACTTGTTTTGCCATTTCTACTTGCGCCGGATTAATATCGATAACTTTGATAGGATGGCCCAATTTCTTTAAATGGGATGACAAGGGTAGTCCCATCTTTCCGATACCGATAAACAGAATATTCATTTTTTGTCTTAAATTGTGATTTATATCACTTTTATAATTAGCTAATAGATTTCAAGGATAAACTATTTTTTGTAAAAATTAGGTGTATTAGTATTTTTTTCGAATATCATCACCAGCCGTTGAGCTCATCGTCCGCTGCCTCCATAGCCCCCAAATTGGCAAAATTAAAACTAAGATAAAAGCTAATTGAAAATCATGATTACTGGGGATGTTAGAATTTCCTTGGTTGAATGATGTCGCAATACTTAGGGCTAAAGACCCTACGGCAATACCTAAGGCCATACTTAACTGCACACCGGTGCTCGCTAATGCAGATGCTGCGCCCATTTTATTTTGTGGGACATCTGCTAAACCCAATGTATTAATTGACGTGAATTGCATAGATCTTACTAAGCCATTGATAAATAAAAGTATCATCACCACCCAGACAGGCATTGCTTCTGATATGAATGCACAAGATAATAATGAAAGAAGTATAGCTACTCCATTGATCGTCATGACTTTTTTAAATCCGTAACGATTTAAAAGTGGTGTCGTTACCGTTTTCATCACTAGATTGCCCACAAAAATACTCATAACAATCAAACCAGCCTGAAACGGGTCGATTCCTAAACCCACTTGAAGATATAAGGGCACTAAAAATGGCGTAGAGTGTAGGGCAATCCGAAATATGTTGCCTGCAATTAAAGTTGATTCAAATGTTGGTATTTTTAACAGAGACAAATCAATCATTGGATGTGGCGTTCGCTGAAAATGTTTAATAGCGAACCATCCAACGACAATTCCAATTGATAACAAAATGAGAATACTTGTTTTACTCTCTGCTATATGTCTACATAGCTCTACTGCATAAATTAAACTAGAAAGAGCAACTCCACTATATATAAAACCTTTTGCATCTAGTGGAACTTTTTGAGAAACTTCCTGTTTTTTTATTAATATTAAACTGAGAATAATTCCGATAATACCTATTGGTACGTTAATAAAAAATATCCAATGCCATGTAGCGTATTTTGTAAAAAATCCTCCAATGGCTGGGCCCACTACAGGCCCGATTAAGGCTGGCCAAGTAATTAAACCAATTGCAGCAATGATTCCTTCTTTCGGCGTATTGCGCAACACAATAATCCTGCCTACAGGAACCATCAAAGCGCCGCCTATGCCTTGTAATATCCTAGCTAATATAAAGAAATATAAGTTTTCACTGATACCGCAGAGTATGGATGCTGCCGTAAATATTCCTATGGCAATTGTAAATAATTTCCTCATTCCAAATCGATCGGCTAACCAACCACTAATGGGAATAATAATTGCAAGTGTCAATAAGTAGGCAGTTATGCCTAAGCCAACATCTACTGGAAACACATCAAAATCTTTGGCCATCATTGGTAACGCTGTTGTTATTACAGTGCTATCCAATGTTTCCATAAAAAATGTTGTTGCGACTAAGTACGTAATATATTTATTTTTTACATCTGACATAATTTTGAAAGCCTTATTTTTTACTTGGATTTTTTGCTTGAATCTCTTTCCAGTCTTTTTCCCAAGTTGGCTGATGTTCGAGCTCTACGGCTTTTGCGTAACGGTAGAAAGTAACTTCAAAATATGAAAACGCAATTAGAAATCCAGCCCAGCCATCCAATATGCCTAATTTAAAAATATAGTGTCTGATAAATGCCCACATACCATGTCCTAAGGCTTTTGCAAAACTGGATCCTTTTTGTCTCGGCTTTGAAGCTCCCAGGGAGGAATATCGATTCATTTTAGAGATTGATTCTGCAATATTATTAAATGGTAGTTGCCATATGGCATTTTTTAAGTAACCGGTTCTTGCACCTATCTTGATTTCATATTTCTCATGAACTGGACTTTCATCATATGTTAGGTGTGCTTTCTTAAATAATTGGGGCTGTCGATAATTGGGATACCAGCCTGAGTGTCTTATTTCTCTCCCTAGATAAAAATTTCTACGTGGCACAAAGCACACATCGAATTTGTCATCTTCTACGATCGCTTTTACTTCCTCTGCCACCTCTTGAGTACATCGTTCATCACTGTCTAAACTAAAAATCCATTCATGTTCACATGCTTTTACGGCTTGCGTTCTTAACTTACCAAATCCTTGAAATTCAACTTGTACGACTTTTGCCCCCATTGATTCAGCAATTTGGGCAGTTTGATCTTTACTGTGTGAGTCGATTAATACTATTTCATCAGCCCATTGGATACTTCTTATTGCATCGGCTATTTTTGCCTCTTCGTTATATGCAATGACATAAGCTGATATTTTGTTCATATTTGTATTTTAATGTTTTTGTTTTATTAATTAAATCTTTACTTTGATTCTTGGTTTCGCCTGGGTCTCTTTTGAAAATGGCTCCAATTTATCTTCTATTAATTGCAATTCTTGGATTAAGTCCTTGACCATGCTCTTTTGGGCAAAGTAATAAAGACTGGTCCCTTCTTTTTCAACATCGATGAAGCCTGCCATGAGTAAGTGCTTCAGGTGAAAACTCAAAGTTGCTTGTGGAATATTTAATAACTGCTTTAACTCATTTGGTCTAATGCCCATGGGCCAAGCTTGCACAACCTGATAGTAGATCATTAAGCGAAGGTCTTGCCCCAGAGCTAAAAATGCATTTGAAATGATATTAATTTCCATATTTCCAATTATATTGAAATTAATGCTTCTTGAAGGTATATATTTACCTTTTATGTAGTTTTTTAGGCTATTTACTGTTATTCTGAAACTTGATCACAATCGTGTGCCCTAATGGGTTCTTATTTGAGCTTCGCTCCCTTAAAAAATCAAAGTTTCTGGGAGCAGTTATGGCAGTAGGCCAAAATCAAAAAACACGTAAAAATGATCCATTAGTGACCAAAACTGGTAAAGCTAGATTAGGGCCATTAAATTTAACGCAATTAAATAACATGTTGGCTAAATCAACAAAGCCTAAAGAGCAAGCGAAAATTAAACGTGAAATCTCTAAACGTCCTCCTGCAGCAGTTGTTTCTGAGCCTGTGGCAACGGCTGAGTAATAAATCCTTTTGCTGTTTGGAAGGGTTTTATGCGTAAAGTTGTTGATCTCTACAAACGGTCAGCGAAAGATCAATTAGTCTGGACGTACGTTATTAATTTGGGTCAAGATGGCTCTCATCCAAGTATTTTAGATTTTAAAGAAGAGGGCTTAAGACTTGCCTTGATAGATAATCTAGGTACTGAGCAAACCCTCTTGATCAAAGTCCGAGGCTATGAATGAGCTCGTACTACTAACATCTTTTTACCAACAAGAATTGATAAAACAACTAAAGCGGCAAAGATAAAATTAATCGCAGTTAGTTTTTCTGATAGAAATAAATTAGCAAATATTAAAGTAAAAAATGGTTGAAGCAATTGAACCTGGCTCACGCGTGAGATTCCGCCCATTGATAATCCTGCGTACCAAAAGAAAAATCCAATGTACATGGAAAACAAACCTAAAAAGAGGAATGAGTACCAATAATTAATGTCCACTTGTAAATACTCCTGCTGAAACGCAAGGAAAGTAACAAGTCCATTGAACGGCAAGGATAATACGACAGCCCATGATATTACTAATTTAGGGCTCATTTCTCGTGATAAATCCCCCCCTTGTGCATATCCAATTGCTGAAAAAATAGCGGCTAATAGTAGTAAAAGATCCATCATCGTGAGCTGTCCAGCCCCCTGAATCAACGCATAAATTAAAACTAGTGCAGTGCCTATTAATGATGCTACCCAAAAGCCTTTCGATGGACGCTCTTTAAACCGAATAACGCCAACAATGGTTGTCATCATCGGCATAAAGCCTAAAACAATACCAGCATGGGAAGAAGATCCTTTAGACATCGCTAATGTCATTAAAAATGGAAATCCAATGACAATTCCACCAATGATAAAAAATATTTTTTTGATGGTTTTCCATGGGGGTAATGGTGCTTTTACCCAGCCTATATAGAGAAGGCCAGCGCAGCCTGCAAGGGTGGCCCGTCCAAATGAAACAAATGCTGGCGAAAATGCCTCTACCGCAAGTTTACTCATTGGTACAGTTAGCGCGAATATGACAATGCCAACAAGGCCAATGAACATTCCCTTTGTTTCTAATTTCAAGCGATTCTCAATTTATGATTAACCTGGTTGAATATCGGCGGCTTTGACGACCTTAGCCCAGCGATCTATTTCTAACCGAATAAATGTGGCAAATTCAGCCGGCGTACTAACGCGAACAATAGCTCCCGCATTTTTCATTTGTTCAATTGCTACTTCATTATTGAAGGTATGTTGCACCCCTAAATTTAACATTTGAATAATTTCTTTTGGTGTGCCGCTCTTGACAACGAGGCCATACCACTGGGTTACATCGAAGCTTTTTAAACTCGGTAATGAGGTTTCCGCAATGGCCGGGATTTGAGGCAGGGCGTCAATTCTCTTCAATGTTGAAACGCCTAGCGCCGTAACTTTGCCACTTTGAATAAACGGCAGGAGTGGGGGTACGCCAGACATAATCATGTCTACTTGCCCGCCAATCACGTCCGTCACGGCAGGCGAAGTTCCTTTATAAGGAATATGAACCGCATGAATGCCTGTCTGTAACTTGAAATACTCCATCGCTGTATGAGCTGCGCTGCCATTTCCGCCTGAGCTATAGGTAAGTTGATTGGGGTTTTGCTTAGCAAAGGCGATCAATTCTGTAATGGTCTTGACACCTGATTTTGGATGTACAACTAATACATTCGGTACAGTAGCAATCAAGCTAATAGGTGCTAAATCACGGCGTGGATCATAGTTTAAATTTTTATATAAAGAGACATTCACCGCCAGGCTTCCAATATTACCTAAATAAATCGTATATCCATCTGCAGGGGAACTTAACAATACATCCATGGCAATCTGACCGCTAGCGCCAGGTTTATTTTCAATGATGACGGGCTGCTTGTATTGAATCGTTAATTGATTTGCTAACATTCTGGCAAAAATATCGGTTGACCCTCCCGGCGGGAAAGGCACAATCAGTTTGATCGGCTTATCTGGATATGCGGCATGACTTACCTGAACACCCATCAGTAGGGCAAATGATACGAACAGCTGGGATAGTAAGATTTTTAAATGCATCTGTCTATTTTGACAGATATATATTTGTATCCCGATAATCCTAACTCCTGATAAAAATAGATCCCTTTTATATCCATCGTATTATTAGTCATCGCGCCTAAATCTACCCAACGTAATTGATGACGAATTTACTGATACTCAAACTAATCACTGTTCCTATTTTTATTCTCATTATTTCGCTAGCGGGGAAAAGATGGGGGGCTGAACTAGCCGGTAAGTTGTCTGCATTGCCTGTCGTGGCAGGTCCCATCGTATTTTTTCTCATTCTTGACCAAGGTGCTGATTACGGTTTTAAAGCCTCTATTTCTGCAATCTATGGTTGTATAGGGATTCTGGTGTTTGGTTTAGTCTACTGCTGGACTAGCCAACACTTTCGTTACCTGACTTGCTTAGGTATGGCCACTCTCGCTTGGATGATAGTATCTAATTTTCTCACCCTATTTCCAACAGATCTTTCCCTAGCATGTGGAATAACCATACTCTTTCTTGCATTCACGCCCAAGCTATTGCCTAGAACTGTTCATGAAAAACCTCTTCCCCAATCCTTAAAAGACTTACCCTTTCGATTAGTGGTTGGAGGACTTTTAGCATTCCTCACAATTGTCTTTGGAAACTTATTGGGTAGTGTGTGGGTGGGGATACTATCAACTTTCCCCATAAACAGCCTTGTACTGACTGTATTTACCCACAAAACTTTTGGCCAAGAACACGTTATTCCTATTTATAGAGGATTAACCAAGGGGCTTTTATCTTTTATCGCTTATTTTGCAGTACAAACCTTGCTCATCAAAAATATGGATCTTTGGCTGGTGACACTCTTGTCAATTCTCATGGCAATCATCGTTCAACTGATGATTCAACAACTTCTTAAAAAACAAGCCCATCATTCAGGGCAGTAGGTGCTTAAGGCATTTTATGCAAGATCTATTTGATATCCTGCAGCTCTTTTTTTAAATCAATTGCAACTTTCTCAAATACTGATGCCCAATTTTTCATACTTTCTTGACGGTAGATGGTCATCGACAGATACCAAGGTGAATCTTTTCGCTCAAGTAACCAACGCCAATCTGGACTAAACGGTATCAATAGCCAAGTTTTTTTACCAATGGCGCCACTTAAGTGTGCCACACTCGTATCTACACTAATTACAACATCCATCAACTCACATAATGCCGCCGTATCGTCAAAGTTATCTAATTCATCTCCAAACGATTTAAATAAAGGATATTTTTCAATCAATTGTCGATCAACCTCTCGCATCTCTTTTTGTAAAGTGATGTACTCAAACTCTTGGGGTAAATATTGGATGATTTCAAATAGTAAAATACTACGGTTTTGATCATTTTCATGCATTTTATTACCGCTACAAATCAGGCCAACACGTGGCTTAGTTTTAGGCCCGAGCTTTAACTGCCATTTATTCAGATATTCCGGTAATGGTTTTAAATATCCTTCGGCCATAGGAATATTATCGAGCTCCAAATTTAAATAATGGGGCAAACTTAGTAAGGGGCAATAATAATCAAACTCTTTAAATTCGGATTTATACGCAATCACTTTTGATACTCCGGTAATACGGCTCATTATTCCGATTAACGGTTTTTGAACTTCAAAAATGATAGTGGCTCCCCTTTTTTGTAGTTGATTTAATAAACGACTAAATTGTATGGTGTCACCTAGTCCTTGTTCAATATGAATCAAGATCGTCTTACCTTCAAGACTCTGGGTGCCGTTCCACAACGGCTGTGAATAATCCCTTGGTTTTTCAATTAGTGATTTTCTTTCCCAGCGCTGTTCATATAGCTGAAAACCCTCTTTGTATCTTCCCATGGTTAATAGCATCACTCCTTTTGCAAAGAGCGTTTCTTCATCATCTGGATTGAGGGTAAGAACATGATCTAGTTGTTCAATTGCTTCTTCGAATTGATTTAATTCTTTGTATATATTGCCAATGTTGTAATTTGCTCGAACGTCATTAGGTGCAATCACTAATGCTTGCGCGTAGGCATCAATCGCCAAATCGGTGCGGTTCAAGTCGTGCAAAATATTGCCTAAGTTTGAATATGCATCTGGTTCAATTGGATTTGCTTCCACAGCACGGCTGTAATAAATGGCGGCCTCATTAAACTGCTTTACTCTTCTTAATGTGTTGGCAAGATTTGTTAATGCGTCATAGTATTGCGGGTCTATCTCTATCGCTTTTCTATAGCAATAGATGGCATCCTCAAACTTTAGTATATCTTTTAAGGCATTTCCTAATCCGTAGTAACTCTCTTTTTCATCTGGCTTTATTTGAATATGCGTTTTATAGCCATCGATAGCTAATTCATATTTTTTTTGCAGGATGAGGGCGTTTGCTCGAGCGAGTACTACTTCAGCATATAAAGGGTTACCTTTTAATATTTTGTCATAAGCATTTATTGCCTCGTCAAGATTCTCAAGGGCGATATAAGTATTTCCTAAGTTTAGTAAAGCCTTCATATTATTTGGCTCTATATGAAGGACTGTTTGGTAATCCTGTAAAGCTTCTTGATACTTATTTAGTTTTTTATATGCATTACCTCTGTTATAAAAGGCATCAATTTGAAGATTGTCTTTTAAAAGTATCTTGTTGTAAGCCGTAATTGCATCTTCATGCCTCTGAGTGGCGCTAAATAGATTGGCTAAATTGTATTGAGCATCAATAAATCCTGGTTGTAGTTTTAAAGCCGCTTGATAGTCAGCTAATGCCTCTTGCATTTTTTTAATTTCAAAATACGCGCTTCCACGATTGTTGAAATACGCGGCATTTTTTTCAATTTTTAATGCCTGATTAAACCATTCAATAGCTTCTTGATAGTTACTTCTAGCGAGCGCTATGAGACCTAGCCCATGCAACGCTTCAGCGAACTTTGGTTGCAATTTGACAATGGATTGATAGATTCTTTGAGCTTCATCTAACCTGCCATTTTCGTGATGGTTAAGTGCTTGAAGATATTGATATTGTAGGTATACAAGGGCTGGATGGGTGTTAGACATCACTCCATGTTACTGATTTAATGGTCAGGTAAAACAGAGAATAAGTCGCTAATTTGTCCCTTATTCTAGATATATTCTAAATCTTAAATGCCTCTAGTGATTCCGGAGCAAATAAATCCTTCACATCGAGTTTTTTGGAGGATAGGCCTTGCTCAAAATGATATCTCGTAAAGGTATCTAAGTTATTAAAATTACCCTCTAATCCATAAGACCACCAATCTTGCCCAAACTCTTTTTTGGCATTTTCTACATGAGCCGTCAACCATGGCAACATCGTTTTTAATGCTGCTGTTTCATCAAGATCTTTATATGCGATTTTCTTTGCTTCTATAAAGGCTTTTGTTAACGATTGAGCAATCCAACGATTGGCCTTATAAACATCTCTACGAATAACAACGACATGCATGATTGGGAAAATGCCGGTTTGTCGGAAGTAGTTTCTTTCCACATCTTCATAATCATTAAAAAGTCGCACGACCTTCCCATCGCCTTTTAAGAAGCTAGACGGCATCCTTGCGGTGTATAGTGCATCTAACTCACCGTCATACAGCATTTGTGAAAGAGTTTGGTCTGGGCCAATAGGACTTACCTGAATATTAGGGGGTAGGTCTAATTTTATTTTTTCAATTCGTCCAGTCTCTTCTTCACCTCCAAACAGATAAGGTTGAGCATCCACTGGCACGCCATAGTGGTCAGATAAAATCCCTCGGATCCATACAGGAGCTGTCATTTGATATTCTGGGCTTGCAATCTTTTTACCAATTAAATCTTTGGGTGTTTTAATACCACTCGCAGAATTAACATAAATACAGGAATGTCTAAAAAATCTTGATGGATAAACAGGAATTGCAATAAAAGGTTTTTCAGGGCGCGATAAAGATATGCAATAGGACGATAAAGACATTTCTGCTACTTCAAATTCACGATACCGAGCCATTCGAAAAAATGTTTCTTCTACCGGTAGGTTTAAATAATTTAATTCGGCGCCATCAACTTGAACACGCCCGTCCATTAATCCGCGCATTCTGTCATAGTCCCAACAGGCAAAATTTAATTTCAATCTATTCATTTATTTCTCCAAGGTGGAACTGATTTCAAGTTCGGGTCAATCACCATATTACTGGAATCAGTTCCACTAATAATAAGATTTGAAAGATCAATGTCTTTACTAAGGACTTTAGCAGTCTCTTGATAGCCTTGAACCGTTAAATGTATAAGGTCTTTTGCCATGAGCGGCGGATTATTTTTAATCCAAGTATAAGCCCCTCCAGGTCCGCCCATAGCCTGTTGCCAACTCCAACTTGAGCAAGAAAAGTCTTTACCAACATCTTTTTGTATTAGTGTAATTTCTTGATGTATTTTCGAGTATTTCAGAAAATCAGGTACATATTCAGTTTTGACTAACTTTTTCTTACCCTTCGTATATATTTTTTTATTCCAAATACCTCGATCCGTTGGCCCCATTAAAATACAATTAGAGGTTGGATAAATCGAACGAAAACTCATTAGCGCATCTCTTAATAGCTGTTTATACGAATTGGCATCAAAAGGAGATTGATTTCCCTCGTTGGTGCCATACTCTAAAATAATTAAATCATAATTCATAGGGATTTTTAAATTATCGATATAAGATTTTTGAGTACTTTGCCATCCTTTTACCGTGGCGCCTGGTATACCTAAAGTATCAATGAAGACTTTAGGTTCGAGATCGTAAGTGGGTACAAAACCATCTATAGAGATGGCTCCTTCTATCAGACGAATCTTAACAACGCCGAAGACGCTATCACCCTGAATTGTCAAATTGCTTACCTGAGAATTTTTAACCTCTACGATTTCTTCATCTCGACCGTCAATTTGTATTCCTAATTTTGTACGTCCCTGAGTTGTTTTTGAAAATAATATATTTAATTTTTTTAATTGGTTAGAGTTATTATTTTTAGAGCGGAAATCAACCCATAAATAGCTGTTTGGTATATTCGAATTTAACTTTAAAAGAGCCGGGCCATACAATTCGGCGTTCACTCCCGTGTACGAGTAATTAAATTGCCAACCACGACTTTGACAATACTTCCGAATGGGTAATCGGACTCCTGGTCTTCCCATCGATGGCGGTATAAAAGTTGGCAGAGCGCTGTCTGTATCTAGCCCTATCGATTTAATGAGTTCTTCTGTTATAAAATTTGCCGCAGAATGACTATCCCCCCAAATTCCTATCATGTAAGGACCAACCTTTTTCTGAGTCCCTAATTGCATTTGCAGTCGATTAGATATGTCTTGGTTATTTTTCGGAATCGCCTCCATTATCTCTTCGTCAGGTAATGAGTAAACGATCTCGATCTCGGGAGATTGTGGCGGCGGTGTAAAATTATTTTTTTTGATGGGTTGGCAGATGAGCTCCGGGCTTTGACTTGATCCTTTGAATTGAATCATTTCTTGTGCAGATGCTTGAAATGTGAACAGTAAACCAACGATAATTAGGTGCTTTAATTTCACTCTATATCCAATCGCGTTATAGCATTGACAATACTAGAACTAATCATTTTTAATGCTATAGGAGTAAAGTGAATACCATCACTTGCTCTTAATAATACATCCCCTTTGTTGGGGTCTTTCATATACGCTTTGTAAGGCTCATCTAATCGTCCAATCATTTCCTCTGTTGAAATATATTGAAATTTATATTTTTGTGACTCGCTTTTGAATACACGATTTTGAATAATAGCTCCTTGTTTTACCCTATCTTCTGCCATATTTGGCAATCCTACCCAAATAATTTGTGCATCGTGTTCTTTTGCGAATTGAAGCACCTCCTCGACTCGAAGTCGATATTTTTCTTCCCATTCTATTGATGGAAATTTATAAACCTTTTTATTTTCATAAATGTCCCAGGGATCATTTGGCCCTAAAAAAATAATAATTACTTTATAGCGCTCTTTTTCAATACCCTCTTTTATTTTTGTTGGCCAATCAAAGTACCTCTTTACGGTTAAACCCGTGCTTTGTTTACTTAAATCATCATATGTACTTTTCGGATACGCTTTTCTTAATGCGCTAATTGCGATAGGGGCTACGCCTTGCATCATAGAATCACCAGCGAACATCATTTTAAAAGAGCCTGACTTTAATGGCAATTCTGCATACGATGACTTGTTGTGCCCATCATTAAATATCTCACTCTTCTCTGGACTCTCAACAATACTTTGATTGGCGCCCAGATGGTTCTGGTTTATATGATTTCTTAATTCTGGTATTAGTATGTGTTGTATATTATCGGTCGATATATCTGATGTCTGGCTTTGAACTTCTTTTGTTTTTGAAGACCTTTGGGGAGGGGCTAGATTCAGTAAATCTGAGTTATTTTGGCTATCCTTACCCCTCGCAAAGAAATGTTTTATTTTTAAAGAAGGCTCCATGAATCTCTCGGGGATTGTCTGAGTAAGACTTATATGAAACCGAGTAGCTAAATACTGGTCTAAAGAGTCTAACCATAAAAATGAATTCACAAATGTGACTACGATTAACCAAGGAAGTATTTTTTGATTTTCCATCTTTAAAACTTATAGTAAATAAATGCTGGTATACCGCTTGGTCCAGAATATATAATCAAAAACACAACCCCTGTGATGGTCGCAAATAAACGCCACCCCCAATTTAGATGAGCCCAGTGAATTAATTTTTCTTCGATCAATTGTGAGCGCCGACTAAAGTAAAAGAAAAATCCTGATAGTAGAATGAGTAGTAAATGGTTTTTTGTAAAAGTCCCTTCAATCTTAGTGACTTGATGTAAAACACTTAAAGCCGTATCTAAGCTATCCGAGCGAAAAAATACCCATGTCATACAGATAAATACAATCGTCAAAATTCTTGCGTGCATTGCAGATAAGTTGATATAAGCATATCGATCATTTATATTGCTAATGATTACACCGACGCCATGTAACAGTCCCCATATTAAAAAGGTTGTATTGGCGCCATGCCATAAGCCACTCAAAACCATGGCAATAAAAATATTAATCTGTGTTTTCGTAAACCCTTGCTTGTTGCCCCCTAATGGAAAATAAATATAGTCTCTAATAAAGGTGGATAACGATATATGCCATCGCCTCCAAAAATCTTGTAAATTTATTGCTAAATAGGGTTGCTTGAAGTTGATAGGGATTTGATAACCCAACAATAATCCTAGGCCTGTAACTAATAAGGAATATCCCGAAAAATCAAAAAATATTTGTAAGGTATACGCCCACATGCCACTTATAATATTGACTATGTTTTGATTCTCTGGGTAAGCATATATACCATCAACGAAATTGACCGACAACCAATTGGCTATAACTACTTTTTGAAAGAGGCCAAGAAGTATAAAGTAGATGGCTTTTTCCACATCAATAGCTTTACCAACTTGATCGCCGTTTAATTGTGTAAAAAAATCTTTGGCACGAAAAATGGGGCCCGCAAACAATGTTGGCCAAAATGCAAGATACAACAAAACATCCATGCATCGAGTTTTAGGTTTAAATACTTCAGGCTCATGATTTGCCTGCCACACAAGATAAGTAATTGCTTGAAAAGTAAAAAATGAAATTCCGGCAGGGATCAAAAGCTCTAAAAATGGCAAACTGTAATGCATATTCAATACACTTAGTACATTATCCAAACCGCCTCTTATAAATTCGTAATATTTGGTAATAACTAATAGTCCAAGACTTAGGCTGATCGTGATGGTAAGTTTTAATTTTTGATCCCGCGTGATTTTACTAGGTTGCTTGATCCATTCACCTGCCCACCATATCCAAAGGCTATACGCCAGTAAAATAAATGTGAACTTAATCGACCATGTCGCATAGAACCCATAACTACTTAAAGTTAGATAGGCTTTTTGAAGTAATGGGCGTGACTTTAAAAGCCAATAGACGAAAAAGAAAAGTAATGCGGCATAAGCAAATTCTGGACTAATAAAGCTCATTCTATCTTTGTTGTTGATGAGTCAATTAAAGGGCTTTTAATTACAACGCTTTGTTGTATTTGTGGCTGTTTACTAAATAGACTTTTTTTATCTTACTCCTATAAAATATACTTTTATTCTACTTTACAACCCTGATGCGAATAATATATCCAATTCTTTCACTCATTTTTTTATCAGTTTCGCCATTGGCAAAAGCTGTTTTTTTAGATGAGATTCAAGTTTATGACGGCGAGATCAATGAGCCAGGAGAGTTTGGGCTTGAAATCCACGCTAACACAACTCTCTCCGGTCAATCATCCCCCACCTTTTCAGGGCAGCGTCTTACCCAAGGAGGCGCTCGTATTACACCTGAATTTAGCTACGGCCTTTCTAAAACAATTGAGCTTGGCTTTTACCTTCCAACTGTTTATACCCCAGACTATGGATATGAGTCCGCAGGATATAAACCTCGCATCAAATGGCTCCCAATTCAGAACTCAGATACACAGCCTTGGGCTGTAGGTATTAATTTTGAATATTCTGTTGTCAATACTGGAATAGACTTTCCTAGAAAAGCTGCTGAATTTCGAGGTATCGTTGCTTGGAAGAATGATAAGTGGTCTTTAGCATTTAACCCCGTTATAGACTCAAGTCGTTCCGATGGGCAAAATAGCGACTGGATTTTAAATTATCATACACGCGCCATCAGACTCCATAATGATAGCCTAATGACGGGTTATGGTATGGAGTATTATCAGGGTCAGTCTGCCGTCAACAATATTGACTCTCTTTCAGCTCCCAAACAACTTTTTGCCATTATTGAATTCAAAACTCCAGACTCTTTTTTAAATGGCATGAACGTCCACATGGGACTGGGCTATGGGTGGGACTCTGGTGACCGTCTTACTTTTAAGATGATTTTGACTCCAAGGTTATAAAGCCAATTCTTGAAGACGTCTCACTGATAAGTATCCTCAATTCTCTTTGAGATCTAAGGTCTAAGCTATGATTTCATTTTTTTATTGGCAGGCTGAGTACGGGTGGGTTTCAACATACTTGGCTAGTTGGACCATTTGTTCAAAGCGACTTTGAATACTATTTTTAATAAAATAGTTAATAACTGCATTAGGTATGAATGAATCTAATTCAAATTGACTTTCATAGTCAAACTTAGTCATATTCCTTATTGGCGTTAAATTCCATGTTCCCTTATAGTATTTTGCATCCCCTTGAATTTGTTCAAAACTTAATCTTTGTGATGAAACTTCTGTGAACTCCTCTTCGGAATAAAGTGCAATTGGAAATCCTAAAACTCGCTCTTCCATAACGCGCTCCACCCGAACTTTATTGCCTTTTCTAGACTTAACCTTTATCTCTTTAATACCGGCTATTTTTTTCATATTTTCATAATCCGTAATAAATGCAAAAGCATTACATAGACTAAGCTCTATTTGATAACTCATTTTGATTTGAAAAACAGGTCCAACTCTAGTGATATTAACTTCAAGTTGATTGGATGGATCAATTTCTACAGATTGTGTAGGGAAGACGATGAACAAACAAATGACAAGCAACAGTCTTTTCATATTAATAATATTTTTGTTTGGCTTTGCTTTCAGAGCAAATAGTTAACCTTCAACCATTAACTCTTGCGATTGTTCAAGTACCTTGAGGCTCTTTTTTGCTGAAGAGTCTTCATGGTTATATTTCAAGAAATTTTCACGATGCCTTCTGTAATATAAAAGCCCCTCATCAATACTTGAAACGCTGGCTCCTAACTCCATCATTTTATCCCAGAGGTTCCAATCTTCTTGTGGATGTTGGCCATTTTCATATCTTTTTTGGTAACCTATTTTCTTGCCCATACTAGTTCTATACAACATGGAACCGTGATGCTTACCTTGACGACTCCAATAATGATCGCCTTGATAGATGTTCGTCTCTCCTGGCACGCGGGTCAAGATTTCATTTTTCAACTCACCCGTTACAACAATGTCATAGGTCAATATATCTGTTTGCGCACTTGATAAAAGCTCTACTGCATCTGCCCTCAACCAATTATCGGCCCCAATGAAACAAACGTATTCAGAATCTACACGTTCTAACATATCTTGGAAATTATTGACTGTACCTATGTTTTTATCTCTAAAAACATACTCAATTTCTGGATATAGCATCGGTAAGTGATGACAGTCCTGTGCGCCATCATCCACGAAAATAACTCTTTCCGGTTTTTTGGTTTGGCTTAAAATAGACTCTATGCAGTGAGCTGCTAAGTGTCCATATTGATAAGAAGCGATAATAATAGTAATCATATTTGTTAGCAATTAAAGCACATAAAGGATGACACTGTGATTTCCAACAATTTTTTTTCCCGCGCATATGGAAATAATTGATTCCAGGTTTTATCTAGATCCTTCATTTTTAAAGGCTCAATCGGAAACTTTACAGGGTGATGGGCTTCTTTTAGACTCCTCAGCCTATTCTATAGCAGCTCAATGGCTCTATCAAATCATACATTTTGAGGCTCCATTCGATGCAAGTCCGATTTTAAATGTTGCGATTGGTTACTTAATGATGGGTGATTTGGCTCAATCAGAAAAGTGGTTTGGATTCGTTTTGCATCACGACCCTAAAAATGCTGTCGCTTTAATGAATCTTGGTGCAATCTTTAATCAAACCAATAGGAAGCAAAAAGGTGGTGAACTTTTGGATGCGGCTTATAAAATACAACGTCTTTTCATTGAGCACATTGAGGCCCCCTCTCGAAAGCTCCTCATTCTGTCCCTAGGAAAGGTCGCGGCCAATATTCCTCTCTTTCCTCTTTTATCTTTAGGTAAAAACTTGAATATGAAATACGCTTTTGATTATGGGAGCTCAGAAGAGGATTCGCAACTTCCAGAATTTGATATTCTATTTAACGCTATTGGAGAAGCTGACTTTTTATCTCCTTATGTACCTCGGATGCTTGATTTGGCTATTCAATATCAAAAACCAATACTGAATCATCCACAATCTGTTATCAAAACGCAAAGACATCTCTTAAAAGACTTACTTCAGTATTTGCCGAATCTTGTATTGCCTCATTACCTTCGTTTTTCATCTACAGGTCAGGCTCATTTTTCAATGCAGGAGTTTCTACAACAAGAATTTGACTATCCCATCATTGTTCGTCCCGAGGGTACGCATGGCGGCGAGGGCTTAAAAATTATTTATCAATTAAGCGAGTTAGCCAACATAGTCAATGCTTTCTCAAGCTCTTTTTATCTTGCAAATTACATTAAATACCAATCTGTAGATTCATACTTCAGAAAATATCGGGTTATCTTTGTTGATCGTGTTCCCTACTTTTATCATTTAGCCATTTCATCTAATTGGCTAGTACATTACTACTCTGCTGAAATGTTAAATCACCCTTGGAAAATACAAGAGGAAAAATATTTTTTGCAATCGCCTGAGTCAGTTTTAGGTAATGATGGTATGAAAACTCTTTCAGCTATTGGCCAATGTCTCGATCTGGAATACGTTGGTGTAGATTTTGGAATAATGCCTGATCGCTCTCTGGTTATTTTTGAGGCAAATCCAACGATGTTGATTCACTTCGAAAATATATCTGGCCCATTGGCATACAAGAATGAATACGTTAAAAACATCTTGCAGGCCTTTGAAGATATGCTCGATAGGCTATCTCCGTCTAAATCTATTTGAATGTAACTCCACATTTATTTTCTTTTAAGAACTCTTCACTCTATTGTATTTATCGACAAGAATTACCTTCGGTAACAAACCTTTTGCCTCTTCTCGTGTCATTTGTTCTAAAGACAAAATAATTACCTCATCACCGGGCTGAAACAATCTTGCTGGGCAACCATTTAAACAGACTTCCCCTGAATTGGGAATGCCTGGTATAGCGTAAGTTTCCCAATGCACCGCATTGGACATATTGTTAATATGAACAAGTTGATATGGCATTATTCCAGCCGCATCCATTAGGAGTGGGTCTAAAGTAATGCTACCTTCATAATCTAATCTAGCCTGAGTCACTCTAACTCGATGAAGTTTACCTGTACACATCGTTATCGTTTTCATCAATACTCCATTTCATCTATATATTTCTTAATTACACATCAAAATTTGTCATTGCTTGGGATCTTAGTCTTTACCAAATAATGCCTTCATATTTTCGGCGGTTAGCCAAGTCCAATGCCCCTCTTTTAAGTCTGTAGGTAATTCGTAATTACCGATTGCCCTTCGATGTAATTTCTCGACATGATTTCCTACTGCCGCCAACATCCGTTTGACTTGATGGTAACGCCCCTCCACAATCGTTAAAACTAATTTTTTTTCATCTTCCTGATGGCATTGAGTTGCAAAGCATGGCTTTGGGTCATCATCGAGAACCACTCCTGACAAAAGATGGTTGATTTGACCTGATGTAATAATGTCTGTTGTAGTAACTTCATAAATTTTCCCAATATTTTTTTTTGGCGTTGTCATTTGATGTATAAACTGTCCATCATCTGACATCAGTAGAAGGCCCGTGGTATCTTGATCAAGCCGTCCAACACATTGAATACCTCTTTCTATCAATTGGGCTGGAAGTAAATGATAAACACTTGGGTGATGCTTGGTTTTATGAGAGCACTCGTAATTAGTGGGTTTATTAAATGCCACATACGCTTTTTCATGAAAAGCCCATGTCTCTCCTTCGATAGTCAAGATAAGCCCTTCAGAATTTATCAGTCGATCAGGATCGTCGATGATTTCGCCATCGACTTGCACTAAATCTGCCATGATGAGGTTGCTGCAGTGCCTTCTTGTACCAAATCCTTGGCTAAAGAGTATTTTTTCTAAAGGGATTAATTTTTTATTTTTTGCCGACATTGTTGAGTAGCAGTATATCTTTACCTCTGTATTGAGGTTGCCTAACTATCTGGCTTTAAATCGGTTTATTTCGAACCAGTGGGTTAATTATGATCAAAAATCCTCATATAGAATCATTATTTAAAAGCCGGCCCAATATTGGTAAACTGGCATTCATCATTCATGAATTACTTCTATTTTGACGGCTTTGGCGCAACAGTTAGAAGGATTGCCGCTTTTTCACCTTTAAACCCAAAACTGGCATCCTCTATTTCTATCGTGACTGATCTATCATTTTTCAAAAAGACTAATACACTCTTTTTTGAAGTTACTGAGGATACGAGAGTCCAACTTTGTTTAGGAAATTCATCGCGAAAAAAAACATAGCTTTGCATCGGTGTTGACGAAGAGCCAATACTCAGCCTGCCAGTCCAAGCTGCTCCACTACCTAATATCAATGAGTCTTTTTTTATCAACGAACCCGGGGGTAGAGGCATATCTCCTAGTAATCTAGATTGAGTTTGCTCATTGTCATTTGTGGCATTTTGTTCCTCATTAAAACTAGAGGGAGGATTAGTAGAGCAGCCCACAAGAAGCAAAAAGATGCTAAATAAGAATATTTTTTTCATCATCGCCTTATGATTTATGGATTATTTACATCATATTACATCCACTTGTGTCATTCAATAGAATTCCTTACTCATGCACGCGGATGGCTGGCGCCTGACAGAACATCAAAACCCTGGAAAAATGACTAATTTGAATGATTGGCCTTGGACAGAAAGGTAAAGCCCGCAAATAGGGCGCATGCCACTATTTCTTGTATTAAACTTGGGAAGAGTCTCATTCATTGCTCAAGCATACGATAAATCGTACGTAGCTTTTATCTATACGATTAGATAATCCTGGTAATAGTTGTCTTCTGTTATTTTTTGATGTGACACGATAAAACAGGAAACCTGATGATCAGAAAAAGCCGATACTTTAGCTAAAAACCACCTTTTTTCGTCTTGTGTATGACACATATATTTGATGTTAAATACTTTCGTATGGTCTGATATCACTTCTCGAATAGAGCGAGACATTTTTAATGCCTCTTCAGCATCATCACCTTGAACATTTTCACAAACGGCTAAATAATTAATACCCTCACACGTATCTTTACCTTTGAGTTTATTGGAATGGGTCATCGCCTCCGCTCGCCATGCATTATTAACCATCAAAATAATACCCTTGTTGTCCAAGATGGCGGTTCTCGGTGAGGCAAAATTTAATGCCGTCTGAGCTAAATGTTCCACTTTTCGTAATGTATAACTTGCTAGCTGAGAAATTTCGAATGCTTTGTCTGAATCATTGATTAATCGCTCATCGGCTATCTCATTCTTAGAAAAAAGATACGCAGGATTTAAATTTAACCATTTGATTAATATTTCTAATTTATCCATTTCTGGAAGTGCTGAACCAACCAGCCATTTACGGATGGATTCTCGTGAAATAGGCCTGGTTTCATAATTTCGCAAATTAAATTCAATCGCTACTTTATTCGCTGTAGGAAGATAGCCGAATTTATTGATGAGACCTGATCTAAAAGCCTGTCGAAATCTTTCAGTAACAAACACGTTTCGTGTATTAAGCATAACGATATTTAATCTACATGAAGAACTCTTATCATCCTCTTGTTTTTATTTTCTGCACGGTAAAAACCCTCTTTTCATCACTTTGTCAAGAATTACAACTCAAAGTTGTCAACGCCTCCTAAATCTTCATTTATTGTCAGGTTTCATTTAATACTTTTATCAATTTATGATGCCCTTTACTTATAACTCTGCGATTAAAAAACTCCAGGTAGATGGCCTCATATCACTTGTGGACATTAATCAACTAAATTACAAGGATCGACATCTCTTTCTCAAGGAGATTTCTAGATGGACGACCTTCGGGATGGGGCACTTAGAGAATTTAAGGCTGACTGAAACTACATCTTCTACAGACTCCAATATTTTTATATTTTTGTAAAGCCTGCTCCATAAAGATGAAACTATCACCTTTATTAGTCGTACTAGTTATTTATATCGTATTTCTGCTAGTACTATCCTTTCTTTATCTTTAAATTCTTGATTACGGTGGGCTTTATTTTGATCAGTAATCATTTTTTAGGGGGTAGTTTAAAACTGTCAAAAATTCGCAATCATATCTTCATAAATAGCGGATACATTGAAATGAATTTAATAAATCATCTTCATTAGGAATTACTACATGACAGCTCCTCTCAAAAATAACCGCCGGATTGTTCTACAGTCTATTTTAGGAACGTCCACTATCGCCTTTGGAGGTATGCATCAAATACTTGCCTATGCTCAAGCACCAGCACTCATAACTAGCGATAAGATTCGGCCTAAATCACCGTCAGGAACTCAAACGGGTGATGTCAATGCAAACTCTGGAATCCTCTGGTCAAGGAGTGATCGAGAAGCAAAGATGTGGGTGACATGGGATACCACTCAGAGCTTCTCTAACCCCAAAGTTTTATCAGGTCCGTATGCCTTAGAAAGTACTGACTTTACCTCTAGAGTTGATCTACGTGGATTGCCATCGGGACAAGACATCTTTTATAAAGTGACATATGAGGATTTAAAAACTGGGGCAAAAAGCCAAGAAGATATTGGTCATTTTAGAACGTCTCCAATACAGAAAAAATCAATCCGCTTTCTTTGGTCAGGCGATACTGCTGGTCAAGGCTGGGGAATTAATACGGACCTTGGTGGGATGACTATTTATGAAACCATGAGAAAGTTAAATCCTGATTTTTTTATTCATAGCGGCGATAATATTTATGCTGACGGCCCCATTAATGCTGAAGTGACTATTTCACAAGGACCCCTCAAAGGGATGGTCTGGAAAAATATCGTCACCGAAGAAAAATCTAAGGTCGCGGAAACACTCAAAGAATTTCGTGGCAATTACCGTTACAACATGATGGATGAAAATATTCGCCGATTTAATTCAGAAATTTCTCAAATCTGGCAATGGGATGATCATGAAGTCCTAAATAATTATTCTTCAAATAAAGATATTTCTGCTGATGCTCGCTATACCGAAAAAAAGGTGCCTTTATTAGTTGCAAGAGCCACTAGAGCTTTTTTAGAAAATGCGCCAATGAGATGGTATTCCCAACAAGAAGAAGAGCGGATCTACCGTAAAATATCACAAGGGCCTCTGCTCGATATTTTTGTTATTGATATGCGCAGCTATCGGGGTGGCAACTCTTACAATCGTCAAGAAACACTGAATACAGACTCACAATATTTAGGGCCTGTTCAAGTTGCATGGTTAAAAAATGAATTAAAAAGTTCGAAAGCAGTATGGAAAGTCATTGCATCCGATATGCCATTAGGACTCTTAGTTGAAGATGGGAAAGATGACCAAGGTCGGATGAAGTTTGAAGCAGTAGCAAATGGTGACGGGCCGGCGTTAGGTCGCGAAATTGAAATTGCAGATATTTTATCCCACATCAAACGTCAAAAAATTCGGAATACCATTTGGTTAACTGCTGACACTCACTATACTGCGGCGCATTACTTTAATCCTAACCTAGCCCAATTTAACGACTTTGATCCATTTTGGGAGTTCATGACCGGTCCATTAAGCTCAGGAACTTTTGGTCCTAATCAGCCAGACAATACATTTGGTGTTGAGGTTAAATTTCAAAAAGCGCCTACTGACGGTAGAATTAATTTGTCTCCAGCCGAAGGATATCAATTTTTTGGAGATATTCAAATTGATGGAAAAACTTCAGAATTGCTTGTCGACCTCCGTGATAGTAAGGGGGACTCTTTATGGTCTATAAAGTTACAGCCGAAATTTGTTTAAAGTAAATTGGAGTTGATATGTATTAAAGCAATTGCCCGCGAAAGCGGGTAATTTTGTAACTCCCTATAGTTTCTATCTTAAAGTGATGACTCTCGGTTAGTTTTTACTAGTGAGTAAACATAAAAGATCAGCCCTATTTGAATAAAAGATAGTGCGCATGAAAACCAATCATATATATTGTACTTTTCAAAGTTTGTAGCAGCGCCTTCAGAAATCACTCCCAAAATAAGTAATAGAGTAAAAAAGACTCCTAACTTGAAGGCCCATTGCTCCTTTGATGCATTTACCGCCTTTATCACTAAGCAGAAATAAGTAATTCCCATCAGTAAAAATAGCGTCACTATAGTTGGTATGATGTTCGATAAATCCCAACCATTAGCTTCTAAAACCATCGAAAAAATAAACGATATCACAATCTGGTTTGACATCTTCTTTGCTTCTTGGTTCATATTGACACCCCTGGTTGGTTATTGCATTAAGGTCTTGTATTGACGACGACGATAATTTAACCCACAAGTTTCAGCACCTTATATATAAAAGCTACTCAAGCGTGCTAAATCCTTAATCTTTACTATTTATTTTAATTTAGCATCAGCAAACTGTGTAATGATGAGACCGCTTAATAAAAGGCTAATGCCCAAAAATCGATATAAGCTAATAGGACGAACCATAGCACCAAATATTCCAAAATGATCTATCAAAACAGAAACAACGATTTGAGCAGAAACTGCACATGCGATAAAGTTAACAACTCCAATTCGTGGGGCCAATAGAGTAGCACTAATGACATAGAAAGCAACAATAAATCCACCTAAATATTCGATAGGGTTTATATCTGAAAATTCCTTAATACTTGGCAGTGATTGAGTTATCGTCAATGTAATTATTACACTTAAAATTAATGCCACCATTATCGCGACAACTGGCGCATGCAAAGTGACCCCCAAAGACTTCCCCAATCGACCATTAATAATTCCCATGAGAGGTATTCCAGCCCCCGCTAATAAAGCCCAAATAATTAAACGTATAGAAATCATTTCCACCCCTTTTATTGATTCATATTTTTTTGTAAACTATTTCGCTCATTCTCGATTCTTGCTATCAACGAAAAATAGAGGTCCGTATGTCTCATAGGTAATATATGTGCGGCTCGATCAATATGATTTAAATCACTCTCGATCTTCTGAAGCTCTAAAAAATTTGTTGTTTTATTTAATGCGATGTGTAGAACTCTTAAACGTTGAAATAGCCTATCAGTATACTGTCGGATAAACCAGTTATATATTTTGGTGATTGATTTTAAGAGTGGGAATACGATAGCCATCACCGTTGCCACTGTAGCCAATATACGAATCATATAGTTGGTCATCCAAAATGGAAGATACCTATTTAAAAAAGATGGTCCATTTTTGTAATATTCGCGAGCAGCGCTGGACATGGGATAACCAACATCATATTGTGTTGGAAATGTCCCAATATTATGAAATGGTCCAAAACCTCCGTGGACCTCCTCTAAAGCCTGCGCTAATAGATATATTATTTGAGGATGTAAGTCTTCTTGTATTAATATTGAACTACTAGTTGCAATAATGTTGACATCTTTTGATGGAATGTTTTTTTCAAAATCAACTACACCTGCTGGTAATTTGAGATGTCTGAGCTGCGGAAAAATCTTCGTTAACGCTTCCGCTCTTGGAAAATTAAGTACCCGAATTGAAGGATCCCTTAATAAATCTTGAATAACCGGTAAATTTAATGTTCCCGATATAAGGATGGCATCCACCTTTCCTTCACGCAATGCTTTTGTTGCTGCCTCACCAGATAATAATTGTTCTTCAGGTGGGGTATCTTCATCGAGATGAAGCGCATGCGCCAATTGATGTCTTCCTGTTGCTTGCGCACCTATTGCTATTTTCTTACCTTTTAGAGCGTCAATATCAGACCACTCTTTCGCAGAGCGATAAAAAATCCAATACGGTAAGTAACTGACCTGCCCCATTGATAGGATATTCTTTAATGGGGCCCTATCAATGGCACGATCTGTCGCAAATCCGATTTGAAAGTTTAATTTTTTATCGCTCAGTCGTTCTAGATTTTCTCCAGTCCCATCCGATGAATGAATCTCTAGTGTAATTCCTGATCGCGCTAAGATAGTTTGATATTGTTTTGCAAATAGTTCGTTAACACCATTTTTAATTCCAACGGTAGCAATGATTTTTTGAGGTGGTGCAGGCAGCACATTCTCTAATAGCTGCCAAGTTAAGATAATGCTACAGACGACGACTAATCCAACAACCAAGTACATTCGTGTTTTTTTATGCATAGCTTCTCAGTTTTTATTATATTTATTAACAATCATTTTTCTCCTATTTAACATTTAAACTACTGAGGTTTACCCTCACAACTCAGCGTCAAACTTCTCTCAAAATCAGTCTCATACAAGTTTATTATTAATAGCCGCCCGAAATGTCGACTTGGGCCGTAGATCAACCGAATAAGCTGACTTAATGAGTATTTTTTATAACCTCACACAGATATCCTAATTGCATCTCTGATGCTACAATTTTTTTAGCAAGACTTTTCTTGCCTATAAACGATTACAGGAGATACGACAATGCAAATCCCAGCTTCAATTGCTCAAACAACGCCGGTAGTTGATGCCAGTCCAAGTAAGCACTTTGAAATTATTCATCACCCAAATTATGATAAGAATGTATTCATGCCATTTTCTCCAGCGATTAAAATTAATAGTGGAAAAATATTATGGCTTGCTGGCGGTACTGCGCTGCCCGTCTATCATGACCATCCTCATAATCGCGACGAACTCCAGAAATATATGGTGAATGATCTAGAAACTCAAGTTCGTCAAGCAATGAATGGAATTAAACAAACCGTTGAGGCCGCCGGTGGATCGATGAAAGACGTAGTACATTTGTTTATTTATCGTGCAAGACCACGTATGGGAGATATCGGTAAAGCTAGCTTTGTAGTCAACGAGTACTTTCAACCATTTAACTACAAACCAACAACTACTAATATTGCCGTTCTAGAATTAGGTGAGCCTGAGCAGTTGGTAGAGATTCAGGCTTTTGCTGTCATCGACTAATTTTCATGACTACGGCACATGACTAATTTTAAAATAATGCTACCGTAGCTTGATTTTCCGTTGGCGATTATTCATTTGAAATTGTGTACTCAATACATACTCCTAACAAACAATAGGCCCACCAAGTGGGCTTATTGTTCTAATACTTTTCAAAACTTCTTTTAACTTCTAGTATTCGATAGTTTGTCCCTCTGTCATTGGGATAATCTTAATAGAACTACCTTTCATCGCTTCCTGAAACTCGGCCAGAGTTCCTTTCGTCAAAGGATTAGAGTTATAGTGCATTGGTATAACAGCCTGTGGTTTAATCCAAGTCTTGATGGCATAAGCAGCATCTTCAGGATTTGTTGTAAAGTTCCCTCCAATTGGAATCATCACTAAATCTGGTTTGTAATATTTACTGATAAACTCCATATCGCCAAACAGTCCTGTATCACCCATATGCCAGATTTTTAATCCGTTCTCTAATTGAATAATATATCCGACCGCTTCTCCTGCCGGGTGCGATTCATTTTTTCCAGTACTCGGATTATTCCAAACGATTAAAGATGAATGCTCTGCTTTTACTGCAGTAATTTTAATTCCTGGAGAAGGTGTTATAAACCCTGATTTGTTAAAGCGATGACCTAAATTAGCGGGTATTAATCCTAGTGTAATTAATGGTGTAACCATATCAGCAGGGCCATATAAAATGGCATCATTGAGTTTTGCTATTGTGGGGGCGTCGCCTAAATGATCAACGTCCCATGGGTTACTAATAAAAAATCGACTTTTCCCATAGCGCTTAAATCATTTTTATATGCTGGGGGTGCTTTTGGTCCTCCTGTTATCCAAGGATCTATCACAAGCACTTTACCTCCAGGCGTTTTAATTTTAAACCCTGCTTGACCAAGCCATTGCATTTCTGTTTTAGAGGTACTGGACTGTGCAAAAACACTTCCAAAAATAAATTGTGACATTACAAAGAGTGCGGTTAAGTATGTTGCTTTAATTCTATTATTCATTTATTTTCCTTTTCTAACGGGTTTATTTATCTTCTATTTAATCCTAACTATATCTTACGACGATTGTCGCTGTGATTCATCCTTATTTTTTAATTAATGGACACTTACTCTCCGCTAAAGATGCAAAAGCTATATTGCCAGGTATAGTTTGTTTAAGCGTATATAAATCCCACGGACTTTTGCTTTGATCTGGACTCTTCACTTGAAACAAATACATATCATGAACCATTAAGCCATCTTCACGCAACACACCATTTTTTGAATAAAAATCGTTGATGGGCGTTGACTTCATCTTGGCTATAACAGTACCGGCCTCAGACGTACCAGCGGCTTTAACTGCTTTTAAATAATGCATTACTCCTGAATATGTTCCTGCTTGAATCATGGATGGCATACGTTTATGTCGATCATAAAACCTTTGGGACCATGCACGGGTTTCATTATTCATGTCCCAATAAAAGGCCTCCGTTAACTGAATTCCTTGCGCTGTTTCTGTCCCGATACCATAAACATCCGTTACATAGGTTGTTAAGCCAACTATTTGTTGTTTCTTATTTTTTAATAGGCCAAATTCTTTTGCTCCCTTAATCGCATTGACTGCATCTGTACCGGCATTTGCCAAGCCAATAATTTTTGCGCCAGAGGCTTGTGCCTGCAACAAAAACGAACTAAAGTCTGATGCATTTAATGGATGCTTAATAGAGCCTAATACTTTTCCTCCATTTGCTTTAATCACGTCAGTTGTATCTTTTTCTAAAGAGTGGCCAAAAGCATAATCAGCCGTTATAAAATACCAACTATCTCCACCCTGATCAATGACTGCCTGTCCTGTACCATGGGCTAAAGCATACGTGTTATATACCCAATGAGCAGTACGATCATTGCAATCTTCATTGGTGATCCTACTGGACCCCGATCCTGTATTAATGACTAATTTATTTTTTTGTTTTGCAATACCCATAACGGCTAGTCCAACATTACTTGCGGCCAAGTCTAAGATCACATCAACTTTTTTAACGTCATACCATTCACGAGCTATCGTTGATCCAATATCGGTTTTATTTTGATGGTCGGCCGATATTAGTTCAATCGGTACCCCTAGTACTGAGCTGCCAAAATCCTCTATAGCCATTTTAGCTGCGACCACACTACCAATACCACCCATCCCTGAATAAACTCCAGATTGATCATTCAAAACTCCAATTCTAATTGCTCCACTTGGTACTTTTGAATCTTGTGATATTGAAGTTTGAGATACAAATAGAAATACTGCGATTAAATAAAGCTGTATGATTTTTTTCATTAGATAAACCTTTCGGATTTATTAACCTTCTTTGATTTTATTGTTTTAACTGGCTTCTATAATTCGAATATCTCTTACCGCGCTATTTCCTAATGCTTTTAATGCTGCCTGATAGCCGTCACTATGATAAGCTGCTAAAGCTTTTTCTAAACTTTCAAACTCTATTAATACAACTCGTTGCTGGAGTCCAGCTTCAATAACTTTGACAGGGTCACCTTTGGCAATAAATACTCCACCATTCGCTTGCATTGCTATAACTGCCAATTTAGCATATGCAGCTAATGCCTCTAAATTTGATACTGATTGATAAACACTCACCCAATAAACTTTTGACATCAGAATCCCTTCGAGAATAATGTTAAATACGCCGTTTAGTAATGCCCCGCCTAGCATATCCTTTTATGTTATTTTTAGTAAAGGCTTAGTTTCTTCATTGTTCAGTACTTTTTATGAAATAACAGTGTGGGAAACCCCTATCAATCTGTATTTAATGTCCCAGATGACTTTTTAATCCTAAGTTTTCATGTTTTTAATTTTTTAAATGAGTCACTTTATTCATTATTTTTAATTGTAGAACCCTCGTCATGGGATTTAGTGATATAACTTGAGAAATGATTCTTTCTTGTTCTGTTATCACCATCTTCATTTATCGGGGGGCTTGTGAGTCTTAAAAAGATTTTTATATTTTTGGGGATAACCGTCTTATTTGGCTGTAGCCCAAAAACACCCGCCCCAAACACTTCCCTGAACTTAAAGCAATTAATGGAGTGGGTAATTGATCCTAATGCAGATGTTGTGTGGGATTCGGTTAAATTCATCTCTAACGCAAATGGTAATACAGAAATATATCCTCGCACAGATGCTCAATGGGAGAGTGTAAGAAATAGTGCAGCCTCTTTAATAGAGGCTGGCAATTTGTTGATGGTTGTTGGTAGATCGAAGGACGACAAACAATGGATAGAGTATGCGAGCCGTCTAAGTCAAACGGCAGAGGTTGCTCTAAAGGCGTCTCTAGAACAAAATAAAGAAAATCTTTTTGATGCCGGCGGAAATATTTATAACTCATGCAAAGCATGTCACGATAAATATGCTGACTTTGATAAGCCCGCTACTAAATAACTTCTTTATAGCTCATCTACTTTAGCGCTTATCTTTTTCTGGAGAGGGTGGCTACTTTTTTTGATAATGCGGGTCCGATCACAAGGGTCACCAAAAAGCGCGCCAACTGCAGCGTCAACACAAAAGCTAAATCAACTTTGGTCGATGCCGCAATAATCGCCACAGAGTCCATTCCACCTGGGCTAGTTGCCAAATAAGCGCTCAAGGGATCTATCCCTAAATAAATAGTCAGTATGGCAGCAAGGCCTGCACAAAATAAGATTAAGATCACTATTGAAATAATAGCTTGCGGTAATGCTTGAGCAGCCGCCCGCAGAACATCCTTAGTAAACCTTAGGCCTACACTCCAACCTATCATCGCAAAGGCTAAGGCACTTAGCCAGTATGGTATCTCTATTGTGGCAATGCCCCCAAGGTGAACCATTGCAGCTACTCCTATTGCAACAATAATGATGCCGCCAGAAAACTTTGGTACAAGCAACGCCATTAAACTAAATGCAACAATGGCCAGCGTTACGGCAAATGCGCCCCAGTGAAGAGGTTCAAACCAGTTAACGTGATGTACTAATGAGAGCGGTACATGCCCCCAAAATTTTGCAACGAATGCTGCAGCAAAGGTAACCATTAACACCCGTAAATATTGCATGAAAGCTACTAATCTAGGGTCTGCGCCAAACTCCTCTGCTAAAGAAACCATGGTAGAAGCTGCTCCTGGCAAGAGCCCCCAAATAGCGGTTGTTCCCTTCATAATGCCTAGTTGACCGATTGACCATCCTAAAAAAATACTAAGGAGTAATGTCATTAAACCAAAGCCGATAAAGATAATCCATTGGTCTAAAAACATCGCCACAATTTCTGGTGTCAATGAGCTCCCAACCATGCAGCCAATGATAGCTTGAGAGATACTCATAGTTATCTTTGGTAATTGAATTGAACTATCTACTGACATCGTCAAAATCCCAGCAATCATAGGCCCCAGTAGCAGGGCTGCGGGTAAGTGCATCACGTCAATCACTCTATAGACTACATAGGTAATAATAATTAAGATAATCCATTGTGTGGATTTGGTGAAACGGGCTAATGGGTATAAAGACAATGTTTTCAAGTTTATTTGCGCAGAAACGGATTCTAAAGTTATAAAAGAAGTAATAAGGACTTTTCAACAGATTAAATGAGTCTTTTTTATAATCTTCATCCGTCGTACAACTTCATTGATTTTACTCAATTACTTGACTCTACTACCGAATCATCTAAATCAATTGGGTGTGTTGTTAGATTCTTAAATATCCCAAATTTCACTAATCTCAATTAGGTTTTGATCTGGGTCTCGAACATATATAGAGTTAATTTTTGAAGTAGCTCCTGTTCGAATAACAGGCCCCTCAATAATCGGCCAATTTTCTTTCTGTAAGTTTGCTATTACTTCAGCGATTGATCTATCGGTAATAAAACATAGATCCAATGATCCTGGAGTGGGGGTATTGGCTTTGGGCTCAAACTCTTTACCCTGAATGTGTAAATTTATTTTTTGATTACCAAACTTGAAGGCTTTACGCTCCACCAGCGGTGTACCACCCATAAATGATTCAAGCTTCATCCTTAAAACTCGAATATAAAAATCGACACACTCGGATTCTTTCGCTGTCGTAAGAACTAAATGGTCTATATGATCAATCATACAACCATCAATGAAAAGTTACCCAAATAATAGATGGTTTGGTAGTTCGAATCATCAACGGCGAGAGCTAATTATGTTGATATTTTTTGCCCTAGACGATGTATTTAATTTGAGCATTTTTTCCAGACAGTTCGGCCATTAAAATCAACTTGAAGTTGATTACCTTCCAAACTAAATATTTCGGTTGTCTTATATGGTTCATCATCTAATGGTTTACAAATAAAGGCAATTGTATATTTGGGGAATTGACCACTAATTTTTTGTGGCATACAAACATCTGGGCCGATATTGTAGTCACTCACTCTTCCTTTTTTAAGATCATTATTTGTAATAAATAGACCATACCAATTTTGTGTTTTTTTACAAACGGCTCCTTTGCCAGCCCAAATTCCTATAAGCTCTTTTGGAATTTCTAATTGAGTATTTTTGAGTTGATTTTTAAGTTTTAATAAATTATCCGCTCCCTCAATTGAATTCAATTCAGCGGCTTTTGTAAAATACTCTTCCGCTTTTTTATAGTCTTTTTGGAACCCTTTTCCATCCCGATAAAGTTCTCCAATATTGTTATTTGCGACTCCCGAATTTAGTTTAATCGCTTCTTGGTATGCGGCAATTGCATCAGGCAATCTATTTGATTTTTCTAAAGCGCGCCCATATTGGAACCATAATCTTCCAACTCGTGGATTCGTTTCGACAGCTTGTTTACAAGCTGGTACAGCTTGTGCCGCATTGAGTTTTTCGTAGGAAACACCTGGCACAGTTTTTTGAGGGTCTAAAGATGAAGCTGCTAACAAATCACAATTCATTTCTTGTGCAAATAGTGGTTGAATGGCTCCAAACACTAGCAATAAACTGAGTATGCTTTTCATTATTTTACCCTTTGAATATCAGCTGGAATTCGAGCAAATCCTGAACACATTTTTTCTGATGCTCCATCATCAAATTCGAACATATTGTTTTTAATTTTAAAAGAGATTTCACCCGCATCACCAACCGCAGATGTCATAGATTTCCCTTTTAAATTTCCCTCAAATTCACATCCCGTTAATACAGGCTTTCCTTGATCTTGTGAAGCAACGTTGTGTTGAGCAAACCCTCCCCATATTGATATCTTAGAAAATTCAGGAATTATTTCAACAACCATATCTCCTCCAGCATATGAAAACTTCTTCGAACTCGTGTACACCTGGGTGTTTTTATTAAATTGTAATTTTGCAACTTGCTCCTTATAATTTTTCTTTAAGCATTCATTAAGTTTTTTTGCATCACAATACTTGTTCAATGCTAGCCAATCTCTTTGTCTAGCCTTTATATATTCTGGAACCGGATGGATCTTAAGCATTTCCTTATAGGAGGCGGCTAAATCTTCATCTAACTTACTTAACTCAGAGTCAGAACAAATTGCTTTTTCTGTCTTACTGGAGGCTTTGCCACAATCAAAACTTGCCGCAGAAACATTTGCAACGCCAACGATTAGAAATAATGCGGCAATCCATATTTTTAAATAGGTCATCAATTTATCCCTAATGTATTATTTATCAAGTTTTTTAGTTAACCCGTGTTTATTGATTTTATATCTAAATTCATTACATCTTAAAATCTCTGTACTAGTGGTATTTGCTTAGGGCGCTTAGTTTCAATTCCACAACATCAAAGACTCCTTAGGGTAAATGAACATTACCTTTTAATAACTTTAATGTTTCTTGGTGAACAGGGGTTTACTCTGGTAGAGCTAAGAGAAAGGAGCCCTACCTTCCAAAGTGCTTATGAAGTTGAAATAATATTCCTGTTCCACGCCCAGATTGGTTATTCAACGGAAATACGGCCTCTGCAGAGAGATTAAAATTCTGCCCCACCCAAACTATCCCTGGATTGACTGATCCCGTGACCTGTCCATTACAGATACTACTCATGCAAGTTTGTAATGGAAATTCCACCATAGCAACAAGGCGATTCCATGGCGCTCCCCATCCCGTGGGTTGAACATGCTCATTCAAATATAAAAAACTATATTGAAGGGTAAAGCCCCAGTTCAATGCCGTAGGTTGAGCTTGATCGGTGAATATTTGATAGCCAAGGATGCCCGTAACTGCCATTGGCTTTAATAAGCGCATCGAGTTCGGTAAATCTCCAAAACCTTTAGCATAGAAGATAGTGGGGCCATAGGAAGTGGAATTCGCCGTACCCGATCCTCCCGTCCCACCTATTTGTCCATTCACGCCAAGAGTAATGGCAAACTCATGTTTATCATTGATTATCAGCTCTTTTTTAACGGTGTAATACAAGTTATCAACGCCACTTGCTTCTGGCGTTAAGTTCGCATTCGGTGTGCGATATAAACTATCAATGGCAATACCAAATCCATCGATAGGTTCTATGCCGCCACCAAGCATCATGACATTTCCTGCATTAGCATTGGAGTTATTCACGCCTATATTGGGAGTTCTTCCACCACCCATATGCACCTCATAAGCCGCAAAGGGGTCATCTACTGTAATCGTTGGTGGAAAGTAGCGATCTCCGGCAATACCATGGCCATTGGCCAAACGTACATTGAATATTAGGATTGCCAATATTGGCAATCCTATAAAAGTTAATTTCATTTAAACCCCTAAATTAAGTATGAAAAATCAGCCTTCAAGGCCATACCTTCCAGTCATCTTGCTTAGGTTTTTTTAGGGGGATACTCGATAAGAGCAGGAAATGATTGAATAGAAAAAAGTGGCTCCATCATATTAAAAATTTGTAAGTTGGAGAGTGCTTGATTAGGCACAAAGGCAGCCATACCGATTACTGAAATATGGTGACACTGATGGTTATCAAGGTGATCTACAGAAATATTTAAATCCCTCGGATCATGATGCACATCGTGAATCATTTGGAATAGGCCATTATTTGCACCATCATCACTCCAAGTAATTTGTGTTTTACCTTCGTGACTTTCATGTGATGACTCATGCGCCATCCCCAATAGTGGCATGAATGCCGTATTGAATATAAAAATGAAGGTGGCGATGAAGAGTAAACGCATACTATGATCTTACTTGATTTATTGTTATAAACATTACTGTCGTACTTTTTAGTGAGCTCGGTGATTGAGTCCAACCATTAAAGCACTCTCTCAATATTCATGAATTATTTAACCTAAAGTTTTTATTGCTCTTATCCAGCTTTTTGAACACCTTTATAGGTTAAAGCTTTCTTTGGGGCTAAGGACATTTTAAGTATTTGTTGTTAGGCTATACTATTTAGATAGTTAATTGATCAAACAATGTTGTTTGAAGTCCATTAGAAAAGGGCAGGTCAAATGCGATCCTCTAATCAATCACTGTCATTTTTTCGCTTGATCCTTCTTGTTTTAGTGCACTTCGGGCTCAGTACTGAAACACATGCACAAGAATTTCCAAACAAACCTATCACGATGGTTATGCCATATGCTCCAGGGGGCCCAGGAGATGCGATTACTCGCTTATTTGCCGGCTCCATGCAAAAAATTCTCGGCCAACAAATTCTCGTAGACAATACCTCTGGCGCTTCTGGTTCAATTGGCACGACTAAAGTTGCAAGGTCAAAGCCGGATGGTTACACATTATTGATGATTCACGTAAGCCATGCCACAAATATGGCGATGTATAAAAACTTGAGTTATCACCCTGTCGATGACTTTGAACCGATTGGATTAGCGACTAATGGGCCAATGGTCATTGTTGCCCGCAATGACTTTCCCCCAAAAGATATTAATGATTTTGTTTCCTACGTTAAATCCAATCAAAGCAGTATTAGCTTAGCTAATGCCGGCTTAGGGTCTGCATCTCACTTATGTGGCTTAATGATGATGAATGTCTTAGGCGTTAAATTGAATGAAATTCCCTACAAAGGTACAGGCCCAGCACTCATGGATTTAATGGGTGGCCAAGTTGATCTCTTATGTGATCAAACATCCGGAACCGTACCCCCTATAAAAGCAGGGAAAATTAAAGCTTATGCTTCTGCTAATAAAAGCAGATTGCCTTCCTTGCCGAACACTCCCTCAATAACTGAAGCAGGTATCAAGGGACTTGAGATTAATATTTCCTTTGGACTTTATGCTCCCAAGGGAACTCCCAAGGCGGTACTAGAAAAACTTACCTCCGCACTACAACATTCGGTCTCTGATCCTGAAGTAAAGAAACGCCTAGATGCTATGGGAATTTCTGCTGTAAGTCTTGAACAAGCGACGCCGTCATACCTTAGAGCGCATCTTAAAAATGAAATCGATACTTTAAATGTTTTATTAATCAAAGCAGACATTCAGCCTAATTAATAATATCTATTTCTATTTTCCTGATACGTTCATCAATCCTTCTCCCAGTCCATGTCATTGACCTAAAATAATCCTGAGATCTAGTAACTCTTGTAAAAGAAATAACTACTCGAAGGTGGTTTCTAAGTTTCTTGGTCGTCCTGGTAGCGTCAACTAAGGTCTTACATTAATTGAGTCCTTATACCTAGCTAGAGCTATTCTCTTTAGGGAAGATGATGGCACCAATAATAGTCAACAAACTCAATCCAGCAATTGCCTTGAGCATGAGATCAAAACCACCTTGGTTATACAAAATCGAGACCAAACCTACAGATAGTCCTGCGGCAGTAAAGCCTAAAAAATATCTAGCCGCATAAGCGCGACCTCGCCACTCATCTGCGGTATATTTGCCAAGCATTGTGTCGTTCACAGTTACCTGTCCAAATATAGCCGCAATAATAAAAATCGCTAAAATAATTAACCAATAATCACTGATTGATGATGCTAAATAAAGAGTAGGGACTATCACTATAGCTAAAGGTAAAAACACCTTTTTAAGCGCATACTTATCGAGTAAGTTACCAATTGTGTATTGAGCAATCGCTCCAGACAAATAGACAAAAAATGTAATCGCCCCTAATGTCGCAGTATTCGTTGTTAAATTAGAAAGCCTTTCTTGAAATAATTTTGGTAAAGCAACCGTGATCGCATTAAATGTTATGGAGCTGGCGATGACGGTTATTACAAGAGATGCTACAACCCAAATCATCACTGACTTTGATACTCGAGCAGTACTAGTTGAAGATCTTTTAACGATGTGATCAACGGAACTTGGAATGCTTCGTAAATAGAAAATACCAACAACTAAACAAAACAGAGCTGGTATTAAAAACGACATGCGCCATCCAAAATATTGATTGATAACTCCAGTAATGAGCGCCGAGGAAGCAACGCCAATATTTCCCCAAACACCATTAATGCCCATCTCTCTTCCTAATTTTTCAGCATGAGAAGCGAGCATCGCTGTTCCAACTGGGTGGTAGATGGACCCCATCATGCCGATCAATAAAAGCATGACACCTAGTTGAAATGGCGTTTGAATCATCGATACCCCAAGAAGAGCTAAGCTCATTCCAAAAAAGAAAATGGCTATCATATTACGACGACTCCACTTATCCCCTAACCATCCTGTGAGTAATGAGCCGGCCCCAAAAGCAATAAACCCAGGGGTGGCGTATGGAAGCAATTCTCCATATTTCATTGTAAAAGTCGGGGCAATAACAATCACAGCAGATGCAAAAATGAGCATAGTGTAATGATCAATAAAATGGGCAATATTGATGAAGGCGATGGTCTTTTTAGATTCGCTCATATTTAACCGATGATGATGAATGTTTCAATGGTAACCGACTTATCGTTTAAATAGCATTGACTAACAAAGATGTATGAAGTTGAGTCATCCTTTTAAAGACATTGATTGAAATGGGTGACCTCTGTCGCCATCCATGCTGAAATCCCATTTATTAATCACTGGATGGCTTATCCTTGCCGGAGATTGAGAAGAAAATTATCAAGGTGCATTCTACCTATTTGGATCCTTAACAATTTGAGAGGCTCCTAAATCAAGTGATACCTCGTAAACCAAAGATTATTGTTCGATCTAGCGTAAACATAGACTCATTCCATTAACCCAGCTTTTTAAATTTAGTGATTTATACAGAATCGGTCAGAACTGCGGTTACTAATTTTTCTTAACCTCTTTTGGTTTGCAATTAGGGCTTTCAATAATTCTAAATTAATTCCAGCAAAAAATTTTTAACTACAGTAACTTTATTGCCTTCACCAACTTCTAATTTTGATATTAATTAATCACTAATTATTGATAAAACAAATCCAAAAGCAGCAAACAGGAATATAAGGGACAGGATTATTTTTACAACTGCCGCCAATTGGGGTTTATTTTCAATCCAATTCTCACCGAAAATCGCGGTTAGGATTGACCCAAGCAATGAATTTCTCAAAAGCCAGTTCATAATTTAACTCCTTCTTTTTAATTTATTATCCAATACATTGCCATAAAATGACTCATTCCAAATGACATCTCAACTAAACTCATTTAAATTGGCGGATCTACTAAGCAGCAGTACAAACACCCCATCCTTATGATTGCAGTGTTATATTGTTCTATTTGGAAAACTTGGGTTGGCTGACCAAAGTATAGGACGCCAATATAATCTTTATTTCAATTGATCAGCCACTTTATCTAAACCCGCTTTGACACAAGCTTCATCTTTGTCACCACTAGGGCCGCCCGATGCCCCTATCCCACCAATGGTCTCTTCACCGAACTTAATCGGTAATCCTCCTTGATTTGCGATCACATTACTTAAATGAATTAATGCAAATGCGGGGTCATTTTTTAACCTCGTCACTATCTCTCCTGATGCAACACGAAAGGTACGTGCTGTATAAGCTTTTCTAAAACTGTTTTCTACCGTGTGCGGACCAGTATCATCTCCGCGCACTTGAACAATCAGTTCGCCACTTCTCCCAACAACGCTGACAGATATTGCATACCCATTATTTTTACAAGTAGCGATTGCTGTCTGTGCCATTGTCATAGCAATCGCAGCGGTAACATCCTTATGGTTCATTAACTGAGCCTGAGCATTTGAAACAATGACTACAGAAAAAATTGCTACCGTAAATTCCATAAATAATATTGAAGCTTTTTTCATTTTTATCTCCCTAATGATGATTGAATTCTTCTTAAATACCACTTCACCCGTTTAAAGGTGAGTTCATTTATATCGCCCATTTATCCTCTCGCTCTAAGAATTAAAATAACACTGTGCGCTAGATGCGCTAATACCAATTAAGGTCTATTAATCGACATTTTTCTCTCATTACAAATTAAAACAACTGTGTAATACCCTACTCACAATTTGCTAGGATTCAACTCCTCCTTTAAAAGGATCTGTCAATAACTTAAGCTTGTTATTTAATGTCTAATAATTTACACCGTAGGTCTATAAAGACTAATTCCATTAGTCCACAATGTCTTTATGGCGTTAGTTGGGCCCAGGATGTTTTTAATAAGATCAATATCTGAAGCCTCAAAGGGGCGTTTTGCACGTGTTGAGGGTAGGTCGGTTCCAAACATTAAGGCATTAGGATTTCTTGTGGCAATTTGCTCAATTGCTTTAGGAACATTCATATTTACTCGACCAAATCCGGTCACTTTTATTTTAGCGCCAGCATCTACCAAATCGAGTATTACAGGCAATCCCTCTTCGCTCATCCCCATATGGTCAATCACTATTTGTGGAAGTTTAGAAAGTTTTGCTACATGGGGCTTTAAAGCAGAAGAGTCTGCATAAATTTCTGCGTGCCATTTGCCAATACTATTGGCTCGAGTAGCTAAAGCAATAATATCTTCAACAGAGTCAATTCGACCTCGATAAATATTAAATCGTAGTCCTCTAACACCAATTGCGGATAGGCTAGCAATTTCTATATCTGGCACATCTGCTGGTACCTGTGTAATTCCTACCCAACGCGGCCCTAATAATGGAAGTAATGCTCTCAAATAAGTTTGGTCATATCCGTGGAATGACCCTGATACGATAGCGCCGGCGGTCACTCCTAAAGGTATAGTTTGTTGCCGATAGTCGTCTATCGAATAGGCGGGAGGTATGAAGCCCTGATTGGATACGATCGGATACCGTTTGTCGATAATATGGCAATGAGCATCAAAAATATCTGTCCGTTGTGTGCGCGAAACACAACTAACTAAAGAGGCTCCTACTAATGCTCCAACGCTAAGAAGCCATTGGCGCCGATCAAATTTAATTGTCATATTTTTTCCAAGATGCTCATTGATTTTTTCTTTACTAACGAATGATTCAATTTCTTTCATACAATCCATAACACATCTAGTACTTTAAGATCCGAAAGATATATTCGTGTTCAATGAAAAATTAAAGATTCCAATAACAAATAATGGTCGTTAGTAATCACTGAGAACATATCGAATCTAGTTTACTTCTTGCAGCATGATCAGTGCTCCCTAGCGTCAATAGCAGAACAACTAATGTAAACAGTCTTAATGAAATTACAAATGTTCCCTGTAATTATCGGGCAAGTAATACCGGCTGTAGATTGAGTCAAAAATTAACTGAATTCACTTCCAATATTACATTTGAGAAAACTACTTTCTTCCACAAACCACGAAGCAATGCGCGCTACATTAGATTGGCTTGGATGCGCTCTAATTGGTAGCCGACACCCAACCTCTATCAATCTAGTATCAATTAAGCACAGTCGTTGAACTTATTACCCCTCCGCATTCGCACCCTCCAATGATTGGATAGGCTCAGTAGCATGAGTTTCTTTATCTTTTTTAAAAGATATTTCATGACGAAAGGTCAACCTTAAAAAAGCCCAATAAGTGGGCTATTTAGATTCTTGGCGACCTACAGAGGAGTGAACCGCCGATATAAGTACTTTCAACAGTCCTCCTAGCTAACTTTCGATTTCAAGGACTCTAATAAAAGCGTCTCTTATTAGAGTCGATAAATTTAACTTGTAGTCATCTTAATGGCCTGATATACCTCTTGAGCCTTAGCTCTATTGTATGCATTTGCTCTTGATTTAGCTGTAAACCAGTCAACTATAGCCCAAATTCCACAACCTCCGAATGTTAAAAGTTTTGCTATGCCTAACCCCATATCACCCAGCATGAATCTATCAATTCCTGAGAATCCAAACAGAACAGAAAGCACAAGAATAGTTCCAGGATCCTTTTTTACAGACTCATATTGCCCCATAAAAAGCATTTTTTGCTGATCTGTAAAATCCTTTAACATCATCTGCTGTTCCATCGGTGTAAATTCAGAAGTCATATGTTCCCCTTTTCGCTATATTGTTAATTTCCATCATAAAAACTACTAAAAAACACATAAAAACAGGAATACCTAACGCATTAATATTTATGGAAGATATTAAATCTCCCTTTAATAAAAAGATAATTGCGCGCGTTATGCCACATCCAAAACAGTCAACCTCAAAAAAATATTGGAATAAACATGGGACATTTTTTAGAAATTGAAGATAGCTGCCATCTTCAATTAATGCCGCACTAACCAACAATGGAAAACAACCCAATCTTAATATGCGCTCAATAAACATAAATTAATTGTCACCCTGTATTGTTTTTGTCTAACTTCTAAATAAAAATGGGCGATAGATGTAATCCAAATTTAGTTTTTTTCATGAATTTATTCTATTTTCTATAAGCAAATACCCTCATTTTGATTTGCCATAAGCTTCTATGCCAATAGGTCCGTATCTTCTCAGATTTCTATTTTTTCTAATCAATTGTCGGTACATTGAACTGTTTTAATGTCACAGAATGTTTGTTGGTTCGTGGCGCAATCTAATAGTGCCTAGGATGCCTAACTCTATGAGGACCTATTTTCACGGCGAGACCACATCCTTAATTTGCTAACCGTCGTTTCTTTCCGAAAAATTTCGTAAGCTAGGTGATAATGAATATTAATACGGCGTTAGTAAACAAGCATTGTTGTCCCTCATTAAATGCACTAGACTATCTAGCATTATCAGTTTGACTCTAATGGTATTGTCTTAATCTGTATCGAACTCCTTCAAAGACCTAGGTTCTATGTTTAAGCCTAAACAAGTTATCAGAATATTACTGCTTAGTTGTCTAATAATGCTTAATATCAATATAGCTCAAGCAGCTTATCCCGATAAGCCCATTAAAGTTATTATTGGCTTCTCTGCCGGTGGGCCATTAGATGCTCATATGCGACTTTTGGTGGAAAAATTGCAATCTGTCTTGGGGCAACCGATTATTGTTGATTACAAGTCCGGCGCAGGCGGCGTTCTCGGCGCCCAATTTGTTGCACAATCGCCGCCCGATGGGTATACAATTTTGTTGGCCAATACTGGGACATTGGTGATTAATCCTGCAATCTATGCCAAATCGTCTTATGACACCTTAAAGGATTTTCAACCGATTGCACGAACTGCACAACAGCCTTTAGCTTTCATAGTTAATAAAGACCTCCCCGTCAATTCCTTAAAAGAGTTTATTACTTATACAAAAGCCAATCCGAATAACGTGAATTATGGATCTTCAGGAAATGGGGGTATTAGTCATTTAGTGCCTGAAATGCTCAAAAGTGAGACTGGTATTTCGATGACACACATTCCCTTTAAAGGTAGTGCGCCGGCCTTTACTGATCTGATTGCTGGGCATGTTCAATTTATGGCTGAATCTTTACCCCAAGCAGCGAACTATGCCAAACAAGGCAGGCTGAAAGTTCTAGCTATCACAAGTGCAAAACGAAATGCTGTGTTGCCCAATACACCTACGGTAATAGAAACAGGCGTCGCCAATATAGAGATTGTAGGCTTTTATGGAATGTTGGGCCCCAAAGGAATTCCTCCAGAGATTGTAAACAAACTGAGCCAGGCTTTTAAGGAGGCTATAGAGTCGCCCGAGATTCAGAAAAAAATGATCGAACAGGGTGCAGACCCCGCCTATCTAAATGCGGATCAATTTACTAAGTTTCTCGCGGCAGAAATGCCGCGTTGGGCTATGGCGGTAAAAGAAGCACGAGCTAAATTAGATTAATCAGAGTAGCCGGCATTAACTCTATGTTTTCCACCGGTGGATACTCACCAATTCCTTGGCCCTATATAAAACAGGTTTGGAATTTTTTCTGAGACAAAGCTAAAGCTTTTAGATTTTATAGGCGCATCTTATTACACTAAAGATTAATTGAAGTCTCTTTCCAATCCCAAAACTTTTCCTTGAGGATTTACAACGCACCATAACTTTACAGTGTCCCTGTCCCTAATTTGACCATTTTCATATTTATCAACAACCGCGACATAAAGTAAGGCATTATTATTTCCAAATTTATGCATGCCTGGCCCATTCGTTGCATAGTATTGAAGCATCGAAATTTTACGGCTTGAGCCATTACCATACTTATCTTGGTAGTTACCTGAATATTTATTGCTTATTGCACTTTCGCAAGCCGCACTTTGAGCAAATAGATTTGAGCATTGGCCCCAAAATAAAGAACCGAATATTAAAGTAATTCTAAAGAAGCCCATTATTACTCCTGTTTTTAACAATCGCTCTTTTTACCATACAAGCCCTTAACTGCTTCATAAGCCTTCTAAAGCTCGGAAATGTTACCGGAGCAAAATAGAAGAGCGGCAAATATGCAAGTGTGCCTTTCAAAATATTTAAACCAGGAAAATTATCGGGGGGCTATACTGCAGTCATGAAACGTCTTTGGGAAGCTAAGCAAAATAGAGTGTGTTTTTAGGTTAGTAGAAATAAACTCAATAAATTTTTGAATAGGAATATCTATGAGGAATGTCTTTAAAATTTAGCGCCGCAATTTCCAACGCTTTCTGAATCAATTCCAGGTTTATATGCTAAGCCTTGGTATGCCTTATTTGCACCTGCGGGAACTCCAAAAGCCATTATTGCCAAATTAAATGGGGATATATTGAATATCTTGCAAAGTCCAGATGTAAAAGAAATGATGCAAGATCAAGGTATAGAGACTTTCCCTGGAACGCCTGAGCAACTTGCTAGTTTATTAAATGAAGAATTAATTCGCTGGACGAATATTGTTAAGAAATCTGGTGCCAAAGTAGATTAGCTTAGAGTCAGAGTGCTGCCCCATCAATCAGATGACAAGCCACCTGAACTTTTATCTTTAGCCTCTTGTAATTACTTAATTTCCTGATCGTATTTTTCAGACTTAATACTTGTCATTACCTCAATTAACCAAGTTGGGTCTGACTTAACAGACGTCCTATCCACCGCTTAAGTGTTACCAAATAACGATAGTAGTAAAAACGTAATGATAGCTATTTTATGAAGGTCACCAAAAAAACTTACTCTACCTCTATGGTTTTGGACTTGAATAGATTACATGAGAAAGATATTCCCCGTTAGTACTTACCTTTACTAAAACCATATCGCCTACACCAACTACTTTGCCAGTATATGCTTGGATATTAACATGATGAGTAACTAGAATAATCGGCACTTTAGCTTGATTCGTTAGTTCACTTTTAATAAACTGTTCTAATTCTTTTGTTTGCTTTTTTTCCAAACTCATCTCATCAAAGAAAGAGCCAAGAGATGGCTCTATTTTTACAGGGCCTAAATTAATAAGCTGGGCCGTATCTAAGCATCTACACCATGGACTACTGAAAATTTGAGCTTGATCGATGCCTTGTTTTCTGAGCCAAGACCCGATAGCTTTAGCTTGGCTTTTCCCATAATCACCTAAGTTACGCTGAGTGGGGCACTGACTAATTACATAACCAGTAGGATCCCCATAGCCAGGGGCATCTGCATGCCGCATAAGTAAAATATGCTGACCATCTTTTAGATCGCTTAATAATGCCGCCTTCGTCATTATTGGCAAGTAAAGACAGTAAGCACATAGAATCAAATGGATTAAGTTAGTAATCGTTTTTTTCATATTCAATTAAGATATATCTCTGTTAGCAAAACTTATGATTTAAATATATACTTTAAATTATTTATTTTAATAATCTTCAAAAAATATGCGCTTTTTCCTATTTTTCAGCCTACTTTTTTTTAGCTCAATAAGCATGGCTGGTGGTGAAGAAACCTATAAAGCCGTTTGTGCCAACTGTCATGCCACGGGTCTGAATAAGGCTCCTCTGGTTGGCGATAAAAAGCAATGGGGTAAGCTAATCAAAGAGGGTCAGGCACATATAACCTCTGATGGTTACCATGGCGTGGGAGCGATGCCGCCAAAAGGCGGAAAGCCAGATTTAACTGTGGCTGAATTTTCTTCAGCTGTAGTCTATATGGCAAACCAGGCAGGGGCTAATTGGAAAGAGCCCGATGAGCTTATGCTTAAAGATATTAATCAACGGATTGCTAAAAAGCTATCAAAATCATAAATGTCGTTTTAATCATATTAAAAGCATTGGCTATCCCGCCGCGCAAATCGACACTTGACTGAGGCCGTAGCAAGAAATTGATTCATCATTTATAAGGTCATATGAATATGTTAGCCCGAGTTAGTGTTTAACCGCCTCAATAATTACTTTTGATTCAATTTTTCAGGCTTATAAGTTCTAGTTATTGATGCCGGATGTTTTGCTAAAGCCGCACTAGGCCGCCTAGGTCTTTGGACTAACTCACCACCACAATTGGGGCATTTGTTATGAAGTTTTGTTTCAGCACACTCTTTACAAAAAGTACATTCAAAGGAACAAATTCTTGCCTCTGTCGAATCAGGTGACAAATTAAAATCACAACATTCACATCCAGGACGTAGTTCAAGCATGCTGCCTCCATTTAAAATTAATATTTTTTTATTCTACCGTCTAATTTTATGTTCTTTTTAAATGGCTTCGTCATTATCCGATGCCCTGTGCTGAATCCTAATTTATGGATAGGGGCTTTAATTTTGACTAAATACGCTTGATCCTATCTAGTAAGTAAGCCCAGCAATATAGGCGTAAAGTGGAATCCCCACGATAATATTGAAGGGGAAAGTAATTCCTAATGACATCCCCATATATAAAGCAGGATTTACTTCGGGAAGTGCGTGCCTTAATACAGCTGGCACAGCAATATAAGAAGCGCTAGCGGCAAGGACCATTAATAAAATAGTATCGCCCTGTGGTAAGCCCAGAAATTTACAGAGTCCCAGTGCGATAGAAGCGTGAATCAAGGGGGCGCCAATCGCATAAAACAAAGTAATGGGGGGCTTCCCTTTTAATCCTTTAAAGTTCTTAGCAGCCATCAAGCCCATATCGAGCAAGAAAAAGGCCAACATTCCCTTGAATAAATCAATTGAAAAAGGAGCCATAATTTTTTGTCCATTATCCCCACTCATCAAACCAACCACCATAGAACCCAATAAAAGAAGCTGTGCGCCATCGGTAAATGATTCATGAAGAATCTTTGACATACCTATGGATTGTTTTGAATTTGTAGCTGACGCTCTCGCTTTATTTGCTAATAAGATTGCCAAGATAATTGCGGGCGACTCCATCAGCGCCATTGCGGCCGCCATATGCCCACCAAACGCAATAGCATATTGATCTAGTGCCTGAGTTGCGGTAATAAAAGTAACGGCACTTACTGAACCATAAGTAGCAGCAATAGCCGCTGCATCGTAGTTATTCAGTTTGGTTCTGAGCACCAAATAACCCATCAGAGGAATGATGATTGCCAAAAATATTGCCAACCCAAGCGCTAAACCAATCTCAAAAGTAAAGCCTGATTTATGAAGCGCAAAGCCCCCCTTCAAACCCAAAGCCATTAAAAGATATAAAGATAAAAATCTAGCAATGGGCTGAGGAATCTCTAGATTTGATTTCACAGCGCCAGCAAACGCTCCAAAAACAAAGAAGAGAATTGCTGGATCTAAAAAATTATTCATATTAATATCTTAGGTTATTTTTGAAATTTATGTATTTTCACCCACTTACTAGTGAGAATTTCGGCGATTCTTATAGGCCCTGAGCGGAATCGCTCAGGGCCTAGGATGCCTGACGCCACTTCAGATACTTACTTCATATGGTCCTTATGTTCTAAGGATTTTTCATGGTTTATTTCCATTGTGTGTGGCGCGTTATAGCCTAGTACGCTTGGGTCAACCATGCCGGCAATCATGGCGATGTGTCCGAACACTAAGAACAAGGCAACGCATGTAGCGTGAATCTTTAACTTACCCATTTGATCTAAAGCTCGATTAACCAAACCGAATTCTTGTAAAGCAATCCAGATCAATGGCAAGCCGGCAATCACATAACTAACTACCGCGATTACATCAATGGCCGTTCTCCACTCACCCGCTTGGGTAAAAGGAATTATCGCATTTGTCACGATGTAGTAGATGATACCTACAAAGTAAACCCCCACAGCAATGCCAGCAAAACGATTGAGATAATAAACGGCGCCATCAAACTTGCGAGTAAAGAGTATGTATAGCTCTGTAATCGCTAGGGTTTCGGCCAAAACAATTGGAATGGCCATAAAAATGATTAAATTCCAAGGCTGGTTAACTGCCAATAACTCCATGTAGTGAGTCATGTTCATTGTGTTTCTCCAAAATATATACGTGACTAAGTGTCACAAATAAAACTAACCTGTCTTAAAGAATTAGCTTAGGCTTTTGGAGGTTTATAGATGAAGTTAATCATTGGCTGAAGAACTAATGAGGTATGTTGTGAAGCCAAGATTCCTGTGAAGTCTGTAGTGAGATTGATATCTAACGCCGGGGAAATAACCAAGCCTAAACAACACTGATAGCTATCACTATGGCATTGCTGATTGTTATTTGTATCTTGGGAATTATTCACTACTTCATCACAGTGATGAGCTGAATTTTCAATAACGTGCATTTGATGCTGCGATTGATTCACCAACAGTTCAATAGGCATCACAGCTCCATGAATCAAGCTGGCAAATAGACTTAAACATAGAGCAAAGCAAATCTTTTTCATATTTCTATTCTATGCTCATTTGATGGATTTGTCCTTTCAAACAAAATCGACCGAAACAGGGACTTAGATTTGACTTATCCTTTTAAAAGATATTTCTTGCAGAGGCTATGAATGAAAATCGCCTCGGGAAGTTGTGGCAAGCATGCAATAAAAACAAATGGCAAATTATGGGGAGAACTCGGGATCATTGGCTCTATGAGCCACTTTTCGGAACATTGATATATTCAAATGGGCAATGACGACAACTGTTACCACAACAATCTCCACGCTTTAAGTGGGCTTGACTTGTGAGAACTTGATAGCCTGACTCAGGATCTATGTATGTGTCTTGTCTGCTTTCACAGGCAAGTCGGTGGAGTTCTTCAATGCTTTGCATACTTTCATCTTATCTACATTTAACTCCGTTAACGCCTATCAACTAGCCATTCCCCGACCTCGCTTGGTACTACTTTTCAATTAATACTGGACAGAGGCCATTTTCAACATTCAGAAAATGTGCGTTCAAATTATTTTTTCTCATTACTCGAGTTTAACCATTCTGCAATCTCAGGAAAAGCATCACTCAAATTACCCATGAACTCTCTAATCATCAATATTAGCCCCAGTATTAATAGGCAAAAAACACTAATCGATATTATTAATAAAGTAGTATTACTCATAATTTTTTATTCAAAATGGCTGATAACTTAAAGTAAATTCCAAAACAAAAAATAGATGGTACCCAAATGGCTGTAAAGATAGATTGCTCACGATCTCCAATCACAAACCATAGGTAAGCAGATGTAAAGAAAGAAATCACTACGGCCAGAAAAATAAAATAATCAGATTTTTTAAACATAAAAGCCCCTTATTAACTTATACAGATTCTTCGATCCAATAACCAATTGCACCGATAAGACAACCTGTTATTGCAACGGATGCTAGGATACGAATGCCCGAGGAAAATCCAATAGCGAATAAATCCAAAGAAAACACACCCAAAAGCCCCATTAAAATGATTGGGCAACTAGCTAAAATCAAAATGAGACCAAAAGTTATAAGTACCTTTTGTATCAAATGATTAGCTCTATTCAGGATAAAACTTAAATTCATTGAATTATTATAGGGTTGCTAGGCAATCTTGTGTTTTAAACCCTAAGATTGCACATTATTATTGTTACGCGACCGTTTGGATTCTTGGTGGCCCGAGGTCAACGACTAGAGCCGAAGATGCCTAATCCTGATATTTTTTGAGTTGCCACAATGGGATTGCCAACGAAAGCCCCCCCGCTAAAATCCAAACATCTCCAATGAGATGACTAATGTGAATTGTATTAAGAGCAGCGTGATAAAGCATTACTCCACCATGCGTGAAACTTGATATGGCCACAAACCATAAAAAGCTCACATGTTTAGATGGGTTTTTAATAGCCATTGCCGAACAAATGCCTACGGCGAAATAGATGCTTACAATCATCTGATCATAAATTGCGTTGTAGGGGGGGCCAGCGCCAACCCTCTAGCAAGTCAAAATATACGGCCAGAGGAATGCCAATCAACCCCATAAATGCCCAGCCAATTACAACACCCCTAAGTGAAGTATTAATATTTTGCTCAATCATTTACATTTTTGGCATTTGTAATCCAAGGCTCAAATGAGCCTCTACAGCAGGAAATTCGCTTGCCAAAATACTGTAAACATACGTATCTCTAAGACTATCGTTAGCATCTGGATGACGATTAATTTGGTGGCTTCGTAATACACCGTCTAGTTTTGCTCCTAATCTCTCAATGCCTTTGCGACTTTGATGATTAAAAAAATGAGTGCGGAATTCCACAGCAATACAATCTAACTTCATGAATGCGTAACGCAACAACATCAATTTACATTCAGTATTAATCGCCGTGCGCTGAACCGATTGACGGTACCAAGTAGATCCTATCTCGAGTCTACGATTTTCTTGATCAATATTCATATAAGTTGTCATTCCAATGGAGTTCCCTTTGGCGTCCAAAATGCAAAATGGATTCATTAATCCTAACCGCTGTAAGCCCAAACGCCTATCAATCTCCTTTAACATGGCCTCAGGCGAAGGAATGCTTGTATACCAAAGTTTCCAAAGCTCCCCATCCCTAACAGCTTCACATAAACCATCATGTTGCGCAATAGTTAATGGCACTAATGTGGCATGCTTACCTTGTATAGTTACTGAATCCGAGAATTTCATAACAATTTTTATCGATGGTTGTTTGTATTCATTTTGCAAAAGTCATGGTAATCAACCAAACCTAGCTATAAAAAAGAAACTTTCCTGCACGAAGCATGGCATTATTTAACTCTTGGTGGTCCGGGGTCGAATCGACCACGACAGGGGATAGTAGATCCTTCTCTATCGAAATTAGATCTTAAGTCTTTTAGGGGCAAATCCTCTCAATAAATTTTTGAGGTACTGGCTCACCCCATTGAGAAATTAATCCTTCTTCTGCCGAAACAAGGTTGCTTATATTTTGTACATTAAGTCTATCAGTATCGGCCCAGTGTTCATGAATACGTCCCCACGGATCTGCCCAATAATCAAAAACTTGACTGCCTAGAACATGACGACCAATGCCCCACATATGCTCATACTTGTTCTTTTTAGCAAGATACTCATGACCCATAAACACATCATCAATATCTTGAACTTCAAACGAGATATGATTTAATCCGGCAACGGAAGACTGAATGCAAAAGAAACTGTGGTGATCTACATATGCATCTCCACAATCTAAACGGTTGAATGAACCAATAATATTGTTTTTTTCTCCCGCATAGACGTCATCTGAACCAATCATTCCTAAGACTTCTCGAAACCACTTAACTGTTTCTTGTGTTTTTGGCGAACCCATGACCACATGGCCTATTCGATGTGGCCTAGAAGGACCGGCAGGAATTCGCATTAATTCAGACGTTCGATTGAGGGGGTTTTCGATGGAGTTCGTCTTTTGTCTCTTAACCGGAATAAGGTCTAGTTTTTTACGTCCATGAATAACCTCAATTTGATAACCATTAGGCTCTATAACCTTAACCCTTTTACCACCACCTGGCTCATCTATATTTTCAATACCAGATGCACCAGATAGTTTACTTAAAGTTATTAAGTCCTCTTCACTATTTGCGATATAGGCGATACCTATAAAACGTGGATCTCCTAAGTGTGTTACGTGAAGAAAATTCTCCGGTCCAGTTCCGCGCATATATAGCGCAGTTGGAGTGCGCTCTGCTCTTGTAAGACCGAAGTCACTGAGGAACTCCTCCATAGTGTCTAAATCAGGCGCAGTTATTCTTGCATATGCCACTTCTTTTACTTTAATAATAGACATAAAAATATTTTTACCCAAGAGAATCATAAGATTCGTTAACGAAAAATGCCATAAACTATTTTTTAAAGTATATGCTGAATCGATTACTCATCGTATTGTAAATTTTGTTCTGTTGTAAATTCATCTTAAATCTTAAATCACAATAGCCCAACAAGTGGGCCATTGTGATTCTTGGCGCCCGGGGCGGAATCGACCGGTCCGCGAATGCCTAACCCTTAAGACCCTTTAAATAATCAATTACCCAAGCTGGATCACTATCACTTGGGAAGATGGGGTAGTGAACTGCCACAATCACGCCATTATTAGCAATTAATGTAACCCGCTTTAATAATGTCATTCCGGCAGCTACAAAGATTGGCATATTCAATGCCTTTTGAAATTGATAGTTCGCATCACTAACAACTTGAAATGGGAGATGTAGTCGCTCTGCCATCTCTTTTTGATACTCCGTAGATTGAACACTCAAGCCTACAACCTCAGCGCCTAATGCTTGAAGCTCTTGATAATGATCTCTAAATGAACAACTTTGTGGTGTACACCCTCTAGCCCCAGGAATTTGATCCCAACCATCTGGTAGCGCCACATTGGGTTGCCCTGTCATTGGATAACAGTAGATCACTAATTTACCTTTGATGTCCCGCAAATTAAGGGCTTTACCATTGGTCGCATTTAAAGAAACATTGGGTAGTTTCATTCCCTTCAAATGATTGGTTGAACCATCATCTTGAGGAATAGGTAGGTCTGTAGGAAGCTGGTTTAGATTTGTCATAAACAAATTCTACACAAAATAAAAACCACACACAAACCTTGGTCTAAATGAAAAACTACTCTAAGGTGCTTTCAGAGATTCTTGGTTGCCAATGGCAGAATCGACCAGGACCTGATGATAAACAATCATGAATACTGTTTAAATAGTAATATAGTAATAACGATATGCAATAAGTTTAATATCGCCTATTTCAAAGCCATATAGGAAATAAAAAATGAATATGCCTCAGAATTATAAAATTGTATTCGATGACATGGATTGGTTCGAAGCAGGAGATGGAATGCGCTACAAACGTATTCAACTCGGTGAAACCCAGGTACGTTTAGTTGAATGGGACCATGCTATGATTCACGCCGATTGGTGTTTAAAGGGGCATATTGGTTATGTCATCGATGGCGAAGTTGAAATTAATATCGCTGGAAAAGTTTTTAGATATGGCGCCGGGGATGTGTTCATAGTTCCCGAGGGGGTAGATCACAAACATCGGCCAAAAGTTTTAAGCGAAAAAATGAGATTTTTTTCCGTTGAGAAAGTCAGTTAATTTGGTTTTTGTCTTGATCTATCTTTTCCCAAATAGCTATAATTTATCTACTTCATAACCGGTGTCTGAGGGTTTCGTCAGAGCAGAGGTACCCTTTACTCTCTACAGCGCTTACTCGGCATTATCCTGCCAACCGAACCACGAAGTAAAAAAATGCCTCGCTTGAGGCTGGACATTATTTGATGTTGATCTACTTCCAGCTAAGATTCAATTTCTTATGGGAAGTGGCACAATCTCGTAAATAGAGATTAATACGACTTTGGTAAGGAATGCCGACCTCTTCGGAAATTGTCTTAAGTAGCTCACCGAATCCTCATCTAAACGAATCGTAATAGGCTTCTTTAACATTGAAGCATATGGGTTTTTACGGGGATTAGAAAAATCATATTCTTTACGCATAGTTTTACCTTTAATAAAATTGGTTATGCCATTTTTAAAGATACATGGGTACTTAACTCATCCCAAGGTGCTGACAACTTCCGTCCATCTTGTAACAACAATCCAGCCGAAAGAAGAACACTTACATCATGATGAACATTTTTATAATCTCTTCCTAAAGATACCGCCAAAGATTTAACATTATCAGCCCCATTTTGTCTTACATATTTCAATAAATCTAAACGTCGTGGCGATAGGGTGTCCAGCATCGTTTGAACATCCAAAAATGTAACATTTGTTTCCTTTACTTCAACTCCCTTGCTAGACTCGATTTAACAATTTACGACAAAAACTACAGTTGCTAAGTGGCACACTAAGTGCTATAGTTTAACAATGCCTAAACAGAGAATTTTTAAAACTAAAACTTTTAATAAATGGATGATTAAGTCAGATCTTTCTGATTCAGATATTCAATCTGCAGTTGAGGAAATGAAGAATGGGGTAATTGATGCCAATTTAGGCGGTAACGTTTTTAAAAAGCGAGTAGCTTTAAGTGGCAGAGGTAAAAGTAGTAGTGCTAGAACCATTGTTGCATCCAGGTTGTCAAATTACTGGTTTTTTATGTATGGCT